>CAMCBW010000043.1 GCA_945873105.1 Tangfeifania diversioriginum
GAATCTACGAAATTTTACAGATTCTAAGCATTTCACTACTGGACAAAACACCTATAAGAGAGATACTTACGAAGTGCGATTACAATAATTTCAAAGAACGAGAAGATAAACAATTAATAATCAGTGGGTTTTAAGTGCCCACTCATGAAACATAATACCTCTCAGTCATTTTTCCGTCCCTCCGTCATTATCCTTCTCCGTTTCTCTGTTTCTTTTCTTCACTTTCAACTTTTCATTTTTCTTTATCCTGCTAATCCTCTCATCCTGAGCATCCTGATTCAGACGACTTTACTCGTACCGCAGCGCCTTCACCGGATTTTTACTGGCTGCCCTCCAGGTTTGCGATAGAACTGTGATCAATGCAACCACCGAAGCCAGCAAAGGTCCAACCATAAATGCCCAAAGTGGCATCGCAGTGTGAAAATGGAACTTCCCAAGAAAAAATTTTCCCAGCAGGTAGGCTACCGGCAATGCCAGCAAGGAGGCGATGGTCAGCCATTTGGTGTAACTGGTCAGCAGCAAACGGATGATGGAAGCGATGGTGGCTCCATTGGTTTTTCGGATGCCAATCTCTTTGGTCCTGCTTTCTGCGGTAAACGAAGCAAGTCCGAAAAAACCCAGGCAAGCCAGCAGCAGTGCGATCATAAACGCCACACCAACCAGGTTGGAGGGGGTACTCAGGTTGGCATAGGAGGGAAGGTCGCGAAACAATCTTGGTTGGTACAGTGCTTCAGGTTCGTAATGCCGATAGACAGTTTTAATCTTTTCGGCTATCGCCGGAAAGCCTCCTGAACCATATTTTACCAGCAAAACTGAACACTCCTCCGGCTTGATCCGAAGAATGGTTGGTACGATAGGCCCGGCCAGGTCGATGGCATGAAATCCCTTGAACACTCCCAGAATGGGACCCTTTTTGCCCTCCACGGTGAGGATGGAACCAATGGGATCTTTTGTATTCATCACCCTGGCTGCTACATCATTCACCAGATACCCAACAGAGTCGGCCGAAAAAGAGCGGTCGAAATATCGCCCCTCCACCACATTGACCTCCACCGTTTTGTTGTAATCAAAATCGGTGTTGACACACCAAAAGTGGAGCTTCCGGGCAGCATCCTTTCCCTCCCAGCTAACCTCACTCGTAGGTCTGGTGCCTCTCGTCGGGATACAATTGGAAAAACTTACAGCCTCAATTCCAGGGATGGACAGCAATTCTGTCTTCAAACTCCCGGCATGTTTCTGTAGATTGGGTGAATTGTCCAATACAATCAGTTGATCTTGTTCCACACCAAAATTGTAGTTGCGCATGTATTTGTCCTGGGTCTTGATAACCATCATGCATATTATCAATACAATAGGAATGACGAACTGAAAGACAATCAATCCTTGCCTCAACCTGCTGTAGCTTTGGCTGGTAGCAATTCTCCCCTTCAATACATGGACCGGATTGGAGGAAGCCAGGTACAAAGCCGGGAAAAGGCCGGAAGACAAGGCTGTAAACAGGGTAACACCAATGAAAAAAAGCACCATCCTGAAATCCAGCAGCTGAAACTGGATATCGTTCCGGAACAATGCATTGAAACCCGGAAGGAGCATACTTACCAGGATAACGGCACTAACCATACTGATGAAGGTCACAATCAGTACTTCTCCCAGAAACTGCAGGATGATTCCCTGCTTGCCGGAGCCAACCACCTTCTTGATACCTGCCTCCCGGTATCTTTTGATATTCAAGGCAATGGCAAGATTGATAAAAATGAAGCAGGCAATCAGCAAGATGGCCAATCCAATGGTGCCTACCAGAAAAACGTTTTGCATCTCCTTCCATACCCTTTTACCACCTGCATACCCATAAAGGACCTTCTCCTTCAATGGAAAGAGGAAAAGTTCCTGGTTCAGCGTAGTCTCCTGGTTACTGATCAGATTTTTAATTTTTTGATCGACCAATTTGCGGTCGGCGCCGTTCTTCAGCATGACCCAGGTTTGGTTGGCGGTAGCCCCAGTTTCGGTGGCCCAGCTATTTCCGGCCAAAAATTTTGCAAATGGCACCACAAAGTCAAATTGCAGGGAAGATTGCCTGGGGACTTTCCCAAATACGGCTGCCACCTTAAACGTCTCCTCCTTCCCGTTCTCTTTAACTGCCAATATTTTCCCAAGGCAATCGATATTCCCAAAGAACTTTTTAGCCATCGTTTCCGAAATCACTACCGCATTCAAATCACCCAGCACCTTGCTTTTGCCCTGCAACAAGGGGAACGAAAACAGGTCGAAGAAGTTGTCATCTGCGTAAAATCCACTTTCCGCAATGGTTTTCTCCCCACTGACAAAAGAAAAGTCACAACCCGCGACCCGGGTCATCGCTTCAATTTCGGGTGCCTGAACCTTTAGCACATCTGTCAGGGAGGCAGAGAGGTACTGTTTTGGAAAACGATCCCCGTTAAAATAGGTCACATAGGCATCCACCGAATAGAGCCTGTCGTAGTTTTGGTGAAACTTGTCGAAACTGAAGAGATTGAAGATGTGCAGTACCGCCACAATGGCACAGGTGAGTCCAAAAGTGAGACAAACAAAATTGATCAGACTGTAAGTTCTGTTGCGCCACAAATAACGCACCGCGATTTTAAATGAAATTCCGAACATACTGATCTGTTTAATTTTATCCTATTCCAGCTTTTTACATTTGTCTTCTTACTGTTTTCCCTTTTCCGGTCTTCCTCTGGCATTCAGTCTTCTTCGTCTTTCCGTCATTTTTCCGTCTCTCCGTCATTATCCCTCTCCGTTTCCCCGTTTCATTATTTCCCAACCATCTTCAAGGACGACCACACAGGGTCGCCCCTGCTCTCTCTCCGTCATCTTCCGTCCCTCCGTCATTTTTCCGTCTCCCTACTATCTTCCTGCCAATCCTTCTGTCCTGAGCATCCCGATTCAGACAATATTCAGACAACTTATTCATACCGCAGCGCCTTCACCGGGTTGATCCTTGAAGCCCGCCATGAGTGGTAAAATACAGTGAGGAGAACTACAATAGCGGATACGGCAAAGGCAACCATAAAAACCCACCAACTTATGGTGGTATGGTAGGAGAAGCCATTCAGCCAGTTCGTCATGAAGTAAAATGTTACAGGAACGGCGAGCAGCGATGCTATGAGCACCAGCAGCGTGTTACTTTTCAAGAAAGAATAGACAATGGTTTGTTCAGAGCTTCCGAACACTTTCCGGATGCCGATCTCCTTGGTGCGTGCGCGGGCTGTAAACAATGTTAGGCCAAACAGGCCGAAAGCCGCAATAAGTAGGGTAAACAGGGCAAAAATGGAGACAATGGTACTCAGGTTTTTTTCAGAAGCGTAAAGCCTTTCCGTGGTCTCTTCGATGGTTGAATAGCGGAATGGCCGGTCGGGTGCCGCTTTCTTCCATTCGCTTTCCAATACGGGCAATATGACCGCAAGTGTGCTGGGTTTGTAATTCACGGCGACCTGGCTGATGTACTGATCGGTCATGCTGATCATCAAGGGGGGAATATCGCTGCGAATGGCATGCAGGTTAAAATCTTTCACCAGCCCAATGATGTTCTTCCCCATCAGCTGCTTTCCAACCGGATCACTAATGCCAAGTTGCTTGACTGCCGTTTCATTCACAAGGCACGACTGTTTTAAATCACTGCCAAATTCTTCAGAGAATTCACGGCCATCAATGACCGATATGCCCATGGTTTTCAAAAAATTGAAATCAACAGCCATCCCTTCCACCTTCACTTTTTGTGTTTTGTCCTGGAAATGTGGTGACATCATCACCATGGATCCCATCATTGGGACTCCTTCCATGGCACCGGCCGCTGAAATCACATTCGAATTGGCCTTGATGCTGTTGATGTAGGCCGAATATCCCTTGAAGCCACGACCAAGGTCTACCAGCAAGATGTTGCTGTTTTGGTACCCCGGATCCTTTTTCAGGGAATATTGGTATTGCGCCCAAATGATCAGGGCACAGGAGACAAATGCACAGAAGATGACCAGCTGCACCACAACCAGCGAAGATCGAATGGTTTGCTTGCGACGCCCCGTGGCTGTTGAATTCTTCAGAATATCCATGACTTTCAGCCTTGAGAGATAGGCTGATGTGTAAATCCCTGAAGCGATACCGATTACAAGGGTTAACAGAACATAAACCAATGCATAAATAAGCACATTGGATCCAATGACCTGCAGTCTCGTCTGGAAAAGATTGCCGGCCAATGGCAGGGCTAGCCACATGATCAATACGGCTATGGGTAGCACCAGAATCGCCAAAAGAACTGATTCGCTCAAAAGTTGTTTCTTGATGTTGTAGCTATCTGCCCCATTGGTCTTTCTGATACCGATCTCTTTTAACCTGCCTGTCGAAACTGCTGTTGACAGGATAATATAATTCACTGCTGCAACCAATACAATCAGGAAGGCAATGGCCGAAAACAACCGGATATTTTTCAGGTTTCCCTTGATTCCGGTATTGGCTACCTTCTCGGAATAGAGGTAAACATCTGATAGCCGTTGCAGGGAGAAATTCTTCACCGGCTTCTCCCCAATGTACTTGGTCTCCAAAGAGCGGAACTCTTGTTCCAGATCCGCTGCTTTGCCATCTTTCGACAACTTCACCCAGGTAATCCAGAAATCATGGTGCCAACTAACCTCTGCGTTGGTGATTTTGAACGATTTATTGATGTCATCTACCGTCCACTTGCTATGGACGAAGCATCTGGCTTTAAAAGTTGAGTTGACCGGAATGTTTTCAAAAACACCTGTCACAACAAATACCTGCGCTATATTGTTGATACTTCCTGTAATTTTTTGTCCGGTTGCATTTTGTCCCGGAAAGAATTTTTCTGCCAGTTCGCGCGAAAGGACGATCGAACCTGGATCATTTAACAAACCTGATCCCTGCGAACCTTCAAGCAATGGTATGGTGAAAATATCAAATACATCAGGACTGGTTGCAACCGCCCCAATCACATTCATCATTTCCTCTCCGAGTCTTAGCTTAATTCCACCTATGTTTCTCGTATTAACAGACTTTTCGACCTGGGCAAATTCATCCTTCAGGGTTTTTGCCAATACATAGGGAGTCCCGGAGAAGGTGCTCTTGGAATCTATGTAGTAATTGACTACCCTGTAAACCTGATTCCTGTTTTTGTGGCAATGGTCGTAGCTCAGTTCATTGATCACGTAGAGCAGAATGATGAAAGAGGCCGCCAGGGCGATGGACAGTCCAAACATGTTGATGCCGGCAAAAATTTTGTTGTTCTTCAGAAAACGCAAGGCTGTTTTAAGATAGTTTTTAATCATGTGTTCATTAAAAATTTTAAGATTGTTTTATCTCTGTTCTCTCCTTTCCCTTCATCTGTTCCGTCCGTCCGATCCGATCCAATTTCCTTTTTTAAAATGCTACCGCGGACGGTGGTCTCCCTGCATTCCCCCCGGGCTACAATACCGTAACCGCTACGCGGTAGGATTTGAGTAGGGGCTGAAAGGTGGCCGAAAAATACCGGAGTTACACTCTCTAAGTCCCTCAGTCCCCAAGTCGCTCCGTCATTTTTCCGTCTTTCCGTCGCTCCGTCATTTTCCGTCCCAGTTTCTATTTTAACCACTCGCGCCCTCGCCCCTTCGCCAAGTCGCCCCCTCCTTCTTCCCCTCGTCCTAGTCGTCCCAGCCGTTCTATCATTCTCCCTACTCCATCTGCCGCTTCGTCTCCTCGGTGATCACTTGTCCATCAAAGAGGTTGATTACCCGATGGGCGAATTCGGAGTCGTGCATGGAGTGGGTCACCATCACGATGGTGGTTCCTTCGCGGTTGAGTTCGGTGAGCAGGTTCATGACCTCCAGCCCATTTTTGGAGTCGAGGTTCCCGGTAGGCTCATCCGCCAGGATCAATTTGGGATTGGCAACCACGGCCCGGGCAATGGCCACACGCTGTTGCTGACCACCGGAGAGTTGCTGCGGGAAGTGCTTCTTGCGGTGGCTGATCTTCATTCTTTCCAGCACCTTTTCGACCATCTCCTTGCGCTCTTTGGCGCTTAATTTCAAATAGATAAGTGGAAGCTCCACATTTTCATAGACATTGAGTTCGTCGATCAGGTTGAAACTCTGGAACACGAAGCCGATGTTGCCTTTCCGAAGTAATGTACGGTTGCGCTCCTTGTACCCACCCACTTCGGCACCATCGAAATAGTACTCACCGGAAGTTGGATTGTCGAGCAACCCAATGATGTTCAGCAAAGTTGATTTGCCACATCCCGATGGGCCCATGATGGCCACAAATTCGCCTTTTTGAATGTGGAGGCTTACCTCATTCAACGCACTGGTTTCGATCTCTTCCGTGCGAAAAACCTTGTTCAGATTAACTGTCTTAATCATGTTGTAAGAATTGCAGAGAGTATGGGGCAGGGGGTCTTCTCTTACCATACTCTGGTTGGTTAATATTTATTTATCTAATATACTTCATGTTACATATCAAAAAATCAACTTCACGATTTTTCTTGCATTGCTCACTGTACTTGTATTTGTTCCTTCCGTCCGAAATGATCTTTTCTTCTACTTTCAACATACAACCACGGACGGTTTCCGTTCGGTGTTCCCATACCCGGGGTAACGCTCCTTCGTCGCTTAACCCCGGGCTATTGATATTTAACCCTTTCAGGGTATGATTCCCTATTTTTCATCCTCGTGGTCAAAAACGGGGAGTCTTATGTATTCCATCTCATTTCCACACCTTCTCGTTTTCTCATCTTATTTTCCCAATCTCCTTTTCCCGTTTCTCTTTTATCCATTCTCCTAGTCCCTAAGTCACCAAGTCTCCCCGTCATTTTTCCGTCTCCGTTTCCCTGTTTCAATTCTTCATTCTCTGGAGTTCCGCTCCCTCAGTCCCTTCGTCCCCTAGTCCCTGAGTCCCTCCGTCTCCTCACTTCATCGTGATCCGCTCATTCGTCCCGAATACCTCGTACCCGGAGGTGATCACCTTTTCGCCGGCTTTCAAACCTTCCAGTACTTCGTAGTATTGAGGATTTTGCTTGCCTATTTTGATGGGACGCTTTACCGCCTCAGTTCCTGCTTCGTTGACTACGAAGATCCATTGTCCACCGGTACTTTGGAAGAATCCACCCCGTGGGATCATCAAGGCCTTTTGCGACTCACCCAGCTTCAGCTTCACATGGTAAGTCTGGCCGGTGCGCACATTCTCCGGTTTGGATCCCTCGAAAACCAAATCAATTTTAAATTGGCCCTCCCGAACATCGGGATAGACCTTTTTTACAGCAAGGTTGAAATTTGCCCCGTTTCGGTCGAGTGTCGCTGCCAATCCGCGGACCACCCGGTCGATGTAGTGCTCATCAATTTTGGCATTCACCTTGAAATTGTCCAGCACATTGACCTGTCCGATCCGCTGCCCGCTGTTGATCGACTGTCCGATTTCGGCATCCAGCATTCCCAATTGGCCATCTACAGGTGATTTTACATTCAGGTCGCCCAACCGTTCGTGCACCAGGTCAAGCATCTGCCGCATTTTGCCCAGGTCTATTTCGAGCGTTTTCATGGAGGTGGTCCTCAGCATGGAGTCATTTCTGGCTTTCAGTTTATTGATCACCAACAGATCGACTTCATATTCGTAATCCTCTTTGGCTTGGGTAAAATCTTCCTTCGAAATAAGTTGCTCCTTGAACAATGTTTCATACTGGCTGAAGGTTCGCTTTTTCCTGGTTACCTTGAATTCACTGTCCAAAATATTTCTTTTTGACTGAATCAATTCTGTCTCAAAACTGATCCTGGTGCTGCGCAGGTAGTTCTCTTTTTCTGCCAGTGCAGCTTCACTGTTGAGAATGGTCTGGTACAACTGGCGGTTTTCCAGACGGAGGATCACATCCCCCTTTTTGACCATGGCACCCTCTTCAATAAACCGTTCCTCCACGGTGCCTCCCTCAACGGCATCCAGGAAAATGGTGGTAATGGGTTCAACCTGACCGATGACAGTGATGTAGTCGTTGAATACGCCATCTTCCACGTTGCTGATCACCAGCTGATCTTTTTCAGCCCGAAAGACAGACGAGTGGTCGCCGAATACCAGCTTTAGTATCAGCAAAACTAACAGCAATATCCCTGCACCCCAGTAAATATGCTTCTTCTGAATTCCTTTTTTCCTCTCTATGATTCTATCCATTCCCATAACCTGGCAATTTTTGATTTTGGAATTTCGATTGTGGATTCGGTCCCTGAGCCTGACGAAGGGTCGAAGGGTTGGATTGTGCCGCAATCGAAATTCATTATGTTTCTCTATTTTTCTCCTCCCGCTTCAGCTTTTATGTGCTCTTTTTTATTTTTTGCGCCATCCGTCCGATCCGGTTATTATCACTTTTTTCAATTTGCTACCGCGGACGGTGAACTCCCTGCATTCCTGAACCCCGGGTTCCGCTGCGCTCCACCCGGGGCTATTGAGCTTTAACCCTTTCAGGGTAAAACTTCAGATTCTTACCCGTTTCAATTCTCCAACCTTCGGAGTTCCACGCCCCCAGTCCCTTAGTCCCTAAGTCCCCTAGTCCTTCTTGTCCGTTTCCCCTTTTCAACTCTTCAACCTTCGGATTTCCACTCCCCCAGTCCCTTAGTCCTTCTTTTCCGTTTCCCCTTTTCAATTCTTCAACCTTCGGAGTTCCTCTCCCCCAGTCTCCCCTTCCCTTAGTCCCTTAGTCCTTCTTGACCGTTTCCCCGTTTCAATTCTTCAACCTTCGGAGTTCCCCTCCCCCAGTCTCCCCCTCTCTAAGTCCCCCAGTCCTTCTTCGCCGTTTCCCAAAACCGGTTCCCCTTGTAGAACTCCAGTACCCTCTTCTTTACCTCAAACATCAATTTGGCATGCAGAACCTGGGCTGTTGAATTAGCGAGACGGTTTTTTGTTGCATTCAGTTCAATGGCAGTAACCATCCCCTGTTCAAATTTTCGCTGGGCTGCCTGAAAGGCCAGTTGGTCGGCATCCATCTGCTTCTCTGCTTGTTGTAGTTCTTTTTCAGAGGCTGTAAGCTCATTGTAATTCCGCTCCATCTCGTAGAGCAAGGTCTGTTTGGCCACGTTAAGCCGTGTAAGTGCCTGGGCCTCCTCAATTTTGGCGCTTTGCACACCAAATCTCACATTGTTTCTGTTAAACACAGGAATAGAGAGTGTAGCACCCAAAAACTGCCGTTGGTTGTAATTGATTTGGTCCCTGAAGGCTATGACCTGGTCGTTAGCGTCCTTATTTGTCTCATAAAAGCCTGTATTGTAGGTGGCTTGCAACCGGATGGAGGGTGAATACCCGCCCTTGCTGATGCTTACATTTTTCTGACTAGCCATCCACTCCTGCTCGTAGCTTTTGATGTAGGGAGACCAGGCAGTGTGTTGCTCATAAAGTGCTTTGATATCTGTCGGATGGCCGTTTGAAGCAGCATCAGTTGTTGGAATAATTAACACCAGAGGCGCTTCAGGAGGCAGGTTCATCGCCTTCTTCAGCCCAATCCTTGCCGTGGCAATGTTGTTGCCGGTCTGGATAGAGAAGAGCTCCTCTTTTTCGTAGTTTGCCTTTACCTCCAAAAGATCCGACTGGGACTTCAACCCCGTGGCGATCAGGATTTGGACCTTCTTTACATTCAACTCCGACAATGCCTTCTGATCGTTGGCAATCTTCAGCAACTCTTCGTAATAGATGACATTGAAGAAGTTGTTCATCACCGAAAAAGCCACATCATCCGCCACATTTAGCCGGTTGTTTTGGGTTGCCTCCTTCTTGAAAGCCCGGTACTTAACCTGGTTTTGGGCCATGAAACCTTTAAAAAGATCGACCGAGGCACCCAGATAGTAAGAGTTGTTAAAAAAGGCAGTGTTGACATAGGTGTTGGTAGCCGGGTCCACAGATCTGCCGAAGTTTTTACCCGCATCCGACCCGGCACCAATGGAGGGAAGCATGTTCCATTTGGATTGATTGTAGCCAAGTGCCGCCAGGTCTGCACTCATTCCGGCATCCTGCAACTGAAGGTTGTTTTTCAAGGCATAGTTGATGCAGTCGTTGAGGGTCCAACGCTCCTGGGCAAACAGTGGTAAACCTGTCCACAAGATAGCCAGTATCAACAAAGGAATTCTCATGCGATCATTGTTTTTGGATTTGAAGTAACCAAAACAATGCCAAAGTTTATACTCTCTGATAATCAATGTGATCTATTGATAATTTTCTTGTAAGCAGTAAAAATAATTGACAGTAATCTGTCAATTATCTTTACACTTCCTTGGTATTGTTTTCTGCTTCAGTTAACTTTGAAATAAAAATGGCCAAAGGAAATGTACTGATCATCGATGACAACAAGAGCATCCTGAGCGCACTGGAGATACTGCTTGCACCCGATTTTCAATCCATAACCACCTTATCGGACCCCAACCAAATCCCAACCGAACTTCGAAAAAAAGAGTACAACCTGGTAATCCTGGACATGAATTTCAATGCTGGTATCAATACCGGCAACGAAGGCATCTATTGGTTGGGCAGAATCAAAGAGACCCATCCGGAGATTTCTGTGGTAATGATTACCGCCTATGGAGACATCGAATTAACAGTCAAGGCACTAAAACTGGGAGCCACCGATTTCTGCCTGAAGCCCTGGGACAACAACAAACTGCTTGCTACCCTAAAATCAGCCATTCAGCTGAATTTGTCGAAAAGGGAGGTCAGCCAGTTGAAAGAAAAAGAGAAGGGGCTCAAAAACGAGATTAACCGGGAGCAGAGATTTATTGTAGGCTCCTCTCCAAAATTGGTGCACGTATTGAACCTTGTCCGCAAAGTGGCCAAAACGGATGCCAATATTCTGATTACAGGAGAAAACGGAACCGGCAAAGAGCTGATTGCCCAGGAGATTCACAGAATGTCAGAGCGGGCACAGGAGGTAATGGTCAATGTGGATATGGGGGCCATTACTGAATCCTTGTTCGAGAGCGAACTATTCGGACATGTCAAGGGGGCATTCACAGATGCAAGGGAGAATCGCCCCGGCAAATTCGAGGTAGCCGATAAAGGCACACTCTTCTTGGATGAAATCGGGAATCTCTCATTTCATCTCCAGGCGAAACTACTGGCAGCCATTCAGAATCGTCAAATTTCACGTATTGGTTCCAACCAGATGATTCCTGTCGATATCCGGCTCATTTGCGCTACCAACAAAAATTTGGAGAGTATGGTCAACGAAGGACAGTTTCGGGAAGATCTGCTTTACCGTATCAATACAATTCAAATTGAAGTTCCTCCACTTCGTGAACGGGGGGATGATGTTCTACTGCTCGCTGAATTCTTTCTCAAAAAATACAGTTCCAAATACAACAAGCAAGGGTTAAGAATTAACCAACAGGCACTAGACAAACTTCAAAAATACCCGTGGCCGGGTAACATCCGTGAACTGCAGCATACCATTGAGAAAGCCGTGATCCTGTGTGAAGGAAGTCTGCTTAAACCCGAAGATTTCTTCATGAAGCCATTAAGCTCCCCCAAACAAGGCAAAACAGATCTTACCTTGTTTGACATGGAAACAAGGATGATCAACCATGCCATTGAAAAACACAATGGAAATTTAAGCGCTGCCGCGGAGCAACTGGGAATTTCCAGGCAAACACTCTACAATAAAATCAAAAAAACCACCAAATGATTAGCCGAAATTTCTACTTTCAACTGATTTTCAGGGTTTTTTTGCTGGTAATCATTGCCATTGCCGTGGGTTTCTGTATCGCATCGAAATGGGCCATTCCCCTGGTGGTGCTTCTTCTCCTGGCTGAAACAATTGTAGTGGTTAACCTTATCAGCTATTTGAATTCAACCAACAGGAAACTAAATTTCTTCCTGGAATCAGTCGAAAATGAGGATTCAACTTTGCGGTTTCCTACCAATGAGTCAAATCAACCCATTCAGGCGCTTTACCAAAGTCTGAACAGAGTGAACCAACAAATTCAACAGGTCAAAATTGAAAGCCGCCAACAGGAACAATATTTTCAAACTCTGCTGGAACAGGTAGCTACCGGGATCATCACCTACGACCGCAACGGATTTGTCCTCCACGCGAATCATGCGACGAAAAAAATGCTTGGGATCAATGTCCTGACCCATATCAACCAGCTGGAAAGGATCAACATCCATCTGTTTCAGGCTACCAAAAACATCAAACCCTTTGAACAAAAACACGTCTCCCTAAAGGGTGAAAAAGGAACTGTCGAGCTCTCCCTGAAAGCCACCTCTTTCAAAGCAAAGGATAGTGAACTGATGCTGCTCTCCCTGCAGGATATCCGGAATGAACTGGACGAAAAAGAGCTGGATGCCTGGATGAAACTGATACGTGTCCTGATGCATGAAATCATGAATTCAATTGCTCCGATTACCTCACTTTCAGAAAGTCTTTGCAACTATTACACGGTGGATGGAAGGCTCGTACAACCGGAGGAGGTAGATGAAGCGACCATTCGGACAACTGTCAAAGGGCTGAATGTGATCAGGGAGCAGGGAAATGGACTGATGCAGTTTGTGGAGTCTTACCGTAAACTCTCGGGATTGCCCAAACCCGTCAAAAGACTGTTCAGGATAGCAGATCTGTTCGAGAGGATCAAAGTATTGTATGCCTCCCTTGAGAGCATTGAAAAGCTGGAGTTTACAGTGAGACTACAGAACATGTCCCTGGAGATTCTTGCGGATGAGAACCTGGTAGTACAAGTCTTGGTGAACCTGCTGAAAAATGCCGTTCAAGCCAATGAAAAGAATCCTTCGGGTAAAATTCAGCTAATAGCTGACAGAAATGCAAACCAGCTCCCTGAGATCCGGGTTACCGACAATGGACCGGGAATTCCTACAGAAATAGTGGATCAGATTTTTGTTCCTTTTTTTACCACCAGGGAAAATGGATCGGGAATTGGTTTGAGTCTCTCCAGACAAATCATGCAACTACATGGAGGAACTTTACAGGTAAATTCAATTCCAGGCAAAGAGACCACTTTTAAGTTGGTCTTCACCGCCGGAATTTGAGCTAAAAATGCTTATTTTGCTTGGCGGATCAACCTTAAGAGAAATGCAATCAGCCATGTTGTCAACACCTTTATATTTGACTGGTATTGGTACGACGGAAAGCCATTCTTGGAATCTTGCCTCAACGACGGTCTAACATCAGGGAAGACGTGCAATTGTAAAGCATCAACATTGATTCAGATACCTTAAAACCAAAATTGTAACAATACGGAGAAAGCCGAAAATCCTTCAGAGTAGGCATCAATACAATTAATACTAAAATCATGGATCGGGAAACTTTTAAAAATAACGCGAAAGAGCGCATCGATGAAATCTTTGCCAAAATAGATGAACTGGAAGCCAAAAAAGAGAAGGCTATTGGAGAGGCCAAAGCCGAATACGATGAAAAAATGGCTGATTTGAAGGCTAAGAAAGAGGAACTTCAGGCAAAATATGACAAACTTGTAGAGACTTCCGAAGAGAACTGGGAAGAGGTAAAAGAGGCATTCTCCTCCGCAGCAGGCTCTTTCAAGGAGGGTTTTTCCAAAATCGCCGGACTGTTCAACTGATTGGAGCATTCAATAATTCCCTGGTAATGACCAATCAAATATACCCCTGCCTTTGGTTTGACAACCAGGCAAAGGCAGCTGCTGAATACTATTGCTCCATTTTTGACAATTCAAGGATTGTCAATGACTCGGGTGTTGCTCTCCATTTTGAACTGGAAGGGAAAAGAGTCATGGCACTGAATGGGGGTCCGATGTACAA
Organism: Tangfeifania diversioriginum; assembly: GCA_945873105.1. Classification (GTDB taxonomy): domain Bacteria; phylum Bacteroidota; class Bacteroidia; order Bacteroidales; family Prolixibacteraceae; genus CAINVV01. The sequence continues at coordinate 13,777 of CAMCBW010000043.1, forward strand.
AATCACCCCCTCCATCTCCCTGTTTGTAACCTGCGAGAGTGTGGAAGAGATCGACAGAATCTGGTATTGGCTCTCCGAAGGTGGTAGCGCCATGATACCAATCGGCAAATATCCCTGGAGCGAACGATATGGATGGGTGACAGATAAATTTGGCATGACCTGGCAACTGATGCTGGGAGAACCATCCCCGGATGGGCACAAAATAATCCCCTCCTTTCTTTTTGTCGGAGCACGTTATGGCAAGGGTGAAGAGGCCATCCGGAATTATGCAGCCATCTTTAAAGATTCGCAAATCCATCACCTTGAACTCTACCAGGAGGGGGAAGAGCAACCCGAAGGCACCCTGAAATTTGGAAGCTTCTCGTTAAACGGCGCAAAATTTGCCGCCATGGATGGCCCAGGTAACCATGATTTTCAGTTCAGTGAAGGAGTCTCATTGGTTGTTGAATGTGAAACCCAGAAGGAGATCGATTACCATTGGGAAAAACTCACCGAGGATGGGGAAGAGGTCCAATGCGGCTGGCTCCGCGACAAATACGGGGTATCCTGGCAAATCGTCCCTGAAATGATCGGGAAATTGTTGGCAGATCCTGAAAAAGGGGAGCGAGTCATGGAGGAGTTACTGAAAATGAAGAAACTGGATCTAAATATTTTACTAAACGCTTGATTAGACATAATTGTACCCGAAAATGAAAGTCAGAGAAGAGCATGAACTTCCACTGGTAAGTGAACAATGGGGTTGGAAGTACCATCATTTGGGTATCCCGACAACCTTAAAACTACCAGGAGAGCAGTACATTGCGCATTTAAAATTTTATGTGTCAGGATTTTCTTCCAGTCCATTTGGAATCGAATGGATGAGATTTGACAGTGACTGCCCACTTGACAAACTGATTCAAACAGTTCCCCATCTTGCATTTGAAGTCCAAAACATAGACAGTGAACTAGCTGCCCATAATTTCCATATTCTGTCACCACCAAACTCTCCCGCAAAAGGGATCCGCGTGGTGATGGTGGCACACAATGGGGCTCCTGTTGAATTGATCGAATTTGATATCAACAAAATCAAACAGACAGACTGATAAAATGAATTTCAAAAAAAGTGTTCAGAAATGGTCCATTGCAATTAGGATCCTGCCATTGGTTGGATTGGTCGCCATCCTTAAATTTCTTTCTCACAAATTTGGATTTGAGGTGATGGAGTTGAATGCGCTTTTTACAAGCCTGGTGGCAGGGACCATCTTCCTCATTGGCTTCCTGGTAAGCGGGGTACTCTCCGATTACAAGGAGAGTGAGAAAATTCCAAGTGAATTAACTGCTGCCTTACGGGCATTGCTGGATGATACCCTTACCATTGACAAAGGGAAAGATTCTGTCACTGCCAAGCATTTTCTATTGTTTCAAAGGGATTTTATCCAGTCATTGTTGGGCTGGTTAAGCAAAAAAGAGCGGACCAAAACCATTCTGGATCAGATCAGTTCCATGAACGACTTCATTGTAGCATTTGAAAAAGAGGGCATTCAGGCCAATTACCTGATCAAACTTAAAAACGAACAAAGCAGCATCAGAAAGTCTCTGATGAGAATTGATACCATCAGGGATACCGACTTTGTTGGCTCGGCGTATGCCATATTAGAGGCAATGGGCTTTTTGACAGTCGTCGGATTGATTGTCATCAAGATTGAACCATTCTACGCCTCCCTGTTTTTAACACTTTTAATTACTTTCCTCTTTTCATACATGTTCAGATTGATCAAAGACCTGGATAATCCGTTCGACTATGCTTTTTCAGGAGAGAGCGGAACTGAAATATCCTTAAAACCAATTCACGATTTTGAGGAGGAAATAAAGTCAGTTTGTCATAAAAATGTTGAAAACAACAAATAATCTAAAACAATCAATTTATAAACAGCTTCCTAATTATGAAGACAAAAATAGGATTGATGGGGATTGGCCTGGATACCTACTGGGCACAGTTCGACGGACTGCTGGATCACTTATTGGGATACCAGCAAGAAATAAACCTCAAAATCTCGGGTTTTGGTGTGGAGGTATTAGACGCCGGAATGGTCGACAATCCTGTCAGGGCCAGGGAAGCCGCCTCCTACCTGGCCAGCAATGAGATAGAGCTGCTTTTTCTCTACATCTCTACTTATGCCCTCTCCTCAACGGTACTACCTGTAGCCCAAAAAGTCAAGGTGCCGGTGATCCTCCTCAACCTGCAACCGGTGGCCACCCTCGACTATTCCGCCTTCAACCAACTGAACGACAGGGGTAAAATGACGGGGCTGTGGCTGGAACACTGCCAGGCCTGCTCTGTTCCCGAAATAGCGGGAGTTTTCAACCGTTCCGGAATAAAATACGATATCGTAACCGGATACCTGCAGGACCAGGATGCGTGGAAAGAGATAGGTGAGTTTGTTAGGGCAGCCATCGTCGCTGAGCGGATGCGGAACAACCGCCTCGGCATTCTTGGCCATTATTATGGTGGAATGTTGGATGTTTATACAGATACCGCCAAACAATCCGCCGTATTCGGCACCCACCTCGAAATGTTAGAAATGTGCGAGTTGAAAAGGTGGCGCGATGGAGTGACCGAAGCTGAACTCAAAGCCAAAATTGCCGAATTCCATGTTAATTTTGAGGTCACTGCCGAATGTGCGGCAGAAGAAATTGAGCGTGCTGCCCGTACCTCCATCGCCCTCGACAAGCTGGTTGCAGCCCATGGACTGGGGTCGATGGCCTACTATTACGAAGGAGAATCCGGCAACGATTACGAGAATATTGTCACCTCCGTGATTGCAGGCAACACCCTTTTAACAGGCAAAAACATTCCTGTTGCCGGAGAGTGTGAAGTTAAGAATGCCCAGGCCATGAAGATCATGGCAGAGTTTGGTGCCGGTGGCTCCTTTTCCGAATTTTACCTCATGGATTTTAACGATGACGTGGTGATGCTGGGTCACGACGGTCCGGCCCATTTCGCTATCGCGGAAGGCCGTGTCAAATTGGTTCCGCTACCGATCTACCACGGCAAACCCGGCAAAGGGCTCTCCATCCAGATGAGCGTCAGACAGGGACCGGTTACATTGCTCTCAGTGGTCGAAGGAAAAGAGGGGATCTTCTTCCTGGTGGCCGAAGGGGAGTCGGTTCCCGGACCAACCCTCCAGATTGGCAACACCAACAGCCGTTACCGCTTTGTGCCGGGCGCCAAAGCTTTCATGAATCAATGGTCCAAGCAGGGACCCGCCCACCATTGCGCAATCGGAGTGGGGCATCTTGCCTCCTCCATCCAGAAGCTGGGCATGATACTGGGTATTGAGACAGTGAAAATCTGCTGAGGGAGAAATGACGGAGGGGGGGAAATGTGGAAATTGGAAAATGTGAAAATGAGAGGACTCCAGAGATGGGTGCTATGAAACAGGGAAACGGAGATAGGAAGATTAGCCCTCGGCCAATCACAACTGAAATCATTTCTGACAAAATTACCCCTAAGCGGTGCTCAATTGATTTTTTTTGGGGCAAATTACCCATAAGAGGGGCCCAATTGAAACCGGTTGGGGTAAAATTTGCCCTATGATTGCCTCAACCGATTTTTTTGAGGTTAATTTATATCTTGGATGGGTTGAATTGAAACCCGATGAGATAGTGTTACCGATAAGATTGCCTCAACTGAAATTTACTTTTAGAACTAGTAATTTATATTATATGGCCTGATGGGAACTCAAACATTCCCACTAGGCTACTTTTGAGAAAAACAAATTTATTAGTTATGTATTTTGTGTTCTTTACCTTTATGTGAATATTAATGAGACATCTATTTGTTTTGTTTCTCGTTTTTGAAACTACATTAGTTTTCCCTCAGAATTACATTAAGCGATGTAATTTCGGCTTTGAAACAAACCGCATTGTTGTTCCAGATAACTGGCAATTAATACTTGATAGTTACCAGCTTAAGTATGATACGATTGACAAGGTCCAGGGGAAAAGGTCAATTGCGTTCAGTAGGACATACTTGAAGTCAGATTTTAACCTCTGCCTATACCAGAAAATTCTTTTACCTAAGAGTTTTAGTGAAATATCTGTTTCTGTCTTCTCAAAAACAATTAACCATCAATATTCATGGTTAAAAATTGCAGGATTTGACAGATATGGCAAAATTATTGTCACTGATTCGCTTTCAATAATCAGCAACAACAGTTGGCATGAATTTACAGCAAGAATTGCTCATAAGGGTATCTATTTGTTGAGTTTGGAGTTAAGAGCAAAAGAACAATTTAATACTAAAAAGAAGGAGGTTAAACTTTGGCTTGATAGCATTACAGTTATTTGTGACGGCAGAAATCTTCTTTCGTTGAATGACCCTTTAATTGCATTTTCCGCCAAAGATTTGGCAGCCATAAATAATAATATTCCACTGGATGAGGATATGATTTTACCTGGAAACGTCCTTAAAAAGATGGCTAAGAATAGAATTATTGGTTTCGGAGAAACGGCTCATGGCAGTTTGGAAACTAACAAATGCATCTATAATAACATCAGGCAACTAATATCTGACTATAACTGTAGATTGGTATTACTTGAAATGCCAATAGATTTGGTAGCACAATATAATTTGTACATTCATGGATTTGAAATAGATTCGACCTATTGTAAATTCTATCCAAATCAAAGTAAAATTGACACTACTTATCGAAAACTTTCCTATTTGAGCAATGAACTAGAACGCTTTGTTAATTGGTTAAAAGAATTTAATGCAATACATGATGATAAAGTGAATATAATGGGAATTGATGAACATTCTGATCCATTATCTTCAAATATGGCACCCCCTGATTTGAATCGGTATATTTCAAGTATGAAATTGCAATCAAATATAGTAGACACTTTGGTGTTTTTAATTAATTCAGGCAATTACAGGATAGTGCCGTATCGATATGCAGAAAGAAATGAAAAGCAATTGACGACTTTAATGAGTAGGTTCAATTACATGGTGCTTCTCCAAGCGTTAAAGAGCAGGACAGACTCTGCATTATATTACCCTTCGTACAAGAGTTATGAATGGCAACATGTTCATCGCGATCATATTATGTGGCAAAATGCAAAACAAGTATTAGAAAATTTTTCGGATGGCAAATTGCCGGTTGTAATCTGTGCACATTATGGGCATCTTGATAAAATCTCATCTATTCATTTTAACGAGGTTGTTACACTTGGTCAATATCTGTCCAATGCTTATGGCAACAATTATTATCATGTTGGTATTCTGTTAGGACAGGGTAAAGCTGGCGCTATGGGAGGCAAACGAAAGCTGGTTTATCAAGAGCTGCAAATTCCTGTCGGAGTAAGTATCGAATATCTAGCATCACGGACAAATCAGGAATGCTTTTATAAATCAGGAAATATCAGTTCAAAAATCCCGATGATGATTCGACGTTCAGGAAATGAGAGTACAAATGATCAATTTATCCCTTCTTATTTTCCTGGAAGTATGGATGGGTTTATATACATTCGGAAGAGTTCACCATCTTTTAAATTGTAGGTTCTAGTAAATATCCCAAAAAGTCAAAATTGAGAGGAACCGTAATCGCTATTCAGACTAAGAATATTTTGCGGAAAGTCAGAAAATTTGGCTAATCTCATGTTGGAAAGCCCTAAAAATCTATTCTAATTCCATACTTAATGATCTGATTGACAATCGGAATATTGAAGTCAAATTCGGCTTTGGTAAATGGATGCGGTTCGATGAGTGTCTCTTCCCCCTTGCGAATGACCATTAACTTGACTTCGGTTTCAAAGGTTGGCTTTACATGATCTTTGAGTACAATAGCAATATCTATATCACTATTATCATGTTGATTCCCATTGGCATAGGATCCAAACAGCCAAGCCTCAGAAATACCCAAATTGGAATCCTGAACCCGCTGCAAATATCCTTTGCTAATCCTTATAGCATCGCTTTGATCCATAACCGGCAATCTTTAATTTTTTCTAGCCATTCTGCTGTGAAACTATCTGTACAAAGCTGATAAAAACTTTGTTTGTAATCGTCATATCTGGCTTTAATATTAAATCTCGAAATACTATCCAAAAGGGTCTGCTGTGACACATCGAGGTCAATTTCTGCACTCTCGCAAATCCTTCTCAAATCATGAATCATTGGGGGAAATTCACCTTTAGACTTTACATACAAGGCTTTAAGTAATTTTTCAATTACCAGATGCCCCATAAACAATGCCCAATTGTTATTTTGGGTTTGATACAAGTCAAGCATTGTCTTGAAATCTTTGTCAGAAGCCTCAATCCAATAATTTACAATGTGATCTCTGTCGAATCCTTTGTCCATACACGACTGAATTACAGCATCATTAATACAAAGGTATCAAATTTTAATTCTAACGGACCTACTCATGTTCCCATTTTCTCATCTTCTTTTAAGGTCAGCCACAAAGGGTTGCCCCTGCCTTTTCGTCCCCATCGTCCTAGTCATCCCAGTCGTCCCTGTCCTTTCCTATCTTCAACTCTCAACTTTCCATTTTCACATTCTGCTCTTTGGTTGACAGCAACCCGCATGCGGCATAAATATCCTGCCCCCTCGAAGCGCGAACAGAGGTGAAAATCCCCTTGTCGTTGAGCTGGGTCTTGAAATGGGTGATGGTCTCTTCGTCCGGACTAACCAGCGGAGTGCCCGGCACCGGATGGAAACGGATCAGGTTGATCCGGCATTTAATGCCATTCAGCAGCCGGCTTAGCTCCTTTACATGCAGTGAAGTGTCATTCAGACCTTTGAAGAGGATGTATTCGAAGGAAACTCTCCGCTGTCCGCTGAAATCCCATTTGCGGATCTCCTCTACTACTTCGGCAATTGGGTAGGCCAGCTGAACCGGCATCAGGCTCTTGCGCTGCTCATCGAAAGGCGTATGCAGGCTGATGGCCAGGTGCGCTTCACTCTCGTTCAGAAACCGTTGCATGGCTGGTACAATTCCAATCGACGATACTGTGATCCGTCTTGGACTCATGCCATAACCCCAGGATGAAGTGAGAATTTCAATGCTTTTCAGTACCTCATCCAGGTTGTCGAAAGGCTCTCCCATCCCCATGTAAACGATATTGGAAACAGTAGTTGCCTCCTCAATACTCCGGATCTGGTTCACAATCTCACCTGCCGACAATTGTCCCTGGAAACCCTGCTTGGCAGTCATGCAGAAGAGACAGCCCATCTTGCAGCCCACCTGGGAGGAGACACAAACTGTGACACGGTCATCGTCGGGGATCATGGCCGTCTCGATAAACTGATGTTTCCCGGTAGTAAATAGGTACTTTTTGGTTCCATCCGCACTTACCTGCACCTTGGTTGGCGGAGCGGTACCAAAATCATATTTTTCAGCCAGCAGCTCCCTCGTCTTCTTGGAGAGATTGCTCATCTCTTCCACCGAATTGATCTGCTTTTTGTACAACCAGTCGGCCAGCTGACCAGCGGTAAACCTGGGCAAACCCAAATCCACTGTCAGCTGAATCAATTCATTCAGTGTTTTCCCAAAAAGCGGTTCTTTGGTTGTTTCCATCTCGCTAAAAATATATCTCGGCATAAATATGATCGTAGGGTATCCCTTTTTCTATCAGCAGATCCCTGACCTCCACCACCATCAGTGCCTGACCGCAAAGGTAGTACTTATCCCCTTTGGGCAGTTCCTCGGCCTTCTTCAGATAATCGGTAATCCTACCGGGAAAATGAAGATCCCCGGTTTCCCTGCTGCAACAACAAATATAATTGCTGCCCAGCTCTTTTCGCAGATAATCTTCAAAATAGAATTGATTGATGTAACTCACTCCATGGATCAAACGCTTGTTTCTGAACCTTCCCGACCTGATCATGCTGTAAAAAGGGGCAATCCCTGTACCGGTGGCTATCCAGGTCGCCGGTGAGTCATCACTGCTGAAACTGCCATAGGGGGCAGAGACGTAAATCAGATCGCCGGCATGCTTTTTGGCCAGTTGTGGCGTCAGTACACCACCTGGTTTCACATTGAAAAGAACGGAAATATTCTCCTCCTGATTTCCACTGCAAATACTGTAAATACGTGGTGGTTCATTAGGGTCAATGGCTATTTTAACCACCTGACCCGGATGAAATTCCTCTTCCCTCTTCCAGGAAACCACAAACACATTGGGTGATATCTCCTCATTCCCGGTAATTAAAACCGGCTTCAACGCATGCTTATTTTGATTTGTGAACTGCATCAATATATAATTTTCAATTTTCGATTGCGGATTCGGACCCTGAGTCTTGACTCCCCTGACGAAGGGTCGAAGGGTTCGATTCTGCCTATTTCAATATTTGGTCCTTCCGTCCGATCCGGTCATATTCTCTTTTTAAATCTGCTACCGCGGACGGTGAACTCCCGGCATTTCCTGACCCGGGGTGTCGCTCCTTCGTCGCTTTACCCCGGGCTATTATGCTTAAACCCTTTCAGGGTATAACTTCAGCCGCTTCATCTCTTTAACCTTCGGAGTTTCACTCCCCCAGTCTCCCCCTCTCTAAGTCCCCAAGTCCATCTCCGTTTCTCCGTTTCTCCGTTTCCCCGTTTCCCCGTTTCTTAAACTATAAACGTAAGGACAGACGGAAAGTTTTGCAAAAGTAGAAATTCTATTTCAATGATTGTGAGATTTTTACCCTGATTTCGAACCAACCATCAAGCTAGTCTTTCATTTTTTAGGTAACTTCGTCCTGATTTTGAGGTATAAAAGCTTCTATCAAAAGTGTATGTTCAAAAAAGTAGTAGCTGGATGCAGGTGGGTATTGGTACAAATCGTACTCTTTCCTGTCTATTTTTACAGGGGTGCAATTTCACCACTGACCCACTCTTCCTGCCGCCATATTCCTACCTGTTCACAATATGCCATTGAGGCTGTTAAAATCCACGGTCCCTTCAGGGGATTCCTGATGGCCACCAACCGAATCTTGCATTGCCATCCCTGGGGAACGCACGGATATGATCCGGTGCCACCCATGGAAACGAAGGCAAGACGGAAAAATGACGGAGAGACGGAGAAATGACGGAGGGACTAAGGGACCTGGAGACTGAGGGATTGGAACTCCGAAGGTTGATGAATTGAAACGGGGAAGAAGGACTGGGGGACTTAGAGAGGGGGAGACTGGGGGAGAGGAAATCCGAAGTTTGAAGGATTGAAACGGGGAAACGGAAAAGTGGAGAAGAGCGGAAGAAGAGAAGACCAGAAGAGGACATTGTGCTTTACCGCGTAGCGGTTACAGTATTGTAGCCCGGGTTTGAAGAATGAAAGGAGTTCACCGTCCGCGGTAGCATTTTAAAAAAAGAAATTAGATCGGATCAGACGGATGGAGCAAATAAAGAACAAATCGCACGGGATTTAAAAACGGAAAAAAGAAAACATAATATCAAGGATTACTGCCAATGAGAAAAAAAATATTGCTACTGACGATTGTAGCGATCCTGGTCTCCTGCCAGACCACTAAGAAACCTGTAGAGAAGATTGTCTTTGCCAGTATTTTGCCAATTCAATATTTTGCCGATCAGATTACAGGGGATCTGTACACCTCCGAGGTAATGGTTCCACCCGGAGTGGGTCCGGAGACCTACAATCCAACTCCCAGGCAGATGAGTGAAATGACAAAGGCCAGCGTCTTCTTTGCCAATGGTTACCTTGGTTTTGAGGAGGCCTTTGTGGAGAAGTTTCGGTCAAACAACCCCAATATGCTATTTGTCAACACTTCAAATGGGGTACCACTGATTCATGCAGAAGGGCACGACCATGGGGACCATGCCCACGAAAAGGGGGTGGATCCCCATACCTGGTCCACACCGGCCGGGGCCAGAATTATTGCCAGGAATATTTACGACGGAATGGTAAAAATCGATCCGGCCAATCAGGCGTTTTTCAAGAACAATCTGGATCAGCTAATTGCAAGAATTGACAGTGTCGACAATGCCGTGAAATCGATTCTTGCCAGCATACCCTCCCGTAAATTCATGGTCTTCCACCCGGCATTGGGTTACTTTGCCCAGGAATACTACCTTGAACAACTCTCCATCGAATTTGAAGGTAAGGTCCCAACTCCCCGGCACATTCAGAATATTGTGCTGGAAGCCAAAGAGCACAACATTCGCAACATTTTGATACAGAAAGAATTTGATGTGGAAAATGCAGATATTATTGCCAACGAGACGGGTAGCCAGGTAATTCAAATAGATCCCCTGGCCTACGATTGGCCCAATGAGATGATCAGTCTGGCACACAAAATGGCTGGAACCAATCGATAATTTGTAAATTTGCACCCGAAATGATGCTGCAAAATCTCTCCTACATGGTTCCGCTGATCGACATACGCCACCTAACGGTCGGGTACGATGAGAACATCATCCTGACGGATGTCTCCATGACGATTCATGCCCGTGATTTTATCGGGGTTATTGGTCCCAATGGGGGAGGAAAAACCACACTGCTGAAAACCATCCTGGGATTACTGAAACCACTCAAAGGCGAAGTCATCTTCCACGAATGTATGACGGAAGGCAACCACCACCAAATTGGCTACCTGCCCCAGATCAACAACATCGACCGGAAATTTCCCATCTCAGTTTCTGAAGTAGTAAATTCGGGATTGATGTCCAGAAAAAGCATCATCAAAAGGTACACAAAAAAAGAGATGGAGTTTGCCGGTGAACTGATGAACCAGATGGGAATTTACGAAATCCGGAACAAGGCCATCGGAGAGTTATCGGGTGGACAAATCCAGCGTGCCCTTTTGTGCCGTGCGCTTGTCAACCAGCCGAAACTGCTGGTACTCGACGAACCCAACACCTATGTAGACAACCGTTTTGAAAAGGAACTCTACGAAAAGCTACGCAAGCTGAACGAAGAGATTGCCATCCTACTGGTTTCCCACGACCTGGGAACCATCTCCACCTACGTAAAATCGATCGCTTGTGTGAACCACTCCCTCCATTATCATCCCGGGAACAAGATCACTCCTGAACAGATGGAGGCCTACGAATGTCCCATCCAGATCATTACCCACGGTAAAATTCCACATACCGTGCTACACCAACACGAAGCATGATGGAGAACCTGATATCACTGCTGGAGATGAATTTTTTTCGCAATGCCTTGCTGGCCTCCCTGCTGGCAAGTATCGCCTGCGGCATTATCGGAACCTACATCGTTTCACGCCGGATTGTCTTTATCAGCGGCGGAATCACCCACGCTTCGTTTGGCGGAATCGGGATGGGCTATTACATGGGATTTGATCCAATATTGGGAGCCGTGATGTTTGGAATCTTCTCAGCCCTCGGAATTGAATTCTTCACCAAAAAGGCAGATCTCCGGGAAGATTCGGCCATCGCTATGCTTTGGGCATTCGGAATGGCACTCGGCATCATCTTCATCTTCCTTACTCCCGGCTATGCTCCGAATCTCATGAGTTACCTCTTCGGAAATATCCTTACAGTCTCTTTGACTGACTTGCTGTTTCTTACACTACTAACGGTGGGAATCGTCGCCTTCTTCATCCTTTTCTACCGGATGATCCTGTTTATTTCGTTTGACGAAGAGTATGCCCTCACCAACAATACCCCGGTGCGACTCTTCAACATGATACTGATTTGCCTGGTAGCCCTTACCATCGTATTAAACATCAGGGTGGTAGGCATCATTTTGGTCATGTCACTACTCACCATCCCCCAGGCGATTTCCAACCTTTTCACCCGTTACTTCCACAAGATGATCTACTTCTCCATCTTCTTCGGATTTGTTGGATCCATGTCGGGACTCATCTTCTCTTATGTCTATGATATTCCCTCAGGAGCGGCCATCATCTTTGCACTGGTACTCATGTACGGGATCGCCAAAATCTACTTTCTTACCAGGAAAGCGCTTGCAAGATAATTTTGGATTTTGGATTTTGGATTGCGCCCTTTACTATAATATGTTCCATCCGTCCGAAACCACTCAATTGCTCTTTCCAATATACTTCCGCGGACGGTGACCTACCTGCATTCTCCAAACCCGGGCTACAATACTGTAACCGCTACGCGGTAAAGCACAATGTCCTCTTCGGGTCTTCTCTTCGTCCGCTCTTCTCCACTTTTCCGTTTCCCTGTTTCAATCCTTCAACCTTCGGAGTTCCATTCCCCCAGTCTCCCCCTCTCTAAGTCCCCCAGTCCATTTTCTCCGTTTCCCCGTTTCAATTCTTCAACCTTCGGAGTTGCATTCCCCCAGTCTCCCCCTCTCTAAGTCCCCCAGTCCATTTTCTCCGTTTCCCCGTTTCAATTCTTCAACCTTCGGATTTCCTCTCCCCCGTTCTCCCCCTCTCTAAGTCCCCCTGTCCTTCTTCCCCGTTTCAATATTTCCCAACCATCATCAAGGACGACCACACAGGGTCGCCCCTGCTGTCTCTCCGTCATTTTCCGTCCCTCCGTCATTCCTCCGTCTCTTTTCCCCATGCCCTCTGCGCCATGCCCTTAGCCCTCTGCCCCATTTCCACATTTCCACATTTTCCAATTTCCACATTATTTCCTACCTTCGCACACGAAAGCCTTAATTCGTATTACCATGACCGTTTCCCGATTTAGCGTATCCTTGGAAGAAGAGTTGCTTGCAACACTTGACCAATATGTGAAGGAGAACCAGTTTCCCAACAGGTCGCAGGCAATTCGTGCGCTGATCGAGAAGAACACCGTCGAGAAGAAATGGCAGTGCAACAACCTGGTGGCCGGTGCCATTGTACTGGTTCATCCCAACAGCAAAAAAGAGGTGTGGAACAGATCTTTCGAACTTCAAACACAATATGCCGGTTGCATCCTCTCTTCCCAACGCTACTTCCTGGAAAACGATCACACCATGGAGGTCATTGCAGTGAAAGGGAGCGCCCATACCCTGACGGAATTGTCCGATCAGCTGATTGGAATCAAGGGAATTGAGCACGGCAAACTGATCATGAGCAAGGTCCGGTAATTTTTTTTGCCTTTATCGTAACACTTTATTTGATGATCGTAATACTATTGTATGGAGCAGAGGGCTAAGGGCATGGCGCATAGAGCATGGAGAAGGAAGGGGCAACCAGGTGAAGGGGGTGAGTGCTACTACGGAGGTTGAAGAATTGAAACGGGGAAACGGAGAAAATGGACTAGGGGACTTAGGGAGGGGGAGACTGGGGGAATGGAACTCCGAAGGTTGAAGAATTGAAACGGGGAATAGGAAAAGTGGGGAAGAAGGGACGAGTGGACGAAGAGAAGACCAAAAGTGGGAATTGTGCTTTACCGCGTAGCGGTTAAGGTATTGTAGCCCGGGGGATGGAAATGCAGCGAGTCCACCGTCCGCGCTAATCTATTGAAAACGGAGGTACGATGGGATCGGACGGAAGAAGAGAACAAAGAAAATAGCACATTCAAAGATGTGCAACTTTAAATAGCAAAATATGAAAAAAACAATATTGATTTTCAGCACACTGGCATTCCTTTCTGGCGCAAATGCCCAGGAAAAACCATTCACCGTCAAGGATACCATCTCCATTAAAGAGGTGATAATTACGGGCACCCTGACGCAAATTAACCGCAACTTCTCTCCCATGGCCGTCTCAGTAATCGACAGGAAACAGATCGCAGAGGGAAGTGAATCTGCCATTCTGCCACTCCTAAGTGGCCGTGTGCCTGGACTCTATGTGACCGAAAGAGGGGTGACCGGATTCGGAGTCGCAGCAGGATCGGCGGGGCAGATAAGTATTCGGGGAATTGGCGGTAGCCCTACCACCGGGGTATTGATGTTAATTGATGGTCATCCGCAATTCATGGGGTTGATGGGACATCCGCTACCCGATAGCTATGTCGCCTCAGACGTTGAGCGGGTGGAAGTAATCCGTGGCCCAGCCTCAATTTTGTATGGCTCCAATGCCATGGGCGGGGTCATCAACATCATTACACGGAGAAAGGCGGCAGAAGGGGCGGGTGTAAATGCCAAACTTTCCTACGGCTCCTACAACACCCAAAAACAGGCACTATCCGTTGGATACAAAAAAAGTAAATTCAGCACTTTTGCCTCTTTCAACCACGACAAGACCGATGGTCACCGGCCTAACTCAGATTTTGAGATCTCCAATGGCTACCTGAAAATGGGTTATGAATTCAATGAACACTTTAAAGCAAATGCTGATTTTTCAATGGCCAAATATGATGCCCAGGACCCGGGACCGGATACGATCAAGGCGAAAGCCGGAAATCGTATAGATATCACCCGCGGATACTGGGCCTTCTCGCTCGCCAACCAATACGACAAATTGTCGGGTGCCATCAGATTTTACAACAATTTTGGCGAACACACCATTTCGGATGGTTTTCACTCCAGGGATAAAAACAATGGAATCAACCTCTACCAAACCCTGAAACTTCTGGAAGGCAACAATCTTTCATTTGGTGCCGATTTGGCCAATTATGGCGGCAAAGCTGAAAATACCAAAGCAATGAATGGGAAAGGATTAACATTTGCAGACACCACGGTTCAGGAGCGTGGCATTTATGCTTTTATGCAACAAGATCTCTTTCAAAACCTCACACTAAACGGTGGAGTAAGGTTGCAGCATCACAGCAAATATGGGAGCGAGTGGATTCCATCCGCAGGTTTTGCCTGGCAACTCTCCCCCAAAACAACCTGGAGAGCCAATTTTTCAAAGGGATTCCGTAGTCCCACCATCCGCGAATTGTACATGTTTAACCACAATCCAAACCTGCAACCCGAAAGAATATACAGCTACGAAACCGGATTGTCACAAAATTTCATCGAGCAGAAGCTAAAGGTTGAACTGACCGGATACCTCGTAAAAGGGGACAATCTAATCGTGACGGGAGCCATGGGAAATCTTTACAATACAGGAAAAATTAACAACAAGGGAGTGGAAGCTACACTCCAGGCACATCCGGTCAAACAACTGGAATTGTTGCTGTCGTACAGTTACATCCACATGGAAAAACCTCTTTTTGCAACCCCCAAAAATAATCTCTTTCTCAGCGGGACTTACCGTTGGGAAAAATTTAAGTTCAACTGTTCGTTCCAGCAGATTTCAGATCTGAACAACGATGCTACCGGCAAAATTAACCTGATCAGTTACAGTTTGATCAATGCCAAGGCTGCCTGGAGTTTAAACAGACACCTTGAATTTACCTTAAGTGGAGAAAATCTCCTGGGACAAACCTATGAACCCAACCGATACTATCCGATGCCGCACACTACCGTGTTTGCTGGGATCAATTTGCAACTGGGGACCATGTAAAAGGGACAAAGGCAGGTTCCCCTGTTAAATCTATTGTTAACCAACTGTTAAGTAAATATTTAATTTTTTACATTCCTTAAACCAGGATAATTTTTAGCAATTATTGTATATTTTTGCGTACAAATTAATAGGCTAAGGTTATTCTCAATTGAGCAGCCTGGTAGTTTAATCCTTGCTTGGTTGAAGCTTACTTTGTAATTCTCCTGAACGTGAAAATCATAATCATCTAATATCATTCGGAATGAAACTCGACAACATTTTTAGTTTCCTGGTTCCCAAAGACCGTAAATTTTTCCCGCTGTTCAATGATGCCGCCGACAACATGGTGCTGGCATCGGAACTCCTGATAAAACTCGTAAGGGAAAGAGATTTGAGCCAAAGGCTGGAGTATGTGAAACAGATAAAAGATGTGGAACATGTTGGAGACGACATCACACGAAACCTCCTGAATGAACTGAACGGCACTTTCATTACCCCTTTCGACAGGGAAGACATTCACGAACTAATCAACAACATGGATGACGTTGTCGATTACATTCATGCTGCCTCCAAAAGGATTCACTATTACAAGTTAACCATCATTCCGGAAGAGTTTGTCTGGATTGCCGACCGCATTCACTCTGCCAACAAGGAAATTCAGAATGTCTTGCGCAGTGTAAGATCGGTCAACGACTTCAAAAAGCATGTTTCCTGTTGTGAAAAAATCAGTGAGTTTGAAAGCCAGGTGGATGATATCTACCAGGAGTATCTCTCCATACTCTTTGAACAAGAGGTGAATGCCATTGACCTGATTAAAAAGAGGGACATCTTAACCACCCTCGAAAAAGCCATCGACAAATGTGACGATGTAGGTAATATCTTCTCTTCCCTGGTGGTGAAAATGGGGTAGTGTAACCGAAATTATTAAGATTGATCTGACTCAACCGTTAAAAAACATTTAGAATGAGCTTAACTCTTCTTATTGTCATCATTGTACTGGCATTTCTGTTCGATTTTATCAATGGTTTCCACGATGCTGCCAATTCCATCGCAACCATCGTCTCCACCAAAGTCCTCTCCCCCTTTCAGGCCGTTCTCTGGGCTGCATTTTTTAACTTTCTGGCGTATGCCATTTTCGAGTTAAAAATCGCGGATACCATTGCCAAAGTGGTGGATACCAACTCGATCAACCTGCAAGTGATCCTGGCAGGTATTATTGCTGCCATAATCTGGAACTTATTGACCTGGTACCTTGGCATACCCTCCAGCTCTTCCCATACCCTGGTTGGCGGTTTTGCGGGTGCTGCCATTGCACACGCAGGTTGGGTCGTGGTTAAATCAAGCGTAATTCTGAAAATTGCCTCATTTATTTTTCTGGCGCCCCTGATTGGCATGCTCATCTCCTACTTGTTGTCGGTATTGCTGTTGAATCTCCTAAAAAATGGGAATCCGCATGTCCTGGATAAATATTTCAGGAAATTTCAGCTATTGTCCTCCGCCCTCTTTAGTTTGGGACATGGAGGGAATGATGCCCAAAAAGTGATGGGAATCATCGCGGCAACGCTGATTGTATATTTCAACGGTGTTGATCCAGCATCCATTCCGGATTGGGCCCGCATCACCATGGTAGATGGTAAAATTCATGCCATTCCCCATTGGGTAGTGATCGGTTGTTACCTGGCAATCAGTCTTGGAACCATCTCCGGTGGTTGGAAGATTGTAAAAACGATGGGAACCAAAATTACGAAATTAACCTCCTTCGAAGGGGTCACTGCTGAATCCGCCGGTGCCATCTTGCTGTTCGGAACCGATGCATTTGGAATTCCGGTCAGTACCACCCATACCATAACAGGTGCAATCATGGGAGTTGGATTGACAAAGAGAGTCACCGCCGTAAAATGGGGAGTCACCATCAACCTGCTGTATGCCTGGATATTAACCATTCCCGTTTCGATGGCCATGGCCGCACTGGTTTACTACCTTCTTAAATTTTTAGGGTTGTGATAACCAAGTATGCGCATACTCAGATCCTACACACCAAGTAAATTATCGCTGGTTTCATCGCTGGTAACAACGCTTTTTACGGCGTTGTTGCTTGCGTTAAATTACTATTTCGGAAGTGCTTACCTGCTGGTTGTATTGGTTCCTGCTGTATTTCTAATCTCTTTCATTACGACCAGTTACATCCTGAATTACCTGATAAACGACAAAATCACCCCGATCTACAAAACCATCAG
Organism: Tangfeifania diversioriginum; assembly: GCA_945873105.1. Lineage (GTDB taxonomy): Bacteria > Bacteroidota > Bacteroidia > Bacteroidales > Prolixibacteraceae > CAINVV01. Next base: position 31,291 of record CAMCBW010000043.1, read on the forward strand.
TGGGGTTCCAGGCAAAGACAAAAAGCGGAGAAAGGACCGCACAAAGGATATATTGGCAGAAGTCGAGCACGATGTAAAGATATGGGCAGATGACAAGATGGCCGAGATTGAGCGTCTGCGTGACCTGGAAAAATACCGCAAGGATTTTGTTGGAAACGTCTCCCATGAGCTTAAAACCCCAATTTTCAATATTCAGGGATACATTCTGACCTTGCTGGATGGCGGATTGGAGGATCCTGAAATCAACAGGCTCTACCTCGAACGCACCGAAAAAAGCATCGACCGGATGATCAATGTGGTAGAAGACCTCGAATCCATTACCAAACTGGAATCAGGCGAACTGAAGCTAAATCCTGAAATTTTCGACATCAGTAAACTGGTTGAAGAGGTCTTTGAACTTGAACTCCGGGAAGCCACGGAAAGGGGAATAACCATGCATTTGAACCTCTCCTCCGGAAAACCATTCCTGGTCAGGGCTGACAAAAAACGGATATTTGAAGCCATGCGGAACCTGATCGGCAATGCCATAAAGTATGGCAGAAGAGAGGGGAATGTCACCGTAGCCTTTTACGACATGAACAATTTGTTGCTCATCGAAGTCAACGACGATGGCATCGGCATCGACAAAAAAGATCTGCCACGAATATTCGAACGATTCTACCGGGTTGACAAAAGCCGCTCACGCATGCAGGGGGGAACCGGATTGGGACTCTCCATAGTGAAACACATTATCGAAGCCCACAAGCAGAAAATCCATGTAAAAAGTATCCTGGAAAATGGAACAACCTTCACTTTCGCACTTGAAAAGGGAAAACTGACAAAATAATCTACGGCTGCAACAACACTTAATCTGCAAATAGTTCTATATTTATAGTTCAATATCAATACTTTTTAATTATGATTGAAAAGGACAGTGCTCCGCGAATTCTTTTGGTAGACGATGAAGAGGACATTCTTGAGTTTGTAAGTTACAATCTCGAGAGAGAAGGATTCAAGGTATTTACAGGCAGAAATGGGAAAGAGGCCATCCAAATGGTGGCGAAAGTGAAACCGGATTTGGTCATATTGGATGTGATGATGCCGGAGATGGATGGAATAGCGGCCTGTGAAGAGATCAGGAAGCTTCCCGGATTCCGTGATGTGGTCATCGCATTCCTGACTGCAAGGGGCGAAGATTATTCCCAGATTGCCGGATTTGATGCCGGAGCAGATGATTACATCACCAAACCAATCAGGCCTAAAGTATTAATATCCAGAGTTAAAGCACTTCTAAAAAGAAGTGGTGGATTGGCTCAGGAGAACCACGATCAGGAAAAAGTGCTGCACATTGGAAATCTCATCATAGACAAGGAAAAATTCACGCTTCAGATCGACGACCGGGAAATGATGTTGCCGCGGAAGGAGTTTGAACTCTTGTCCCTGCTGGTTTCCAAACCCGACAAGGTATTCCTGCGCGATGAAATTTACAAATCAGTTTGGGGGGACAATGTCATTGTAGGTGACCGTACCATTGATGTTCACATTCGGAAACTTCGGGAGAAAATTGGCAACGACCACATCCGTACACTGAAGGGAATCGGGTACAAATTTGTCGTCTGATAGTTACAACTCCTTTCTCATCCTGGCAACCGGAATATCCAGCTGTTCGCGGTACTTTGCAACCGTCCGACGGGCAATGTTGTAGCCCTTGTCTTTCAAAATATTGGCCAACTCATCATCCGTTACTGGCTTTTGCTTGTTCTCATTGCCAATGCACTCCTTCAGGATGGATTTGATTTCCCGGGTAGAGACCTCCTCCCCATCCTCTTTCTGCATCGACTCTGAGAAGAAATATTTCAGCGAATAAATGCCAAAATGGGTTTGAATGAATTTGCTGTTGGACACCCGGGATATGGTTGAAATATCGAGGTTGGTCCGGTCGGCAATATCCTTCAGAATCATGGGTTTGAGCTTAGTTTCATCCCCCTCGACAAAAAATTCCTTTTGAAACTGAAGCATGGAATTCATTACCAGCATCAGGGTCTCCTGCCTTTGTTTGATGGCATCAATGAACCATTTGGCCGAATCGATCTTCTGCTTGACAAAAAGCAAGGCATCTTTTTGATCATTGGTCATGCCCCTCCCATTATCGCGGAAGCTTTTCAACATATTGGTATAATAGTTGCTGATGTTCAGCTCTGGCACATTTCGCTGATTGAGACTGAGGATCATCTCATCGTCCACAATCTCCAGGATGAAGTCAGGAATGATGGTCTGGTTACCCCTGTTGAGATTGTTGCTGAAGGAGCTTCCTGGTTTGGGATTGAGTTTTAGAATCTCGTCCAGCGCATCCCTCAGGTCATCCTCCTCTGCATTGAATTTTCGCTGAATCTTATCATAGTGCTTGCGGGTGAACTCCTCAAACATCTCCTCCAAAATCCGGTAGGCCAACCGGAGTTCCGGACGCTGCATCTCCTTCCTGGACAACTGTATCAACAATGACTCCCGCAAGTCCCTGGCTCCGACACCCGCAGGGTCCAGCTCCTGGATAATCGAGAGTATCGTGCCCAATTTTTTCTCTGTGGTGAAAATGTTGCGGGAAAATGCCACATCATCGACGATCGCTTCCAATTCCCTCCGCAGGTAACCGTCTTCATCAATGTTTCCGATAATCTGCTCCGCCAGGATCGCATCCTCCTCATTCAGCATGACCATCGAAATTTGCTCCTGAAGGTATTCATGAAAAGAGTTGGATTCCGAAAAAGGGATTTCAGAGATCTTCTCATCTTTGGAGTAGTTGTTGGTCTCGTAGCGGTAGGAGGGATAATCCTCTTCGTTCAGGTAGTCATCGACCGAAAATTCTTCGTTGTTGACATCCTCAGCACTCTTCAATTCATTGGCGAAATCATCCTCATTCGTTCCCTCTCCATGCTCTTCGAGTTCGAGAACCGGATTCTCCTCCAGCTCTTTCTTGATCCGCTGCTCCAGCTGAAGCATAGGTAACTCCAACAGCTTGATTACCTGAATTTGCTGTGGAGAGAGCTTTTGAAGCAGCCTTTGCTGAAGTGAGAGATGTTGCATCCTTCAAAATTAAAACTCGCAATTTTTTGGTGTCCGGGCAAAAGGAATCACGTCGCGGATATTGCCCATTCCGGTTACAAAGAGCATCAGCCGTTCGAAGCCAAGACCAAATCCGGCATGGGGGCAGCCACCAAAACGGCGGGTATCCAAATACCATTCCATATCCTCCTTTGGAATGTGCATCTCATCCATCCTTTGCTCCAATACTTCCAGCCGCTCCTCACGTTGGGACCCACCGATGATCTCTCCAATCTGCGGAAAAAGCACATCCATGGCAGCCACTGTCTGGCCGTTGTCGTCCAGGCGCATGTAAAATGCCTTGATCTCCTTGGGATAATTGGTCAATATTACCGGTTTCTTGAACTCTTTCTCCACCAAATAGCGTTCGTGTTCACTTTGCAGATCAGTCCCGTATCCTCCGACAGGATACTGGAACTGCCCTTTCTTATTGGGTTTGGAATTTCTCAGTATCTCAATGGCCTCCGTGTAGGTAAGCCTTATAAAATCATTCTCAGCCACAAACCTTAGCTTCTCAATCAACTCCATTGAACGCTGATCTGCAGGTTTGACCTTTTCCTCCTCTGTGAGCCTGTTACTCAGGAACAAAAGATCGTCCATGCAATGGTCCAGGGCATAATTGATCAGGTATTTCAGGAACTCCTCTGCCAGATCCATGTTGTCGTTCAGGTCACAGAAGGCCACTTCAGGTTCAATCATCCAAAACTCGGCAAGGTGCCGGGAGGTATTGGAATTCTCGGCACGGAAAGTTGGGCCGAAAGTATAGATCTTGGAAAGAGCCATGGCAAAAAGCTCTCCCTCCAACTGACCTGAAACTGTCAGATTCGCAGATTTGCCAAAGAAATCCTGGGAGAAATCTACACCTCCCTCTTCGTTCAAAGGAGGTTCTGTGGCAGACAAGGTGGTAACCCGAAACATCTCGCCGGCACCTTCAGCATCAGAACTGGTGATGATAGGGGTGTGAACATTGAAGAATCCCCGCTCATTGAAAAAGGAGTGAATGGCAAAGATCATGGCATGCCGTATCCGGAAAATGGCACTGAAAGTGGCTGTTCTCGGACGAAGATGGGCCATCTCCCTCAAAAATTCAAGGGAGTGCCTTTTGGGTTGGATCGGATATTTGTCCGGATCAGACAATCCTATCAGCTCAATCTTTTCAGCCTTCAATTCAACTGCCTGGCCGGATCCCGACGAAGCCACCAAAACACCCGTCACACCAATGGCTGCTCCGGTGTTGATGCTCCTGAAGATCTCCTCCCCAAAAATCTCAACCTCCGCAACTACCTGGAGATTGTTAATCGTTGAACCATCGTTCAGCGCAATAAAATTAACATTCTTGCTACCGCGACGGGTACGTACCCAACCCTTGATGGTTATTTCAGCACCTACCTGACCTGACTTCAAAATCTCTGCTACCTGAATTTTTTTCATCTTCCTAAATATCCTTCCGGATGTAACTATGGTAATACTTGACTAATATGATATCAAACACAAAATTACACTTTTTAGCTGTCTGTACCTCACTTAAATTACATTACTTTTTCTATAAACTCCGGGATTTGCGTCTTGAAGTACTGGTTACTTTATGACATATGAAATTTCATCTTGTTCAATTTCACTCAGCAATGGTTAAGAAGTCGTATATTTGTAAATAAAAACATCCATGATAGTAAAACAGATATATAATACAGGTAATAAGAAACATTTGATGATAAATTTACCTGATAACTTCCAAAAGAAGAGGCAGGTTCTCGTCGTACTGGATGATTCTATTGATACCAAAACGGAAAAATTAGAGTTAATGAAATCTGCCAAGAGTGATCCGTTATTTCAAGCAGATATTGAGGCGATTGCAAGTGATTTTCATACGATCGATTTGGATGCATAATGAATTATCACAAATGGACAATTTGGAGAGCGAATCTTGATCCTGTTATTGGTTCTGAACAAGGGAAAACTCGTCCAGTATTGATAATAAGTGATGATTCGGTTAATGAATATATTAATACCGTGAATGTGGTACCATTGACGAGTCGCAAATTAAACAGAAAAATATATCCAAATGAGGTACTAATAAGCAAGGGGAAGTATGGGCTTCAGGAAGATTCGATTCTTTTGTGCCATCAAATTAGAACACTGGATAAAAAAAGATTTGCTCAACTCTATGGACAAATAACTGAGGAAGAGGTTCAAAACGAAATTGTAGCAGCTGTTTTATTTCAGCTAGGTATCGATACCCCAGGTAACTAATTCTTCCCAAAATTCAATTACATGACATTTTCAAACTGGACAGAATTGTGCGACCAGCTGGGCAAGCAATTCAACATCGATATAGATCTGAACGGCGTACTTTTTTTGGTTGGGATCCGCGAACGCGGACTTATTTTCCAGCCCTTTTCAAAGGAAGAGAAGATGAGCCTGATCCACCTGGGAAGTTGTACACTCTACCAGGAGATGGGACTTACCGAAAAAACAGGAGCTGATGCGGATGGATGGCCCACTTTTGCCCAAAAATCACTGGCGCTTGCCATACCGGAGGAGCGCAAACACAAAGTACTGCAGGACTGCGCCCTGAGATACTTCAGAAAGATCTATCCTGAATAATCCTTTTCATAGGGTCAGAAAGGCGATCCAGGCTGGAAGGATGAATATGGCAAGAAAAGTAGAAAGCAGCACCAACCTGCCTGCGAGTTTGACATTCAACCCATATTGCTGGGTGAGCGCATAGGCAGTTAATCCCATCGGCATGGCAGCGTCAAGCACGGAACAGGTCATCGGCAACTGCTCCATGGAGGTACCCTGCAAAAAAAGGTAGAAAATTCCGGGAAAAATGACCATGATCAGCAATGAGAGCCCTAAAACAGGCACCCATTCCCTGATGCTGCCGATGCTTTGTGAACCCATGAAAATACCCAGCGATAGAAGCACTACCGCTGTTACCGACTGGGCAATAAGGTCCAGCGATTTCATCAGGCCACTGGTGGAAGGTATATTCAGTCCGGAGGCCAGGATACCCAGAAAAACAGCCACCAGCAACGGATTGGTTGCCAGCTTTATACCCAGGGTCTTGTAGTGAATTTTACCTTCGCCGGTCACCTCAATCAACACCAGCGCCAGTGAAAACATCCAGAAAAGGTAGAGGGATGTCAGGATGATGGCAGTTTCCATGGAGGCCTGTCCCATGGTACTCAAAAGGACAGGAATGCCCAAATAGGTGATGTTTCCAAAAGCCAGCACCAGAATCAAGGTCTGTTTGGTCTTCAGCGTAGTTTTGAAAAGGAAACCTATCGGGAAGGCCATCAACATACACCCGATCAAAAAGAGGGAGTTGGAGACAATGAGTGTTGCATTATCGGCAAAACTGAAATCCATTTTGGCCAAGGCTGCAAATATAAGAGCAGGGAATCCAATCTTGAGTGCATATTTGTTCAAAATGTCTACCCAGGCTACCGAGGCAGCGCCCAGCCGTATCATCAGAATCCCAAAAAAGATGACCAGGAACAACGGGAGGATGGTGGTTAAGGCCAGGAAGAAGGAGGTCATAAAGAATTTTCGATTTTCGATTTTCGATTTTGGAATAGGGACTCCGGAGAACTGGTTCTTTTCATTGCGGTGAAGTAAATATCAATTTCCCTTTTTTTTAGACGGATCTTCTTTTGCACGGTTTTTTGGGATGCAACGATGATCGCTGTTATTTCATTGACCTCTCTTTTTAGTTTTTCTATTCTGAAAGGCTCTACCAAATAAGCTTCTTCCAATATCTCCAGCCAATAAGAGGTTTCGTCAGACTCCTCTTCAACAATTCTAAGTTTATTCAAGAAATCCGCATCCGACTTTGCCCTGCAAGCTGCCCGATAATTTGAACCAACAGATGTAGAACACCTCAGTATCTGTTTTGATATCATCCATGCAGACATTTTCCTGGGAAGTTCATCTACCAATTTTATAACCTCTATCCCAATACTTTTGGTTCTGATTTTGATCTGATTTTCCATTACTGTAATTCTAGATTTTTCAACTCCAAATTGCCTTAACTTCTATACAATTTACAGCAAAAAAATCAAATTCAGAAATCTTGAATGACCTATTGTAACTTGATCGCTGCGTCATTCCAAAATCGAAAATCGAAAATCGAAAATTTCAGCGGGCTTTCAGAATCTCTTCAATCGCACTTAACTCCTCAGCAGCAAAGTGTAGATTTTTCTGCGATTGAAGATTATCAAGCAGCTGTCTCACCGAGCTTGCACCGATTAAAACTGAGGTAACTCTTGGATCCCTTAGCAGCCAGGCAATGGCCATCTGGGCCAGGGATTGTCCGCGTTGCAGGGCAATTTCATTCAAAGCTTTGGCCTTTTCGATGGCCGGAGATACCTGTTCCGGCCGGAGGTATCCCCATGCCTTGGAAGCCCTGGAGCCATCCGGGATCTCCTTCAGGTAACGGTCTGTCAACAAGCCCTGGGCCAGGGGCGAAAAGGCGATCACGCCGATCCCCTCCTTCTCGGCAGTTGCCAGCAAGCCTTTTTCGACCCAACGTTCGAACATCGAATATTTTGGCTGGTGAATGAGGCAAGGAGTTCCCAACCGGCGCAAAATAGCAGCGGCTTCTCTCGTCTGGTCCGCCGAATAGTTGGAGAGACCTGCATAGAGAGCCTTCCCTGAGCGGACGGCCTGGTCGAGGGCCATCATGGTCTCCTCGAGCGGGGTATCCGGATCCGGACGGTGGGAATAGAAGATGTCGACATACTCCAGTTGCATCCGCTTCAGGCTCTGATCCAGACTCGACAGCAGGTATTTTCGGGAACCCCACTCCCCGTAAGGGCCGGGCCACATCAGGTAACCCGCTTTGGTAGAAATAATGAGTTCATCCCGGTAGGGTTTGAAATCTTTTTGGAAGATGCTGCCAAAGTTCTCCTCCGCCGATCCCGGTGGCGGACCATAATTGTTGGCAAGGTCGAAATGGGTGACGCCATTGTCGAAGGCGGTCCGCAACATGCTCCTGCCAGTTTCATAGGTGTCGACACCGCCAAAGTTGTGCCACAGGCCAAGCGAGAGAACCGGAAGCTTCAGTCCGCTTCGACCACAGCGACGATATTCGCACTGGTTGTTGTAACGATCGGGGGAAGGGTTGTATTCCATAATTTATAATGGTTATGAAGTACAAAGTTAGAAAATATAGGATTGCAAATTGTCTTTCATACTATTCCTGAGGATGGAATTATTTCTATATTTGTTAAATCGAATGAAAACACAACCACACCAAATTGATAAACTTTAAATTTTAAATCAATGGAACAGAAGCCCAACAGCAATCTCCGTCTTGGCATGATCTTCATGGCCTCGATCTTCTTTATTTTTGGTTTTATTACCAATTTCAACATCGCCATGAAGGATCAGGTGCAGCTTGCATTTGACCTGAAAACACTCTATCCCGGATGGGAGAATTTCCTTTCTCAATTGGTGAATTTCGTATTCTTTGTGGCTTATGCCTGCTTTAGTTTCCTTTGTGGCAGCATCATCAAGAAGATCGGTTACAAGAGCGGTGTCATCGCCGGTCTCGTTTTGGTCGCTGTGGGTAGTTACATGTTTTTCCCTGCCGTAGCAGCACTTTCTTATCCATTGTTTCTCCTGGCTGTTTTTGTAATGGCCACAGGTGTCGTCTTTCTGCAAACTGCGGCTAATCCGTATGTTGCAGCACTTGGCCCACAGGAAACCGCTCCTGCCAGACTTAACCTGACACAAGCACTGAACGGTGTTGCGACAACCATCGCTCCGTTTCTGGCTGGTATCCTGGTACTGGCTCCCGCTGTTTTAGCACTCAATAATGGGGCTTCAGCAGCCGATGCCGCAAAATTTGTACAGATGCCTTTCGTAATCATTGGATCCCTGGTAGTAATCATCGCCATCGGAATTGCCTTCATTAAACTGCCAAATATCACTGGAGACACCACAATCTCCTCCAAATCGGTTCTGAAGAAACCACAAGTTTGGCTGGGAGCTGTTGGTATTTTCTGTTACGTTGGAGCTGAAGTCGGAACAGCAGGACAGATTGCTCCTTACCTTAAGGCCGATGGAACTGCCCTCGATGTAGCGGTCAAATTGTCTGCCATCTATTGGGGTGGTGCCATGGTTGGCCGCTTCTTTGGGTCCATTTTATTGGGTACCCTTACCAATGCCAAAAAGTACCAGTATTCGGTCTATGTAATGATTTTTGCATTCTTCGTCGGTTGGTTTATCACCTCAGCAACGGTAACAAACGGTCAGTTCGTTTTCGAATCAAAACCTGAAAATGGATTGATCTTCCTGGGTATTGCAATAGCCAACTTCTTCCTGATGCTGCTGGGCAAGGGCAAAGCCAATGTTGCCCTTGGTATTTTCGGCACTGTCAACATGCTCCTGATCCTGGCCGCATTCATGTTGCCTGCAACGGTTGGTATGTGGTGCCTGCTCTCCATCGGTTTCTTCAACTCCATCATGTTCCCGAATATCTTCTCGCTAGGGGTCAACGACCTTGATCCTTCCGAAATGCCGCTGGCTTCCGGAATCATCAATACCCTGATCGTCGGTGGAGCCATTGTACCGCTAATCATGGGCGGTTTGACCGATGCTTTCAGTGCACGCGGTGCGCTGCTGGTACCGGTTATCTGCTATGGTTACATCACCTTCTTCGCATTGAAAGGCAGTAAGATCAGGTAAGACATTTTAGGTCTCGCAAAGAACGCAAAGTCACGCAAAGAAGAAATACCCTTTGCGTAATTTTGCGTTCTTTGCGAGACCCTTTTATTTAAATCGTTCTCAAATCATTTTCAGATGAGACAAGTAGCCATTGGCATTGACATCGGAGGAACCAACACTTCAATCGGAGTCGTTGACAGGGAAGGAAATCTGCTTTTCGAAACAAAGCCACAGCTTCCGACGCCTCAGAAAAGAGAGAATCCGGATGCCCGGCAAGATGTTTCGAATCAGCTGCGCGACAGTTTTATAGAACTGATCACCGCTGAAATTCGCCATGCCATCCAAACAGTGGGCAAAAGCATTCCTGAATTGGAGGTTGCAGGAATCGGTATCGGCGCTCCGTTTGCCAATTATTACGATGGTACCATGGGCATTACCGCCAACCTGCCCTTCACAGATGTGGTTCACCTGACAGGACTCATTCAGGCAAAACTGCCCGAAATCGCCATTGTCAAAGTGACCAACGATGCCAATGCGGCGGCACTGGGAGAACTGATTTACGGAGGTGGACGAGGCATGCGCAACTTTGTGATGATCACCCTTGGCACCGGACTTGGCACCGGACTCATTGTCAATGGGGACCTGGTGTATGGTCAGGATGGATTTGCCGGAGAGTTGGGCCATGCCACCGCCGTGCCGGATGGGCGCGACTGTGGTTGCGGAGCCAAAGGGCATCTCGAGACCTACTGCTCTGCCACCGGAATCAAACGAACCGTTTTCGAACTGCTTGCCCAACACCTCAACAGCGAAAGTCGGTTGGCAAAGATCTCCTACAATGACCTGACCGCCAAAATGGTGTATGATGCAGCCGTAGAGGGGGACCCCCTGGCGCTGGAGGCTTTCAGTTATACCGGCAAAATATTGGGTCGCAGCCTTGCAGATGCAGTTCACTACCTCAGTCCGGAGGCGATTTTCCTTTTCGGCGGTCCGACAGCAGCCGGGGAACTCCTTTTCAAGCCTGTCAGGGAGAGCCTCGAACATTACCTATTGCCCTTCTACCGCAACAAGATTAAACTTCTTCCTTCCGAACTAAAGGCTGGTTCTGCCGCTATTGTTGGAGCCAGTGCCCTGGTGTGGAAAGAGCTGGACAAGATACAATGAAACGCGTCATCATCGTTCGCCACGCCAAAACCATCCAGTATGGTTACGACCAGGATTACGACCGGACATTGACCGATCGCGGGGAAGATCATGCTGACCGGATCAGCCAGGAAATGTTTAAAAAGGGGATCAAACCAGATCTGATCATCTCCAGCCCTGCCGTACGAACCACCCAGACCACAAAGATCTTTGCCAGAAATTTGGGCTACCCTACCGGGAATGTCAGGTATGTTAAAAAACTCTATTCCGGGATGTTAACTACCTCATTCATCCAAATGCTACAGGAAATTGATGACCAACACACTACCGTGATGGTGGTAGGCCACAATCCCACCGTTTACAATTTCATGGATGCCCTCCTGCCAAACTTCTCCCTGGATGTGCCTACCTGTTCCACCGTGGTGATTGAATTTGACATCGCCAACTGGCCGGTTTTGACCGACTACTCCGGTAAAATGACCCACCGTTGGATTCCGGATTTGCTGTAGAATGTCACTCCTGATCCATCGAAGGTCATACCCGAATTGCAGACAATCATACCTGGATGATCGAAGGTCATACCCGGATCACAGACAATCATACCTGAATCATCGAAAATCATACCCGGATCGTAGACAATCACACCTGATCCATCGAAGGTCATACCCGGATCGTAGACAGTCATACCTGAATCTTCGAAGGTCACACCCGGATCACAAACAATCAACTGAATTCTGTACCACCCCCCTCAATGCAACTCATCCCTGAACAACTTCTCGGAGATAAACCGCACCGGATACCAGGAGGCCAAAAACCCGATCAGGGAGACCGAGATCATGATCAGCACCACATCGGTAGCCACAATTTGCATGGGATAGGCATCGATGATAAAGGAGGAGCCGCCGCCGGCAAGTTTGACCAGGCCAAAGGAGATCTGTGCCTGACAAATGGCCAATCCGGCAATGGTACCCAGGATGGCACCGAAAAAAGAGATCAACCATCCCTCAAATAGAAAGATGTTGCGGATGGTACTTCTGTCGGCACCCATGCTTTGCAGGATGGCGATGTCCTCTTTTTTATCGAGGATCAACATGGTGAGTGAACCGACAATGTTGAAGGAGGCAACCACCAAAATAAGGATCAGGATCAGGTAGGTAACATATTTTTCCCCCAACATGGTTTTGTAGAGATAATCGTGCTGCTGGTAACGGTCCTTGACCTGGTAATCTTGCCCCAACAGCGTCTGGATGGCTGCTTTTACCTTGACCTGTGAAACGTTCTCCTTCAACTTCAACTCAACCGCATTGACCTTCTCCGGCAATTCGAAGATCTCCCTGGCAAAAGCGATGGGAACCACCATGAATTTGGAATCAATATCCTGCTGGATGGAGAAAACCCCCGATGGATAGATCATCTTCTGGTTAAAACTTCCTTCCGGAAGCAGGGAGCTGCTCCGCCCCTTTTTGGGGACATAAACGGCAATGGGATCCGTTTGAAGTACGCCAACCCCCAGATTGTATGCAACGATTTCACCCAGCACGGCATAGTTCCCGGCAGTATCCATCAGCTTAAACTCCCCCTGGGTCAGCATGGTGTCGATACCTGTAAGTTGGTGGTAATTTTCACTTACCCCCTTGATGGTGGCAATGACCTGGCGCTCATTGTTACGCAGCATGGCATTGTCCTCTACGATCTCAGCATAACTTGCCACTTCGGGCATCTTTCGCAACTCCTCAAATGCAGCGGTAGAGGCCAGGAAACTTTTCCCCTCCCTGACAGTAATCCTCAACTCAGGATCAAAGGAGGAGTAGAGGGATTTGATCAGTGAATCAAAGCCATTGAATCCGGACAAGCCAATGATAAGTCCCGTGGTTCCTATCACCAGACCAACGACAGAGATGGCGGAGATCAGGTTGATCAGGTTGGTCTTCTTCCGGGAGAAGAGGTACCGGCGGGCTATGTAGAACGAGAAATTCATTTGATGGCTTTTACAAGCAAACCGGTACCGCTTTGATTGACCCGGTTCACATCCATCCAATTGAAGAGGGCACAGAAGGGAAACACGATCAGGTAATAAAGTGGGAGGAACAGGTAAAATATCTTTGAAATGCCCAGCAGTTGGATGGGATACTTCATCGACAACTTCCAGGCTACTGATCCATACTTCCCATAGGTATAGGCAACCTCCACTTTGGAAAATCCGGCATGGATCAATTTGGCAGTAATATCCTCCTTGTTGTATCCATCCCTGACATGCTCTTCGATGAACCCATGAACACCCTCCTCATCGTGGTGGTCGGTATCAGACCCACCCTGGTCGGAGGGGGTAGAGATCAGCAGCATGCCTCCCGGTTGCAGTGATTCCCCAAAATTCCGGAAGACCATTTCATC
>CAMCBW010000044.1 GCA_945873105.1 Tangfeifania diversioriginum
GACTATACCATTATTGATAACATTAAAGGTCAGGGGCAGTACGTTGGCGTTTACATGGCCTGGGGAGTAAACAACAATGGCTGGTGGGGCGAAGGTGAAATCAAATTTTTTATCGATGGCGACACCAAATTTCCTACAATTTGCGGAACAGGAGCCGAAGATTATTTCTGCGGTTCTTACAATTTCGACAGGGATGGTCAGTACAAGGAATTTTGCACCCCATATGCCGGACTTCACCAAGTTATCCGACCCGATGGAGCCTATAAATCTCAGCAACGCTTCGGCCTTTACCGCTGGCACATTATGGATCCGGTACGTTTTCAGAAAGATTTAAAGATTACCATTCAGGATTTAGGTTGGAGACAGGGAGGCCGTTACTTGCCACAGCAATCAGATATTTCGTCGGTATGTTTCTGGTACCAGTCCGATCCACACGGTCAATTTCCAAAGCTACCGGCCTGGCAGGTGCTGGAGGTAAATTAATCTTTACAGTAAAAATTCAACTATTCTGAAAATGGGAACAACAGACAGAAGAAAATTTATACTAACAACCGCCCTCCCATGCTCCTTGGAATATGCAAAAAAATAATTGCACTCACTGATCACGATTTGTCCCGAGTACTCGAGGCACCTTTTAACCAGGGATTTCTAATCCCATAAAACAACGATAGTTGATCGGAAATTTGGTTTGCCCCTTTGCCCGCTTGGTAAGGGGTAGGCAGCATCGACCTACATTTTGACCAGCGAGTATTTTCCCGGCAATCCAATAGTGCATCTTCTCATTTTGCCGGTTTTAGAATTTCCTAACTTTACAAAATTACAGGCACGGAGTTGATTCCGAATAGAGCTAAATCGCTTGCAAAATAGCGTGATCTTTGCCCTTAAGGAAAATCACCTGTCCATTTTTTAAGTATTGAGGATTCTGCGAAAGAGTGTGACGAATTCCGGTTCGCGGTTTATGGTCGTCGAAACGGTATTCACCACTTTCATTCACCAAATGTTTGGGATTTATTGGTCATCCTTCAATTGGAGAAACAGCTGTTTCATTTTCTTTAACCGCTGTTTCATTTTGACCCTGTTCTGTTATATGTTGACCCCGGTCACGACCTCTATGACCCCGGTCTGTTTCATTTTAACCCTGATCTGTTATGGTTGGACCCCGGTCTGTTTCATTTTTATCCCGGTAACGCCCTTTTCGACCCCGATCTGTTACATCCCGACCCCTGTCTGTTTTAATTTGACCCTGATCTGTTATGTTTTGACCCCGGTCTGTTTCATTTTAACCCCAATTAAAAATCAACCCCGGCAGTAATTGCACAGCCCTGTCTGCCGGGGCTGGTCAAATTATTGAGCGGCTAAAGGCACATCCGGTTGAGTGGATCTTCCCTGCGGAGCATACAAAAGACCCAGGTCGTCGACGATGCTCTTTGTACCCGGAACATTGAGTGAAGCGGCGATTTTCGACATCTTGTAGGTAACCCGTGCAAACTGGTTATTTTCTCGTTTGGAAATTTTAAATTTTGGCTACTACTTTCAAAAAATATGAATTTTTAGTTATTGGATAAGCTTAGATATAAATAAATATTCAAATATCCTCGTCAAATATTGATTTACAGCTAATTATTTTTTCTGGTTTGAATGTTTAGTAGCGCTGACATCCTATGGTGAAAGGGCTTATTTTTTTCACGATGCCAACATTATCTTTATATTTGCCTGTATCGAACAAAACGAATTGGTTATGACAAAGTAATATTCATTCCGTTGAATTACAGAAAATAACCTTTGTGAATGGTATTTTACAACTTGCTCCTAAAGATATTAGCACAAAGCATAACATATGAAGAATCGACCTAAAGGACATGTATTTATAGTTTCAATTATTGTTTTTTTCCTAATGGCGTTTGCCTCGTTCGATCAACTTGGCGCTGCCAATCCGGTTAAAAAGGACAATTCTGGTTTTCTTAAGATTGTTGAGGATTATGCCAATGCAATGATTAAGCAGGGACGTGACCACTACGGGAAAGAACATTCCCCCTTATTTGCCTCGGCCTTGAACCGCGAAACCATGAAGCTGGGTACCAAAGTAGAATTTGGGAGCATCGAAGGGGTACGCGAAACCGACAGGGCGCTAGGGGGAGCCAACCCGCTATCCGATAAGGATTTGTTACAGATTTTGTATAAACTGACCGACCTCACTGGGGATAAAAAATATGCAAAAGCGGCAGATGATGCGTTGGGATTTTTTTTCTCCCACTGCCAAAGTCGGGCGACGGGGCTTATGTGTTGGGGTGAACACCTTTATTGGGATTTTTATAGCGAAGCATGTGCCCACGCTCCTAACTTTGATATCCACGAAACTGAGGTGTGGCCATTCTGGGATCAATGTTACAAGCTGGCTCCCGATGCATGCTGGAAATTTGCCATTGGAGAATGGGATCACCAAATTTTCGACAAAATGACCGGTGATTTCAGCAGACATGCCAAATGGTCGGAACATGGACCGAAATCCGGGTTCGAATTTCCACGGTATGCAGGACAAATGATTGAACGTTGGGCTGATGCATACAGTAGAAAAGAAAATTTTAACCGTGAGCGAAGGGATGAGTTATTGACAGCAATAGAACTCCTTTTTCGAAGGATGGAGGAGAATACGAAGTTGACCAAATCGGGCTATTTGCCGGCAGGCCGTTCCAAAGAAGGGGACCATATCAATGTTGTATGGCTGACCAGCAATCTTGAACTGGCAAGGTGTCTTGAGAAAGCAGCTCATTTGATGGATACAGAACTGGCCGCACGCATGAAAAAGTTTGCACTTCAACAGGATATAAATTTCCTGAATGCCCCGCATAAATTTGACTCCATTGGTGGTGGTTTTGCGGTAACCTTGCATGCTGAGACCGGTAAACCACGCACACGTTCGATGAACAAACCATATAGTACTGAATGGGGTTCCGGCTACGGATATGGACCCCATGCAGGAACTGCCAACCTTTGTTATCAGCGATACTCCAGCCTCAATGCTGAATATGCTGATTTAGCCCAGAAATACAGAGCCTTAATGCTTGTGGCGGCAAATAAATACCTGGAGTCCAGCCCTGATACTTCACAACTTTTAAAACCAGATGTTTTTTCAAGTGTGATTGAATTGATGCTAAACAGTTATGAGACGACTGGTGCTGAAGTTTACCTTGATCGTGCCAACTATTTCGGTCAACTTGGCGTAAAAATCTTTCTTCCTGACGGATACCCTTTACCAAGAGCAACAAACAAACACAACCATTATGAAGCGATGACTGGTGGGCCTGATTTTATGTATGAATTATTGAAGATCCATTTGGTAACAATGACCGAAGCGAAATGAGCCGCCTGTTGTCTCTGGTCTGTGACCCGTGTCTGGCTTTGTAAAAGCAAAATGATCAAATAGTATGATAACCCGGTTACCATCATGATTTTGGAATCAAAACATTTGAGATGGCATACAGCGGATAAATATCAATAGCATCATAACTGCAAAAGTTTTCCAAAGATGTTCTTATTCCTTTGGTTAGCCTCTTTTCATTCATAAATACACGGAGACTCTGCATCGCACCCTGGGTACCTGTTGTCTGAATAATCAGATGCAAGAATGGTAAAGCACACCCTGTTTCATTTTGACCCTGACAATAAATTGGCAGTAAAAAGAAATCAGCCCTGGCACTCCATTCACATTGCCAACATTATCTTTACCTTTATCGAAGAAAACGAATTGGTAAAATATTCACTTCGTGGACAATACAAAAAATAGCAGTTTGTATTTGCCTTTTCAAAATTACTGATATTCAACAGATGAATACGCGACGCAACTTTATCCAACAACTCGCCGGTGGTGCAGCCGTGCTCACCATGCCTGCCCTGCTGGGTTTTGCCGAAGAGAACAAATTTCCGGTTAGGGCGATTACCCAAGGGCCAAAATACCACTGGTTTGGCTATTACGACAAACTTCAGTTCGATCCGACCGGCCGGTACCTGTTGGGTATGGAGGTGAACTTTGAGCATCGTTCGCCAGTTCCCGACGACGAGATCCGCATCGGCATGATTGATCTTCAGGACAACGATCGCTGGACCGACCTCGGCGCCAGCCTTTCGTGGGGATGGCAGCAAGGGTGCATGTTGCAGTGGGTTCCCGGTTCAAAATCCGAAATCATCTGGAATGACCGGGAAGGGGACCATTTTGTGAGCCGTCTGCTGAATGTCAAAACGGGGAAGAAACACACCTTGCCAAAAGCCGTTTATGCACTAAGTCCGGATGGAAAGTGGGCCATCGGTACCGAGTTTTCGCGCATTCAAAATTTGAGACCGGGTTACGGATACGCCGGTGTAAACGATTCCTTCGAAGAGGTAAAGGCTCCCAGGGAAATTGGTTTGTACAAATTGAACCTCCGCTCAGGAGATCATCAAATGTTGTTTTCATTGGCCGACCTGGCTGAGATTCCCCACAACGGCGAATCTGTGGTTGACAATTTTCACTGGTTCAACCATCTGCTGGTGAACACCGACGGAACCCGTTTTACCTTTCTGCACCGCTGGCGTCCGCAGCGGACCGACCGGCAAAAAATGGCCACCGGAGGATTTGTTACCCGCATGTTTACAGCCTCAGCCTCGGGCGATGACCTCTACTGCATCGATCCATCGGGCTTTACTTCCCACTTTATCTGGGAGGATCCCACGCACATCAACGCATTTACCCAGCCAGCAGGGCAACCTCAGGGTTTTTACATCCTGGAAGATAAAACAGGAAAATTCCAGCGCATCGGAGCTGGGGAAATGCCGGTCAACGGACACCAGACCTACTTACCGCAGGGAAACGGGAAGGAGTGGATCTTGTGCGACAACTACGCCAATTCGCGCAGCCGTAACCAAACACCCTATCTTTACCACATCCCCACTGATCGCCGCTTTAACCTGGGCGACTTTCCGCTGCCCGAAGCGTACAAAGGCGAGTGGCGCTGCGATCTGCATCCGCGATTCAGTCACGATGGCAAGAAGGTGTGCATTGACTCACCCCATGGCGGAAACGGCCGGCAGTTGTATTTGATTGATTTAAGTAGTCAGCGCTTTTAAGTTATGGAAAAAAATAAATACTGCATTCTTCAAAAATTTGACCCCTCTAAATCTCCCCAAGGGGGAGACTTCAGATTCGTGTTCTAAATAATCTTTCCTTTCACGTTTAAAATTCGTACAGTTATTGTAATTCACAGACCTAAACAGTAGAAAATATTCTATTATTTGACTTGTTTCAGTAGAAATATTTCTATCTTTACAACCTAATCCGACGAATGGCATGAAATCAAGCGAATTGAACAAGCTTATACTACGGAATGGATGGAAAGTAGTTCGACAGAGTGGAAGCCATGTTATTTACGAAAAAAATGGCATCCATTATACTGCGACATTCCATGGAAGCAAGGAAGTTGGAAACCCTCATGCACTATCGTTCACAAAATAGCATGTAAATTGCCTTGAGGGTTCCATACGTACGAACAGATATTCAATTATTTACCAATAGTTTTTACGTGTGAAAGGGTTTGGAAATGAAGATTAAATAAGAGATGGGATTAAAATAATTCATAAGCAGAAGTTGATGAAGACAATAGAAGCAATTATAGAAAGGGCAAAAGATGGCACATTTAGTGTGTATTGCATCAATGAGATGTTTAATGGGATGGGAAATACGGCAGAAGCCGCTAAAGCGGATATGCGCCAACAAATGGTATTTTTTAAAAAGTCAGCTATTGAGGACAATTTTTCTTATCCCGATTTTCTGGATGGAGATTTTGAGATTGTGTATAGATTTGATACACAAAGTTTGCTGGCGTATTATTCCGGCATTTTGTCTTTATCGGGTTTAGAAAAGATAACAGGAATACATCAAAAACAATTGTGGAATTATTTGCACGGAAAATCCAAGCCACGCAAAGTGCAAGTAGAAAAAATTGAAAAAGGGTTACAAGCACTGGGCTCGGAATTAATCGCCATCTCGCTTTAGCCCCATTGCTTGCTGCTCCGCTGGATATATACAAATTGACAATTATAGCAACGCTGATTTTTATAGATCAATAGTTCATCATTAGGTTGGAAAACCGTATGGAATCTTTCAACTAAACCAAAAAAATCACATCCATGTTCTTTCTGTTGGTGTTATTAAATTTTACCTTTTTCCAGGAGACAAGTCAAATCTATCTTCCGCAAATAAGAACCTTCACCAACCCGGTTTGGGATGGTGCCGATCCATGGATGACAAAGCAAGGAGATAACTATGTCTGTTGCTATTCGGCCAACAATGCCATCTT
Organism: Tangfeifania diversioriginum; assembly: GCA_945873105.1. GTDB lineage: Bacteria > Bacteroidota > Bacteroidia > Bacteroidales > Prolixibacteraceae > CAINVV01. The sequence goes on from CAMCBW010000044.1 coordinate 6,330, forward strand.
TGTCACCCAATCCAAAAAGATGACCAGCCGTGGCGAGGCACGGAAAATCTGGACAGCCCCTTCTTCCGGTTGGAACCGGTCCTGCGTGTGGGCACCGGAGATCCACTTCATCGGTGGCAGGTGGTATGTCTATTATGCAGCAGGTATATCAGGTCCCCCATTTGTTCACCAGCGAACCGGTGTTCTGCGGTCAAAGTCGGAAGATGTATTCAGCGAATACGAGGACATGGGCGCCTTGTATACCGGTGACCATCCGGAGGATACCTCCTCCAATATTTGGGCCATCGACATGACCATCCTTGAACACAATGGGAAGCTATTTGCCATTTGGTCGGGATGGGTTAACCAGGAGAACACGGATGCTACACCCCAGCATCTCTTTATCTCGGAAATGGAGAATCCCTTTGCCATGAAAGGGAAACGGGTCAAATTGTCATCGCCCGAAGAGACCTGGGAAACCGGAGGTTCCCTGAACCTGAATGAAGGTCCTGAAATTCTGAAGAACGGGGAGAATACCTTTGTTGTTTATTCCTGCCGCGAATCATGGCTGGTGGACTACCGGCTTGGATTGCTGCAACTGAACAATCCGGATGGAAATCTGCTCGATCCGGCCAACTGGACCAAGAGGGGACCCGTTTTCCAGGGCAATGCCACTGTTTTTGGGGTGGGACACTGTTCCTTCGTGAAATCCCCTGATCAGACCGAAGACTGGATCATTTACCATTCAAAGAAAGAGACAGCTCCGGGATGGAAACGCGATGTAAGGATGCAGCAGTTTCTATGGAACAGTGATGGAACACCAAATTTTGGTACTCCTTATCCAGCTGGTCAAAGAATAAATGCTCCTTCCGGTGAATCGGAATAGGCAGTTATAAGCTTGATAAACAAATTTTTAGTTGGATTATCCGATATTTTTACCTGTGCAGGGGGTAAATTATCCGATATTTTACCCTATGCAGGGGGTAAAATATCGGATAATTTACCCCCTGCATGATTTTTCTAGTAAAATATATCTATATTTGCTGTAAATTTTAGCGGATATGATACACAGGAATCTATTCGATGATTTAAAAAATCATCTTTCGAAGAAGGAATTTTCCATCCTCACCGGCGCACGGCAGACTGGAAAATCAACCTTGCTGAAACAGTTGGAGCGCTATTGCAGGGAGACGGAGATTCCGGTAGTTTTTCTCAATCTGGAGAACAAAACCATCCTTGCGGAACTGAATGAAAATCCTTTGAATCTGTTGAAATTTCTTCCGGAATCAGACAAAAGAACTGTGGCGCTTGTGGATGAGATCCAGTACTTGGATGATCCTTCCAATTTTCTGAAACTATTGTACGATGAACATGCCGATCATCTCAAAATCGTGGCAACCGGCAGCAGCGCCTTTTACATCGACAATCAGTTCCGGGATTCCCTTGCAGGCAGGAAAAAAATCTTTCAATTGTACACCTGCACTTTTGATGAGTACCTGGAATTAAGCGGAAAATCAGATTTGAGGGAAGAAAAAGAGCATCTGCTTCGAAACGCAGACTTCAACAGTACATACATCGATTACCTTCGTGTGGAATGGGAGTCCTACATGATCTATGGTGGTTATCCCGCGGTAGTCACCGAACCGGATAAACAGGAAAAGATCAACAGACTCAAGGATATCAGGGATTCCTTCATTAAACGGGATATTTTAGAGTCGGGTGTCCTGAATGAAACAGCGTTTTACAGTCTTTTCAGGATACTGGCAGGTCAGTCAGGGAAAATTGTCAACGTCAATGAGCTCTCCACCACCTTGCGCGCAAAGAATGACACCATTGATAATTATCTGACCATTTTGCAGAAGTGTTTCCACATTTCATTGGTAAAACCTTTTTACAGGAACCTGAGAAAAGAGTTGGTCAAAATGCCAAAGGTATTTTTGCTGGATACAGGATTGAGGAACTGTCTGCTGAACAATTTTCAGCCGCTTGCAGTACGGGCAGACAGGGGAGAATTGTGGGAAAACACGGTTTTCAGAATTCTGGCGGATCAAATAGGCACGGAGGCCATCCGGTACTGGCGCACCAGCGGAGGCAATGAAATTGATTTCATACTTTCTGAAGGTGATCCTAGTAATGCCATAGAGGTGAAATTTGACCACAATCAGGTGAATGCAAACAAATACAAGCTCTTCAAAGAGGCTTATCCTGAAATTCCGCTGCAATTCTTGTGGTTGCATCCATTTGGTCAGGATTTTTTCAGGAGAACTTATTTGCCTTTCGAATGATCCCATTTTGCCAAGCCCAACGTTTCGTGAGTTTGTTAAAAAAACATTATTATTGGAGAAATAATCGTCTGTCGCATTGGTTTTAATCCTAATTTACGCATTGAAATTTAGCTTCTCAAAAGATATTTTTTTCACCGGTTTGCCGGGGAAAAAGATGGTGGATTTTTGATTGTTAATTTGTTTGGACCAGGCTGATACTGAAACTAGAACCCGTACAATATGAGAAAATATTTGATGCTCTGCATGGTATTGCTGACCATGACCTGGGAAGCCCGTTCCGGAGGAAGGGAAGTTGTCCTTTTGGATCAGGGATGGTTGTTTCTCCAAAAAGAGGTGAAAAATGGCGAGTCTCCACTGCTAGACGACAGCGAGTGGCAACAGGTAAGGGTGCCCCACGACTGGGCCATATACGGCAATTTCGACATGAACATTGACATGCAGTCGGTTCAGGTAGTGGCAGATGGGGAGAAATCGGCCAAGCTTAGGACCGGGCGCACCGGAGCATTGCCCTGTTTTGGAATTGGCTGGTATCGGAAAGTATTGCCGGTAAACAAATCGGATGAGGGCAAAAGAGTCTTTGTGGAATTTGATGGGGCCATGAGCCAGGCAAAAGTCTACCTGAATGGCGAGTACGTAGGGGAGTGGCCCTATGGTTATTCTTCCTTCTCCTTTGAATTGACAAAACAGCTCAAATTCGGGCAGGACAATATCCTGGCTGTACGCCTGGAGAACAAACCCGAATCTTCACGCTGGTACCCCGGAGCAGGGATTTACAGGAATGTAAGATTGGTCAAAACCTCTCCGGTTCATATTCCTCAATGGGGAACCTACATTACAACCCCCGTCCTCACAGAAAAGAGCGGAGAGGTCAATGTCAAAACAGAGGTAGATGGCGACATTGCAGTAGATACAGAAGTCAGACTGGTTACCGATATTTACGATCCTTCTGGGGAAAAAGTGGCTACCATCTCAACAGGCAAGAAACAAACCGGAAAACTTTCTTTTGAACAGGTGCTGAAAGTGAAGAAACCTCAGCGTTGGAGTGTGGAAACTCCGGTGCGATATACCGCAATTTCCAGGGTATTTGCAGGGAAAGAACAGGTGGATGAATGCAAGACACAATTTGGCTTCCGGACCCTCCGGTTCGACAACAATGCAGGGTTTTTTCTGAACGACAAACCGGTTAAATTCAAGGGTGTCTGCATGCACCACGACCTTGGTCCCATTGGTGCTGCCGTAAATTACAGGGCTACGGAAAGGCAAATGGAGATCATGAAAGAGATGGGCTGCAATGCCATTCGGACTTCCCACAATCCGCCGTCACCGGAGTTGCTTCAAATATGCGACAGTCTTGGGCTGCTGGTGCAGGTAGAAGCTTTTGACGAGTGGAAAAGCGGAAAGAATCGCAATGGGTACCACCTATTTTTTGAGGCATGGTCAGAAAAAGATTTGAGTGCCATGATTCGCAGGGACCGCAACCATCCATCGGTGGTGATGTGGAGCATCGGCAACGAAATTGGGGAGCAATCCAAGCCGGAAGGGAAGGAGATTGCCAGAACCCTTGCCGCGATTTGCCACAGGTTGGATCCGACACGGCCAGTTTCTGCGGGTTTGAACAACCACACCAGTGCCATCAAAAATGGAATGACCGACGTCATTGACCTGGTTGGGTTTAACTACAAACCTTATGATTACAAAAAGAAACACGAGGAAAATCCCTCTTACAAGATATATGGCAGTGAGACTGCCTCTACAGTGAGCTCACGCGGGGAGTACAAATTTCCTGTCAAGGAAAACAAGGGTCCCTGGTACCAGGATTACCAGGTTTCCAGCTATGATATGGAATACCCGCCCTGGGCCTCCACCCCCGATACCGAGTTCGAGATGCAGGACGATTGCGATTTCATCGCCGGGGAGTTTGTCTGGACCGGCTTTGATTACCTGGGAGAACCGACTCCCTACAATGAAGGAACGCCGGCCAAAAGCTCCTATTTTGGAATTGTTGACCTCGGTGGCCTCAAAAAAGACCGCTTTTACCTCTACCAAAGCAAATGGAGTGACACACCCGTGCTTCACCTGCTTCCGCACTGGAACTGGCCGGAACGGTTGGGACAAAATGTGCCGGTCTATTGTTATACCAATTATCCAAGCGCCGAGCTATTTGTGAATGGGGTCTCCATGGGGGTGAAGAAAAAGGAGAAAGAAAACAAATATTCCCGCTACCGTTTGATGTGGAAGGATGTGGTATACCAGCCGGGCGAGATCAAGGTGATAGCATACGACAACAACAGCAAACCGGTTGCAGAACAAATTGTAAAAACTTCGGATGAACCTTATGCTGTGCGGCTGACAGCTGACCGTAAAAATGTCAGGGCGGATGGCAAAGATCTCTCTTTTGTTACCGTTGAAATCGTGGATAAAAATGGAAATGTATGTCCAAGGGCCGATAATTTGCTCTTCTTTCAGGTTTCAGGTGCAGGAAAACTAAAGGCAGTTTGCAACGGGAATGCCATCGACCAGACCTCTTTTGCTTCCAACTACATGCGCACATTTAACGGCAAAATGGTTGCCGTTGTAGCGTCAGGAACCGAGCCGGGAGAAATTATACTCGGTGTTTCAGGAGGAAAATTGTCCTCCAAACAGTTGAAAATTGTTTCAGAAAAAAGATAATTCTCAAATATTGTCAGATCAGAAAACACCCAAACAAAAATAAATCATGTCAAAAACTCTTGTCATCAGTGGCTTACTCCTTATAGCAAGCCTATTCTCAACGCTTCCTTTGCGGGCTCAACAGCAAAGTGATCAGCCTTTTTGGTTGAATGAGACCAAAAATGAGGAAAACAGACTCCCGATGAATGCCAGTTTTCACGCCTATTCCAATGAAAAGGAGGCCACCGGCAACAACTGGGATCGTTCAGAAAATAACCTCAGTCTCAATGGGGTTTGGAAATTCAAATGGTTCGAAAAACCAGCAGATGTGCCAGGAAATGTGGTGTTGCCGGGTTTTCAGGATACTGGATGGGACAATTTTAAAGTACCGGCCAGCTGGGAGGTCAACAATTATGGATTCCCCATCTATGTGAATGTTGGTTATGAATTCCAGAATTTCTTCAAATCCAATCCTCCCCTGGTTCCAATGGATTTCGATCCGACCGGGGTTTACCGCCGTGAAATAGAGGTTTCAAAGGAGTGGATAGGCAAAACCATTGTACTGCACATCGGTGCCGCCAAATCCAACCTGATGGTCTATGTCAACGGTAAATACATAGGTTACGGGGAAGATGGCAAATTGCCTTCTGAGTTTGATCTTTCATCCGTACTCGTGGCAGGAAAGAACCTGATAGTCTTGAAGGTGATGCGCTGGTGCGATGGTACCTACCTGGAAGGACAGGATTATTGGCGGATGAGTGGGATTACCCGTGATTGCTACCTGGTGAAAAGGGAGAAAACACACATCAAGGATTTCACCGTTCATACCCTATTGGATCAAAACTATAAAAATGCCAAACTTCAACTGGATGTTCAATTGAGCAATGCTTCCGCAGCCAAAATTACGGCCCGGTTGATGGATGGAGATCAGTTGGTGGCCAGTTCTGAGTTGGTATTCAACAATGAAACCAGCAAAACTGTATCAATTCCTGTCGCGGAGCCGAAGTTATGGTCGGCAGAAGAACCTAATCTCTACAAGTTGATCCTTACCCTGACCGATAATTCTGGGAAAGTTACCGAAGTCGTTCCACAACTGGTTGGTTTTAGGGATATTAAAGTTCAGGACGGGCTGATGCTCGTGAATGGCAAGCCTGTCCTGATCAAAGGTGCCAACCGCCACGAAACTGATCCGGTTACCGGTCAGACAATTTCAAAGGAATCGATGTTGACTGACATTCTGTTGATGAAGCAGTACAACATCAATGCCGTCCGTACCTGCCATTATCCCAACGATGAATACTGGTACGAGTTGTGCGATATCTATGGCATCTACGTGGTGGACGAAGCAAACAACGAATCACATGGCATCGGTTACGACATTTCAGCCACACTGGCCAACCGTCCTTCCTGGAGAGAGGCCCACCTGGCAAGGGTACAGCGGATGTACCAACGGGATAAAAATCATCCCTCCATCATTACCTGGAGCCTTGGCAATGAGGCGGGTAATGGGTACAATTTCTATGAATGCTACCTTTGGCTGAAAAAGCAGGATCCCTCCCGTCCGGTGCAGTACGAACGGGCAGTGGTCGGTGCCTACAAGACCGAATTCAACACTGACGTTGTGAATCCCATGTACCCTTCACCCGCAAGTATGCTGGAGTATGCCAGGAAAAACCCGCATCCCCAAAAGCCATTTATCATGTGTGAATATGCACATGCCATGGGCAATTCATTGGGTAACTTTAAGGAGTATTGGGAGATCATCCGGGGCAACCCAAAGCATTTCCAGGGTGGTTTTATCTGGGATTTTGTGGACCAGGGCTTGCTTAAATTCACAGAAAAAGGGGATAGTATTTTTGCCTATGGAGGTGATTATGGTGTTGACCTGCCTTCCGACAACAACTTCCTGTGCAACGGTATTTTTTACCCCAACAGGAATCCCAATCCACATGCCTGGGAGATGAAAAAGGTTTACCAGTACATCCATACCACCCTCCAGGATCAAGCTACCATCACTGTGTACAACGAGAATTTCTTTAAGGATCTTTCTGATATTGGGCTGGAATGGAATGTTACTGTCAATGGTTTGGTGAAACAGTCGGGCAAAGTTGACAAATTGGAGGTCAGGGCACACGCAACAGCCGAAATTAAGTTACCGGTCAAAGTACAACCAGAAGGTGAAGTATTTTTAAACCTCGTGTACAAGCAAAAATCCGAAAAATTGCTGGTACCGGCTGGTCATGTGGTTGCGCATGAACAGCTGTTGCTGTCGGGTCAGTACAAAGCCAATCTGGCGATCAAGCCGGATGGTAAATTAAGCTTGACTGAAAGTGCTGATTCATGGATGATAACCTCTCCTGTTTTGAGTCTCGAATTCAGCAAGAAGAGTGGCCTCATCACCAAATATGTGGTAAACAAGCGCAGCTATATCGATGCTGAGATGAGTGCCAGGCCAGCCTTCTGGCGAGCGCCCAACGACAACGACATGGGTGCAGGTCTTCAAATGAAGCTAAAGGACTGGAAAAAAGCCCAGGCAGAATTGGTGCTTGAGAAGATTTCAGCGAAGGATTCTTCAGGATTTGTCAAAATCTGTACGAGCTTCTCCTTGCCCAAAGTTTTTGGAAAGTTGAATTTAAACTACACCATCCAGGGAAAAGGGGAGATGTTGGTCGACCAACACTTAGCATTGGATAAATCCAAGGAAGTCCCCATGCTCCCGAGGTTTGGTCTCAACTGGATTCTGCCGGAGGGATTCGAGACCATCGAATATTATGGTCGTGGACCAGGTGAAAACTACATAGATCGATATTATGGTACAAATGTCGGACTTTACAAGCAAAGTGTGAAAAGCCAGTTTTATCCCTATGTTCGTCCGCAGGAGAATGGCAACCACACGGATATTCGCTGGTTTAAAATCAATACAGCGAAAGGGGATGGCCTATTGATCGAATCCGGTTCGCTTTTAAGCATGAGTGCACTGCACTATTTTGACGCAGACCTGGATGACGGGGATGTCAAAGATCAGCGGCATTCTGCTGAACTGATTCCCCGCAAGCAGACGCAACTGCACATCGACTTGAAACAAATGGGAGTGGGTGGCATCAACAGCTGGGGAACCTGGCCATTGGAGCAATATCAGTTGAAAGAGAAAAATTACAGTTTCTCCTTCAAAATCACTCCGGTCAAAAAGTAATAAAAAAGAACTTCCGCGATTTACCCTTGGTAGTCGCGGAAGTCTTTGTTTAATGGAATTGAATGTGGGTGATTTAGCCTATCTTTTGTAGAAAATGTCATAACCGATCCAGTCTACCACATAGGCTGCAAAATAGATCTCATGCAGGGCCGTGAAGAGCGTGGTCAGGTTGTCTACAGAGTTGCTGATCAAAGTGGATACTGTAGAGACAGTGCCATCCTCAAACGTAATTTGTATCTCCCTGTGGTGACAGATGGAAGGTTCAGTTGTTGCTACGTTGTCAACGATGGCTACCACTGCCTTCGGCTGAAGCACGCTTTTCAGGTAAACCTGGTACGTTCTGTCAGCCTTGCGAACCAGTTTCACATCCCCGATGGTCAGTGTATACTGACTCTCCCTGCCAAACCTGGCCGTATCGTTCCTGACCGTCTGCAACTCCTCCGTGTAAAGAGTGGTTGCATTTTTCAGCAGGGTAAAACCTGAACGGGTCGTATCTCCGGAGGCATATTGGTATTTGGCCGTGTAACCGTTGCTGAAGGTAAACTGCGAACTGTATGCTTTCCCGGTGGTTGGATCGACGACAGATTTGATGTTCAGGTTGCCTGCTGCTACCTTGTCAATGGTGATGGCTGCAGCATGGATGTATTCGTAGTCGCGGTAGCTGTTGTAATTGTTGTAATAATCTGTTACAGCGATGGAGAAATTGTTGGTAAGTGCTGAATCTGCAGCCAGATAGATCCTTAGATCACGAGGGTTTTTCAATTTGGCCAATGGCATATTTACCACCATTTTGCTCGCATCTGTGCTCTTGGTGAAAAAGCGAATCAGGGGATAATTCCTGCTTTCGACTGTTTTTAAGGCTTTGTAATCGTAAACGCCTTTGACGAGTTCCAATGGAATGTTTGCCGCATAAGTGGTGGCAGATTTTAGCGAGGAGCTGTTGTCGATCCCAAGCAGCTGAAACGCTTGCGTAGCAGCAATGTCAGTCATGGCATTGTTTAAGTTCTGAGTTCCCAATGCCAAAGCCTCCTTCAGGGCTGTTGGGGATGAACCAGTTTCGGTCTCGGTTTTGGAGCAGCTTACGATCAGCAGGCCCATCAAAACGAATAAGGATAATTTCAAAGTTGCGTTCTTCATTTTTCTAGCTTTTAATTGTGAATTAAAATGGCATTAAATACCTTCTATCTAATGTCCAAAACTAATTCCACAACCTCCAATTTAAAAACTGAATCAGCATAGAGTATCAAATTTTCATCTGAAGGCCAATTCCTTTCAACGAAAAGCTGCTATCCGTTGATGGCAGACTCTTTGTCAGGATAGATTGAAAAAATCGAAGAAAACCCGGATATGTCAAAAATCTCCTGGATTTCAGCACGCAGGCAGCACAATTCAAATTTCCCTTTGGTGGCCAGCATTTTTTTCTGAATGATCAGGAATACCCTTAGACCTGAACTGCTGATGTAATTTAACCCTGAACAGTTCAGAATAATTCGGGCGCTACCGCTTTCAACTACCCCCATCATGGATTTCTCAAATTCGTTGGCATTGGTTGTGTCAACACGGCCTTCCACGCTTACCATGGTGTATCCTGTTGCTGTGGTGATTTCTACGTTCATTGGTTGATGATTTTTTTTAAGGTTAAAATATTGCGGTTCTCATTTCTTTGGTATTCTATGGTATTCATGATTTTTTTCATGAGAAGGATTCCCAATCCGCCGATGGGACGCTCATCTGCGGATAAGGTAATATCGGCATCGGTTTTTAGCGTTGGATCGTAAGCGCATCCATCGTCTGTCAGGACGAATGTGACTGATTCGTCTGTTTTTTCAAAGCGGATGTCTATTTCATGTTGAATTTCGTCATTGTAACCATATTGTATGGTATTGGTCAATGCCTCTTCCAGCACCAGGTTCAATGAAAGGATCAGGGACATGGGCAATTCCAACTCTTCACCCAATTGTTCCAGCCATTCTGAAACACGGGTTAGTTCATCAATTTGATTGACAATACTAAATTCTTTGACGTAAGATAGATTATTCATTGTAGGCAATTGTCATCATGGTAATGTCATCCGATTGAAAATATCCATTTACATGGAAAGCAACATCCTGTTCCATGCATTGAATCAATTCGCGGGGCGATGCCTCAAGGTTTGCCTGAATGACTTTCAGGATATTCTCCTCTCCATAAAGTACGTTGCCAGCGTTTTCTGCCTCACTTACGCCGTCTGTGTAGAGGAAGAGTTTGTCTCCAGGTTCAAGCCTCAGTGAGGCTTCTCCATATTCAAAATCTTCAAACAGCCCTACCGGGATGAATTTAGTCTTTTCCAGCATGAATACCTCTCCATTGTTTCTGATCATGAAGGGGGGATTGTGACCAGCATTGCAATAGCTGAGTTCACCGGTTTTCAGATCCAGCACTCCCAGGAAAAAGGTCACAAACATGCTCGATTCGTTGTTGGAGGAGAGCGACTTGTTCAGACTGCTGACAATGGAGGATGGCATAAATTCCTTGTCGGAGATGGAACGAACCAGGGTACGGGTAACCGCCATGTACAAGGAGGCAGGTACCCCTTTCCCCGAGACATCTCCTATGGCAAAGCAAAATTTGTCCCCATCAATGACAAAAAAATCATAGAGGTCTCCACCCACCTCTTTGGCCGATTTTAGTACTGCAAATACATCTATTTGAGGAAGTTCAGGGAAAGGCGGAAAGATGTGCGGAATCATTGCCATCTGAATTTCACGGGCAATTCTCAGTTCACTTTCAATCTTCTCTTTCGCAACCGTGGTATCTTTGAGGGTGATGATGTATTCCGAAAGCTCCTTTTGCATGTAGGTGAAAGAGTCACAAAGTTCCTCCATCTCATCGTTGGTTTTGATGGTGGGAAGGGGAATGTTAAAATTGCCCGCTGCGATAATTCTGGCCGATCCTGCAAGCTGCTTGAGCGGTTTTGTTATATCATTGATAATCCTCACAATAAAAACTGAGAGCAAGGTCAGTCCGATAACTACCAGCAACAGCAGTATCAGATTGATCTTTTGAAGGGAGGCCAGCATTTCATCTTCCGGATAGATGACCCCAATCGACCAGTGACTCGATGGTAAACTCTTGTAGTTGATCCAAAGTTTTCCAGAATGATATTTGCTTTTAAAATCCGCAGAAGTAAAATTGCTTTTACCCTGGATCATCTGCCGGCCAACTTCACGCATCCCTGGCTGTCCGTTTTCCTTGGCAATCGTGAAAATGCTGTGATTCATCACATAATCCTTTTTTGGATGGGTGATGATCACTCCGTTTCGTGAAAGCAGGAAGGCATAGCCAGTGTCCAGGATTTTTACAGAGGACATAATTTCGGTGAGCCATTCCAGGGAGAGATCGATGGTAACCACACCGGAGAAGACCCTCTTCCCCTCCCGGAAAGTGTAAAAGGGCACCGAGAAAGTGGTCATCAAAACATTGCCACCTCCCTCGTCAAAATAGGGTTCTGACCAATAGGGGGCATTGGTCATCTTTGGGATCTGGTACCAATCCATAAATTCGTACTCATAGTTTTCGTTTCCCAACATGGTAGCAGAAATAGTATTTCCCTGACGGAACAGGTAGGGGGCAAAATACTGTTTGTCGGCGAAGTAGTTGGGCTCATAGGCAATCACAGATCCAAAAATATTGGTGTTGGCAGCCAGTACTGACCTTAGAAACGGGATCAACGAATCTCTTGTCAGGAAGGCTGATTCCAGCATCCTGGCGATGATTTCAGGTATTTTTTCTGCAGGACTCAATATCTGTTCAATCCGGTTTGCCGTGTTATCGGCCAGAAAGACAGCATTCTCCTGGGTTGTTTGCTGGATGGTGCTCCGGGTAAAATAGTAGTAGATGGAAAATGTCACCAAAAAAAGCCCGGTGCAGAAAAGCAATACATTCCGTATGATGCGGGATGCAAGTGTTTTCCTTTTTAATATGCCTTTTTTCACGCTGAATATTTTTGTTAGATTAATCTATTTTAGAGAGGGTTTATTTCAAAGGGGAATAGTAGAATTCTCCGAAGGAAAACCTGGGTTTGGTGCCATTCAGTTTTGCAGAGACAGCTACTGCCTTGTCAAAGTCAGTTTCTTGCAATACCCCGTATTCTCCCCCTTTGTTCCCGGGATGGATCAATTCCAGTACTTTGTCCAGCATCCACTCCTGGTGTACTTTGTTGGCAGGCAGATGGGCCAATTGCATTTGTTTGGTTACCAAATCTATCGCATATTTTTTGTCATTGGCAGCATATTCCCATCCCTTCAGGGTAGCCTTTAAAAAACTGTTGATTTCGGCTTTTTTGCTTGCAAAGGTCTTTGTAAGACAATAAAGTCCATCTTCCGGGATATCAAATCCGTAATCAGCTACCGGAAAGACATTTAGTTCATCCTCATTGATGCCGCAATTGATGATCTGATCATATTCGTTGTAAGACATAACCGTCATTGCATCGATGCCCCCCATGGTGAAAAGGTTTACCGTTGATAGCACCGGAATCCACTCCACCTCAATTTTCTTCTCCGCCATCAGTGCTTTGGGTACTTCATCAAATCCGCTCTTCCAGATTCCAATTTTTTTCCCCTGCAATTGACCGAGCGATGAGATACCGCTGCTTTTTTTTGTAATAAAGAGAATGGCAGAGTGTTGCGAGATTTGTCCTACGTTGATCAATTCCAAACCCTTCTCTTTGTGGGCCATGGCAGTAATCAGAAACAGGGAGATCAGATCGGCCTTTCCACTGGCCAGCAAGGAGGTGGCTTGTAAATTTGCGGAGGGATGAATTAGCTCCACGTCCAGTCCTGCCTCCCGGTAGAAACCCTTTTCCAGGGCAATGTAATAGCCCGCAAATTGTGCCTGGGGGAGCCATTGCGGTGAAAAGACCAGTTTGCGAAGCTGACCCTCTGCCAGCAGGGTACCAAATAGCAGGAGCAGGGCCAGTACAAGCTTGTGAAGGTTGAATTTCAAATTATTCATCGGGGATGTATGTTTTTAAAACAATATTTTTTTCAAAAATAATAAGGTACTCCTAAAAAAGGGAATGGATGGATAAAGGTTGACTAAAAAATCCTGTCATTGTTTTCAGGTTAAAAATCAAAAGGATATGGCAGCAACAAGCCAGCTGTTTTTTAGGGCCGGATTGGTAATCAGACTAATACTTAAGGGTATGGCAAACCGGTCAGTAATGGCAATTGATTTTTTAAGCGTACACCCGATGTTGACAAACCCCGCGTTTTCCGCGTAATAGTCTCCCTTTGCCTGATATCCTGCGAAGGCCAACAATTCAACATCTTTCAACTGATGCTCGAATTGAAGTTCAAGATAGATACTTTTTGATTCATCTGCGCCATAAAAGAAGCAGCTTGTGAGAAAATTAAAGGGTAATGCCTCTCCGCCGGAAAGGAGCAGCTGTGCTTCCAACAAATGAGCCGTGGTATGCTTCCGGTAATCAAAAAAATTTGCCTGGATGGTATCGTTGAAACTCCAGTAGTCCCAAACAGAAAGATTCACAAATCCAAAGCTTTTGGAAAGATAGAAATCGGTTTCAGCTTCGCCAACGCCACTTAGTTTGTAGGCTCCCCAGGCACCCAGGGTAAAATCTTTCCAGGAAGCCGACAGTGCAGGCTGTACACTGGGGGAATGTCCAATGTCTGTCCCACGCCAGATGTAGCGGCTGACCAGATCAACATTTGCTTCAATGGAGACATCCTGGGTCGATTCTGCTTGTCCCGAAGCGAATCCGGAGAAGAGCAATAGTCCCAAAAGGAGACTCAGCTGAACCAGGGGGAATAATTTGAATCTGCTTCCTGATTCTACAGGTTGCTTGAATGTAAATAATTGTATTGATGTAATATATGGATTTATTCTCATCTGTATAGTTGTTTAAAAGATGTTCAGTGGATGACAGAATCGGTTCTTGCCAAAAGCTCCTCAGAAAGGTTCCAGGTTCCTTTAACCACTTTTCTCACGCCGTCATTGACGTAAAGTTTTTCAGGAACAACGTTGGTTATTTCAATCTTGTTGGTGGGATAGCCATTCAGTAACGCATTCACCATTTTTCCGGTGGATTGCCCCACCTCATAGTAATTGGCCCCAAGATTGGCCAGTGCCCCTCTAAAGGCATGCTTTGGATTGTTGGTGAAAACGGGAATTTTGTTTTTGTTGGCAGCGCCAATGTACATTTCAATGGCAGACTCCACCACATTGTCACCACCGATCCAAAGGGCTTCTACTCCTTTGGCGCTTACCGCCAAAGCCGCTTCGTATACCTGGGAGACAGTTTCCACGCTAACTTCCACCAATTCGATGCCAAGTTCCTTGCAGATCTTTCGTGCCTTTCCAACGCAGGCTTCAGAGCAGGTTTCGCTCGTGCACCAGACTACTCCCATCTTTTTGAGATCGGGGTTCATCTGGCGGGCGATTCTAAAAACACTCTCAACCGGCTGAAAGGTTCCGATTCCAACCAGGTGCGGCGGATGTTGGTTGGCAGCCGATCCCGTAATGCCGACACCCGCAGCAACCGGATCTGTGACCGCACAAAAGACATGCAGCAACTCCCCGTGTTTGTTCGCATTGGCCATGATCTGCAAGCCGGGCGTGCTGATGGATACCACCATATTAAATTTTTCACTGATGATATTTCTGGCGATCATGTTGGCTGTTGGCATGTCTCCTTCCGGACAATAACGCTCTATTTTAACCAATCCTTTCCGGAAGGCTTCTGAGGTCTTGATCTCTGCCAGCAATCCATTTTCAGTATCTTCCAAAATCTGGTTGGAATTGAATCTGAATATGGCAATCCTTGTTTTCTCGACATTGCGATAGCCCTCTTTGCGGTTTTGCAAATCTGAGAGCAGTAAGATGGCACTCACTGCCAACAAAAAAAAGAGGGGTCTGAAAAGGCTATTCATGGGATGTCATTAGTTTTTCAATGGCCATTTGAATGTTCAGGAGCAGCAGCTCAACCTGGTGATAAACATTTCAGGAGCTTGC
The DNA here is from genome assembly GCA_945873105.1 of Tangfeifania diversioriginum. Taxonomy (GTDB): domain Bacteria; phylum Bacteroidota; class Bacteroidia; order Bacteroidales; family Prolixibacteraceae; genus CAINVV01. The sequence continues at coordinate 21,447 of CAMCBW010000044.1, forward strand.
GTTCCAATGGAGCAGGTCATTTAAACATAGTTTTTCATCAACAGTTCAACAACGCCGGCGTCGATTTGATCCTTTCTCCGCAAGTCATCAAAGAGGGATAGAAGGTCGGCAATTTTCAATCTTCTTTTCTCTTCGCCCCGAAAATCATATTTGATTTTCCCCTGGTGCATCATGATGATCCTGTCACCCAAATGAACTGCCTGTTGCATGGAATGGGTGACCATCAGGGTGGTCAACTTCCCTGCCGTGACAATTTTCTCGGTCAGTTCAATTACTTTGCTGGCGGTCTTGGGATCCAGAGCCGCAGTATGCTCATCCAGCAACAGCAGTTCTGGTTTTACCCAACTCGACATCAGGAGGGTAAGGGCTTGCCTCTGACCTCCTGAGAGTTTTCCGATGGGGGAATCAAGCCGCTCTTCCAATCCCATGTTCAGGGTTTTGACCCTGGATTTCAGTTCTTGCAGCACAGTGGAAGTCAGACCCCATCCCAGTCCTCGTTTCTTGCCTCGCTTGGCAGCCAGGGCGAGATTTTCACCGATGGTCATGTTGGGAGCCGTACCGCTGAAGGGGTTTTGAAAGACCCGCCCGACATGACACGCTCTTTTGTATTCAGGCCAACGGGTGATGTCTTTGCCATTCAGTTCAATCGTGCCGGAATCCGTGTAAAAAGTTCCGGCTACGGCATTTAATAGCGTTGATTTTCCGGACCCGTTGGTACCAAGTACACAGATAAAGCTGCCCTCCTCGATGGTGAGGCTCACCTCCTGTAATGCGTTTACTTCGTTGATCGTACCGGCATTAAAGGTCTTGTTCAGATTGGATAGTACGAGCATATTATTTGGTTCTGATAAGTTTGACTTTCTTCGTTTTCTTCATGAATCCGGGTAACACCAGTGCCAGAAATACAAAAGCAGCGGTGATCAATTTCAGATCGTTTGGATTCATTCCCCAGCGCAAGGCGATGGCCACCAAAAGCCTGAACAACACTGCTCCAATAACTGCACCGGCAATAACAAATCCAAGACTGTTGTCCCGGATCAGCGCCTCTCCGATAATAACGCTGGCCAATCCCCACACCATCATGCCAATTCCCATTTGCACGTCAGCAAATCCCTGAAATTGGGCCAGCATCGATCCTGCCAGGGCAATAAACCCATTGGAGAGTGCAACCCCAAAGATGATCATCACCTTGGTGTTTACGCCCAATGCCCGAATCATCTGGTCGTTGTCGCCGGTAGCCCTCATGGCTGTTCCGATATTTGTACGGAAGTACCAGAGCAGCAATAATCCAAAAAAGACGATGATCAGCAGACAGAAAAACAGCGTCCAGAGATCTTTGGCAGGAACACTCCAGCCAATCAGATTCACAAGGGTATCCTTGCCGGAAACCGTTTCTGAAAATGATTCAAACCAGGTGAAAAGTGTACGCTGGGAGAGCAGTGGAACATTGCTTTTGCCCATGACATGCAGGTTTACCGAATAGAGCGCCGTCATTACCAGAATTCCCGAGAGCAAAGGATTTATTTTAAACCTTGTATGGATGAGTCCCGTTGCGGCTCCTGCAGCAAATCCGCCAACAAAGGCAACTGCAGTCGCAGTAATTGGATTTGCACCGGATACGATCAACGCTGCAGAAAGTGCTGCCCCAAAGGTAAAAGATCCCTCTGCCGTTATATCCGGAAAATCAAAGATCCTGAAGCTAATGAAGATGCCAAGCGCCAGCAGTGCCAGGATAAGACCAATGGTGATGGATCCAACTAATAGTGTCATATCTATTCTTTTTATAATTAACTAAGTTTCCCAATCCAGGCAACCCCCTGTTTAAAACTGCTATCTCCCAATCCGACGATTTCACGGGAATCGTTGACCAAATGCATCACATCCTGGACAATGCTGCTGTCAAAAATGTGCAGGATCAGTTCTTCTGCCGAGTTTGCCTTTTTGGGTAGCGATTGAAAGGGAAAGATGGCGGTATGAATGTGTACATAGAAATCGGATCCCGGTTTATCCGGCCTTAAATAGGACTTCAACCTTTCATCCGGATTAAGATAGCAAAAACCGAGCGAGAGCGTCAGCATTTTGGCGTAGGCTGGTTCGGTGGTGAAATTGATATGGTCGCGGATACCCGGAAATTCAAAGAGCAACTTTCCATCCACTGGTGGTGCTGTGAGACTTACTCCTATCAATCCTTCACTTTCGGCAATTGCAAAAAAAACAAATCGCTGAAATCCGGTAGTTTTTGCAAAACCTGCTATGATATCTTTCATCGAAATCGAAGTCGAAACTCCCGTAGGATCGAAGGTAATTCTGTTGGAGAAGGAACCCTCTGCCTGCAGGGAGCACAATGCATTGATTTCGGGATTCAGATTCCCTGATTTAAGGGCATAATCGGGTATTTTTGATCCATCGGTCGGTTTGTAGACCAGCGCGTTTCCCAGGGAGAGGTACTCACCATATCTGTCTTTACAATCGGCAAAGCCATCCCCTATCGCACCAATCCCCAGTCCATACCTGTTGACTGCACCCTTGATTTTGTGATTATCTGCCGGAAGGTATCCCGAAGTAAGGCTGAGATCCGGGTTTCCAATGAACAGAGTTGTCATGGATTCCTCTGAAAGAACTTCATTTTCAAATCGGTAGGTCGCTACTTCTGTGAATTGCGCTACCACATTCCCGGTATCTATGGGTTCGGCCTCCCTTTCAGTTAGCATGGTGCTCATGCCCACCATGTCGAGAACCTCTGCAACAGCAGCCGACAGGTCTGCCAGACAAAAAAGACCCCCTATTTTCTTTATTTTTTTGTATTGATTTACCAATATCCGGATGCCTGCAGAGCTTAGGTACTGAACTCCATGCATGTTCAATACAATGCGGTGGGATCCCTCCCTGACCAGGTCATTCAGGTAGTCGTCCAGGTGTCCGGCCCAGTTGGCATCCAGTCTGCCCTCCAGAAACAGATGCTGTTCGTGACCTGAAATCTCTTTCCGGATGTCCAATTTGTTTTCCATTCGGTGTGGTTTTTTGTATGGCTATTTGTCTGTTTGTTGTATGGGGAAATTTGCGTGGATCGATTCAGGAACAACGATCCCATAAAGTTTCGCATTTTTGTTGCTAATCAAAAAGTCGGTCTTTTGGACATATTTGTATGGAATGGTTGAGGGGTCAATCCCCGAAAGAACTTTCATGGCCATCTCTCCTGATTCATAACCTGCCTGTTCGTAATCCCTTGCACAAACCGCAACGGCCCCCTGAGCTATCAGGTTCGTGGCAAAACCATACAGGGGTATTTTGCTGTTGATGGAAACTTTCAAGACTGCCGAGCTGCAACTTCCTACCAGATTGTCTGAAATTTGGCAAAAAGCCTCGATCCTTTGTGAAACAAGGGAGTTGGCTGCATCCAGCACATCCGTGGCGGAACTTGCCGGAACAGCAATCAATTGCAATCCCTCTTTTTTTGCAGCCTCCTCAAGATGATCCTTGTAGGAGACTGAATTGATTTCAGCAGGTGTGAAGACAGTCCCAATTTTTTTGATTCCAGGATGCAGGTGCTTTACCATTTTAACCATACCCTCAAAATCGCTCATGGTGGAGATGCCGCAAACATTGGGGAGATGATCCTCAAACGATTTCCCCAAGCCGGCAATTTGGGGATCGCCCACATTGGTAAAGACAATCTTGTATCCGGGTAATTTTTTCACCAGCATTTGGGTGGTAGGGGTGGAGAGTGCAAAAACCAAATCCCATTTTTCGCTGCCAATAGAGCCTGAAATGCTGTTTAAGGTGGCCATATCCCCCTGTGCATTCAATACTTTGAGGGTAAAGTCAGGGCCTTCCGTAAGTTTGTTGTCCGCAAAGCATTTGCGGATCCCTTTTTCACAATCTTCCGAATTTGGACTGTCAATGTAGTGAACGAGTGCAATTTTGTATTGCTTGTCGGTAGGAACAATTGCCGTGGAGGCAAGATATTTCACAGGGATGGTAATTCCAAGCTCTTTTGCCCTGTTTAGATCTACTTTAATCTCTTCATTTCCGAAATTTTCCAGTGGAATGGTATCGGGAGAAGCCCCATTCAGCATTCGCGCAACCAGATTCCCCGTATGGTAGCCTATGCCGGTCCAACCTGGGCCAATGGCTGCCAGGGCTCCTTTTTCAACCAGGGGTGCATCATTCACAACCACTGGAATTGCATTCTTGCGGCAAAGTCCTGAGATGGCATCAAATGCCTGGGTGGCAGTATTGTCCCCCGAAATGTACATCACGTCAATTCCTTTGCTGATGATTACCTGCGCCGCCTGGTATACCTCTGAGGTATTGACCACGGGCAGTGCAACCAGTTCAAATTTCAAATTATTGGCAACTTTGTTTAAGAGGTTCAGGACGCTGCGTGAATTTGCCTCTGCATTGTTGTAGATTGTTCCAATTTTGGTCGTTCCGGGAATAGCTTCCAGGATAAACTGAACAGTTTTCTCGACAGGAGGAAATGAGCCGATTCCGGTAATTCCCCTGGCATGGTCATTGTAACTCTTTCCAACCCCTGCTGCAATTGGATCAGAACAGTAGGTGAAGGCAACCGGATGTTTTTTGACCGTTGAAAGGGCGGCTGTTATACAGGGGGTAGAGGTCGCCAGTATCAGATCCAAATCGAGGTTGTCCATGTTTAGCAAAATTGGCGAAATGTTCCCGATCTCCCCATTGGAGTGGGCTTCCTTGACGATCAGATTCTTACCCAATACGAAATTCAATTCTGCCATTCGCTTCCATAATCCGGTCAATAGTTGGTCATGTGATGCATCGGGCGCAAAATAACAGAGGCCCAAGGTGTATTGTTTTCCAGCCATGGCTCGGTTGGACAATTGGCCGGGATTGGAGGGCATGACCTTAACTTTGTTGCGGTTTTGAAGATCGGAAACAAGCAAGATTACCGATACAATGATTAAGGCCATTATCCCTTTGAGTATAGGTCTCATGATCTACTTTTTAAGTTTGGCAGCAGATTGTTGCATTGTTTGAATGTCAAATTCCGGTTCTTTCCAGTGAAGGGCCATTAGCTTTGGCTATGGAAATCGAAATTTTGGCACAAATACAATGTGAAATTAAAAAAGTGACAACTTAGGGTGTAACTGTTTTGAAAACTAAATATTTCAGGTTTGTAGTAAAAATAGAAACTTATTTTCAATTTGAATCAAAAATGGAATAAAAATTGGTTTGGTTTGATGGGTAATAGCTATCCAGCAGAGGACTTGAAGGCATGAAACGAAAATGTTGTTTCATAACACCCAAGGGTAGGATAATAATTTAGCAACAGGGAGTTCCATACTACCTTTAAAAATCAAATTGTTATAGTACGAAAAGAGGCTGCCTTTGCTGACAGCCTCTTTAAACCTCTTTTTAGCCTCCTTCCCGGGTTGAGCAGAAGACTTACCACCGATCGGTCAGTGATGCCCTGGCTGGAATCCTCTGCACTATTTTTTCAGCCAGATCCCTTCCATCTCTTCCAATGTTTTTCCCTTGGTTTCAGGAACCATCTTCCAGACAAAAACAAATGAAAGCAGGCTCATAGCGCCATAGAACCAATAGGTTACACCACCGCTAAACTCCATCATGGCCGGATAGGTTGAGGAGATGAAATAGTTGGCGGCCCATTGGGAGGCCACCGCAATGGCAATGGCCCTTCCGCGGATCTTGTTGGGGAAAATCTCCGAGATCAATACCCAGCAAATAGGCCCCCAGGACATCATAAACGATGCAGTGTAGATGATGATGAAGATCAGGGTACTGATTCCTATTACTTTCATAAAGGCCAGTGCACCAATGGCAAACATTCCCAGCGCCATTCCGATTGACCCAATCATCAGCAGGATTTTACGTCCATATTTGTCTACTGTCACAATGGCAATCACCGTAAAAATCACGTTGATCAACCCCATCACAACCGTCTGGAGCATGGATGCATCCTTGGCTGCCCCCATGCTCTCAAAAATGCGGGGTGCATAGTACAAGGCCACGTTGATTCCAACAAATTGTTGAAATACCGAGAGCAATATCCCAATGATGATCACCGCTTTCCCATAGGCGAACAGCTTCTCGGAAGAGGCCTCTACCGATAACTTGATCTCTTTCAGGATGGATTTGGCTTTCTCTATTCCATTGATTTTCGTTAAAATAGTGAGTGCCTGTTCATCCTTGTTGTTCAGTGCCAGGTACCTGGGTGTTTCGGGTACAAAAAAGAGCAGGATGCCGAAAATTCCCGCAGGAATGGCTTCAGAGATAAACATCCAACGCCAACCGGTGGTGTTGATCCATTCAATGGTCTGACCATGGGCAATTCCATAGTTGACAAAATAGACCACCAACATCCCAAAGATAATGGCAAACTGGTTGAATGACACCAATCTTCCCCTGATTTCAGCCGGAGCGATCTCTCCAATGTACATCGGACAGACAGCAGAGGCAATACCTACTCCGATCCCACCAATTACCCGGTAGAAATTGAACATGAACAAAAGTCCCATCGTGGGTTCCCCTTTGGTAAAAAAGAAAGCTTCTGGCCATCCTGAGCCAAGGGCTGATATGAAGAAAAGTACGGCAGAAAGCATCAGGGAATTTTTGCGTCCAAGTTTGGAAGCGGCTACTCCTGAGACCATTCCTCCAATGATACAGCCGATCAGGGCACTGGAAATCGTGGCACCATGTGCCAGCGTTCCCAGTCCCAAACTGTTGATCAGGTACATTTGTATGGATTTCTCTGCCCCCGATATGACGGCCGTGTCGTATCCGAACAGAAGTCCACCCAAGGTAGCTACCAACGTGATTGCCACTACATACAATGAATTGTACTGCTTCATAAAATTAAATGTAACCGTTGATCAGTTGTTCGAGCATCTCCTGTTTGCCACTGATCTGTTTTGGTTCACCAACCTCTTTGGCAATGTTGTACAGATCCGTCAAGTTTAGCTTACCTGCTTCATATTCTGCACCTTTGCCTGAATCGTAGGAGGCATAGCGATTTGCTTTCAGTTTCAGGTAGTCTGAATCTTTCAGCAGTTTATCCGCGATCACCAATGAACGGGCAAAAACATCCATTCCGCCGATGTGGGCCAGGAAGATGTCCTCCAGATCGGTGGAGTTGCGACGGGTTTTGGCATCAAAGTTGATACCCCCGGTGGTGAAACCCCCAGCCTGGATGATCTCAATCATTGCCTCTGTAATCTCGTAAATATTGGTTGGGAATTCGTCGGTATCCCATCCGTTCTGGTAGTCTCCCTTGTTGGCATCAATGGAGCCGAACATGCCATTGTCGCGGGCAAACCGGAGCTCATGCGCGAAGGTGTGTCCTGCCAGGGTGGCATGGTTGACCTCTATGTTCATCTTGAAATCGTTTTCAAGTCCGTGAGCCCTCAGGAAGCCGATCACGGTCTGGGTATCGAAATCATACTGGTGTTTCATTGGTTCCATTGGTTTGGGTTCAATGAGGAAAGTTCCTTTGAAACCAAGATTCCGGGCATGGTCGCGTGCAGTGGCAAGAAATTTGCCCATGTGTTCCAGTTCACGCTTGGTATCGGTATTGTGCAGGCTCATGTATCCTTCGCGTCCTCCCCAGAAAACATAGTTGGTTCCTCCAAGGGCGATGGTAGCTTCCATCGCATTCTTGACCTGAACTGCCGCATTTGCCAAAACATTGAAATCAGGATTGGTGGAAGCACCGTTCATGTAACGTGCATTGGAGAATACATTGGCAGTTCCCCAAAGCAATTTTGCACCGGTGGCATCCTGACGCTCTTTGGCGAAATCGATCATGTTGGCCAGCCTCTGCTCAATTTCGAAAACAGTACCATCGCCCACCACATCTGTATCGTGGAAACAGTAAAATGGAGCACCTATTTTGCTGATAAATTCAAAGGCTGCATCCATGCGCTCTTTTGCTGCAGTCATCTTGTCGGAAGCGCCAACCCAGGGGAAAATCTGGGTTCCCGGACCGAACGGGTCGCCCCCATCTCCGCAGAAAGTATGCCAGTAGGCTACTGCAAAACGAAGATACTCTTTCATGGTTTTACCAAGAATCTGCTGGTTGGCATCATAATATTTGAATGCCATCGGATTTTTGGACTTTGGTCCTTCGTACTGAATTTGATCAATACCAGGGAAATACTCTTTGTTTCCTTTAAAAGCTGTCATGATGTTTAAAATTTAAATTATTTGATCGTAAATGTTCCTTTTAAAAATTCTGGTGCCCCCAATTCAAGACTTCGTTGGCCAGGAGAGGATCCGCCAATGGTTAGCAGGATTTCGCCCTTTTCTACCACACTTTTACCACTTTCATCCACCGAACTCATCAACTCTGGAGTGACCACAAAGGTGATCTCCTGACTTGCACCCGGAGCAAGATGTATCTTCTTGATTCCTTTCAGGGATTGGTTCGGCACCCTAAAAGATGATTGCAAGTCTTTGATATACAGTTGGGCTACTTCTTCTCCCTCAATTTTGCCTGTGTTGGTGATTTTGCAGGATGCAGTAACCGTTTCTCCGTTTTTAATCTTAAGCGCCGAAATTTTCAGGTCACTGTATGCGAATTTGGCGTAGGATAGGCCAAAGCCAAATGGGAAAAGGGGTTCCGTTTCCATGTAGCGGTAGGTGCGTCCAGCCATGTTGTAATTTTCAAAGGCAGGAAGGTCATTGATGGATTTTGGGAAGGTAATTGGCAGTCTGCCACTGGGATTGGCATCCCCGAAGAGTACATCCGCAACTGCATTGCCTCCCTGCTCACCAGGGTACCAGACAAACAGGATGGCATCGGCCAAAGCTTCCATTTCAGGAGAGGTAATGGCACTACCACCGGTAAGTACCACGACAACTTTCTTTTTGCCCGCAGCTTTTTTAAGCTTCCTAAGGTAATTCAGCTGACTTTGGGGCAATCGGGTATCCAGACGGTCACCTTTGTCGGAAGAGGCAATCGATTCACCCTCTTCGCCTTCATCCAAACCGGAAATCCCCAATACTGCAATCGTTACCTCAGCATCTTTGGCCATGCCTGTAGACCAGTCCATTGGGTTTTTGTTCTCACGGTCAGGCAGGATTCCGTAGCGGTAGCCGATTTTGGAACCAGGGGCAATTTTGCCCGCAATTCCTTCCAAGATGGTTGACATATCATCGGAAATACCATAATAATTGCCAATCAAAACATCAATATTCCCAGCCATGGGACCAGTTACAAAAATGGATGGACAATCTTTTGCAATGGGCAAAACGCCATTGTTTTTCAGCAATACCATCGATTTTTGGGCAACTTTTCTTGCCAAATTCTTGTGCTGCTGACTGTGCACAACTTCTGATCCGATCTTGTTGTATGGATTGGCATCGACTGGATCGAACATGCCCAGTTTAAACCGGGTTTTCAGTAGTCCATGCAATACCTTGTCTACCTCTTTCTCTGTGATTAGCCCCTGTTTCACCGCTGATGGAATCGCCTTGTAGGTGTCGCCACAGTTGAGGTTTACCTGGTTCTGGATGGCCAGGGCCACTGTTTGCTCGGGGGTAGCAGTGAAATGGTGATCACCGTGGATGTTTGCCAGGGCTCCGCAATCGGATACCACATGGCCCTTGAAACCCCAGTCGTTTCGCAGAATCCTGGTAAGTAGACGGTTGCTTCCGCAACATGGTTCATTGTCAGTACGGTTGTAGGCACACATTACCGACTCTACATTGGCATCCACCAGGGCTTTGAAAGCTGGAAGATAAGTTTCGTACAAATCTTTGTCGGAAACCACCGCATTGAATTCGTGCCGGAGCCCTTCGGGTCCGGAATGGACGGCATAGTGCTTGGCACAGGCAGCCGTTTTCAGGTAGGTAGGGTGGTTTCCCTGCATCCCTTTGACAAAGGCAGTACCAACCGTACTGGTCAGAAAAGGATCTTCTCCATAGGTCTCATGGCCGCGACCCCACCTGGGATCCCTGAAGATGTTGACGTTGGGCGACCAAAAGGTGAGTCCCTGGCAGATGGTATGAAATCCCCGCTTTACTGCATCATTGTACATTGCCCGGCCTTCGTCGGAAATAGCAGTCGATACTTCCAGAATTAAGTCAGGGTCGAAGGTGGCTGCCATGCCAATGGCCTGGGGAAATATGGTAGCCTTTCCTGCCCTCGCCACTCCGTGCAGCGCTTCACTCCACCAGCCATATTTCGGGATATTCAGTTGTGGTAGATCCCTGGCTGCATCCACCATCTGACTGGCTTTCTCTTCCAGGGTCATCCGGCCTATCAGGTCATCTATCCGCTGGTCCAACGGAATAGTTGGATTCAGGTAGGGCAGCATGGGTTGCTGGGCCTTGAGTTCGGTAACTATAGAAAACAGCAGCCCAACAAAGAGGTATGATATTCTAAATCGCATTTATAAATTTTTGTTTAGTAGTGTTTTCCAAGTATGATAAGCCTCATCATAGGCTGATTTTTGAGTAATATCCGGGGCAATGGTATCCAGTTTCTGCAAGGTGGCAAATGCCTCTTTTGCCGATGTGTAATAGCCAGACCCAATTCCGGCACCGCGGGCAGCACCGATGGATCCATCGGTGTCATACAGTTCAATGGTAGCTCCCGAAACGCCTGCCAGTGTCTCCCGGAAGAGCGGGCTTAGAAACATATTGGCCTTTCCTGCACGAATTACACTGGCGTGGATACCAATGGTCTCCATGATCTCCATCCCATATTTGAACGAAAAGACGATTCCTTCTTGTGCTGCCCTGAAAAGATGGGCATCGGTATGGGTATTGAATCCCAATCCCGAAATCTGGGCTCCGATATTCTTGTTTTGAAGTACCCGTTCTGATCCGTTTCCGAATGGGAGGATGGACAATCCCTCCGATCCGATGGCTACTGTGGCCGCTCTCTGGTTCATTGCCTCGTAGGAGAATGCCTTGTTGCCGACATATTTGTTCAGCCAGGAGTTGAGAATGCCGGTTCCGTTGATGCAGAGCAATACGCCCAAACGGGTGGCCGCCTCCGAATGGTTTACATGGGCAAAAGTATTCACCCTGGACAGCGGGTCATATTTTACCTCTCCGCTGACTCCATATACGACACCGGAAGTACCTGCCGTGGTGGCAAGTTCGCCAGGGTTCAACACATTCAGTGACAGGGCATTGTTAGGCTGGTCTCCGGCACGGTAGCTGATCTTTGTTCCCGCTGCCAACCCAAGTTCGGCAGCTGCTTCGGCATTGACTACTGATTGTATCGAAAATGTCGGAACGATATTGGGGATGAAAGAGTGATCGAATCCATAATAATCCAGCAGTGCAGTGGCGACCTTGTTCCCTTTGAAGTCCCACAGGATTCCTTCGGAGAGGCCACTAGCGGTTGTGCTAATTTCTCCCGACATCTTCATGGCAATGTAATCCCCAGGCAACATGATCTTATCGATCCGGTTGTAGAGCTCTGGTTCATTCTCTTTGACCCATTTCAGCTTGGAGGCAGTAAAATTGCCCGGTGAATTCAATAAACTCGACAGACATGCCTGCTCGCCCAGGTCGGTGAAGGCCTTGTTCCCATAAACGGCAGCCCTTGAATCACACCAGATGATGGAGGGTCGCAATACCTGTTGATTTTTGTCAACCACCACCAAACCATGCATTTGGTAGGAGATTCCAATGGCTTCGATGGTTTTTGGTGCAACTTTGGAAACACTTAAAACTTCACTGATCGCAAGTTTAAGATTGGCCCACCACAGTTCAGGTGCCTGTTCGGCCCATCCCGCCCTTAAGGCAGTAATCTTCATCTCCTGTTTTGGATAAAAGGCGGATGCGGTGCATTTTCCGGTTGCACCATCTACAATCGATGCCTTTACAGATGAACTACCGATGTCAATTCCAAGTAAATACATATTAGGATCCTATTTGGTTATAAAATGTCTGTTCTGCTGTATGATGATTTTTAAAGTGATTCGCGGATGATTAATTGAGTGGGTACCAGGAAATCCAAATTTTCGTTGGCCACTGTAAATTCTGCCGCCTTCTTTCCCATGAGCTTGAAATCCGTGGATATTACTGTAATACCCCCTGAAATGAACTGCTTCATGGGTGTGTCGTTGTAAGATAAGATGCCAAAGTCCTCCCTGAGACGGAATTTTTTTCGGTTGGCCTGTTCCAGAATTGCAGCCAGATCAATGTCCTCAAAGACCATGTAGACCTTTCCAATTTTGATGTCCAACTCTTCGAGACTGTATAAAATGCTGAAATTTAAACTGTGATCGGAACAAAATCGGCTTACATTGTCAACAGATTCGATTGGGTGAAAGGTGTATTGCGGATAGACGCATACAATCTCGTCATATTTTCTGAGCAAATGATAACCTGAGGTCAGGCAATCGTAGACCACTTGTCCAAAATCCTGGTACACCCTTGCTACGCCTGGTTTGGAATGAATGGTCCAGTCAATCAGCAGTAACTTCTCCGGGTCGATTTCATCAATGATCCCGGGGATCTCCGGATGATTGAAATTCATGATGATATAGGAGTTGAACTTGCCATTGCTGCTGTGGATGATGGACTTGAAAAGCTCAAAGTTGTAATGGTGGAAATTGATATCCACCATGGTATCCTTGGGGAGATTTTGCTTAAAGGCATTGTACAATACCTCTTTGTATGCCTTGAACGTGTCCAGGAAAAGAAATACCTTCTTTTGGGAGCGTGTGACAAAATAGCCTTTGTTGGGGATGGCTTCCACGATGTCTCTCCGTTTTAGTTCACCATAGCTTTTAAAAACAGTATCCCGCGAAAGACCGGACTCCTTCATCAACTCGTTGACCGATGGCAAAGGATCTCCTTCTGAAAGCATCTTTAAGTTGATGGAGCGGATGAGGGCATCAACAAGTTGCTGTACTTTGGATACGCCGGAATTCAAATTCGGTTTGAAGCTGAATTTTTGCATGGTATAGAAAGTGGGTTATCTGTTCTGATCCGTTCTGCAAATATAGGATAGAACAGCCAAATAATGGTGGATGAAAATATGTTTTACAGCATCTCATCAGACAGGATTCTGCCATCATTGGATCTTTGCCTGTATGTTTTATAACAGTATAATAAAAGTATTCTTTACTATTAATGTACCTGAAAACATGTTATTTTTACTTTGTAGTTATTAAACCTGAATACCATGAGAAATTTTTCTGCTATCACAGTACTCACAGCGCTGGTTTTGGTGGCTTTTACCCTTTCCGGGAGTGCCCAAAACAGGGTGGTCGTTCGTGCCGACCAACCAGGAGCCAAAATTGACAAGGCCATTTATGGCCACTTTGCCGAGCACCTTGGCCATTGTATCTATGGCGGAATCTATGTCGGGGAGAATTCTGACATCCCCAATGTAAAGGGATTTCGCTCGGATGTGACAGGGGCTCTGAAGGATTTAAGTGTTCCTTTGATCCGCTGGCCGGGGGGGTGTTTTGCAGATACCTACCATTGGATGGATGGCATTGGCCCGAAAGAGCAAAGGCCCTCTATCATTAACGTACACTGGGGTGGCGTAACGGAAAACAACAGTTTTGGGACCCATGAATTTCTTGATTTCTGTGAGCTGGTTGGTGCTGATGCCTATGTCAACCTGAATGTTGGCAGCGGTACAGTACGTGAAGCGGCCGAATGGATTGAATACGTCACTTCAACCAACGAGAGTCCGATGACCAGCCTTCGCAAGAAAAACGGCCGTGAAAAGCCCTGGAATGTGAAATACTGGGCAGTCGGAAATGAGACCTGGGGTTGTGGGGGTAATATGCGTCCGGAATACTATGCCGACCTCTACCGCAATTATGCTACCTTCATGCGTGCCCCTGGGATGTACAAGATTGCCAGCGGCGCCAATGTGGAGGACTACAAATGGACGGAGGTGATGATGCGGGAGGCAACCAGGTGGATGAATGGATTATCTGTCCACTATTATACAGTTCCGGGGACGTGGCAAAGCAAGGGCTCTGCTACCGATTTCAATGAACTTGCCTGGTTCAATACGCTTCAGAAGACATTGAAAATGGATACCCTGGTGACCAAACACTCCGCCATCATGGACAAATACGATCCAAAGAAGAGAGTTGGCTTGTTGGTCGACGAGTGGGGAAGTTGGTACAACGTGGAGCCCGGCACCAATCCTGGCTTTCTCTACCAGCAGAACACCCTTCGGGATGCACTGATTGCGGGCATCAACCTGAACATTTTCAACAACCATGCCGACAGGGTTAGGATGAGCAACATCGCCCAGATGATCAATGTGTTGCAGGCTGTGATTCTGACCAAAGAGAAAGAGATGGTATTAACACCGACCTACTATGTCTTTAAACTGTACAAGGTCCACCAGGATGGCACCATGCTTCCGATTGAGGTAAAATGCAACCAGTATACCCTGGAGGGAAAATCTTTGGATGCAGTAAATGCATCTGCTTCCTTGAAGAACGGCATAGTCAGTATTACCCTTTGCAACCTCGATCCGAACAATACCCAACAGATAAGTTTTGAGATTGCCGGACTAACCCCGTCAAAAGTATCCGGAAAAGTTGTAACCGCTTCGAAAATAAATGCTTACAACGACTTTGGGAAAAAAGCGGAGGTGATGGAGGCTGATTACAAAAATGTTAAAATTAGCAATGGAAAGGTGGATGCTGTTTTGCCTTCCAAATCAGTAGTCCTGATCCAGTTGCAGTAAGACCGAAAAAGCAGCCAGGAGGACGGGAGTCTGCCTGGCTGCTCCTTCAATGTTCATGCAAAAATCCTTAGATTGGTACCTGTCAACTGGGTGTTGTACTTTTTTAAAGCCGAAGTTGCCGGACCATTTAGAACCGAACCATCCAGACCAAAGTTGGAACTGTGGTTGGAACAATGAAATCGGTTGGCACTGCTTTCAAATCCAACAGTAGTTCCCGCATGTGTACAAGCCGAGGCGAGTGCCACAAAATTGCCGGAGGAGGTTCTGGCGATGATGATACCACTTTTGACAACCGAACCCCCGTTGCTGTTCAAAGCCGCATAGGTTGGTGTTGACAGGTCTAGGGTAAAATCGATGGATCCATTGTTATTATTGTTTGTATTTCCTCCCGTATCCGGATCAGAGGCACTGTCTTTGCTACAGGAGCTTACCACGGGTGCCATAAAAATCATTCCGGCAGAAATCCCAAGGGTGGAAAAAAATTCGTGTCTTTTCATACGTAAATAGTATTAGTAAATTATTGAATATCAAATCGTACTAATGGAACTCGCAAGTGTATATACAGCACCTTTTGTTGGCTTTGCCCATGCTTGTTTCATACGATAATATTTTAGCGGAAAAATAAACAGGTAAATGATTTTGTTATTTAGAACGTTTACAAATAATTAAAGTTTCAAAAGCGTTGAGTATATTTTAATTTTGTGATATTGGTCAGCAAGGTTTTTATTTCTGTTAGTAGCTTTTAGAAATTGATCAACATTGCACAATAATATATACGCCAAGGTTGCACCCTTAACTCTTATTCAATGAAATTAATTGTCTCAGAACTTCGCAAAGGTCGTATTCTGGTATCCGATGGTGCCTGGGGAACGTTCCTTCAACAAAAAGGTTTGGTGCCCGGGCAGTGCCCGGAAGAGTGGAATATTTCACGGCCGGAGGACGTTTTGGATATTGCCAAAAGTTACATTGCTGTAGGAGCCGATATGGTTGAAACCAACAGCTTCGGTGGAAGCCGCTTTAAGCTGGCAAAATATGGTTTCGAAGACAAAGTATTCGAATTCAACAAGGCCGCCGCTGAAATAAGCAGGAAAGCAGCAGGTCCCGACCGTTTTGTGCTGGGATCTGTAGGTCCTACCGGGAAACTGCTGATGATGGAAGAGGTGACAGAAGAGGAGCTATATGATGCTTTCAGGGAGCAATCGATGGCCCTCGAAGCGGGCGGGGTCAATGCCATCATGATCGAAACCATGACCGACCTGGATGAAGCCCGAATCGCAGTGAAGGCAGCGAAGGAGAATACCAATTGTGAAGTTTTTTGCACCATGACCTTCGAGAAAATCATCGGAGGCGGATTTCGCACCATGATGGGGATTTCTCCCACCGAGATGGCTGAGATCCTTGTGGAGGCAGGGGCCGACCTGATCGGAACCAACTGTGGAAACGGAATGGAAGACATGATCGGCATGGTGAAGGAGATCCGTGTCGCGAATCCTTTGATTCCGGTGCTGGTTCACGCCAATGCAGGAATGCCACAGTTCAAGGATGGCAAGACCACTTTCCCTGAATCACCCGGGGAGATGGCCTCCAGGGTCAAAGCTATCATAGCTGCCGGCGCCAACATCGTTGGGGGTTGTTGTGGTACGACACCTGAACACATCCGGAAAATTGGGGAATCGGTCAAATCTGTATAACCAAATGAGGATAAAAGAGATCAGTTTTAATTTTGATGATTTGACAATAGACCTGGAGCGCATCCAAGCATTGCTCGGTTATCCGGATATGCCACTTCCGGAACCCTTCGACCAATACCTGGAGGAGGTAATCGGATTTGCCCGACAGGTGAAAGAAATTCGTGCCATTTACCGGAGGATTGAAAACATTCAGATAGAACCCGGGAGAGGAATTCTGGTAGCCGATGGATTGACTTTCCAGGTAGGGAGAACCATCTGCAAAGAGTTGAAAAATTCCGAAGAACTGATCTTTTATGTCTGTACCGCAGGTAAATCGATAAGCGAAAGGTCCGCTGTTTTGTTGCAGGGGGAGGATCCGGCCAAAGGCTATATTTACGACCAGGTAGGCGTCTTTATCACCGAAGCAGCAGGAGAACGAATGCTGCAATTGATCCGTGAAGAGTTGCCTGAAGGAATCAAAACAACCAACCGTTACAGTCCGGGCTATTGCCACTGGGAGGTAGCTGACCAGCACCAGCTCTTTTCCCTTTTCCCCGAAGCGCCTTGCGGAGTTACCCTTACCCCTTCCGCGCTGATGACTCCTGTGAAGTCCATCAGTGGTGTGATAGGGATTGGCAAATCTGTGAGCTACCGCGAATATCCCTGCGCACTTTGCCTCAGCTTGAATTGCGTCTACCGCAAAACCTCCTGACTCCCCAGTCCCTAAGTCTCCCTGTCCCTAAGTCTCCCTGTCCCTAAGTCCTTAAGTCCCCCAGTCTTAACTTTCCTCGCCCATACCCTCTGCCCCATGCCCCATGCCCCATGCCTCAATTGTTTACTTAATTTTAATATTCAGGCCAATCAAATATCAATTGGATTGCATAACTTTGTGTCCGTCAAATTAAATCATTTCAATATGAACAGAATAGCTGAGGTTGTAAAGCCGGGCGTGGTTTCCGGAACCGACTTGCAATACATTTTTAAAGTAGCCAAAGCAAATAATTTTGCGATTCCGGCTGTCAACGTTGTAGGTTCATCATCTGTGAACGCCATCATGGAAGCAGCGGTAATCGCCAATGCTCCCGTAATGATTCAATTCTCCAATGGAGGTGCAATTTTCAATGCCGGAAAGGGATTGAAGCTGGAAGGTCAGAAGGCTGGTATCCTTGGCGCTGTAGCCGGAGCCAAACACATCCACACATTGGCTGAAGCTTATGGTGTACGTGTGGTTCTTCACACCGACCATGCTGCAAAAAAATTACTTCCCTGGATCGATGGTCTGCTCGACGAAAGTGAAAAGCACTTCGCCCAAACTGGCAAGCCACTCTTCAGCTCTCACATGCTCGATCTTTCCGAAGAGCCATTGGAAGAGAATATTACCATCTGCAAACGCTACCTAGAGCGTATGAGCAAACTGGGAATGACCCTCGAAATTGAATTGGGTATCACCGGTGGGGAAGAGGATGGTGTGGACAACAGCGGTGTCGACAACAGTCTGCTCTATACCCAACCTGCAGATGTTTGCTATGCCTACGAAGAACTCAGCAAAATATCATCCAATTTCACCATTGCAGCCTCTTTTGGCAATGTCCACGGAGTATACAAACCCGGAAATGTAAAGCTGATGCCGGTCATCCTGAAAAATTCACAGGATTACATCAAAACCAAATTGGGTTTGACAGATGAACATCCCGTCAACTTTGTATTCCATGGCGGCTCAGGCTCTTCCCACGAAGAGATCCGCGAAGCCATTGGCTATGGAGTGATCAAGATGAACATCGATACCGATACCCAATGGGCTTACTGGGATGGAATCCGTCAGTTCGAGGCAAAGAACCATGACTACCTTCAAGGCCAGATTGGTAATCCAGAAGGTGCCGACAAACCCAACAAGAAATATTACGATCCACGAGTATGGGTAAGAAAAGGGGAAGAGGCATTGATCGCCCGTCTTCAGGTAGCTTTCGACGACCTTAACGCCATCAATAGCTTGTAATTGGACAATCGCTTTATAAAAAGAACCGTCCGGGTAACCGCGACGGTTTTTTTATTTGGTAGATTTGAGCAATATAATTTTCGATTTTGGATTACGCTGTAGCTTAAAAACGATGCAATTACCATGAAGTTATTGACGGTCATTGTCACCTTCCTTTTGCTTTCAGGTACACTTTGTGCGCAGAGATCGGCTTCACTGCTGAAAAAAGTGACTGCACTCTACGCAGAGGCTTTGGATTGTTCACAACAGGGCAATGCCACCAAATCAGCTGCACTGTTGAAAGAGTTGGTTAAAATAGATCCTACCTACTTTATGGCTTATTTTGCGCTTGCAGATCTTTCCCACGAAGCCGGAGATTCCGAAATGGAGATCGGCTATTTACGTCAGGGACTTGCCCTTTCAGGAGATGCGTACCCGGCAGCCTATAAATTTCTTGCCGAAGGACTGTTTAAAAATGGCATATATGCTGAAGCACTGGCTGCAATGGGAAAATTTGTCAAACTAAAAAGTACCATCAGCCCGGCTGACCAATTGCTGCTGGAATCCTGTCGGTTTTCTGTTCAGGCGCAGCTTCATCCACTCCCTTTTCAACCGCTCAATCTTGGTGATTCTATCAATACAGCTGCGGAGGAGTATTGGCCCTCCTTGAATGCAGCAGCCAACGAGTTGGTTTTTACGCGACTTGAAACCAAGTCCTCTGCTGGGAAAAACCTCCAGCATCCGCAGGAGGATTTTTACATATCAAGGCGGGATTCTGTAGGTTGGCACAAAGCCGTGGCGATTGGTCCACCAGTCAACACCGCAGAAAATGAAGGGGCACAGACCCTTTCGGCAGATGGAAAATGGTTGATATTTACCGGATGTGGCAGAAGCGATGGGGTGGGAAGTTGTGACCTCTACATTTCCATCAACAGGAATGGGAACTGGTCGATGCCAGTGAACATGGGTGAGCCGGTAAATAGTGGTGCCTGGGAGTCCCAACCCTCCATATCAGCAGATGGTGAGACCCTTTTCTTCGTCAGCAGCAGAATTGGCGGCAAGGGAAAGATGGACATCTGGAAGGCCTGTAAAACAGGTATCTCCGAGGATGGATTCCCTCTGTTTGGAGCGGTTTCCAATTTAGCTGAATTGAATACCGCTGGTAACGATCTCTCCCCTTTCCTGCATGCCGATGGGAAGACCATTTTCTATGCTTCGGATGGTAAACCGGGACTTGGCGGGAGTGATCTTTTTACCGCAACACTGGAAGGGAATCATTTCAAGGATCCTGTCAACCTGGGCTATCCGCTGAATACCCACAAAAATGAAGAGGGACTCATCGTTGAGCTCTCCGGGGAGAGGGCATGGTTTTCCTCCGACCGAAACAGTGAACGTGGCAAGGATCTTTTTCATTTTGTGCTCCCAGATTCCCTGCGCCCGGCACCGGTCTCCTACCTGAAGGGAGTGGTGAAGGATGCGAAAACCGGGTTGAATATCCAGGCGGGAATCGTTTTGTCGGATCTCACTACCGGAGGAGTTGTCAGGACAATTTCTCCTGCTGAAAATGAAGGTGAGTTTTTGGTTTGTCTGCCCAGCGGTATCAATTATGGCTTGACCATCTCCCGAAAGGGTTACCTTTTTGCTTCCGAGAATATCTCATTGCTGGATGGTTTTACCCAAACAAGACCTAAGGA
>CAMCBW010000045.1 GCA_945873105.1 Tangfeifania diversioriginum
AGAAGCTGTTTAAAAATATTACACAGAGTATTTATGACTCCTTGATGAAACTTATTATAGCTTTGAAATTGTTGCTTTGTGAAAAATTTTCAAGAGAAAAAATGAGGTCACAGAGAGAAAATCGCTTGCGATTTTCCAACTCTGTGTTCTCCTGGGTTTCTCTAATGAAAATTCAAAATAGCAGAAATTTCTATTTGCGCTTTGTTCTCAATAAATAGTTAGATATTCTCTGTGTTATAAATTTAAACAGTCTCTGAAAAGATTTTTTATTCCCGAGCACTCAATTTCAATAACCCGTAACTTTAGGCACTTTAGTACACTCTAGGCACTTTAGGCACTACTTATTTAAAAACATAACTGTAAAATATATTCAACATGGCCATCGACAAATTTGTAACCCGACACATTGGTCCCCGGGAGAAGGACATCAACGATATGCTGGCAATTCTGGGCGTCTCCTCCCTCGATGCATTGATCGATCAGACTGTTCCGGCAAATATCAGGTTGGAAAAACCACTGAATCTCCCCAATGGCCTTACCGAGCGGGAGTATTACCGCAGGATCCTGCACCTGGCCTCCAAAAATAAAGTCTTTAACACCTACATTGGGATGGGTTGGTACGACACCATCACACCGGCTGTGATATTGCGGAATATTCTGGAGAATCCTGCCTGGTATACCTCCTATACCCCTTACCAGGCCGAAATCTCACAGGGCAGGCTAGAGGCACTGCTCAATTTTCAGACCATGGTTTGTGAAATGACCGGCATGCAACTGGCCAATGCGTCACTGCTCGACGAAGCTACCGCCGCCGCCGAAGCACTCCACATGATGTATTCGCTTCGTTCGAGGGCACAGGAGAAGGTGGGTGCAAATGTCTGTTTTGTCGACGAGAAAGTTTGGCCACAAACGCTGGATGTGCTCTATACCAGAGCCGAGCCACTGGGAATTGAATTGGAAGTGGGAGATTTTAAAACAACTTCTGCCAGTGAAAAATGGTTTGGTGCCATCCTGCAGTACCCAAATTCAGATGGTGTGATCGAGGATTACGTGGCTTTTGCCGAAAAATCACAGGCCATGGGTGCAAAAATAGCCGTTGCGGCCGACATCCTTGCACTGGCACTGCTGACTCCCCCCGGAGAGTGGGGGGCAGACATTGTATTTGGATCAACCCAACGCTTTGGGGTTCCCATGGGTTACGGGGGACCTTCGGCAGCCTTTTTCGCGACGCGGGAAGCCTACAAACGGGACCTTCCCGGTAGGATCATCGGTGTGTCGAAAGATTCTGAAGGGAAACCGGCCCTTCGCCTGGCTTTGCAGACCCGTGAACAGCACATCAAGCGGGAGAAGGCAACCTCCAACATCTGTACTTCGCAGGGATTGCTTGCCACCATGGCCGGGATGTATGCGGTTTACCACGGACCGGAAGGGATCCGGAACATTGCCGGACGCGTGCACAGCATTGCCACCTTGATAGCACTCGAAGTAAACAAGCTGGGGTACTGCTGCGAGACCTCTTCCTTCTTTGATACGCTCAAGATCTCCTTGCCGCGCCATGTTAAAAGAGAGGATATTGAATGGCTTTCCGTAGCCCTGGAGATGAATTTCAGGTATTTTGAGCAGGGAGAGGTCGGCATCAGTATCGATGAAACCACCAACCTTGAGGATATCAACTGGATCCTGGAAGTTTTTGCCAAGGCAGCCAACAAGGTGGTCCCCACGATTGCGGTGATGCCGGAATTGTACAGTATTCCATCCAATTTTGCAAGGACATCCGGCTTTTTAAAACAGGAGGTATTTAGCAAATACCGGTCTGAAACAGAGATGGCCCGTTACATCAAAAGGTTGGAAAAGAAAGACATATCGCTGGTTCACTCCATGATTTCGCTGGGATCCTGTACCATGAAGCTCAATGCTGCCACCGAAATGCTTCCGCTTAGCTGGATTGAGTTCAATGGTATTCACCCCTATGTTCCTAAAAATCAGGCAATGGGTTACCATGAAATGATGGAGGAGATGCGCAGGGATCTCGCTGAGATCACAGGTTTTGCAGATCTCTCCTTCCAGCCCAATTCAGGGGCAGCCGGCGAATATGCCGGTCTGCTGGTCATACGCGATTACCACAAGAGCAGGGGAGAGGGGCACCGAAATGTGGTCATCATACCCTCCTCCGCCCATGGTACAAATCCTGCAAGTGCAGTGATGGCCGGGAACAAGGTGGTGGTCGTTGGATGCGATGATCAGGGGAACATCAATGTGGAGGAGTTGAAGGCAAAGGCCGAAGAGCACAGGGAGAACCTGGCCGGTTTTATGGTGACCTATCCCTCTACCCATGGGGTCTTTGAGGCCTCTATTGTGGAAATGTGCGAGATTATCCACCAAAATGGCGGACAGGTATACATGGATGGTGCCAACATGAACGCCCAGGTTGGGTTGACCAATCCCTCCAGGATCGGTGCCGACGTTTGCCACCTGAACCTTCACAAAACTTTTGCCATACCGCACGGCGGCGGAGGTCCCGGAGTAGGGCCTATAGGCGTTGCCAAACACCTGGTCGAATTTCTTCCGTCCCACCCTGTCATGAACAACGGACATGTGGGCATGCATGCCGTTTCGGCGGCCCCATGGGGAAGTGCCTCTGTGCTGCCCATCACCTATGGATACATCAAGATGCTGGGAGCCGATGGCTTGACCGAAGCTACCAGGATTGCCATCCTGAATGCCAACTACATCGCCGCCAGACTGAAGGACAACTATGGAATCCTCTATACCGGAGCCAACGGACGGGTTGCCCATGAGATGATCCTGGAGTGCCGTCACCTGAAGATTGCGGCAGATATCTCTGAATCCGATATCGCAAAAAGATTGATGGATTACGGATTTCATGCCCCAACCCTTTCGTTCCCTGTTCATGGTACCCTGATGGTGGAGCCCACAGAAAGTGAATCGAAAGAGGAGCTGGACCGTTTCGTAGAGGCCCTCAATTCGATCTACGAGGAGATCAGGGAGATTGAGCTTGGTGCAGCAGATGCGCAGGACAATGTACTCAGGAATGCCCCGCATACGCCCGAAGTACTGACGGCAAACGAATGGAAACATGCCTACTCCAGGGAGAAGGCGGCCTATCCGCTGGCCTGGTTGAGGGACAATAAATTCTGGGTTCCGGTCGGAAGGGTCGACAATGCCTATGGCGACAGGAACCTGTTCTGTACCTGTGAACCATTGGAGAGTTATACCAATTGAAAATGTGGAAATTGGGAAATGTGGAAATTGGAAATTGGAAATTGGGAAATGTGGAAATGTGAAAATGTGGAAATGATGCAAGACCATGATTTCAGGTTGCAAGGTGTATTGTCAAGGGCAATCTGAAATTGGGGATTAATCCAAAATCGAAAATCTAAAATCCAAAATAAATAGAGATGGTAGTTTTTCCCAATGCCAAAATCAACATCGGCCTGAACATCCTGCGAAAGCGGGAGGACGGATACCATGAGCTGGAAACACTCTTCTATCCCATTGGCTGGAAAGATGCATTGGAATATGTTGCCAACGGTGGAAATCGGATCAATTTTGTCAGCAGTGGATTGGACCTGGACATTGATCCGGAGCAGAACATTGTGGTGAAAGCTTACCGGTTGTTACAGGCTGAATACACGCTACCGGGATTAGACATTCATCTGCACAAGGTCATTCCAGCAGGGGCGGGACTAGGGGGTGGCTCGGCCGATGCCGCCTTTTTCCTAAAGTCGTTGAACGACCATTTTGAATTGGGCATCTCCCTTGAGAAATTAAAGTTACTCGCAGGAAAGCTTGGAGCTGATTGCCCTTTTTTTATCGAAAATCAGGTTGCCTATGCTACGGGTATTGGAGAACTGCTCGAACCGGTGGAAATTCATCTGAAGGGAAATTACCTCCTGCTGGTCAAACCGCCGGTAGAGATCCAAACCAAAGCTGCCTACCAAGATGTAGTGCCAATGGCTTACCCATTTGATTTCAGAGCGATCCTGCGTGGGGACAAACAGGAATGGAAGGGTAAGATTAAAAATGATTTTGAACCTTCCCTTTTCGCCAAATTCCCTTTGCTGGAAGGCATAAAGCACCATTTCTACCAGATGGGTGGCTGGTATGCCGCCATGTCGGGTAGTGGTTCGGCGGTGTATGGTTTTTTTGACCATCCGCCAATATTCAATTCCGAAGAATTTCCCCCGGATTCTTTTATCTGGCAGGAGGAGCTATCCATATAAAAAAAGGATGCCGTTTGGCATCCTTTTTTTTATATTGATTTAGACGGTATCAATAGAATTTTGCCCGTTTATCCACGATCTCGGCACTTTCACGCAATGCTTCAAATGCTTGTACCGAAACCCTGTAGCCCAGTGCCATTTTGCTTTGGTATTTTTCGTTGGCAATGTCGGCATCAAACCCTTTGTTCACCGCGGTAGCCTTGATGACATAGACTCCGTTGGCACCCGCAACAGGTTTGGATACGGCTCCGTTTTCAAGCGCCGAAGCGGCACCTGCTACGGCTGGTTCTACCCCAATACCCGTTATGGAATAGGACTCAAAGCTGATATCCGCTGCTTGTCCAACCGTGGTGCCAAGCGATGAGGCCAGTGAGGCAAGATCACTTTTCCCTGCCATGGTTGTTTTCAGCTGTTCTGCTTTCTTCTCTTTGCGCAGGGCCAGTTCAATGGTAGGTTTGTTGGTACTCACACTTGAATATCCTTTTTCCTGGATGGTGGCTAACATGGCCACCACAAATTGGTTCCCCAATTCGAAAATTGGTGTTCCCTCAGAACTAAGGACAGGTTCTCCAGTCTCAGTTTTGAAGGCAGCACGAACCAACAATCTGGAGTTTTCCAGACCGGCAATCTCCTTGTCTGCTTCAAATACATTGGCCAAACGTTTGTTTAGTCCCTGGGTAGCAACAGAAGTGCGGAAAGTCTTCAGGTCGCGGTTCTCAGCTGCAAACTTGGAAGCCTGTGAGTAGGTCTGCTGATAGGTTTGACTGCTGGGTTCAATGTTGCGGACAATTGTTGCCAATTGAACATTGGGTGCGGTGTTTCCACGCTTGATTACCTGAATCAGGTGGTAGCCAAATTGGGTACTTACCACCTGTAGCTCGTTCACTTTCCCGAAGAAAGAGGCTTCGTCGAATGGTTTGACCATCACGCCTCTTTTGAACCATCCCAGATCACCGCCTTTGATCGCTGAACCTTCGTCAGATGAATACTTGCGTGCCAATTCAGCAAAATCTGCGCCGAGCGAAATAACTCTTTTCAGACTGTCTGCGGTATTTTTTGCCTGAGCGGCATCGGCCTGGTTGGTAACACTGATCAGGATATGACGTGCATTGACCGAATCGGGCATCTCTTCGAACTTCTGTACCTTGCAAATGTTCCAGCTTTGTCCCTCTTTGTATGGACCATAGATGTCGCCTGGTTTGCTGTTAAAGGCAAATTCGGCCAAGTTGGTTGGAAGCTCTGATTTCTTGAAGAAAGAGGCATCAAACTGCTTGTCTGAATTGACATTGACATAGGCTGCTGGATCCTCAACAGCAGCAAATTCACTTTTGATGTCAGTGATCCATTTGATCACCTTGTCTTCGTCTGACTTGGATGCAACTACAGGAAAAAGAACGTATTCAATGTCGCGGTTGGCTTCCTGCTTGTATTTCTCCTTGTTGGCTGCGTAATATTTTTCAACCTCTCCCTGGGTAACCTTGATGGTACTGTCGGATATGGTGCTGTAGTTTTTTCCGACAAAGTCAATGTTGACCTTTTTATTTTTACCCTCCAGGCTGTTCTTTGCCTCTTCCGTAGTCGTATAGATACCTTTGATCAGCAGGTTGTTGTATTTCGTAAAAGAGCGTTCTTCTACAATTTGATTTTCAACAAACAGCCAGTAGTTGCGTTCCGGTCCGGTGGCATTGGATTGCTGGTATTTCAGGAATTGAATAAGGGCAGGACGGTTGATGGCTCCTGTTTTTTGATCGCGAAACAAACTTTGGATGATGGCATGTGGATTTTCACCCTGAACCAGGTCAAACAGTTCGTTTGGAGTGACATCTATACCGAGATTCTCGTAGATCTCCTTCATGGTCATGTTCCTTACAAGGCTCATCCAGGTCTGTTCCCTGATCTGATCAGAGGTTTTCTGATCGAGGGAAGTTGATCCCGAATTCATTTTGTAAATATTGGAAAGATCGTCAATTTTCTGTTGAAATTCTTTAAAATCAACACTCTTGCCTGCAATCTCTGCAACCACCTGTTCATTCCCTCTCATGATTGAACTACCTGATTGTACAGCATCTCCAAGTACAAATGCTGCCAATGCCAACCCGATAAAGATGGTGATTCCTATTCCTGCACGGTTTCTGATTTTCTCTAATGTAGCCATCCGTTTTCTGCTTATTTTAATACTTTAACTGTTAATCCTTTTTGGGATTTTTTGAGCGTACGAATATAGTAATTTTAAGATTTTAAATTTGGTCAAATTGCTCAATTTTGAAAAAAGCTGTTTTTTTTCACTTAGAAGCTGTTTAAAATTATTTCACAGAGTATTTATGACTCCTTGATGAAACTGATGATAGCTTTGAAATTGTCGCTTTATGCAAAATTTACAGAGAAAAAATGAGGTACACAGGGAGAAAATCGCTAGCGATTTTCTCCCTGTGAAACTCATTTTTTCTCTAAAGAAAATTCAAAATAGCAGAAATCTCTATTTGCTCCCTGTTTTCGATAAATAGTTAGATATTCTCTGTGTTATTAATTTAAACAGTCTCTCTTTTTATTCCCCTTCCATATAAAGATGACCCTTTGTCTTAAAAAACGACCAATTGGTCATTTGTGTATCCGACTTGAAGCCCCCTGAACCGGTGATGTAATGATCTCCTTTTTTGATGCTGACAAACTGGTCAGAGTAGATGAGATCTTCTGCCTGGTGGTATTTTAACTCCTCTGATCTTAGGGTATCTCCTTCACTGTTGACGAGTACTACATTCCCATTTGCCTCCCATCGCTTCTCCTTTTCAAAGTACTTTCCACGGTTCCCCGACATTTCAGAGATAATTTTCTTGTTCAGATCGTAGCGTTGCATCAAAAAACCTTCGGGAAAATCGTTGTAAGGTTGTTTGGGATCATCATAAATCAGTATTTTGGGGGTCTTAAGGTGATATTTTACTACCCCTGAATCGGAATAGAAAGTTTCAAAATCTAAGGCTTCCATGGCAGGTAGGGTCTTGCTGTTCAGTAGTTCAGAAGGAATGTCGGTAGCGACCTTTGACCTGCAGGAAATCAATAGCAAAATTGACAACATCCCTGGAATTAACTTCCTGGTTACCTTGTATACAACTCCGCGGGCAAAGTGAACTTTGCAACTATGGTTATCTTTGATCATCCTGTTTATTGGTGTTTTTCAATGGTCTGGGCGGTTGTTTTCCCTTGATACTATCGGTCAATACTGGCTGGCCCGCCTTCGTTGCCGGGGGAAAGGTGACATCGAGGTAATCGCTGCCATTGGGTTCTATCTCCTTCTGGATCGTTGTCCCCGCCAGGGTAAACCTGATCCACAAGGATTTGCTGCTGACTTTGAGCTCATATTTTCCATCGAAACTGGTGAAGTAGCTGGCACGGGATCTGTGAACAGTTACCAATACCCCTGAAGCTGGTTTCCCATTGTGGGATACTGTCCCCTTCACTATCCTGGAAGTTGCAGCGGCAACCGGAATACAGCAGGTAATCATCAGTAGGTGGAAAAGAAGTATTTTCACATCCGTGTCAGTTCATTTCAAGGTTTGTGCCTAGTCGAATTTGGTTTTGAAGAACCATCTGTCGTGCAACAACAGGAAAATGGAGACTTTGCCATATCTTTCCTGAATCAGTTCGTTGGAGGTTGTACCCAACTTTCCTATTTCCAGGGCGAGGTTGAGGGTCGACCGTGACCTTCCCAGCGGAAATCCGAAGCCTAATGTGGCAGCATAGCCCTTGATCTGCACCCCATTTAACGTAAGGTAGGAGTTTTCGACAAAAGCACCTGCTCTGTAATTAACTCTTTCCCAGTAACTTCTTATGGAAAACTGATTGGGAATGTATTCAATTCCAGCCGAATATTTGCTACTGTTGGTGAGGTAATCGACAGGTTGTCCCATAAATTTAAGATCCTGCCATTGCTGGAAATTTGCATCAGCACCAAATGTGATCTTGTTCTTGATGGTATAGGAAAAACCCGCCCCGTAGGCGATGGGAACCTGTAGTCCATTCTCCTTCGAAACAACATGCTGTAGGGTATCCACAATGGCTGAAGCAGAGGATGATCCTCTGAAGAGAGCCCGCTCTTCGTGGATGATGTACTTTGAGTCTACATTTAGTTTTGGCTCGAAGGTGGCACCAATGGTCAGACTGTTGTTATTTTTGGTGGTGATCTGGTACTGGAGACCTGTCGTTACACCAAATCCGTGCACCATGAGGCTCTGGTCTTTGTAATAATCGTAGGTATTGGCGTCGTTGGGGAAGTAAAAGTATACGTTGTCATTGATCTTGCCAAACATGAACCAGGTATTTACCCCCAGTGAGAGATTTTTCCCGATGCGAAAAGCATTTCCCACATAAACCTTGGTGAGGGTACCTGTTCCTGAAAAGGTAGAAGTGGACATCAAATCATCGAGACCTTCGGTCGAAGCTACATCGTATCCCTTCGACGAATAGGGCAATAGGCCAAATGAACCTGCCCACCATTTCGTGTAGGGAATGCCAAAGGTGAGGTGATTGAAATTTATGTCATTTCTGTAATTGCTTGCCTCTGTCGTCCTGGAAAAGGTAAACCTGGCATCCATCCCAAATTCCATGAGGAAAGTTAGTGAATCAATGGCTGTGTAGGAGGCAGGGTTGGCCGTATTCACCTGAAAGCCGTTTCGGATTCCTATGCCGATGCCTCCCATGGCATCGCCCCTGCCAAGGCTGCTGCTGCTAAGTGTGCCGAAACCGTAGCGCGAGTAAGGGGTGCTGGTGCTGCTGCTGTTTTGTCCGTAAGAACCTGCAGGGATTGCCAGTAAGAAAACGATAACAAAAAAAATTAATCTATTGCTTTTCAACATTATATTCTAGAATTCGGTTTAAACCTATGAGTGTGATCTCAGAATTTACAAATATGCGGTTTTTTAATCTTCTTTCAAAAAAGTAGGCATCGCCTCCTGTCAGAATCGTATGAATCTCCGGCATCTTGTTTTTCATTGAATCAATCATGCCATCCATTTCAAAAACCATTCCGTTGACAACACCGGCAACAATAGCCTCTTCGGTAGTTTGACCAATGACCGGCACCTCCCCGGAAGCCTCTACCAGGGGCAATTTGGCGGTAAATTCGTGCAAAGCCCTGAACCTGGACCTCAATCCGGGTGAGATATTTCCTCCGGCGAAAGTCCCATTTCCTTCCACCAGGTCGAAGGTCACGGCAGTACCTGCATCAATAACCAATAGATCCAGGTCGGGAAACAATTCGTGGGCTCCAACTGCCGCTGCCAGACGATCGAGCCCAAGTGTTGCCGGAGTCTGGTATTTGTTCAGGATTGGAACCCTGGTTTGATGGTTAAAATCTACAAATGTCGGAAACGTTGATTTCAAATAGGATACCAGACCCGGAGAAACAGATGCAACCGTCGAAATGATGGCTTTGTCCAGGGAAGGGAAGCGCAACTGGAGATCCTCTAGCTGAGGAATGGTCAGATGTTCCGTTGTAAACGATTCAACCAGTTCCCCGCCCCTGAAGATGGCACACTTTGTCCTGCTGTTACCGATGTCTGCTACTAAATTCAAAATCGATCCGGTATGATGTTCATACTAATATCAAATGCTGTCACAGAATGTGTCAAGGCTCCGATGGAAATAAAATCCACCCCTGTCGCCGCGACCTCCCTGACCCGCTCCAGATTCATATTGCCGGAGGCTTCGACTTTGGCCCGGTGGTTGATCCGTTCCACACAGCTTTTCATCTGTGCATTGGACATGTTGTCGAGCATGATAATGTCGGCTTCCATTTCGAGTGCCTCCATTACCTCTGCCATCGTGGTGGTTTCCACCTCAATTTTAATTCCGGATGGAACGCTCTTCCTGATTTGCTCCACGGCATTCCGGATACCTCCAGCCACTTTGATGTGATTGTCCTTGATCATAACCATATCGTACAAACCAATCCGGTGGTTGACTCCTCCTCCAGCTTTTACTGCATATTTATCAAGGATCCGAAGTCCTGGAACAGTTTTTCTTGTATCCAGGATTTGTGTGCCATAACCGGCTACTTCAGCCACAAAGAGGTGGGTCATGGTGGCAATACCACTCATTCTTTGAAGAAAGTTAAGTGCCAGTCGCTCTCCAGTCAGCAGGCAGCGGTAAGGGGCTGCCACCTCAACAAGGAGCATTCCCTTTTCCACAGGATCCCCATCCCTGACCTTTGGTCGCCACTCTACCAGAGGCGACAAATATCTAAACACCGCTTCAGCTACCTCCATCCCGGCAACGATGCCTGATGCCTTGGCAACCATCGTGGCGGTCGAGGTCATTGAAGCAGGGACAAGGGCATTGGTGGTGATATCCCCATTCCCAATATCCTCCTGCAGTGCATATGCTATAAGATTTTTGAGTTCCTTTAAGGTACTTTGATCCATTATTTCAAATTGTTTCTTACCGCTTCAGTGGTTAACTCCTTTCCTCTTTCCTGGATGATGTGGTGGATCCATGCAGGGGATTCTTCCCTGAAATCAGATCTCACATGTCCGCCCCTGCTCTCCTTCCTTTCCAGTGCGGAGATGCATATCAGACGGCAAACCGTGGCGAGTTCATAGATTTTCTTGTAATTGTAATCGGTTTGATTTTCCGCATATTGCTCCAATATTGCATCGATACGTTCCAATGCAGCAACCATTTCACTTTGGCTTCGAACGATGCCAACCTGGTTGCTCATGATTTCAGACAGTTCATTTTTGATGGCGACATAACTTTCATTGCTCTCCAGGTGGAATTTGACCGCTTCGACAGGTGACGTGCTGATGGGGGGAAACTCGAGCATCTTGGCTTTCTCAACAATTCTCTTGCCATACACCAAACATTCCAGTAAGGAGTTGCTGGCCAGTCTATTGGCTCCCATAACGCCCGTCGAAGCCACCTCTCCACAGGCAAAGAGTCCGGTTATGTTGGTCTGTCCCCATACATCCGTACGAATACCGCCAACCGTGTAATGGGCGGCGGGGGAGATCGGTATCAGATCACAGGTTAAATCGATTCCATAGCTGTTCAATTTGGCATCGATGGAGTGAAAGCGCTCTTTCAGAAAAGAGGAATCAAGGTGCCTCAGACTGAGAAAAACAGTAGATCCCGTCTCCTGCATGCAATTGAATATGGCAGAAGCAACCACATCCCGTGGCGCAAGTTCTGCCATGGGGTGCAGTTTCAGCATGAAGCGGTCGCCGTTCTTGTCCAGCAGGTGGGCTCCTTCTCCACGCACAGCCTCACTGATCAGGTAGGCATCCTCCCCATCCACCGAGAGCGCTGTTGGGTGAAATTGGATGAATTCCATATCTGCCATACGGGCGCCTGCCTCCCATGCAAGGGCAAATCCATCACCGGTCGCTGTATAGGGATTGGTTGATCGGGCATAGATCCTTGACAATCCTCCGGTGGCAAGGATGGTCGCCTTGGTTCGGAAAAGACTGTTTTCACCCGTATTGTAATCAAGGGTCTGGATGCCTGAACAGACTCCATCCCTTGTAAATATTTTTACAGCAGTGGTATATTCAAAAGTGGTAATCCGGGGATGCTGCAAGATTTTGTGGAGCATAAACCCCGTCATGACCTTACCGGTAGCATCTCCATCGGCATGAAGGATACGGCGGTGTGAATGTCCTCCTTCCAGCCCCAGCAGCAAATCTCCATTGGGCTCCTTGTCGAATTCCATCCCCATTGCGATCAATTCCTGAACCTGGGTGAGTCCCTCGTTGACAAGAATTTCAACTGCGTCATGGTCGCACAGCCCCCGTCCGGCAGTCAGGGTATCATTAAAATGGTAGAGGGGCTGGTCATCCTGGCCTATTGCTGCGGCAACCCCCCCCTGGGCATTGTAGGAATTGCTGATATCGAGTTCCGACTTGGAAACAAGGGCTACCGACCCATGAACCGAAGCGTGCCAGGCCGCCAAAAGGCCTGCCAGTCCACTGCCTACCACTACAAAATCAAATTCAAATTGCTTCATCTGTGGATGGATACCCTAGCTTAAATTGAGCGACAAAAGTAATACTTCTATTCAAACAACCGGAAAGAACCTTGTACTTGTGTGAATCCGGGCCAAAGATAGGCAGTATAATCATAGCTTACGGCCAGTTTAGATTTTGTTAACTAAAATTTGTAGGAAAGTGAACTGAAGTGCCTAAAGTGACTAGAGTGAACTAAAGTGACTAAAGTTATTGGTTCCGAACAAATCAGGTTGTCTAGTCCTGAAATAGGTTTACAGAAGAAGTAAACAGAAATCAGGATTATGAAAGTAAAAGTAAATGCATTTCCGGACGAATTAAAGTTGCGAGTATTGACAGATTATTTGAATACGGATGTTAGTCAGCGAGAGTTGATGCAGAAGTATAATATTCGAGGGACCAATACAATTAAGAAATGGATGCGTAAATTTGAGCTTCAGGCTCCAAATCAGGAGCAGATTGAATTACAACGCACCATGGCAAAGCAAATAGAAAAAACGGTCTATGAGCGCGAGCTTGAGGCCAGGGTAAAGAAACTGGAGCAAGAGTTGGATCATGAGCAATTGCGTACACTTGCTCTGAATACGATGATTGATATTGCTGAGCGGGATCTTAAGATTTCAATCAGAAAAAAAGCTGGAGCCAAACGGTAAAGGAGCTGCGTACAAAGTGTCCAGGAAGCGATATTAACACTTTGTGCGATCTGTTTGGTAAGAGTAGGCAGGCCTACTATCAGCACTCCAGATACGTGTATAAGGAAGAAGTAAAAACAGAGATATTGCTTCAGTTGGTTGAGAAAGAACGCAAATTAATGCCCCGAATAGGAGGGCGCAAATTGCTTTTGCACATTCAACCACATCTTCCGGCCGAATTATACCTGGGTCGGGATTCGTTCTTTGAATTTCTGCGAGAACAGGGCTTATTGATACGTAAACGACGCTACCGGGCCAGGACAACGTACAGCAACCATTGGCTGCACAAATATCCCAACCTGATAAAAGAGTTTGTTCCTGGGAAAGCGCATCAATTGTGGGTTAGTGATATAACCTATATTGAGACAAAGGAAGGTTTTGGTTATCTGAATTTGATAACGGATGCCTATTCGAGGAAGATAATCGGATGGGATCTTGGAGCAACTCTGGAAGCGAAACATACTTTAAATGCGCTGCAAATGGCAATAAATCAAATACCCAAAGGGGTAAAGGGTGTTATTCACCATTCTGACAGAGGAGTTCAGTATTGCTGTAGTGATTATGTCAAAATTTTAAATAAGAATCACTTTCAAATCAGTATGACAGAGGATAGTGATCCACGTGAAAATGCAATAGCAGAGCGGGTTAATGGAATTTTAAAGGATGAATGGCTGAATGAGATGAAATTAACTTCATTGAAGCATGCAACTAATGAATTAGGGCAAATCATCCTGATTTACAAC
The DNA here is from genome assembly GCA_945873105.1 of Tangfeifania diversioriginum. GTDB lineage: Bacteria > Bacteroidota > Bacteroidia > Bacteroidales > Prolixibacteraceae > CAINVV01. The sequence continues at coordinate 13,674 of CAMCBW010000045.1, forward strand.
CAGAAGCGGCTTCACAGCAGTTTGGACATGAGAACTCCTGAATACGCTCACAATCAATCAGGAACATTCAAAAAACACTGGAAGAACTATTATCAAATTAACAATATCGAACAAGAACAAAAAATCAATAGCTTTATCTAAACAAAGAAATCAAGATTAAAATAATAATTGAAGAGTAAATAAAAGAAAAAACAAAAAACAGTATTAATCAAAAAACTGTAAACAAAAATCAGGACGAGTCAGGTTTATGACGTAAGTACTTTAGTTCACTTTAGTCACTTTAGTCACTCTAGGCACTAAAAAAGCCGTTGCATCCAATGCAACGGCTTTTTATACATTTAGCAACGGCTTTTTTAAGCGGGCATTTCAGGCAATGACCATGGTTTACGGTAGGTATGCTTGATTAGTTCAGCAGCAAATACGTCCGCTGGTACAGGGTCTGTATAAGTCTTGTTGAATGTTGGGTGACCGTCATGGATGCTAAATTTATCTTCCATCACAATCTTGATCTTCTCGTCGGAGGTGATGTTGGTAAATTTCATGTTTGGACCATCCCATTCCAGCTCCTTGTTGAGGGTCTGCAGGCGAACAGCCAATACCCCCATGACCACCATTTCATTGAATGGACCAGCCATACTGAAATCGGAGGCGGTTTTTACGCGGGCTTCTGGAGTCTCCTTGGCGGCACGTACCCAATCCATTTCGTGGGAAAGCGGAGCAACACGGCGACGGAATTTTGGGGCGTTCTCTGGTTTTTCAACCTTGCCATCCGGACGTAAAATCCATGGATTAACACCATAGCATCCACAAACCAAAGTTCCCTTGGTTCCGTGGAAGAAGACACCACCGCCTGAATCATTCGGGTTTTTGCCAACAGGCCAGCCTTTTGGAAGCATTGGCTTGATGCCACCATCGTACCAGTAAACCTCAACCTGCGGTAATTTTAGTTTTGCATTCTTTGCAGCAGTTCTTGCCGGGAAGGTGAGTTTAACACTCTGTGCAGTTGGGGCACAATCTTCCAGTAGCAGTGTAGAGTTACCCTGGGCTTTGATTGGATAGCCAAGTTGAAGACCCATAAACACCGGATGCAGGATATGGCAGGCCATATCACCCAGTGCTCCTGTTCCATAAGCCCACCAACCACGCCAGTTCCATGGGTGATATATCTCATTGTAGGGACGCATTTTGGCTGGTCCTGTGAAAAGATCCCAGTCCAAAGTTTCTGGAACCCACTGTCCTTGTTTTGGTGTATTTAAGCCCTGTGGCCAAATGGGCCTGTCAGTAAAGGCTTCTACCTTGGTAACTTCCCCGATTTCTCCATTGGCAAGCCATTCACAGGTTAAGTTAACTCCTTCGCCCGACGATCCCTGGTTTCCCATTTGGGTGGCAACTTTGTGCTTGTCAGCTAATTTGGTTAACAACCGGGATTCGTAAACAGAGTGTGTAAGAGGTTTTTGTACATAGACGCTTTTCCCCATGGTAATGGCATGAGCCGCAATGATGGCATGGGTATGGTCGGCCGTAGCAACCAGGACCCCATCGATTGATTTGCCCAGTTCTTCATACATGACTCTCCAGTCTTTGTACTTTTTGGCACCAGGGAAATCTTTGAAGCAATTGGCAGCATATCCCCAGTCTACATCACACAGACCAACGATATTTTCAGATTTCAGGTTCTTCAAATTACCATGACCCATACCTCCAACACCGACAGCCGCTATGTTTAGCTTGTCACTGGGGGCCTGGTGGCCTAAACCTGCAATGGTGTTGGAAGGGAGGACAGTAATCGCAGCCGCCGCTGCAGCACCCGTTCCCAAAAATCCCCTTCTTGAAACTTTGTTTGTCTCCTTCATCAGAATAAAATTATTGAGTTAAAAAAATTAGTAACGTAGCTGTAAATATAAATATTATTAGTTTTTAATCCTACAACAAAAACCAAAATCAAGTTATATAAAAAAGAGGCTATCCTAATTGGGATAGCCTCCTGGAAAAAATGAAACTCACGAAAAAAACTAAAACTCACCCATACCACCTCCCTCGTTACCGGAAGCATCGGGTCCATCCTTACTAGGCTTATTCTTGAAATTGTTGATTTTGTAACTCAAGGTCAACTGGACAATTTGTGATTCGCGCTTGAACTTGAACTGATTCTCAAAATTTGCTCCTGAAGAGGTTCCACTGAATTTCATGGTACCAAATATGTCCTGTACCTGCAAGGTCGCAGACATCTTGTTTTGCCAGAATTCCTGTTTTACAGAGGCATTTGAGAAGAACATGCCGTCACGTTGTCCTTGCGCAGAAACGGTGGGTCCACGGTAAATCCCCATTATTTGCATCCGCGTATTCTTTGCAATTTTAAGGTCAAAGTTTAGCTTCCCGTCAAAATTGGTGCTTTGCTGATCGACATTCTCTCCATTGATGGCTCCCTTCAGCCAGTAGTTGTACAAAGTACCGGAGGCTACCAGGCGTATCCCGGGTTTAAATTCATAATTGACCATCAATTCACTTCCCAGCGAATAGTCGTCATTCAGGTTATCCATGGTGTGGTACATGATGCCGTCCGATCCAAGCGTCTGGATCCGTGTCATCAAATCAGTGGTATGCCTGTAGTAAGCCTCAAGGGAGATAAAGGAGGCCTTGATGCGTTTAAGAAGCGTCATCTCATAAGATCCTGTATATTCAGGGGTCAGGTCCGGATTCCCAATTCGAATGTTGTAGGGATCCATGATGGAGGGGAATGGTTCCAGCATATAACCACCCGGTCTGTTCAACCTTCTGCTGTAACTTCCTTGCAACTCATAATCCTTCTTGAATTTCTGCGAGAGATGGATGGTTGGAAACCAGTCCAACAGATCCAGTTTGTAGCTCTTATCAGCGCGTTGGCTGTATAGATCACGTTTGGAGTATTCTGTACGAAGTCCCAACTGATAGGAGAATTTCTCATTGGAATGGGAAAAGGTTCCATACAAGGCCTGTATATGTTGGGTAAAGTCAACCACACTGCTGTACTTGGGATTGTTATCCCAATTGCTGGTGAGGTAATTGTACTCTTCAAAGACAAAATCCTGGTTGCTATTTTCCCAGCGACCCTGGTAGCCAGCCTCGAGTTTGTCTTTCTCGTTGATCGGGTAAATGTAATCGAGCTTGATCCGATTGTCGGTTTCATCCGAATACTCCCCGGACCTTGATTTGTAAGGGTTATTGCTCAAGGCATTCCAATTGGCATCTGTGGCAAAATAGATCTGATTCTCGGTATCTGAGCCATTCTCTTTTTCGAAATGGTACAATCCCTGCAACTCGTGCCCCTTCTTGTTGAACCGGTGAATGAAATTTAAATCACTGCTCCAGTAATCGCTACCCCTGTTGGCACTGTTGTCCTGAAAAAGATAGCCGGAAGGTAATCCCAGGTTGTAGGAGGTGGTTTGATAACCGGTATTGGCATTCCCGTGTCCCATAGATCCTATGGTAGCCAGTACCCCGATGGTCGTGGCAGAACTAAGTGAATAGTCGATCCCCCCCTTGAAGTTGTTCCCAGTGTGTGTCATGGTTCCATCTCCCAGTGTCTCCCTGGTGGTAATGGTATCTCCATTGGTGATTTTTTGCAACATATCCCGTGACCCTTCATTGGTCATATCCGAAAAATCGGCTCCTGCCGTAAAGGTCCACTTCTTGGTCCGGTAGGAGAAATTGGCATCTCCACGGTATTTGTCGCCAAATCCTGCTGTCAGATTGACCAGTCCGCTGAATGAATCCTTCTGGTTCTTCTTCATCACTACATTGATGATTCCTGAATCACCATCCGGATCGTATTTGGCAGAGGGATTGGTGATGATCTCAATTTTGTCGATTCCGGCTGCAGGAAGTTGCCTTAGGGCATCACTTCCCTTGATGACACTGGGACGTCCGTCAATCAACACGGTGAAGTTGGAACTTCCCCGCAGCGTTACATTCCCTTCGAAATCCGTTTGGACGGAAGGCGTATTTTCAAGTACCTCAATGGCAGTGCCCCCCGTGGAGACAATGTTTTGGCTCACATTTACCACCCTGCGATCAATTTTGAATTCTACCCGCTGTTTATCCGCAACGATCTCTACCTCATCAATTTTCTGATCCGTACTTTGCATGGTAATCGTCCCCACATCTGTTACAGCCTTTGTGGTTGTCAATTGCAAGGGGATGGTTTTTTTTGAAAAACCAATGAAATTAACGCTCAGAAAATATTTCCCCGGAGGGAGGTTCTTGATCTCAAAAGATCCATTGTCGGCAGTCATAATGCCTCCTGCTACAGAGGAATCTGCGGCAGCAAAAATGGCCACATTCGCATATCCCATGGGGGTTGAGGTATCAGCCTCAATGACTTTCCCCTTGATCGTGAGGTTTTTAATTACCGGGATGGCGGTTCCAGTGGTCTTTACCGCTGCTGTAAGGTCGGAGGGCGGAGTCGCCTGTCCATTCACGTTGTAGGTTGAAATAAAAATAATAAAAGCTAAAATATAGTTTTGCATGTATCAATTACTGTTGTTTGCAGCTTTTGACACCGCCTTTTGAAAAGAGTTTAAAGGGGAGTTGTTAATTAAAAGTTAAAAGAAGTGCCTAGAGTGCCTAAAGTGAACTAAAGTGACTAGAGTACTTAAGCCATTGGTTGCATTGTCGGGACACCCTAACTTTAGTCACTTTAGTTCACGCTAGTTCACTTTAGTCACTTTCTTCCGAAGGACCGTTGAAATTGGAAGATGATCACTTACCCCGCCATGGTAAACCGGCCCCAAATTGGTTCTGAAGGGTTTTTTGCCCAGGTAACGGGCGTCATTTTCGAGCAGGAATCCCGCTTGACAGATCGAAGTCTTTTCGGTGTCAATGGTCAAGCCATCGTTTTGAAGAAGATTGTTGGTACAGATAAACTGGTCAAATATTTCCCATTGACCCTGGGATCGAATGGTTCCTGTTCCACTCTTTTGCCAGAATTGTGCCAGATTTATTAGCTGCATTGATTTGTTGCTGTTGCGGGTCGTACTGGCTCTCAGGATTTTGATAAAACAGTCCTCGTCAGGTGTTGCGTTGAAGTCCCCCATCAGCAAGATCTTGCTTTGGGGATTGCCTGCCTGAATGGAGTCAATGACCTGCCTGACGATGGTGGCTGTGTGATTTCTCTTTCCCATTGTTTCAGCATAACCGCCACTTCTGGATGGCCAGTGATTGACAAAAAAGTGGAACTTCTCCCCCTTTAGTTCGGCCTGAAAATGAAGGATATCCCTGGAAATAAATGTAAGGTTGTTTTGCCCATGAACTGGATAGAAATCAAAATCGAGCGGAACCATTCGTGCTTTGCGGTAAAGCAATGCGACATCAATTCCCCTGGGATCGGGCGACTCTTTGTGGATGATCCCATATCCAGCCTGGGAAAAGGGGGTCTTTTTCAGCAGATATTCCAGAACCCAAAGATTTTCGATTTCCTCCAGACCTATGATATCCGGATAAACGCCATTGGATGCAGCAAGGATGGCCCGGTATACCATCATTACCTTTTTGTTCAATTTGGATATGGTCCAATGATTCTTCCCGGAGGGAGTAAACTCTTCGTCATTTTTTTCCGGATCATTTCTGGGGTCGAACAGGTTTTCAACATTGTAGCAAACAATGACAAATTCTTCCGATGGTTTGCCCTGTCCGAAAGAAAAGGAAATTGACAGGTTCAACAGAACTCCGGCATAGACCAACGCTCTGACGAGGGGATTCATGATGAGTTACCTCTTTTTCTCAATTCGTTCGAATGCACCAAGGTCAGGACCGGCATCACTGTTTCTCAACACTCCTTTTATATCCAAAGGATAGAGTTTGACCAGCGACTCTTTGCCTGCATCTTTCGCGGCAGACAAAGTGTCAAGCTCATAATTTCCCTTGAGCGGATTAATAAATTTTGGGTTGATGTTGCGCTGCAATGAAACAAATCGTTCGGCATTGGGCAACCTGAAGGTGTCAGAAACCTGCAACAGGCAATGGTCGAAGAGGTAGTTGTTGGCCCCTTGCTTGTCCATCGAGATTTTAAGTTCATCGAGGTTTTGACCGCTGATGATACAGTTCGCAAATGTTGCCTGTTTGAGATCTCCGACATATTTGGCCCCATCGGTGCTGTTAACCAGGTAATTGGACAAGGTGAGGGTCTCGATGTTGCGGTAGGAGGTGGAGGTATTGGTGAGATATCCGGCAAATGTGGTATGGTAAAACTGATAATCGCCCCCCAACAGCAAAGCAGTGTTGTAATAACCTACATTGGAGATAACACAATTGTAGGCAAGTATTTTGGATTTCATGGCCCAAATACCCGACCAGCTCATGTTTTCAATCCGGGTATTGGATAGCTCAACGGAGGCATATCCCTCCTTTTCGATGGTGCCGACCTGAAGTCCGATGTTCGCATTCTTGATGATGCAATGATCAATGAGGTTGTTGTGACTTCCCGACAATAAGGTGATTCCATTCCATTGGTCCGGCAGATTCGCATACCCACTTTCCAGGCGGTCACCCTTGAAGACCACCGGTTCACCCGTGCTGCCCTTAACGATCAGTTTGCCTTTGATGAACAAACCTGCATTCTTGTGAAAATAGACGGTTGTACCGGCTTCAATGGTAAGGACCTGGCAGGAATCGACAAAAGCATAGTTGTAGACCAGGTAGGGTTTTTCTTTCGTCCAGGTGGTGGTCCTGACCATCTCTGACCTGATTAGTTTGTAATCCTGTCCCCAGGCAACGAGCCTGACCTTTTGCTCCTTGCTGTTGACCCTGAAAATGATGGAGTCTTCCGCTACCATCAAATGATGTACACCTCCCTTTTCGAGCAATGCTTCCACAAATATGAATATGCTGTCGCGACCCGGAATTTCAATGTTGAACACCTCATTGTTGGACTCCCCATTGACATTCAACCGGAAACCGCTGTTGTCACCTCCTGCCAGCCGGATGGAGGCGATGCTGATCGGGTCATTGGATGGATTGTAAACCCTTAAATTTTTGACCGTTGAACCCAGGGAGGTGAAGATGGTATCGAATGCAACAGTATCGGTAGAAAATGCCAATAGCCTCCTGCCGGAATCGCCTTCGTGCTCTTTCTGGCATCCCCCAAACAGGAAGAAGGCTAAAACAACTACCAAAGCCTGTAACAAACATTTCATACCAAGGGAGGTATTTAAGGGAAGATTTTAATTTTGAAAACAGTCTACTGGTAAAGTAGTCTTTCAAAGGTAATGAAAAAAAATGAATTTTAACAGTTTTTAACGAATAAAATTAATTTCTTAATCTTACCAGGAAGAGGCCAAGGAAGGTGAGCAATCCGTTTATAATAACTATTTCAAATCCAATTTGGTAGCCGTTGAATAGTGATTCCGAGAAATGATTGAGCAGTCCCGAAAGGAGTGGCGCAGCAACCACGACAAATGGAACAAGTGGATCTTTTACCTTGTATTTTGTCAGCATACCGAAAGCGAACAGACCCAAAAGTGGTCCATAGGTGAGTCCTGCCACCTTGAAGACAGCCATCACCACACTTTGGTTGTTGACTGCCTTGAAAATCATGATCACCACAAACAATAGCAACGAAAAACTCAGATGGGTAATGGTAAGGATCCGTTTTTTGTTTGGATCGTTGCGTTTACCGAAATTCAGAAAATCTATACAGAACGCAGTGGTTAAGGAGGTTAAGGCAGAATCTGCACTGGCATAATTGGCTGCTGTAATGCCTAGCAGGAAAAAGATCCCGATCATCAGGCTCATGTGGCTGATGGCAAGCAGAGGATAAAGGTCATCGCTTTTCTGAGGTAAGGCAATTTGATGGGATTCAGCATAGATGTACAACAGTGCGCCGAGTGTCAGGAACATCCAAACTACCCCAACGAAGATGGCACTGAAGGTCAGCATGTTCTTCTGTGCCTCCTTCAGATTCTTGCAGGTCAGGTTCTTCTGCATCATATCCTGGTCGAGCCCCGACATGACAATGGTGATAAAGATCCCGGCAAGAAATTGCTTGAAGAAGAATTTTCCTGATCTCCAGTCCCAGTCAAAGACTTTGGAGTGCGGACTTGCTTCCACCTCCCGGATCATCTCTCCTAAACTCCAGCCAAAACTGTGGAAGATGAAATAGATGGTAAGCACAACGGCGGAGATGAGAAAGATGGTTTGCAGCGAATCTGTCCAGATGATGGTCTTAACCCCGCCTCTTGTGGTGTAGATCCATATGAGAAAGATACTGATCAGCACGGTTACGCCAAATGGGACCCCGTAATGGGCAAAAAAAGCAAGTTGTAAAACCTCTGCTACCAGGTACATTCTGAATGCAGCACCAATGGTCCTGGAGAGGAGAAAAATAAAGGAACCTGATTTGTAGGAGAAAAAACCCAGTCGCTCTTCAAGGTAGCTGTAGATGGAGACCAGATTCATCCGGTAATAGACCGGAAGAAGGACAAAGGCGATGATCAGGTAACCGACAAAATTCCCCATTACAAACTGGAAATAGGTAAAGGCCGAATTCCCCACCTCCCCCGGCACTGAAATGAAGGTCACTCCGGAGATAGTGGTTCCTATCATTCCGAAGGCGACAACGAACCAGGGTGATTTTCGGTTGGCCGTGAAGAAAGTATCGGTAGTAGCTTTCCTGCTGGTGAGGTAAGCGACAATAATCAAGAGGAGGAAATACCCTGTGAGGAGCGATGCGACGAGTAGTGGGTTCATTGGAAGAAGTGCCTAGAGTGCCTAGAGTGAACTAAAGTGCCTAAAGTACTTGGTGCTTAATGTTGGGAGTGCCTAACTTTAGGCATTTCTTGGTAAAGTAAATATTTGGATCGAATTTTCTTGTATTCAGTGAGTTCCGGTTGCCAGCTTTGGACAATTTCCTGCTCCCCTTTGCCCGACTTGATCATCTGCAAAACCTTGTCATCCCCCATGAGTAGATTGAACCAGCGTTCCCTGGTAAGAAATTCGGCAGGTTGGTCAAATTTTCGGTACCAATCCAGAAAATACTTCAGGGTAAATCGGGGGATCTCCTGCAGATTCCGAAGATCATCCCCAAAGCAGATCTTCTCCTTTTGCAGCGGATTCATCTCAAATCCTTTCAGGCTCTGCGGAGTGAAAGAAAAGGAACCAAACTTTGAATCAGGGTAACCAATGACCAGAAAGGGGAAGGTAGTCCCTCTTCCAATGCTGGCACTGGTGGCTTCAAAAAAACACAGGGAGGGATAGAGACGGATGGAGGTGTAGTTTGGCAGGTTGGGAGAGGGCTTTATGGGAGGGGAATAGATGGTGGCATGCGTGTAATGCTTCACTGGAATCACCGTAAGCGAACAGGTCAAACCATTCCTTAACCATCCTTCTCCATTGATCATCCCCGCCAATTCCCCGACGGTACAACCATGTACCACAGGAATGGGATCTACCCCAACTCCGGATTTGAAAGCAGGCTTGAGCACTGGTCCGTCGCAATAATCGCCATTTGGATTTGGCCTGTCCAACACGATGATGCCTTTGCCGTTTTCGGCACAAGCCTCCATCACGTAATGCAGGGTGCTGATGTAGGTGTAAAAACGGCAGCCCACATCCTGGATGTCATACACTATCAGGTCCAGCTCTCCCAACTGTTCGCTGGTTGGCCTGTTGTTTTTGCCATAGATGGATATTATCGGAATCCCTGTTTTTGCATCCGTCGAATTTGAAATCTTTTCACCCGCATCAGCCTCCCCACGCAGTCCATGTTCCGGTGCAAAAAGTGCCTTCACGGCGATGCCTTCGCCCACCAGAAAATCTACCAAATGCTGGTTCCCAGCGGTTGATGTATGGTTGACCACCAATCCGATGCGCTTGTTTTTTAGAAGTGACAGGTAACTTTCCGGTTGGTCAGCACCACAAACAACCTGGTTGGTTTGAGCCCCGGAAAAGTTCGGGGAGATTAAAAGTACCAACAGAAGTGCCATTAGTTTTGTCAACCTGCCGGGCATTTTTGACACAGGGTTAAAACAAACAATTTTCTTTTCCATGGTATGAGATTTTTTTGCTAAGATAGGGATATCATTGGGAAGTATGATTTTTGTCGTACCAATTTTTAAGGGTTAATTTTAATTTTGGATTTGGCAGGTTTTGGTTAGTTTTGGACTCAGTTTACCCATGCCCACACCAGGATGTCAAAATTATTTTTGCTGCTATATTTCTTTACAATCGTACTCTTGCCCTTGAGAGGTCAGCAAAAGGTATCACCGCCAAAGACGGTCAAAGCTCAGTCCAAATCTGTCAAGGCTCCGGTAAAAGATGTAAAGCCTCCTGTCAAATCTGTCAAAGCTCCGGTAAAAAGTGTTAAGCCTCCGGTCAAATCTGTGAAAGCAGTGGCAAAACCTGCCAAAGTTCAGGTCAAATCCACAGCTGCAACACCCATTGGCCTCTCTTCCGCGCGAAGCATGCGTCTGGCGCAGCGGTTGGAGGCTCAAAATTCGATCGTTCTGTTGAAAAATGAGGGCTCCCTCTTGCCGCTTCAACGGTTGGATACCCTGAGAATTTTGGTGGTTGCGACAGGTTTGGAAGATGAGAGTTCAATCAGTCAACTAATTGGCAGGTATGTTCGGGTTGATTGCATCACCATGGAGCCGGGCGACAAACCCGGTTCTTTCCGCCGTAAACTGAAATCTGCAAATTACAACCTGGTCATTTGGGCCAAGGGAGATAAATTTCAAGGCGAACGTTCCAAAGATGAAAATTTAAACAGGGTGGATGAACTATCCGGCTTGGAGGCCCGCCATTCCCTGGTGGAGGAGGAGCGGGCAATGCTGGATGAGTTTCCCCAGGGAACCCATGCAGTATACCTCCTTTTTGGATCCAGGCAGTTTCTTTCACACTGGTCGGCTACGGAAAGAGCCAATGCGGTAGTGGTCTCTGGAGGGTCGGATTACGATAGAATGGACCTTTCTGCGCAGCTATTGTTTGGTGGATTCCCTGCCCCTGGCAAGCTTACTTTCGATTTGCCAAATTTCAAGTGTGGAGAGGGATTGGCGGTAGCACCTGCCGGAAGGCTGGGTTACATCCTGCCGGAGGAGATTGGGCTGGATTCTTTGAAACTGGCCCAGAAAATGGACTCCCTGGTAAGGATCGGGTTGAAGGAGAAAGCCTATCCCGGATGCCAGGTGTTGCTGGCGAAAAATGGAAAGATATTCTACCAGCGTGCATATGGTTACCATACTTACAGTCAGGCGGTTTCTGTCAAAAATGACGATCTCTACGACCTGGCCTCCCTTACCAAGATTTTGGCTCCTGTTCCTGCCCTGATGATGCTTGCTGATCAGAAGAAATTTCAGGTAAACCGAAAGATGAGCGACTATTGGACGGATTGGAAGGGGAGCAACAAAGATGCAATCCTGGTTTCCGATATTCTGTCTCACCAGGCCAGGCTAAGGTCGGGAGTGATCTTGTGGCCAAAAACATTGGATGCAAGGGGTATCTACAAAGCTGACTTTTTGGTAACACAGCCTATGCAGGGATTCGACCTGAGGGTATCGGAAGGATTGTATTTGGTCAACAGCTTCCCTGACACCGTATTCAAAGCCATTCACGATTCTCCTTTGCTTAAAACCAAAAAGTATGCCTATTCTGACCTTGGTTTTGTCCTCTTCCCAAAAGTAATTGAGAATCTGTCGGGAGAATCCTATCAATCTTTTCTATACCAGCATATCTACCGAAAACTGGGAGCCAATACCCTGATGTTCAATCCCAGGAAGACAGAGCCCAAAGAGAGGATTGTCCCGACCGAAGAGGACCGGGCATTTCGTCGGGAGCTGCTGCATGGATACGTCCACGATGAAACAGCAGCCCTGATGGGGGGAGTATCCGGCAATGCAGGACTCTTTGGATCCAGCACGGATGTGGCAAAGGTCATGCAGCTGTACCTGCAGAATGGCATCTATGGCAATGAAAGGTACATCTCTCCCGAAACACTGAAGAGTTGGACCAGCAGCCATCCGCAAAAAATCAGCAACCGGAGGGGGTACGGATTCGATAAGCCGGCCATCCGGCTTAGCAGCCAGAAAGTCAAAGAGCGGTATCCCTCAGGTAAAGTGTCTGAACAAAGTTTCGGACACTCAGGCTATACAGGTACATTTACCTGGGCAGATCCCGCGACCGAGCTGCTTTTCGTCTTCCTTTCAAACAGAGTCTTTCCGGACCGCGACAACCAACAGATCAATAAGTTGAAATTGCGCACCTTGCTGTTGGATAACCTGGTTAAAATGGCGGGTGAACCGGTTAAACCCTCCAGGTAAATTGATTCTATACAATTTTTGGTCACCTGAATGGATGGTTCTGCCTATCTCCTTCACGGATCATCCATCCCATTTGGCAATGGAAATAGAGGATTGCAAACAAATTAAATATGTTTTATAACAGTTAATTTTGAAGGCCAAGCTTGTTCTAATTAATTCTGTGTATATCAACAGGTAAAAGATTCATTGCCGGCAGAAAAATGTTAAAAAAGCTAAATTTCAACACTTGCATTCCAAATGATGTTACAGTTGTGTAACAACTTTGAACTATTAATATTAATTTGGCTGAACTGAAAGATAGAGGATGGAAACCAATGGGTCTAAAAATCGATTGGAGTCAGATCACCTTCAACAGTTTATTAACATTTGAGATCACTTGAAGTACATAAAAAAATATCGTTATTCCTTAAGAATTATTTATTAACTTTTTAAAAACCAATACTATGACTGAAAAGATAACATTTAACGAGTTAAGAAAAATTAAAGACACTTTACCTGACGGTTCAATGCACCGCATCGCTGATGAATTGGGATTGGATGTCGAGACCGTCAGGAATTATTTTGGTGGAGCCAATTATGCCCATGGAAAAAGTGTTGGCATGCACATCGAACAAGGTCCCAACGGGGGTATCGTTTTGTTGGATGATACCACAATTTTGGAAAAAGCCCAGGAGATACTTCACGGTCACTGATTCCATCCATGAATTAATTTTTATACCGCTGCCCCGTTCCCGGGGCAGTTTTTTTAACTAAAAACCCATCATCCTATGCGCAAGTTGCTAACCATTGTGGTATTGGTGCTACCGGTCCTGGTAATGGCCAAACCCAAAGAAGTGAAACTTTTCAATGGCAAGAATCTCTCGAATTGGGAGATTTATGTAAGTCCTGCTGCTCCAACTCCGGCTGAGCCACTTTTTAGTGTTGTGCCGGTGAACGGTGAGAACCTTTTACACATCACAGGGGAGATAAATGCCTCCCTGGCTACCAAAAAGGAGTATGAAAACTACCATCTGCGACTGGTCTACAGGTGGGGACAAAAGGTTTTCAAACAGTTCAATTCAGGAATCCTGTACCATAGTTATGGTCCTTTTGGCGAGGGACTCGGGGTTTGGATGAGTTCCCATGAGTTGCAACTGTGTACGGCCAAAATAGGGGATTCCTACTGCATGGGAAACAGCTATTTTGAAATCCCTTCCAACAAGGAGGCGGATGGGAAGAGTTTCCGCTATGCCAAAGATGGTGTCAAAAACCAGTTTGGCGTCAATTTTCCTGCCAAGAATTGCATGAAAAAATCGGACCATGAAAAGCCGGCCGGAGAGTGGAATGTTGTTGATCTTTACTGTTTTGGCCGCACCTCCGTACACATGGTGAATGGAACAGTCAACATGGTCAATTACAACTCCGGACGAATTGAAAAAGACGGATCAGTTTTGCCACTTTCCAGGGGAAAGATCCAGATTCAATCCGAAGGAGGAGAGCTTTACATCCAAAGTATCACGCTCGTTCCTATCAAAGAGATTCCAGCGGAGCTTTTGTCAAAGTAATTGCTTCCTGTGACAATCAAAAAAGGCGAAATTCCAAGAATTTCGCCTTTTTTGGTGCTAATTTGAGAACAGCAAACCGACTGGTTTTGGCAAGTAAAAAACGGGTTGTTCCATAAATAGCTTGCCGATGTTAGCTTCGCTAAACTTTGCTGCTCAATTTGCCAATCCTGTTTTTCAAAAGTCAGAATAATCTGTCGGATGAAGCAATACCTTAACCGATTTGGAAACTGTATTCTTGTATTCTGGCAGGGCTGAGAGCTTTTTCCATACCGGACTATTCCTAAAATCATTCCAGCGTGCGTCGTGGGTGGTCATATCAGCAAAGGTGGTCATGTACATCAGGTTGGGCATCGTGCTGCCGGAAATAACCTCTGCATAAAAGAGGGCGTTGAAGTCGAGACTTTTGAAGAGCGCGACCTCTCCACCCTGGTTGAACATTTCAACCTTCTTCTTGTAGAGGTTTTCAGTACCACCTTCATAGCTTCTCAATTCATAGATCCTTTGCGATGGGGGAGTTGGGAAGGAGGGGATGGCATAGGCTGGTTGTTCCGTAAAAGCCTTCATCAGGATGGACTCTTTCCGAATGTAAGGGGGCTGATCGAATGGAGCACCCAGGAAATCAATTCCATCTTTTTGATAAACAGCATCATTGTCAAGTGCATCCATGGTTTTGGCGAAATGGTCCAGAGAGGTAAAAGGAATCCATACATAGACAAATTTCCCTGCAAAAGCCGTATCGCTCTCGATGGGTTTAAAAACACCGGCCTTTTTAATGCCAGCCTTGTGCAAGGCAGGAAGATAGGCGCTTTTCAAAAACTTGTCTACTTTCTCTTCCTGCACTTTTCCGCTGATCCGATAGACCTGGATCTGATAATAATCGCGGGATTTGGCAAGGAGTGAGCTTGATTGTGCCAGGATAAATAAAACAACTAGCACCAGCTGAAGGGTTGACATTCTGTTTGTTGGTTGGGAAGTTCTCATAATGATCTGATTGGTATGAAAAATGAAGTTTAAATAATCATCTGTTTTTTTGTGGCTTATCTGCATTTTCATTCGCGGGAAATGATCTTGTGTGATTGTGCTTCAATCAATTGTACAGAAGATATTCGAGGCGAACGGCTGGTAAAATTAACAAATATTAATCTTATTTTTGAACATCAATCGATTCATTCATTAATTCTAGTAAAATCACTTTTATTGATGGCAATGCATAAACCGATGCGCAAATCAATGGCTGCTATTTCTTGCTGCTTGCGCTCCATTTTGTTTTTGGGGACAAGGATCATGATTTTGTACGTGGCTACTTCTCATCTTAGACTGACCAATTTTCCTAAGCTGGCAAGGATTGGATGATTAGCGGAAAGTTTGCCCATGCAATAAACCTGTTTGAACTTGAATAATTGTACGGAGCCCATGTGCAGGATCCTTCACAAAATCGGATGTAAATTACCTTGAGCGTTTCATTATTACTGTTGATATGCAATAACTTAATCAATACATGTTGCGGGTGAAGGAATGGGTTGACAAGCTGAAATTGGGAAAGATAGTCCGGTATCTACTGCGGTTTTCACTCGTTGTATTGATGCTGTGTCTGCTTTTGGTGGCAGCCGTGAACATTCCTTCGGTCCAGACCTTCCTGGTAGGAAAGGTAATCAAAGGCATCAGTGAAAAGAGCGGGACGATGCTTGGCTTGCAGGCAGTAAGGGTCTCCTTGCCAAACTCTGTGCAGATCGACAAACTCTATATTCAGGATCAGAACAAGGACACTTTGGTCTATCTGGGTTCACTAAAGGTAAAAATCGGACTTTTTAAATTACTCAGGAACCGGGTTTCCATCCAAAGTGTGGATCTTGATGAGGGGATAGTTAATGTCAGTCGGAATGATTCAACTGCTGTTTTTAATTACCAGTTTCTAATCGACCATTTTGTGACCAATGGGGTGGAGCAAAAACCGGATAGTGACCAAACAGCTGCCTCTGAGTGGAACCTGGAATTGGATGAGATTCGTCTCAGGCAAGTTCAATTGGCATGGTCAGATCCAAGGTCCGGACAAAAAGCGGTGGTTCAATTGCAAGATTTTCGTACTTCATTCAAGGAGTTTGATCTTCCAAGGCAATTGCTATCCATCCGGCGGATTGAAGCGAAAAATTGCACGGTAAAGGTTGCTTTGACCCATCCACCAGTTGGTAATCAATCCAATAATTTGCAGCGTACAGCGGCTCAGTCACCGGGAGAGCAGAATGCGGCTGAGCTTGGGACGGTCGGTTTTCCGGACTGGCATATCAATGTTGATCAATTGCTGTTGGAGAATAGCCATGTTCGTTACGATCAGCAGGAGATCCCTGCAATGGCCAAAGGATTGGATTTTAACCACCTCTGCCTTACCAACCTGAATGCAGGATTACACGATCTTGTGATCTCACGGGAAGGGGTCTCTGCATCCCTCGATCGGTTGGATTTTGAGGAACAAAGCGGCACACAGCTCAGTAGCCTGCAAGGCGTGATTCAATTCACGGAGAGGTGCCTGAACATTTCTGATTTGCGACTGGAAACACCTTTGAGCCTTGTAAGTGGCAGCACCAGGGTGGATTTCCCCACTTTTGGTGAACTAACGACGAATATCGGGAATTGTGACCTTAAGGCAGATTGGAAGGAGGTTAGGATTGGAGGCAAGGATCTCCTCCTCTTTCTTCCGGAACTGGAAACCAACTCCTATTTTAAAATGATTGAACCGAAAGGGATATTGCTTTCGGCCGCAGTAGAGGGAAAGATCAATTCGCTTGATGTTAAGAAGATCGACCTCTCCCTTTTGTCAGCATCCAGGTTGCAGGCTCATGGGAAAATCAATGGCCTTCCGGATTACCAGAAGATGGAGCTGGATATCTCCCTGGATCAGTTTTCTACCTGCAGGGCGGATCTCTCCCCACTGCTGGATCCTTATTTGTCTGGCGATTTCCATCTTCCCGGAGTGATGCGTCTGAGCGGAAATGTAAAGGGGACTATGGATTCATTCAAGGCCGATGCATCATTTTCATCCTCTTATGGAAATTTGACAACGACCGTTCATTATGTTAGTCCTGCAAGGAAGGGTGAAGATAACCTCAAGCTAGGTTTCACCCTCCACCAAATCAATGCAGGAGCCTTTTTGGGCAATGGCATGTTTGGCAATATTTCAGCGTCAGGCAAAGTTTCCGGAAGCGGTATCACCTCTGGCAACCTTTCTGGGAGTGCCGGGATAGAAATTCAACAGGCACGAATCAACAATTACGACTACACCAATCTCACGGTTGACAGCAGGATCAGCAACAATCAGGTGAGGATCGCTGCCAGTTCAAATGATCCCGCACTTCTTTTCAATTTAAAAGCAGAAACCGATCTTGGAGGAGAGAACAAGAAATTGTCGACCCAACTGGAGCTGATAAGGATGGATCTGCAGGCACTGAATTTCTCAGAACGTAAGTTGATGCTCAGTACGAACCTTGCAGCATCCATGAATTATGTGAACCTCAATTCGGCAGAGGCAACCATAGATCTTAGGGACACTCGAATGCTGAATGACAGTAAGCCATTGGATGTTAAGGCTATATCACTTTATGCCATGGCAACCCCAGACAGCCTGAGGTTCCGGCTAAATTCGGACCTGGCAGATGTTACCATTTTCGGGCAGGGGGATCCCGCGAAACTGCCTGAAATATTTCAGGCTGCCGGGCAAAGGTATTTGGGAGTCGCCGTAACGGGTGAGAATTTTCCTGGATGTTATCTCACCCTGCAAGCAAAAATCAATTCCAAAAATATTGTCCGGGATTATTTTCCAGCGCTTCAAGAGTTGGATATAAGTAATTTGTTTGGGGATTACCAAAGCTTAAACAACCAATTGACCCTTCATGCAAAGATTCCTGCAGTTGTATACGGCAAGGTGCACCTGGATTCGCTTTATTTGGACATTGCAGGTGAAAATGAGCGGCTTTCCATGGATCTTGGATTGCGCCAACTTCGGTACGACAGTCTGATGATAAACAATTTGGCTTTCAATGGGAGCGTGGTGAAAGGATTGATTCATTCGCGTTTTTCCATTTCAGATGCCGCCGGAAGGCCCAAATACCTGTTTGCAAACGAGATTAAAATCAAGCCGGATACAGTTACCGTAGGTTTTCTTCCGGAGGGTCTGTTGCTGGATGGGGAGACCTGGAAGAGCGTCAATGGCAATCTTTTCAGATCAGAGCGGGGAGTTGTCTCCACCCAGCAATTCAATTTTTCAAACCAGGGGCAGTCTTTCGAATTGATAGCCCGGGGGGAGGAAAGCAAACTGGTCTTTAAGGATTTTAAATTAAGCAATCTTGCCAATGTGTTAAATTACAAGGGGAAACAAAATATAGTCAATGGAGTCCTCTCCGGGGAGCTCTCCATGTCCAAGGTGGGTGGAGTACCAAACTTCCAATCAAACCTCTCCATCCATCAATTTGCCCTGCTTGATTCGGTGATGGGAACCCTTAAATTTGCAGCGCAATCCGGCTACGAGCGGTTGGAATTGGATGCAAATCTTGAAAACAATCAAAATAGGATTACCCTTTCTGGCTATGTAGACCAATATTCAAGTACTCCCACACTTAACCTGAAGACGGAACTGCGCATCAATGAACTGAATCACTTTGAAAAATTGTCATTGGGGACACTTTCACAGATGGGTGGGAAAGTGAAAGGAGATCTCTCCATCAAAGGGACTCCGGATAAACCGCTGATGGAGGGATTTCTGGACTTTGATCATACCATCTTCAAAGTCAACTCTCTGAATCTGCTGGCCAAACTGAAAAAGGAGAGAGTTCTGATCGACAGGGAGGGTCTTCATTTCGAAGAGTTTGAAGTAGAGGATGCAAAGGGCAAGCGGATGGTTGTAGATGGGGATCTTTTCACCAATTATGCAGATCAGTTTCGATACAATTTTCACATTGTCGCCAAAGGTTTTCAACCTGTCAACAGTACACCCGCCGACAATCCGATTTTCTTCGGCAAGCTGGAAATGGACAATGACATCCGGATAACCGGAGACCTGGAAAATCCAAAGATAGAGGCAGATGTGAGCATCAACAGTGCTACAAATCTTACGTATGTTTTACCTGGCGACGAGTTGAAGCTGGTCTCCTCAGAGGGTATTGTCGAATTCAGGGATGCTGCAAATCGCTCTGATACCCTCGAATTGGCAGTACAGGCAGCCTATCTTTCAGATTCCATCATCTCCAAATTCTCTGCTTTGGATCTTAAAATGAACCTGGAGATAAGTCCTGATGCCAAATTTAGGCTGGACATTAATCCGAAATCAGGAGATTACTTGTCGATCAGTGGCAGTGCAAAACTTAATATATCGTCTGATGTGTCAGGAAACCAATCTGTCACTGGTATTTTTGAGGCAAAATCAGGAAATTACCAATTGTCATTTTTTGGATTGGTTAAAAAGAGCTTTGCCATTTTGCCGGGAAGCAGGATTGCCTGGTCGGGCCGGCCAATGGATGCGGAGGTTGACATTACGGCTGGATACTCTGTAAGAACCTCCTCTGTGGCACTCGTCAGCAATGAAACATCCGGCATGAGTGATGCGGAGAAGAATGTCTACAAACAGCGGCTTCCCTATGAAGTCAAGTTGCACATACGGGGTTTTCCAACGAAGCCGGAGATCAACTTTGAGCTGGACCTGCCGGATAGCTACAGGGCTGAATACCCGGTGGTAGCTTCCAAAATTGATCGGTTAAATACAGAGGAGATGAGTTCCGAATTGAACAAGCAAGTCTTTGCATTGTTGGTGACAGGTAGTTTCATTTCCGATGGGTTTGATGCCGGTTCGGCAGGTACCGCCTCTGAATTTGCATCGACTACCGCCCGGAACAGTGTGAATGGCATTCTTGCCGATCAGCTGAACAATATCTCCGGCAGATACATCAACAATGTGGATCTTAATTTTGGACTGACCTCCTACGAGGATTATGGAGGCGGAGGAAGTGATACAAGAACGGAATTGGATGTACAGCTTTCCAAGAAATTGTTCAACGACCGTTTGACCGTTGAGGCCCAGGGTTCTTTTGACCTGTCGGGTGACAAGAAGAATACCGGTTCATCCAACGAGCGAACGAATGGGGAGGTCGGGGTAATCTACCAGTTGACTCCCAACAACGATTACAAGCTAAAGGTCTATTACAAGAATATTTACGATCTTTTTGAAGGCGAACTAACCTGCAGCGGTATCGCCTTGATTCTGGAGAAGGAATTTGAATCCCTTCTCAGGGAGGAGCGGCAGGTGAAGGCAAAGAAAAAGTTTATTCAGAAGTACTTCCCTAAAAAGGAATCAGGTAATCAGTAATATGGAAAATCCGGTTAGGTTAGAATTATAATGGTTGACTATGGGTTGTAAAAGGTGTAGGCGTAAATGGGTAATCACTGAAACTGTTGTTTTTGGGGATATCTGCCTTGCGTATGGCGGGAGGATCGCTAGCTCCCTGTATGCTGGGGTCCTTCCTTTGGTTTTCCGAAGGTTGGGACTGGGGTTTGCCGGATTTTTATGGGCCCTTTTCATCTTGACAGGATGCACCGGTTTGAAACATTTGGAGGACAATAGTTTCCTCTATACCGGGTATTCGATAAAAATGGATTCAATTCACCAGCTCTCTGACCCCTCCGGCACCCTCTCTGAATTGAAATCCCTGATCGACCACAAACCAAACCGGAAAATATTGTGGATGCGCCCCTCTTTGTCCCTTTACAACCTCATCCCTGAACCCAAAAGGGACAGCACTTTTCAACATTGGTTGAAATACCGTTTGGGTGAACCACCGGTCCTTCTTGCCGGTTTTAATCTTAAAAATAGCGTTGCGGCTTTTGAAAACAGGCTTCACAACAGGGGTAATTTAAAGGCGCAAGCCAATGCAGAGGTTCGTTACAAAGGAAGAACAGCCAATGTCCGAATTGCCGTGACACCCGGCACACCCTATACCATCAAAAGTTTGAGCTACCCCAAAGGAGCGCAGGGTATTGCAGCGGATATTCAGCAACAGTATGCCGGATCACTCCTCAAACCTGGCGATATTTACCGGTTGAAGAATTTTGAGATGGAGCGGAAACGGATTGATGAGGCGCTCAAGAAGGTTGGATATTACTATTTCAATGCTGACTATCTTCTTTTTCAGGCAGATACATTTGCGGGAGCAAATTCCATGGATGTGACACTCACCATCAAGCCGCAAACACCGCAAAAGGCAATGACAGCATTCAAATACTACCAGATTTACATCAACGATGACTATCTGTCCAACAATTACCACCCCGATACCACAAAATTAGGTGCCATATTCTATCTCTCCCATGAAAAGAAAATAAAGCCCGGTACTCTTCTGAATACCATTTCTTTTGAACCTGACTCACTCTATTCCATTTCAGACCATTACAATACCTTGCGGCAATTGATGGGGATCGGTATATACAGATATGCCAATGCCAGGTTTGAACCTGTGGACAGCATGGGGAACAGGCTGAATGTTCATCTTTACCTCAAACCACACAAGAAAATATCCCTCAGCGCGGAGTTGGACGGAACCATCAAATCCAACAATTTTGCAGGACCAGGTCTCAATTTGATCTATAAAAACAGAAATGCCTTTCATGGGGCAGAGTTGCTGACGGTCACATTGGGGGAGAGTTTTGAAACACAGCTCAGGGGAGATGCCAAAGGACAGACCTCTTTTCAAACCCTGGTGGATGCCACTTTGACCCTCCCACGGGTCATTCCGTTTAATTTTGTGAAGCAGATTACAAAATCCTATGTCCCAAAGACCACCATTTCCGCCGGATTTGGCATGTTTTCGAGGGTAGATCTCTATCGGCTGAACTCATTCAACACCACCTTTGGATACAATTGGAGACCCAATGCCAAATATACGCATACCATTAAACCTTTTGAAATTTCCTACTCACGCCTGGCCAATTCGACGGAAGCGTTCGAGGATTACCTGCAGCAAAATCCTACGGTGAGAAAGAGCTTTGAGGAACAGTTTATCCTGGGTGGTAGCTACAGTTTCACCAACAACAATATCTTTCCCACTGGAAGCAGGCATATCCTGTATCTGGATGAATCAATTGACATTGCCGGCAACCTGGTCGGTACCCTGACTTCGGTCATTCAGGGCCAGCGGCCGGACAAGCAGAATCCCTTCAGGCTGATGGGGTTGCCCTACGCTCAGTTTGCAAGGATTAAAAATGAACTGAGATACCTGTATGATCCGGGAAAGAAGTACCAGCTGGCAGCACGTATCATTGCTGCCGCCGCACTGCCATATGGCAATTCAACCACCATCCCCTATGTGCGTCAATATTTTGTGGGCGGAACCAACAGCATCCGTGCCTTCATTGCCAGAGCCCTGGGGCCTGGTACCTACAAGCCGGAGGTGGAAGGTGACAAGTACATCGACCAGGCGGGGGATATAAAGCTGGAGACAAGTGTTGAATACCGGTTCGACCTGTACCGCTACATGAAAGGGGCCTTGTTTGCCGATGCTGGTAATATTTGGCTCGTCAACGAAGATCCACAACGTAACGGAGGCAAGTTTAATCCAAAGACCTTTTACCGTGAGATCGCGGTGGGTGCTGGTGCCGGTTTGCGCTTCGACTTTAGCTACATCATTGTTCGCCTGGATTTGGCCATTCCATTGTGCAAACCCTATCTTCCGCAGGGAAGCCGCTGGGCAGTTAGCCAGATCGACATGGGCAATCCCGCCTGGCGCAAGGAGAACCTTGTTTGGAACTTTGCCATTGGCTATCCTTTCTGAGGAGAAGAATCAGCCTGAAATTTGCTGCCTTGAATCTTAAGAAATTAATGTACAAATAATAATATCCTATTCTTTTCTTTGCGAACTTGGCGGGCTTTGCGCGAAACCAAAGGCAAATAGCTGCAAGTGGGAGAATTTGAAACTACGTCATTTAATCGTTCTTCTAATTTGATTTGTCTCCAACAATGGTTTTATTGCCCCAGTTTGAAGACCAAACCTCCACCCACTCCAAATTGGTACATGGTCGAGTAGGAACTTACCCCTGCTCCGACACCGCCGGTTCCAAAATAGAATCCTCCCCATTGAAATCCCTGGTTCACCTTGGCATACGTATCGTCGAAATGTACTTTGTCCGTAAAACTCTTGCTGGTATAGGTGTTCAGAAGCAGGGAGCCCTCCTCCTGCGCCTGTAGGGCAACAGTGGTGTAAAGCAAAAAGAGCACTAAAATGGTTTTCTTCATGGTAGATTTTATGATTGGTATCAACGTAATTAAACAGTATTTACTGCATGAGCAACTTTTCATCGCCTTTTATAACGATTCCATATGGTTTTGGTTACTGGAAATAGGATAATTTATCCGGAAGGAGCTATCCCATATTTGCATGCTTAGTCTAAATAAACCGCATTTTTTTTTATTGTCTCATGTTGTATTACATTTGCATTTCAAAGATTCTTGCGCAGATTTGTGATCATCTTCTGCAAGAATCACTCAATCCTACGGGTATTATCCAACCCGTCCAATAATTGATGTACTTTATTGCTCACTGATAGAATTAAACCATTCCATTCCAATGACAAAGCAAATTGCACTATTTTTCGTTTTGGCGCTGACCATTGCAGCCTGCAAAACGCCCCAACGCGTCACCAGTACCTGGGTCAACAAGGAGGCGCTACCCAGAGGTCCTTACAAATCCATCATGGTCATTGTAATGGCCAAGGATATTTCTGCGAAGTTTGCCATTGAGAAACGGCTGGCAGCGCTCATCAGCTCACGTGGACAGAAAGTTGTCGAGAGCGGGGATGTTTTTCCGCCCTCTCTTGCGGGCAATTCGAAAGAATCGAGGGAGATCCTGAAAGCTGCCATAGCCAGAACCGGTTGTGATGCTGTTTTTACGATGGCTGTACTGGATGTGAAAACGGAGAAAAACTATCAGCAATCCTCCTTCCTCTCCCCAGTCTCCATGTATGATTTCTATGGAAACTATGGAAGTTATTATGCCTACCGTTTTGATCAGGTCTATGCACCGGGATACTATACCGAAAATAAAACCTACTTTCTGGAGACCAATTTTTACGATCTGAAGGATGACCTGTTGCTTTGGTCTATCCAGTCTACCGCCACCAATCCAAAGGACCT
Source organism: Tangfeifania diversioriginum (assembly GCA_945873105.1). Classification (GTDB taxonomy): domain Bacteria; phylum Bacteroidota; class Bacteroidia; order Bacteroidales; family Prolixibacteraceae; genus CAINVV01. The sequence goes on from CAMCBW010000045.1 coordinate 37,667, forward strand.
GGAGAAGTTTTTCAAGGATTATTCCGCAGTTATCTTTTCGGAGTTGAAGAACCAGGGTCTTCTGGCAAAGTAGTCAATGAGTGGCTGGTTAGTCAGGTTGTTTTTACATAAAATTGCAAAGTTTTAAATTTCGCTTATATGGCACAAATCATCAATGATATCTCGCGTACCTTCAATGAATATCTGCTGATTCCGGGGCTCACCCCCAAAGATTGCACCCCGGACCGGATTAACCTGAAGACACCATTGGTCAAATTTTCCAGGGGTGCAGTTTCACCCATCGTTTTGAATATTCCTTTTGTGTCGGCGATCATGCAATCCGTTTCGGATTCGAACATGGCCATAGCGCTGGCAAGAAACGGAGGATTGTCTTTTATTTTTGGATCCCAATCCATTGAAGACCAGACCGACATGGTTCGGAAAGTTAAGAAATTCAAGGCCGGATTTGTCGTGAGCGATGCCAATTTAAAACCGGATCAAACCTTGCGGGAGGTCATCGATCTGAAAAATACCAAGGGGTTTTCTACCATTGGGATTACCCACGACGGAACTTCGGGCGGGAAATTGTTGGGCATGGTTACCAGCAGGGATTATCGTCCGACCAGGGATAACCTGGAGATGAAGATTGAAGATTTTATGACCCCCTTTCCCAAATTGGTAACCGGGAGGTACGGAATTAGCCTGGATGAGGCCAACGACATCATCTGGGAGAACAAGGTAAATACACTTCCGATCATTGATGACCAACAATGCCTGAAGTATTTTGTGTTCAGGAAAGACTACGACAACCACCAGAACAATCCGGACGAGTTGCTGGATTCGCACAAAAGGTTGTTGGTCGGTGCAGGTATCAATACGCGTGACTATGCCGAACGAATCCCGGCTTTGGTGGAAGCCGGAGTGGATGTACTTTGCATCGATTCCTCCGACGGATTTTCGGAGTGGCAGATGGAGACCATCCGGTTTGTCCGCGACAATTATGGCGACACGGTAAAAATTGGGGCCGGCAACGTGGTAGACCTGGATGGTTTTAATTATTTGGCGGATGCGGGGGCAGATTTTATCAAAGTTGGCATCGGCGGGGGTTCCATTTGTATTACAAGGGAGCAGAAGGGCATTGGCAGGGGACAGGCATCGGCGCTGATAGAAGTGGCCAAAGCAAGGGATGACTATTTTGCCACCCACGGGGTCTATATTCCCATCTGCTCGGATGGGGGGATCGTGCAGGACTATCACATGGTGCTTGCACTGGCAATGGGAGCCGATTTCATCATGATGGGTCGTTACTTTGCCAGGTTCGATGAAAGTCCGACCAAAAAACTGATTGTAGGCGGAAACTATGTAAAAGAGTATTGGGGCGAAGGGTCCAACCGGGCCAGAAACTGGCAGCGCTACGACATGGGAGGCAAGTCGTCATTGAAATTTGAGGAAGGGGTGGACAGCTACGTCCCCTATGCCGGTAAGTTGAAGGACAACCTGGATGTAACCCTGGGCAAGATTAAATCCACCATCTGCAGTTGTGGTGCCTTTTCAATACCGGAGTTGAAGGAGATTGCAAAAATAACCATGGTATCGTCAACCGGGATCATCGAAGGGGGAGCACACGATGTCATCCTGAAGGAGACTAAAACAGACAATTAGGGGGAATTATCATGAGAAAAGTAATCAACGCACGAATCACTGTAAATCCGGAAGCAGTTGAACAATTTTTAAACTACGCCCGGGTAATTGTTCTGGCCAGCAACCTGGAAGAGGGATGTTTGGTCTATACGCTTTACCAGGAGGTTGGAGAGCCTTCCAGTTTTATTTTTTATGAGGAGTATGTCAACCAGGATGCTGTTGACTTCCACAATGCTACCAGCCATTTCAAAACATTTATAAGCCAGATCACCGAGCTATTGCAGGGTCATCCGGTGATCGAAGTTTTTTGATTTGTATAGGTAAATGGTTACAGCTGTCAGGTTCTTGAAAACCTGACAGTTGAATAACTTTATCCAGCTTTTCCAGTTCTTGCTGGTTTTCCCAATTTACCATTTTCAGGGGAGGTTTAAAAACTGAATTGGCCTTCATGGTAAAAAACCTTACAGCCAAACCTTTGTATCAATTATGATAGAAACAGAGCGTCTTGTTTTAATACCACTGACTTACGAGCAATTATTAAAATATGTGAAATGCGATAATTCATTGGAGAAAGAGCTGAATTTAAAGGAAACTTCCAGAACAATTTCTCCTGAACTAAAAGAAGCATTTGAACAAACAATTCTTCCAAGCGTGGCGGACAAGACAAAAAACTATTTATATTCAACGCTTTGGACAGCAATTTCAAAAACTGAGAATAGGATGGTTGCTGACTTGTGTATAACTGGCGAACCAAATTCAGACGGAGAAATTGAAATTGGTTATGGAACCTATGAGGAATTCCAGAATAAGGGGTTTATGACAGAAATTGTTCGAGGGATTATAGACTGGTTAAAATCACAAGCAGATGTCAAATCAATCATTGCATCTACAGACAAATCAAATATTGCTTCTTACATTGTCCTGGAAAAAAACAGGTTTAGATTGGTAGGCGAAACAGAAATGCTGCTAAATTGGAAATTGGAAATGAATAATGAAGTTGTTGTTTGAAGAATAGACAACAAAACGCTAAATTGCGTTGAGAAGTATTTCGGGAAAGTTGATTATTCACGAATTGTTGCCTGCAGCAACTATTGTAGAGCTTGGTAGACAAGTGCTTGCAAATGCCAACTTTTCGCACCGCTAACTTTTTTTTGCCAATTTATGAATGGAGAGCGTCATTCATTGATAAGAACAAGCAGGTAGTATGAAAGATAAAAATGAAAGGTTGGGTTTATCCAATGGATGGATATATCTCCTTTTGACTTCTTGTCTGTTTTCGTGTTGCCGCAGCAATTGGAATGTTCCTTCAGATTATATTGGAAAGTGGGAAACAAAGCAGGAGAAAATCACGGTTCGTACCAAATTTAAGAATGAGCCATTTCGCTTTACGGCTGATTCTGCTTCCGTTACCATAAACATACAGGAGGATAAAACGGTCAGCGGTAATATTGGGTTGGCTGAATTTACCCATGCCAGATTAAAGAAAAATACAACTTTACCCTGGGAAACAGGCGTCGAGTATATCATCGAATGTGGGTCAATAGGGAAGATCTTCCACGATGATCCTTTGGATCACAAAGAGGTTGAAATATGGTTTGCTCCCATACATTCAGTAGGGATGAGTAATTCGGAACTTAGATGTACAGAAGGGATGGCACATTTCCCGATGGCTCGACTCTTATTTGTGAAAATTAGAAATTAGAATAACAGCAATGCTGGATACAAAGGCTTTGTTTAACAAGGGTTTATGAGGTACTGTAAGTGTTTTGTTTCGCTTGAAATACGGTGTAAGTGAGCAGAAAAGTAACCGGCAGTTCCCTACTGAATTTAGCCTCAACCATAGCCAGGCAGACGGACCATCATTTTTGGAAGAAAGATAGGAAGACAGGAGGAGCATGATGAAAGAAACAGAAAGCAAAGAGCGCCTATTTGGTCAAATGTTCTTGACAAGCAGGCAAGGATTTATTGAAATTTCGGAGAAACGCCATTTTTGGAGGGATTTGGCGGATGAACTCAATGGAACATTGATCGTTGAACAAACAATTTCAAAAGAGGTGGAAAGTTTGATGCTGCA
>CAMCBW010000046.1 GCA_945873105.1 Tangfeifania diversioriginum
CCCGGAGGAAGAGATTTTTGTAAAATACAGGGGTAACCTTCCATTTCCGGCACCAAACAGGTCGGCGATCCCGGCCGGATATCTCCAACAGAGCAGGGAGAAATTTTCCTATGAAGGCGATTTGCATGTAACCCTTGGTGAAATTTCTGTGGAAGCAAAGAAGATTGAAATGATTCAGGGCAGTCAATTTTATGCGGGATTTGGGGATAGCTATATTTCCCGTTCTCAGCTGGAAAAATTCACCGGCATGAGTCTCCAGACAGCCATTTCCATGATGTCGGGAGTACAGGTTTCAGGTGGAGAGGTTTCTATACGGGGTGGCGGACCTCCACTGTTTGTGGTGGATCATTTCAGCACCAACAATTTCGAAGAGATTTCCTACCTGAGTACCTTTGACATCGAACAAATTACAATTTTCAAGGGCTCCAGTGCAGCCATTTTTGGTTCCAGGGGAGGGAATGGTGTTATTGCCATCTCCCTGCGCACCGGAGTCGGATTCAACCGCAAGGAGAGGGTACCTTTAAGTCTCGCACAAATCTTACCTTTGGGGTACCAGCTACCGAGCCAGTTTTATACCCCAAAATACGAGGTCGATTCCATCCGCAGGAGTCCGGTGCCGGATCTCAGAACCACCATCTACTGGAATCCTGAACTCAGGACAGACAGCACCGGCATCCTGAAAGTCAAATTCCATACGGCAGATCCGGTCAACCAATACCAAGTGGTTCTGGAAGGAATTACCGATGAAGGGGAGATTTGCCGGTATGTTGGGAACCTGAAAAGAGGAGAAAAGTGATTCAATAAACTTATCTTTTCCAGTCGATGATAGAAAACTCCCATCTGACAGATTCTTCTTTCATTGTCAAATTGCCGAATCAGCCAATTGTCGAATTGGCACACCTCCTCACTTATGACCGGTAGTCTTGTCATAGAAACATCACTTTACCACCACCGTCTTGACATTCACAAACTCCCTGATCCCCACATAAGACAACTCGCGCCCATATCCACTCTCCTTGATCCCGCCAAACGGAAGCCTCGGATCAGATTTAACGAAGTCGTTGACGAAGACGCACCCCGCTTCGAGCCCCTTTTCGGCCAGCTCTTTGCCTTTGGCAAGGTCGGCGGTAAAGATACCTGCCCCAAGGCCAAACACTGTGTCGTTGGCAATCCGGACCGCCTCTTCGAGGGTGCTGAAACGGTACAACACCGCCACCGGACCAAACAGCTCCTCGTGGTAGGCAGGCATGCCGGGTGATACATTTTCAAGCACAGTCGGTGGATAAAATGCCGCCTTCCCTACCGGGATGAAACCACCCAACAGCACGGTAGCCCCCATTTTACGGCTGGTTTCGACCTGCTGGTGCAATTCGTCGCGAAGGTCGGTTCGTGCCAGCGGACCAATGGTGGTTTGAGGATCGAGTGGATCCCCGTACGTGGCAGCTGCCATCAACCGCACAAATTCTGTTTTGAACACTTCATAAACGGCATCCGCTATGATAAACCGCTTGGCCCCGATGCAGCTCTGTCCTGCATTAAGCAAACGGCTGGTTACGCAGAGTTTGGCAGCAGTCACAATGTCAGCATCTTCAAGTATCAGGTAGGGGTCGCTGCCCCCCAGCTCGAGCACCGACTTCTTGAGTGAAGCACCGGCTGCGGCGGCTACAGCTTTCCCGGCAGGGGTGCTTCCCGTTAGGGTTACCGCCTTGACCAATGGATTTTCAACAACAAACTTAACTTCAGCTGATCCAATCAGCAAAGTTCTGAATACATTTTCCGGGAATCCGGCCTCTTTTACCAGCTGTTCGATGGCAAGTGCGCAACCCGACACATTGGAGGCATGTTTCAGAACCCCTGTGTTTCCAGCCATCAGGGCAGGGGCCAGAAATCGGAATACCTGCCAGAAGGGGAAGTTCCAGGGCATGACGGCCAGGATGGTTCCGATGGGTTGGTAGGAGATGTAGGATTCAGACGCTTCTGTAGGAATAAGCTCTTTGCGCAGGAAGGCCTCACTGTTTTCGGCGTAATAGCCACAGGCGAGGGCACATTTGTCAATTTCGCCCAATGCTTCGCGTCGAACTTTACCCATCTCTGAAACCATTAGAAGAGCCAGGTTCTCACGGTTTTCAATCAGTTTTGCCTGAAGGTTTTTCATCAATCGCGCACGGTGATCAAAGCTTGTAGCCTTCCAGGAGAGGTAAGCCTGGCCAACCTGTTGCAGGATATGGTTTACTTCAATATGGGTGCATTCCCGGTAGGTTTGAACGACTTCGGACGTAAAGGGGTTGATGGATTGCATGGCGAGTGTGTTTGTCCAAAATTAGCCAATTTCTGAAATTTAAGGATGGTAATATTCGTTATTGAATTGGGAATACGGTAACTTTATAGGAGATCCAATAATATTCGAAAAATGTGTTGAAAATATGCTCCGGAGGAGCGACCTGTTTGTAGAAATGAAGGACAAGAGATAATTAGAGCTCCGGAGGAGCGATCTGTTTGTAGCTACAATGGCGCAGGTTTGATTCAGAGCTCCGGAGGAGCGATCTGTTTGTAGGAATGAAGGACAAGAGATAATTAGAGCTCCGGAGGAGCGATCTGTTTGTAGCATCAATGGCGCAGGTTTGATTCAGAGCTCCGGAGGAGCGATCTGTTTGTAGGAATGAAAGGCAAGAGAAAAATAGACCCTTCCAGGGTTCACAAAATCAATACACAAAATGAATGAAAAAATGAGCGTCAGAACGGATAAGCCTAATATTAATCCTAATACCTACATCCAGATCTATATCCAAATTGTCTTTGCCGTCAAAGGCAGGCAAAATTTTATTGAGGAACGAAACCGTGAAGAACTGCAAAAATATCTGACTGGAATTATCCAAAACAGATCACAAAAATTGTTGGCAATTTATTGCATGCCGGATCATGTTCATTTGTTTATTGGGTTAAAACCAACCATGTCGATTTCTGAATTGGTGAAGGAGATTAAGTCCCTTTCTTCTCCGTTTGTTTCAGGGAAAAAATGGAAATCGGGTAAATTCAGTTGGCAGGAGGGTTTTGGTGCATTCTCCTATTCAAAAAACCAGGTCGATCAGGTAGTGAAATACATCCTAAATCAGGAAGACCATCATCGAAAACATACATTCAAAGAAGAATACATCGATTTTTTGCAGAAATTTGAGATTGATTACGAAGAAAAATATTTGTTCGAATGGTACGATGAACAGGTCGCTCCTCCGGAGCTCTAACAATAATGTTATTTTGTGGCCCTGTTCCAGTCTGGAAATTCAACTAATTCACATAATCTTCCTGTTTCCTATGCTCCTCTTCAACCAATTCATCTGCGACACCGGTCTCAACATCTGCAGAAATCTCTGGAGGAACAACTTCCTCCTCCTTCTTCTCATCAAAATGCTGCCGGTAGAAGATAAAGATCGCTACAATTCCTACCGAAATAGAGGCATCGGCAATGTTGAAGACAGGACGGAAGAAGATGAACTCCTGCCCGGCCCAGAAGGGAAACCAGGAGGGGAAATGGCCTTCTACCAGGGGGAAATAGAACATGTCAACCACTTTGCCCAACAGGAAGCCGTTGTAACCCCCGCCCTCTGGGAAAAGTGTCGCAACAGTGCCATGACTTTCGTTGAAAATCAAACCGTAAAATGCACTGTCAATCAGGTTGCCGGCCGCTCCGGCAATGATGAGCGAGAAGCAGACCACCAGTCCGAATGGGATCTCTTTCTTGATCAGCTTCAGGAGGTACCATCCCAATGCGCCGATGGCAGCAATCCGGAAGATGGTTAGGAAATATTTGCCAATCTCCTTGCCAAACTCAAATCCGAAAGCCATCCCGTTGTTCTCGATGAAATGGATGATGAACCAGTTCTTAAAGACCACGATCTCTTCGCCCAGCACGAAATGGGTCTTGATGTAGATCTTCAGCACCTGGTCTGCCACCAGGATCAGCAGGATGATGAGTATAGATTTGGTTTTGGTGCTCATATTTAACCTGACTAAAATTTTTAAAATATATTTTTTGAGTCCAATTCGATTGTTCCATTTTTGCCACCAAGGCACCAAGACACCAAAGCTTCACTGAGCGTATTGGTGTTGAAATTAATTACTTTGTGATCCCTTGGTGACTTGGTGTCTTGGTGGCAGGAATACAGAGTCAAAAAGACACGAAGCTCTCTAAGCGGATAATTTGTCAATCTTCACATTGGGATTCCTCCCCCTGTTCAGGCTTTGGCTCCTCCCCAAAATGATGCCGGTAAAAAATAAAGATGGCAAACACCCCGGTGGTAACTGCCGAATCGGCAATGTTGAATATGTGGCGGAAGAAGACGAACTCCTGACCACCCCAAAATGGGAACCAACTGGGATAATGGGTCTCGATCATCGGAAAATAGAACATATCCACCACCCTGCCCAGCAGGAAGGAGGAGTAACCACCCCCGGTCGGAAATATTGTGGCAACTTCACCAGCGGGATGGTTGAAAATTATTCCGTAAAATGCACCATCGATCATATTGCCGATTGCTCCGGCAAGGATCAGCGAAAAGCAGGCAATCAGGCCGAAAGGCACCTCCTTTGTCAGCAGCTTTCCCAGGTACCACACCAATGCCACGATGGCAGCCAAACGGAAAAGGCTGAGCAGATATTTGCCGATTCCATCCCCAAATTCCATCCCGAAGGCCATCCCGTTGTTCTCTACAAAATGGAGGATGAACCAGTTTTTGAAAACGACGATCTCTTCACCCGGTACAAGGTGCGTTTTGATCCAGATTTTCAGAACCTGGTCGGCCAGCAATACCAGAAAGATGAGGAGGATGGATTTTTGTCTGTTGCTCATGGGGCAATTAAAAAGGGCAAAGAAACTTCGTCCGGTCCTTGTAGAACTGTCCGGACAACACTTTTGCCCTGTAAAGAGGTTGATTAGCGCTGAGAATTTTTGGCGTCTATCGACAAGGTGGCATGAGGCACTGCACGCAGCCGCTCTTTGGAGATCAAGGCACCCGTTTCGCGGCAGATACCGTAGGTCTTGTTCTCAATCCTGATCAGCGCTGCTTCGAGGTGTTGGATAAACTTCTGCTGACGCTGTGCCAGTTTGCCAGCCTCCTCTTTGGAAAGGGTGGCTGCACCCTCTTCCAGCACTTTGAAAGTGGGGGAGGTATCCTGCGTGTCGTTTCCGTCGCCTTGCGTAATAGCGTTTTTATATAGTTCATAATCCTGACGTGCCTTGTCCAGTTTGCCCAGAATCAAAGACTTGAACTCCTGGAGCTCATCGTCCGAATATCTTGTTTTCTCTGCCATAATCTTGAGCTTTTTGTAAATATAATTTAAATCGCGTCTGCTTTGACAAGCCGCTGCAAATATTTATGAACAGCAGCTGTTAGTCCACTATATTTTCCTGACGTTCAGAATTGTATCCAAGCCAGGTTCTATTTCAATCAATTGATCTTTGGCCATTCCATCCAACTCCACCAGGCTGAGTTTTGTCGCCAGGGTCTGGGCACAGATGTACTCTCCAAATTTTTCAAGCGCTTCGGCCAACTCCGGATGACGACCCACCGAAAGTTCAATCTTGTCGGTAACATCAAACCCACTCTCCTTGCGCAGGTTCTGAATCCGGTTGATCAGCTCACGCGCAATCCCTTCCAGTCTCAGCTCCGGTGTAACATGAATGTCAAGGGCTACCGTGAGGTTACCCTCGCTGGCAACCTGCCATCCGGGGATATCTTCCGTCAGGATCTCGACATCTTCCGAAACGAGTCTTACGGTTTCCCCTTCGATGGTGGCGTCAAAAGTGCCTTCCCGCTCGAAAGCAGCTATCTGTAGCTGATCCATCGCCCCAACCATTGCGGCGATCTGCTTCATCAGCTTGCTGTATTTTGGACCCAGTGTCTTGAAATTGGGCTTGATCTTCTTTTTGATAATTCCGGACGAATCGGTCAGGTACTCCACCTGCTTGACATTGACCTCCGTCAAAACAATGCTTTCGATTGCCTCAAACTGGGCCCTGAAACGCTCGTTCAAAACCGGAACGATGATCCTGGCCAACGGCTGACGCACCTTTAGCTTCTCCTTCCGGCGAAGGCCGAGTACCATGGAGGAGGCTTTCTGGGCCAATTCCATCCGCTCTTCCAATGCTTTGTCGACGGCACTTTCATCGGCAACAGGGAATTTGGTCAGGTGGACCGATAGATCCTGCTCGCGGCGTGTTATTTTGTTCAGATCACGGAAGAGTTGGTCGCTGTAGAAGGGTGCTATGGGTGCCGCCAGTTTGGCGATGGTCACCAATGCAGTGTAGAGGGTCTGGTAAGCAGAGATCTTGTCGGCGTCGTATTCACCACCCCAGAACCGCTTGCGGCTCAAACGGACGTACCAATTGGATAGGTTCTCCGATACAAACTCGGAGATGGCCCTGCCTGCTTTGGTAGGCTCGTAGGTTTCGTAGGACTCTGTCACATCTTTCACCAGGGTGTTCAGCAACGAAAGAATCCAGCGGTCCAGTTCGGGACGTGCTTCATTCGGGAGGTCAGCTTCCCGGTAGGTAAAACCATCCACATTGGCATAAAGTGAAAAGAAGCTGTAGGTATTGTAAAGGGTGCCGAAGAATTTGCGGCGCACCTCATCCACCCCTGCCAGGTCAAATTTCAGGTTGTCCCAGGGTTGTGAATTGGTGATCATGTACCAGCGTACCGGATCAGAACCATATTTTTCTATGGTGGCAAATGGATCCACGGCATTGCCCAGACGCTTCGACATCTTGTTGCCGGCGGCATCCAGAACGAGTCCGTTGGAGATGATATTCTTGAAGGCCACAGAGCCCTTGGCCATGGTGGCGATGGCATGCAATGTAAAGAACCAGCCGCGCGTCTGGTCGACCCCTTCGGCGATGAAATCGGCCGGAAAGAGTTCATCAAACTCCTCCTGGTGCTCGAATGGATAGTGTACCTGTGCAAAAGGCATGGCTCCCGAATCGAACCAAACGTCGATCAGGTCAAGTTCGCGTACCATCTTTGCCCCTTTCGGGGAAACCAGTACAAGGTCATCCACAAAGGGCCGGTGCAGGTCGATCTTCTCGTAATTCTCTTTGGAGTTGTCGCCTACCACGAAATCCTGGTAAGGGTTGGCAGCCATATATCCGGCAGCCACCGATTTGTTGATTTCAGCGATCAGTTCCTCCACGGAGCCGATGCACAACTCTTCCGTTCCGTCTTCCGTTCGCCAGATGGGCAGTGGTGTTCCCCAGTACCTTGAGCGGGAGAGGTTCCAGTCGACAAGGTTCTCGAGCCAGTTGCCAAAGCGTCCGGTTCCGGTCGACTGCGGCTTCCAGTTGATGGTTTTGTTAAGGTCGATCATCTGATCCCTCACTGCCGTGGATTTGATAAACCACGAATCCAGTGGGTAGTAGAGTACCGGTTTGTCGGTCCTCCAGCAGTGCGGATAGCTGTGTTCGTATTTTTCTACCCTAAAGGCTTTCCCCTCCTTTTTCAATTGGACGGAGAGGTCTATGTCGAGGGTCGCGTCACTTTCGGTGAGCGATTCATCGTAGCTGTTCTTGACAAAACGGCCCGCAAATGCGGAATAGTTTGCTGTATTGACGTTGCTCCGGACAAATTCAGCATCCAGGTCTTCCAGCCGGAAGAAACGGCCCTGGCGGTCGACCATCGGCTGGCGTTTGCCTTCGCTGTCGATCAGCAACAGCGGTACGATACCGGTCTGCTTGGCCACCCTGTCGTCGTCTGAACCGAAAGTGGGTGCAATGTGCACGATGCCGGTACCATCTTCCGTGGTAACAAAATCACCCGGGATGACGCGGAAGGCATCTCCCATCGGTTTCACCCAGGAGAAAAGCTGTTCGTAATTGACCCCAACCAGCTGACTGCCGGAAAACTCTCCGAGCAACAGGTAGGGAATATTTTTACCTTCCCCGGTAAAGCTGTCGAGCGTCAATGCTTCGTTCTTCTCGGGGAAATAGTGGCGGAAAAGGTTCTTGGCCAAAACCACCGTAATCGGCTGACCTGTATAGGGATTGAAGGTTTGTACCTTGACATATTTGATGGAGGTACCCACTGCCAAAGCGGTATTGGAAGGCAGCGTCCAGGGAGTGGTCGTCCAGGCCAGGATATACAAATCCGTTGTAACCTGATCGAACAAGGTTGTCGATTGTTCATTCCTGATCACCTTGAACTGGGCGATGCAGGTGGTGTCTTTGACATCCTTGTAGCACCCCGGCTGGTTCAGCTCGTGCGAACTAAGTCCGGTACCGGCAGCGGGGGAGTAGGGCTGAATGGTATAGCCCTTGTAGAGTAAATTCTTGTTGTAGAAAGATTTCAGCAACCACCACAAGGTCTCGATGTAGCGGTTGTCGTAGGTGATGTAGGGATCGTCCATGTTGACCCAGTAACCCATTTTGTGGGTAAGATCCTCCCAAAGATCGGTGTATTTCATCACCTCGCGGCGGCAGGCAGCGTTGTAATCGGCTACAGAGATGTGCTTGCCGATATCCTCCTTGGTGATGCCCAGGGATTTTTCCACACTCAACTCAACGGGAAGGCCATGGGTATCCCAGCCTGCTTTGCGTTTGACCAGAAAACCCTGCTGTGTTTTGTAACGGCAGAAAATATCCTTGATGGCACGGGATACAACGTGGTGAATACCGGGCTGTCCGTTGGCCGACGGAGGTCCTTCGTAAAAGATGAAAGGTTTCCCCTCGGCCCTGGTGGTGATAGACTTGTGAAAGGTATCGTCTTCTTCCCAGAACTTTAAAATATCCTTGTTGATTTGAGACAGATTAAACTCCTTGTATTCCCTGAATTTCTTACTCATAGCTTCGTGCAACTCCCTTTTTTTTAAGTGCACAAAGATAATAAAAAGAAGGATAAAGGATAAAGTTTAAAGGATAAAGTAGGGAACGCTCTTATCAGGAATAGATAGAGATTTTTTCAGGATCAAATGTATTTATCTTAATTTCGACACAAATGCCACTTTATCCTTTAAACTTTATCCTTTAAACTTTATCCTTTAAACTTTATCCTTTATCCTTTCCTCTCCCAGATGAGCTTCTTTCCAAATCCCAACCGGTTATCCGTCATCTTCAGGTAGTCTATTTCGAGTATCCAAAGGGTGGTGTCCATCAGTGCTGCGAAGGGAAATCTTTTCAGGTAGGCAGAACTTACTTTGGTGAGTACTTCACCCTCTGCCCTGACCAGGGTGCCGGAAAACTGTATTCCCTGGATTTTGCCGATGATGCTGGTTTCAAGCACCACATTGCCTGCCACTTTTGGGTTTTGGGTCACTTCCCGGATGTGGCGTGTTTCGTCTCCTGAAGTAAATACAAAAGCCATCTCCTTTTCCAGAAAGGCATAAAAACAATTGGCTACCCAGGGCTGGTCGCCCGCAACGGTCGCCAAAGTAAGCACGTGGTGCTTTTGGAGGAAGGTTACAATTTTTGAGTCGGGAGTTTGCATGGCGCAAAAGTATAAAAAAGTGCCTAGAGTGCGCTAAAATGCCTAGAGTGCCTAAAGTACTTGCGCCCCAATCACCAATTGTTCGGAGATTATAACTTTAGGCACTCTAGGCACTTTAAATACTTTAGGCACTTCCTATTTCTTCACCTTGATCACACTGATCTGCTTGATGTTCTTCACATCCGAATAATCGTACTGGTAGAATCCATCATTTCCGATCATCAGCAGGGATTTGCCTAACGGGATGACATCGTAGGCCTGAATGCCCGGAAATTTGGCCAGTTGGTTCTCCGCGATCAGGTAGGGATCTGCGGCATTGTAGACCTTTAATCCTGACTTTCCGTCGCAAACAAACAAAATTTGATCACTGATCCCGATGCCATAAGGTTCGTCCATGTTGTAGGAACGAAGCAGGGTAGGTTTCAGTACATTGGTGACATCCAGCACATCCAGCCGGTTGATGTTACTGCCGCAGGGATTGCCTCCCCGGATGGTAACATAGGCCCTGTTGCCCTCCACCACCACCGGATCACAACCCGTGGCATGCCAGAAGTTGGAAAGATAGACCGGCTTGTTCACGTCAGAAAGATCGTAGATCAACATCCCGTTGGAAGTACCCAGGAACATGTATTTGCCATAGAGGAACATGGTCTCGATGCCCCAGTTGATCTGCGACTTGGAGCTCAGCTTCGGATTGTTGGCATCCGAGAGGTCAATGTTGTAGTACATATTGTTGTCGACTGCCACCAGGGAATTCCCGGATAAGCCAAACCTGGCCATGGAGCCACCGATTCCTGCAGAGGAGGTCTCTTTGGTGCTGCTTCCACTTGAATTGAGGGCCATCGCATCGAATTTGGCACCATAATATACAGGATAAGTAGGATAATTGTAGGTCTCGATCTCCTTCCTGACGGTTTTTACCTCCCACTCTACCACTACACCTTTGGCATCATCCACCTGACCAACGCGGTAACCATCTTCGTGCTGGGGAACCGAGTAGGGGAAGACACTCTTGATCCTGCCAACCTCTTTCGCCTTGGACGGATCCGTGATATCCAATGCGACAAGGTCGATGTAGCTGTCGGCATACATGATGTTGTTCTTTACCACCAAATCCACGTTCCCTGGAACATTGATAAACCCAACATAGACCGGTGTGGCAGCATTGGTGTTGTCATAGACATGCACCCCCTTCATGATCTCGTTGATGAAGATGTACTTGCCGATGGTATAAATCTTTCCCGGCTTAACCAGCTCCTGCTGGCTGACCATCTTTACCGACTCCCTGAACTCCTGGTATCCCATGTAGACAGGTTCCAGCGACTGGTACTGCTCCGTGTATTTGTCCTTGCAGGCTGACAGCATTACTACCAGCAGAAAGAATGGGATCAAACTATTTTTAATTGAATTTTTCATGGGGATCTTTTGAGAGTAATTATTAGTTTTTTCTTGGTGAAGCCTTAGCTTTTTTGTGTCTTTGTGGCAAGAATAATTAGCCACCAAGTCACTAAGGTATCCCAAAGCATGTTGTATATTAATAGGTCATTAAGTTCGGTTATTTAAATTGTAAACCAATTTTCAGGGACAACCGGTTGTAATCGACATCCAGTTTGTAGAGCTCATCTTTCCCGTAACGGTGTCTCAGGTAACTGTATCCTATGCCAAAAGTAAGTGCAAGGCTTTCGCTGATTTGCGACTGGAAACCGACCGACGGGTTGACCAAAAATCCACCCCTGGCAGAGATGTCCTGCTCTGTTGGGTTAGGGTTGGGCCAGATCCCGGGTCTGACCATGATGTCGTAGGCATAATAGGTTTGGGTATAATCTCCTCCCAACGGGATGGAGTAACCTGCCTGCAGGGAGACAAAGGGCAATGGACCGTGCTTGCGGATAAAATACCTGAAATCGGCCACCACCGGCAGGTAGGTCTCGTTGAAAAAGTGAACTCCTACTCCAATCCCTGCGGCAAAACCATTGGCAAACTGCCAGTTGTTGACGTTCATCAGGGTAAAGGGAGCCGACTTCACATTGTTGGTATTACCGGCCAATACACCAAACTCCGTAAGATTGTAATAACCGGTTTTGATGGGTGTACTTACCTTGATGGGTCGGGCAATACTGTCAACCTGGTTCATCTCGAAAACCCATACGTTGTTATCCCTGGTCTTCAGCTTTACCGAATGTCCGGGATCGAACATCAGGATCTTGCCTTTCAATACGCTGCCATTTTTCAGGTAGACCACATCGTGCTTCCCGGGTTGGGCAAACGCAGGGAGGGTAAGCAGCAAGGCAAGCAAAAAAAGTGTATTTCTCATAATATTAATTGGTTTCAAGCGGGTTTTCGACTTTTCCGGCAAAGAGGATGGCGCCGGTATCCTCTTCGGTGATGAAGAAGAGGAAGGGGCGGGTCAGGTAGAAGGAGGGCGGATCGGCGGGCATGCTCGTAACACCAACCCCCACAGATGTTACGGCAGCCGCCTCAGTTCCCGATTCGGAAACATCAATGTAAGTCTTGTGAATGACTTTGGTGATATATAGTTGGTTGTCTGCATTGATGCCTGAGAAGTTCGCCTTGTTCGGATCGAAGGCCACCTCCATACCCAACGAAGATAAAATCCCGTTTAGGGTGATGTCCCACGAAAACTTCCATTTGGGAATCCAGACGGGTACCTTGGTCTTGGTTTGGAGTGCGGCATTCAGGGTACTCCATTTTTCGGCATTGAGTGTGGCTGCCAATTTATCAGGAGTGGTTCCCACATCGGGAAGCAGCAACACCATTTGAAATTTCTCTGCACCATAGGGCATCTTCAAGGCCTTGTATCCCGGCTGGACAGAGTAGCCAAAGCGCTCTTCCATCTTCATCATGGGTACCGACAGGTTAATCTTGTTGACCGCATTGAACGGTTCATTGACGGTTTTTGATTTCTCAAACTGGTATTTCCATTTGCCGTTGAAATAGATGGCATTGATCAGGAACATGATTTCGTTGCTGGAGATTTGTTCCAAAATGGTCGGGATCTTCCCGCTAGTCTTGTCGCTTACCCACTTGTTGATGGTGGTAACAGCCGTCGGATTGAAATCAAGTTTCGTTACCTGTGCCTTGTAATAGGTCTGGTTGGTGGTGATAAACGGATCGAGAACGGTAAAACCATTCTTGATCCAAATGGAGTTGGCGATGTTCATCACGACATTTGGATCGGACTTTTGCAGTGCCGTCGCCAGATCCAGGCTGATGGCGTTGATCTCCTCCTTGGTCAATCCTTCCAAACCAAGGGTTTCCTGAATAGCCGTAAGGGTGGTGC
Organism: Tangfeifania diversioriginum; assembly: GCA_945873105.1. Classification (GTDB taxonomy): domain Bacteria; phylum Bacteroidota; class Bacteroidia; order Bacteroidales; family Prolixibacteraceae; genus CAINVV01. The sequence continues at coordinate 12,772 of CAMCBW010000046.1, forward strand.
CGGAGGCTCCGTTGAGCGTCATCGAAAGTGCCGTGGAGACACTCAGGGGCGAAACCATCCTGTTCTCGAGCGTCCCATCCAGGCTTTTACCCAACAGCGAAAAGCTGAAAGCATTGCTGGCCTTGACCAATTTCAAGGACTTGTCGTTCATTACGATATTTTCCCCTTCGGGTGAAGGGACTGTATCCTTGGTGCAACCTACCGTGAGGAGGATTCCCAAAACGAGTACCAAATATTTTTTATTCAACATCATACCTATTTTTTATTTCTTCTTAAAGATGCAAGAACCGCGACATGAGTTGCAGAAAACAAAACCAATACTTCCATTGTCAAATTATCACATTGTCGAATTGACTCATTTTCACATTTCCACATTTCCCAATTTCCACATTATTTCACCGTCTTCATCCAATCAACCACCTCTTTGGCATTCGGGGCAAGGTTCTGTTGTGACCAGTCGCCGGTCATCTCGAGAATCACCCTTTTGTACCGGTTTTTGACCGGTTCATACAGGTAGACAGCATGAATGTGCGCTCCGGCATCGGCCATCGTATTGGTTGCCTTCGACATCGGACCTTCGGCGCAGCTTAAGGCCTTTTCGGCATAAAGAATGAAATCATTGGAACTGAATTGTGCAATTACAGAATCGCAGGCAGCAATATTTTTATACATGTCAACTGCAGAAATATAACCCAGCGAATCCGGGAAAACCCACTTGGCACTCTTCTGAAACCTTTTGACTTGTCCGGTATTGTTCAACATCCAGCCATTGTGGTTGTAGCCCCAGGCATAGTTGGTATATTCTGACTGAAATATCAGGCTACCGACCTCCTCTGAATCATCGATTTCAGTACAGCAACATCCGGTAAGGAGTGTAAGTAAAACAGTAGCTAAGTAAAAATTCTTCATTGAACAGCAATTTTTGGTTTTGTTTTGATCATCTATACGAAGCAGGAGTGGCGAAACGCTACAAAGCGCTGATATTTTCTTGCAAAGTACAGGAATTAATTGCCAGTTTTTTCCTTGCGTTCTCCGCGTTCTTTGCGCGACACCACATTTAAATTGCTGGTAGCAGTGGATTTGAATCTGTTACTACTTATTTTTCCATTAACCTGACTAGAAGGATATCTTGAAGTTAATCCCTGAAGTGGTATAATTGAAACTGCCTGCAGCCTGACCGGAAGTTGGGATTTTGGTGTAGGGCTCGATGTGGAGGTAGAACCGGTTGGTCAGCTTCTTCTCAAAACCTACCATCAGGTTGATCCGGCCCGCGAAATCAAATGTCTGGGTAGGGGCTACCGTGTTTTGGGTCACAGATACCATATCTACCACATTGTAGGATTTTACCGACTCCCCATTGACCAGCGAAGTGACAGGAATCAGGTCCTGCGAATAAGTGGTATTCCGGTCCTCCTGCCTTAGATGAACCAAGGAGGAGACACCTGCCGAGACATAATAGGCGTGAGATTTCTCCGCGACAAATTTCCAGGTAAGGTTGAGCGGCAGATCCAGGTTGATCAGCTCACGCTTTGTCTCGTTCCGGGGTGCCGTCGAAGAGGCGGCAATACTCGGAAACTCTTTGACAAGGTTCTGGTTCTCGACCTGCAATCCGGTAGACAATTGAAAGTGGCTTGACAATGGGATATCCGCGCTTACCCCTCCCGTATAATTGACACTGCTGGCCGATTGTGAAGAATTTAAACCCGGAGAGAAGTTCACCCCAAATCTTACTTTGCGCTTTGGATCATTCGCAACCTTGTTATTCGCTTCCACGGATTGAATGGCAAGGTAGGTCTGCTCCGCCTTGGTGTTGGGGGTGTTATCCTGTTTGCTTTTCACCGAATCTTCCAAGACGCTGGCTGTTGGCTTCACCGCACTTTCCAGTGCGGCATTGGATTTGCCAACTGTATCTTTGGATGAAGGCTGGCTTGCAAGGGTGTTCTCAGTGTCCGCTTTGTGCGCTGGTTTTTGCTTGTTCTGCAGGGCCGAAGCCATGGCAGTTGCCGGCGGTATAGTGCCGGCGGTTTTAGGCACAACTTTGGTCGCCGCTGCGACTGCGGGTGCTTCCTTGAGGTAGATCATCTCCTCCAGCTTTTCTTCGCCGACCACTGCTGTGGTTGTCTCAGCGGTCACCTTAGTCAGATCACTCCTGACGGATGGGAAATAGTTGACACCGATGAGTCCCAACAAGAGGCAGGCAGCGATGCCGGCGGCCATCCTTACCAGGAATCTCCTCCTTTGATTTCCTCTTTTCTGCAGGAAACCCTCCCAGGAGCCCGGAACATAGGACTCCTCATAGTTTTCAAGCGACCGCCTGATCTGCGCGATTATTTCGCTTTCGGTGGTATCTTTCTTCTTCATTCTTGTAAATAGTTAACCGGGAACAGCTCCCTCAGTTGTTGCTTGGCCCGCGTTAAATAGACCCTCGATGAACTCGTGGGAATACCCAGTTGTTCAGCGATCTCATCATGGCTGTATCCCTCAATTTCAAACAGACAGAATACAGTTTTGTGGTAGTGCGGCAACAGATTCAGGATCTCAATGATATCCTGGGCTGCCAGGTGGCTAATTGCATTGGGGGTTTCATCCGGAATCGGGCATTTTTCAGCTTCAACATGCAGATGTGCTTTGGTGCTTCTTCTTAAATTGTCGATAGAGGTGTTGATCACAATTTTGCGCAGCCATCCCCGGAACGGTTTCGTGGGGTCATATTTCCCGATGTTGGAAAATACCTTCACAAAACTGTCGTTCACCACCTCAAGCGCTTCGTTGCGCTGACGACTGTACATCAACGCCACACTTAAGGCATAGCCGAAGAATCTCTTGTACAGGATCTCCTGGAATTTCTCCTTCTTCCTGATGCAACCCTGAATGATAAATTCAATGTTCTCCTCTTTGCGACTTTCCAAAATGCATTTGAATTGATAAATTCTCTACGCGTAAATTACTCAATTACTTGAAACCGGAATATCTGAATTTTCTGTGTTCGCTTTTTTTGAACTGTTGCACAAAATGACCTTAACTCTTTGAGCCAACGCGGCATCCCCCAGTAATTGGGTCAGATTGACTGTCATAACCCGGGTGGTCGGTTGAAGATCCACTCCGCAATCGGAGCTCCTGCGCAGGTAAACAATGATCATTTCGGGATAGGACTCCATTACCAACCCATTCCAGATTAGGTCGAACTTACTGTTGCCGCAACCCTCCTGGTAAGAAACGGTAATATTCAGCATCTCCTTGTTCCTGTCAACCTTCGTAATCTCAAAGGCAGCTGAATAGGCTGAGGAACGCTGTTCATTGGCCTCGTTCGAAGCCTTGGTACTCTTCAGAAAGCTGAAGTTAGCTGCAGCGAAATTGGAATCCATACTGGAATCTTCGGTCGCTTTTTCACAGGAAATTGTTGAAAACAGCAGAAAACCTATTACCATGAAGTTGAAGACCTTCTTCATCACTACTATCAATATTTGTTTTGCTGTCAATACGCAGTCAGCTCATTGAACGCTACACGAGAGCGATTTATTTGCAGAAAAACATCCTTCTAAATCTATTTCCCATTTATATCCGGCAAAGAATCTTCAAAAATAGGTTCTATGGAAAATCTTCGGATTTGAAAACCTTATTTCCTGATTTTAACCTTAGTAGAAAATATAGTTGCGTGATAAACAACCTTATTACCTTATTAACTATCACAGTAACCAACTATATTTAGAAAGTGCGCTGAGTTATTTACAGAATAAGGTAATAAGGTTATTATTATGCACGATCGACTGCTTTCTACTAAGGTTATATATAAAAATAAGGTTATACAAATCAATTAGATGCAAGAAGCTTACAACCTGAAACTTCTATTACAACTCAATTTTCATCCAAAAAAATCCTTCCGATCTCCTGAATTGTCTTGTCGACCGGTGTGTAGGCAAAATCAATCGTCCTCGTAATTTTTGATCCGTCATAAAGGGTGGTTCTGCCGGCACTGTTGGCAGTTTCGCGGGTCAGGGAGGGCTGTTTCCCGGTAATTGCGGAAGCCAGCCGTGAAGCTCTCCAGCCAAGTTGCAACAATAGCTGGTTGGCTGGCAGGGTTGGTTGAGGCTTTTGCAAAGCCACGGCTATCTGCCCAAAGAGATCCCGGTAGGCAAGGTTTTCAGCAGACAATACGAAACGTTGGTTCACGACGGATTCCCATGCTTCCGAGTGCAGAAGTTGGAGGATGGCTTTCGATACATCCCGAACATCCACAAATCCGGTACCCCCGGAGGTGTAGAATTTCATCCCCTTGTAAACCGCATGAAACAGCCGCGGAGAGCTGTTGTGCCAGTTTCCCGGTCCAAGGATCACCGATGGATTGACAATGATTGCCTGCAACCCCTCTTCAATCCCCCGCCAGACCTCCATCTCCGATTGAAATTTACTTTCCGAATAGGCCGATCGTTTCCGGTCGTTTTTCCAGGAGAAATTTTCGTTGACGGGAAGACCGGACTCCTGGTTTCCCAAAGCCGCTACCGAGCTTACCTGGCAAAAACGGGGGATTTTCATTTCCAGGGCAAGATCCACCAAATTGGCAGTTCCTTCTATATTTTCGTACAGGACCACCTCCCTGTCACCCGGATCAAAGGAGACTTTGGCGGCAGCATGAATGACAGCATCCGCCCCCGCCATCGCTTCGCGGAGGGACTCCTTTTCCAACAGGTCGCCCTCCACCCATTCGATGCTACCAAAGAGCTGGCCAGCATCAGGGGCATACCAGGCGAAAACCTTTCGAACCCACTGCAAATCAGAATTCCTGCGTTTCAGGGCGCAAACCCCGGAACCATTCCTGGTAAGGTCGAGCAGCAGGTGTGCTCCAAGCATGCCGGTGCCCCCGGTAAGAAAGATCCTGCTCATCTGTGGATGGGGTTAACCGTGCGATCGAGCTGTTTACTCAATATCTTCTTGATCTCTGTCAGCTTTTGGTAGGAGGTCATCAGCTCCATCGAGCGGTCGAAATTTTTGACAGCATCCGCCGATTTCAGACTGCTTTCCAATTTGCTCATCATCGTGGTGACGACGCGCAATTTGTATTCCCGCACCAGTTTGGGCACCACGACCTGCAACAGGTCCTCCTCCTTCTCGATGTGGCTGCCACCCCGCTCCCAGAAGGGGCTCAGCGGATGCCTTTCTGAGAGGATGTCAGAGGCAAACTGACTCACCTGGTGACTGCCATGCAGCGTAAAGAAGCGCATGGCATCAAATTCCGGTTCCGTCAGGTGCTGGCGGTACTCCTCAAGAATGGTTTGAATAACCGGATTGACGGAGACCATGTTGTCAATCTCCAATTCGGATAAAATATAGGCGGCAACGCTCTCGGTGATCCACTCCCCACTCTCCTCGTGTTCGAAATCATAGATCTTCAGTGACCCGCATTTGAGCAGCATCCGCAGAATCTCCCGCTCCTCCAGTTCAAATGGATTATCTGCAGCGGCAAGCAGCAGCGGCTCAACTTTCTCAGGAGCAGTTCGTTGCTCCGGCATGGGAGAAGCTTCCCTGCTCACCGGTGCCTCACTCTTCTTCAGCCTCAGCTTCCGGATCTCGTTGTAGAGCACATCCTCCCGCACCTCCAGCAGCCGGCTGCACTCCTTGAGGTACTCGGTGCGGACGATCTCTTCGGGGATAACGGAGATGGAACTGACAATGTCGGTGATCAGCCTTGCCCGCGACAACGGGTCATTTTCAATTCCGTTCAGGAGAATTTTGGTCTTGAATTTGATAAAGTCTGTCTCGTTCTCCTTGATGTAGGTGGCCAGCTCGGTAGCACTCAGGGCCTTGGAGAAGGAGTCTGGATCTTCGCCGGCTGGCAGGGGAAGCACCTTTACATTGATGCCCTCTTCGAGCACCAGGTCGATCCCCCGCAGGGAAGCCTTGATCCCCGCCTGGTCGCCGTCGTAGATAATGGTAATATTTTTGGTAAATCGGCGTATCAGCCTGATTTGGTCGACCGTCAGCGAAGTTCCCGAAGAGGCCACCACATTCTCGATCCCTGCCTGGTGCATCGCGATCACATCGGTGTAACCCTCCACCAGGTAGCATTTGTCCTCCTGGATGATCATCCGCTTGGCCGGGTAGATGCCGTAGACCACCCTGCTCTTGTGGTAGATATCCGACTCGGGCGAGTTGAGGTACTTGGCGATGCTCTTCTCCTGCGATAGGGTCCTGCCTCCAAAGGCAATGACCCGCCCCGAAATGCTGTGGACAGGGAACATCACCCTTCCCGAAAACCGGTCACGCACCCAGTCATCGCGCTTGATGGTAAGCCCGGTCTTTTCGAGGAACTCCATCTTGTATCCCTCCTTCAGCGCCGCATTGGTAAAAGGTTCCTTCCCGTCGGGACAGTAACCTAACCCAAATTTCTTGATGATCTCATCCCTGAAGCCGCGTTCGTGGAAATAGCTGAGACCTACAGCCCTGCCATATTCGGTCTCCCACAGCTGGGCCGCGAAATATTTCTGGGCAAATTCGGAGACGATGATCTGGCTTTCGTGGTCGTTGCGCTCCTGGATATCCTCCGGGCGCTCCTCCTTCTCCTGCACCTCGATGTGGTATTTTTTTGCCAGCCATCGGAGCGACTCCACGAACGAGAGATGTTCATGTTCCATGATGAAATTGACAGCAGATCCCCCCTTGCCACACCCAAAACATTTGTAGATCCCTTTGGCTGGCGAAACATTGAAACTGGGGGTCTTCTCGTTGTGGAACGGACAGAGGCCAAGCATGTTCGTCCCCCGCCTTTTCAGGGTAACAAACTCACCTACAACCTCTGTGATTTCGGCGGTGTCGAGAATTCGCTGTACGGTAGCCTGGTCGATCATGAGAGCAAAGGTAGTGAAAAAACGAAGAAAGGAAACGGAGAAACGGGGAAACGGAGAAGGGAAGAGGAGGGGGAGAATAGGCGAGGGGGCGAGTGCGACTCCTGAGATCCTGAGCGGAGTCGAAGGATTAGCAGCATATGGCGGAAGGACCCGGTCCCTGAGCGCAGCCGAAGGGGGGTAAGGGGAAACGAAGAATGACGGAGGGTCGGAAAAATGACTGAAATGACGGAGGGATGGGAAAAGGAGGGGGAGAGGGGTCGAAGCGCCTTCATCCAGCCGCGTAGCGGCGACCCAATAAATAGCCTCCGGTTTTAACCGGAGGTCAACGGAATGCAGGGAGTTCACCGTCCGCGGTAGCAAATCAAACAATGTGCCTGGCACTGTCTCGGACGGAAGGAACAAATAATTAAAGTTGCTCGAATAGGATACTGTAAATATTTAATGTATGAGCCTGAAATACCTCCTCTCAAATTCCCTATTCTCCCCGATTTGCCGTAAATTTAGGTATGGCCAACATCGACAATCCACAGGAGGAACTTCTTTATAAAATCGCACTTTCCCTCGTTCCGGGAATCGGCAGCATCACGGCAAAATCGCTGATTGCCTACTGCGGCAGTGCCGGTCGGGTCTTCAGGGAAAAGGAGAAAATACTGCGGGCAATTCCCGGAATCGGAACCGTGCTGGCCAGAAACATTCTTCAGGCAGCCGTGCTGGTAAGGGCCGAAAAAGAGGTGGACTTCATCAGACGGAACAACGTTACCGCCCATTTCTACCTCGACGAAAGCTATCCCCAGCGGTTGAAATCCTGCGTGGATGCTCCCATTCTGCTCTTCTCGAAAGGCAAAGCCAACCTGAACTGCCCCAAAGTCATCAGCATCGTAGGTACCCGGAATGCCACTGAGTATGGCCGGGAACTGGTCGATAAATTCATGGTTTCAGTGGCCGAACGGGGTTACGATATTCAGATCGTCAGCGGATTGGCCTACGGGATAGACATCCAGGCACACCGGGCGGCGCTGCACAACAATTTGAGCACCATTTGCGTTTTGGCCCATGGGCTCGAAACCATCTACCCCTCGCTTCATACGGCCATTGCCCTGGAGATGTGCGAGAAAAACGGAGGCATGGTGAGCGATTTTCTGAGCTATTCTGTCATCGACCGCAAAAATTTCCTTCGCCGGAACCGCATCATCGCCGGATTGGCCGATGCCGTTATCGTCGTCGAATCTGCCCGGAAGGGTGGAGCGCTGCTCACGGCAGAGCTGGCCATCTCCTACAACCGCGATCTCTTTGCCTTTCCCGGCAGGGTAGGAGAGACCTACACGGAGGGGACGCACTTTCTCATAAAATCGAACCGCGCAGGGCTCATTGAGAACATCGGCGACCTCGAGTACTGCATGAACTGGCAACCCGGTCCGGTGAATGCGGATGCTTGTCAGCCAAGACTCTTTGCCGATCTGCTGCCCGATGAACAGAAGGTGGTGGACCTGCTCCAGTCGGAAGGCGATACGGCCATCGACAGAATCTGCTTGATGACCGGATTGCAGATGAACAGGGTCTCGCCGGTACTGCTGGCCCTCGAATTTTCGGGTATCGTTAAATGCCTCCCCGGAAAAGTGTTCAGATTGATTTAGTAGCAGATTAACAACAGGTTATATAGTCTTTTCGAAACAATCTACAAAATTGTACGCATTTAATTACAGTGAAAGGTTCGGGAAAGCAAACCTTATTTTTATCTGGTAACCTTAGTAGAGAAAAAGGAATGTTTTAGGTTTTACGCCCGCGAACTGATAATGCTTGAATCCTGCATTTTGGGATCGGGCGGAACACACAAATGGATGAGAATAGAATTCTAAAAATAAGGTAATAAGGTTGGGACTATCTTTTATCAATCTGTTGCTACTAAGGTTGCCTCTAAGAAATAAGGTTTCACAATGAAAGTGCCGATCAGCACTGGTTAAAATAATTTGAAACAGTTGCTTAAAATGTCGTTACTTTGCAGTGCATTAGTTTACAAGATTATAATGAGGTTTGTACTGCGTAAAGTGCATTTGAAGGATTAAAGAAATTTTTCGCTCTTTGCGCGAAATTTTAGACTTACAAGAGGAAAATGACGAAATGACAACAACTTTTGATAAATTCGGGATCGGCAAATCTATCCTGAAATCACTCGATGAGATAGGATTCGTGGAACCCACCCCCATCCAGGAACTGGCCATACCGGTCATCAAATCGGGTCAGGACATTTTGGGCATTGCACAGACCGGCACCGGAAAGACAGCCGCCTACCTGATTCCCATCCTGATGAAACTGGTAAAAGCCGAAGGGGAGGATCCCCGGGCATTGATCCTGGTGCCCACCCGTGAACTGGCGATCCAGGTCGGAGAGGACATCGAAGAGCTGACAAAATATACCAACATCCGTTCGGCTGCGGTATTTGGAGGTATCGGCTGGACCAAACATGCCGAACTGGTGGCCCCAGGCGTCGACATCGTCGTGGCCACACCCGGTCGTCTCTGGGACCTCTACACCATTGGGGCGCTCAGGTTGAAAAAAATCAAGACATTGGTGATCGATGAGGCAGACCGCATGCTCGACATGGGTTTCATGCCCCAGTTGAACCAACTCTTTGAGGTGATCCCTCCAAAAAGGCAGAACCTCCTATTTTCAGCCACCTTCTCCGACAAGGTCGAACTGATCAGCAACGAGTTTCTTACCTTTCCGGCACGGGTAGAGGTAGCACCGTCTGCCACTACCGTGGACAAGGTGGAGCAATATTTCTACCGTCTGCCAAACTTCCGGAGCAAGTTGAACCTGATCAACTTCCTGTTGCAGGATACAGAAACCTACAAAAGGGTGATCCTCTTCTGCGCCACCAAAGAGAACGCGGAGCTGGTATTCAAGGTGCTCGACCGTAAAACGGAGGGTGAAGTCAGGGTACTACACTCCAACAAGGCACAAAATACCAGGATCAATGCCATCCAATCCTTCAAGGAGGGAAACGTCAGGGTACTGATCTCTACGGATGTGTCGGCCAGGGGTATCGATGTCTCGCTGATCAGCCATGTCATCAATTTTGACCTTCCCACCAATTACGAAGATTATGTCCACCGGATTGGCCGTACTGCCCGTGCCAACCACGACGGGATTGCCATCTCTTTTCTGAAACCCGACGAGGAGTTTCACCTGGTCAACATTGAAAAATTGATAAGGATGGAGCTGACAGAGCTCCCGGTACCTGAACAGGTGGAACTGGTCGAATCAAGCAGGAGTGAGATGCAGGAGATTGCCCGGGAGATGGACCGGCAGAAAAAACTGGATGATACCGGCTTCAAAGGCGCCTTCCATGAAAAGAAACCACGCCGCAAGAAAGCGCCGGTTTCCTACAATACAAAAGCCAAAGAACTAAGGCCTTACCGGAACACAAGGAAAGGCTAAATTGGTTTGAAATGTTTGAAGGGTTTGAAATGTTATTGGCCCCTGAGCGATGAAGCCGAAGAGTAACCCTTCAAACTTTTTAAACCCTTCAAACATTTCAAACAATTCTTAATCTCCCTTTCGCAGTGTCTCCCCCTCTTTCTTCAGGGTGCCAACCTTGAAACGACCCAACCTATCTTATCTTTCACAAAAAGCACCCTGTCGTGCAGCCGGTTCGGCCTTCCCTGCCAGAATTCGATCCTTTCGGGTTGCACGAAGTAGCCACCCCATCCGGAAGGTCGTTCGAGTTTTTCTCCTTTGGAGGCAAAATCCTTGTCATGCCATATTTTTTCGAGTGCTTCCCTGCTCTCCACCGGTTCGCTCTGCGGTGAAACGATCGCGCTGATCTGACTGTCGTGAGGCCTTTCACCAAAATACTGATCCGAAATTGCATCCTGTGAAAATGTGGCAACCCCTTCAATCCTCACCTCCCGCTCAAGCTCAGGCCAGAAGAATAGCAGGGCGACATGGCTGTTTGCCCCGATCTCCCTCCCTTTGCGACTGTGGTAATTGGTAAAAAAGTGAAATCCCTCCCTGGTGAACAGCTTCAGCAGAACGATCCTCGAAGAAGGTCTATGTTCTTCGGAAACGGTACTGAGCATCATGGCAGTGGGTTCATTCACCTTGCCTTCGATGGCTTCACCCAGCCATTTCTCGAAAAGCGGAAAAGGATCGTGCAGCGACTTTTCGCTGAGCGTCTCCCTGGAGTAATTTTTGCGGATATCTTTTAAGTTCATAAAGAAAGTGCCTAGAGTGCCTAAAGTGAACCAAAGTGCCTAAAGTTGAGAACTCCGAACCATTTGGGAGTGTGGCGAAAGTACTTTAGGCACTTTAGCGCACTTTAAATACTTTAGGCACTAGTTTCTACGCTAACACCCTCCCCAGGTTACACTACCCTCTCATTGGCAAGTTCAATTTTCACACTTTTCAAGTTAACAATATTTCTGCTGGGATTTTTAATCCTTTGTACAAGGATTTCACCATTTTGAGGGTCAGCTTTCTTTTGCGACCCAATACTTCACTTACCCTGCTTTGACTACCCAAATACTTGACCATATCAGTCTTTGTCATTCCCATCTGCTCCATCCTGAACTTAATCGCCTCAATCGGATCAGGAGGAGCTATGGGATAGTGTTTCATTTCATAGGCTTCAAGGATAGTTACCAACAAATCAAGTTCATCTCCTTCTGGTGTATCTCTCTTTGAACCCCAAAGCAATTCAACCCTTTCAAGTGAGGATAAGTAATCAAGCTCTGTTTTTATAGGTTTTATCTCCATGGCTATACCGTTTTAGCATCAATTTTATCATACTGCTTGTGAGTCCCAATGAACCGCATAAATATTATTCTCAAAATACAATAAATTTTGCACTTCCCAAAATGGGATATATCTGACGATTTTTAAAATCAACCCTTTTATCTGTATAATGGTTAGAAGTCCCTGTTTTAATTTCTTTGCAGGGGGTAAAATATTCTTAATTTTGTAACTCAACTCAACAACGCTCAAACACTATGTTAACCCAGGAACGTCCCCAAAATCCCGCAGATCCCCGTAAAAATGCCATGGTCATCATCCTGGCTATCCTACTGGTCCTCGTCATTGTATTGTTCTTCTGGCAACGCAGCGAACATTCGGAAGCCACGGCGCTGCTAAACAAGGAAAAAGCCACCATCGAGAACGAATTGAATACCATGGTGTTGGGATATGACTCCCTGAAACGCAACAACGCCAACCTGAACATACAATTCGAAGGAGCTCAAAACAAGGTCAAAGATCTGTTGGCAGAGATTGAGCAGGAGAGAAGTACCAGCTTCAGGCAGATCAACAAATACCGGGATGAGATGACGACGTTGCGCAAGATCATGCGTGACTATGTGGTGCAGATCGACAGTCTTAACCAGAAGAACCAGCGTTTGATGGAAGAAAATAGTACTGTAAAGCAAGAAGTTACCGATGTTAAGACGCAAAACCTGGCACTGGAAGAGGAGAAAAAGAAACTGGAACAAACCGTCACCCTCGCTGCAACCCTGGAGGCCGTTAACCTGAAGGCCACAGGTACCACCAAGAAAGGGAAAGAACAGTCCCGTGCATCAAAAATTGAACTCATCAAGGTCGATTTCACGTTGGCAAAAAACCTCACAGCCAAGAGGGGTGCCAAGAATATTTACCTCCGCGTACAGCGTCCGGATCAGCTGCTGCTCACCAAATCAGACAAGGATCTATTCAAGTTCGAAGGGTTGAAAATTCCCTACTCCGCCATGCGGGAGGTCGAATACGAGGGGATGGATCTTCCTGTCAGCATTTACTGGGACAATACCGGAGAGTCTCCGCTCATACCCGGACAATACACCATCGATATCTTTGCCGATGGCAGCAATGTGGGAACCACAAGTCTGGAGGTAAAATAACAAGGGTATTTCATGTACCAGCTCACCGAACTTCGCGCTTACCTGGAAAACACCTGCGTTGGCCATTTGTTGGATGTGGCTACCGGAGAGGGGGACTTCCTCCGCTTCGTGCTGGACACCGTTGCAACTTTTGACTCGGCAACAGGATTGGAACCCAACAAGGAGAGTCTTTCCATCGCGAAAAACATACTCTTTCCCTACAAGGTGGATCTGGTACTTGGGAACGTACGGAAGCTTCCGTTTGAAGAGAGTTACTTCGATTTTGTAACGGTATCGAATGGATTGCACCATTTCGAGCAACCGGTAAAATCCATTCAGTCGATGATGCGGGTGCTCGTCTCCGGGGGGCGGTTGCTCATCAACGAGACCATCAGCGACGGGCTCAATCCTGCCCAGCAAACCCACCTCGATTATCATGCCCTCAAGGCCGACATAGATACCGCAAAGGGGATCTACCACCGACAAATCTACGCCAGGGAGGAGCTTTTGTCACTTCTTCAGGAGGCGCATGTAGAAGCCGAAAAACTCTTTGTCAGTGACAATGAACCCGATATGCTCAATTCAAAGGAAAAGATTTGGCAATTCTCCCACAAAATTGACGAAATGGTGGAGATGGCCGGAGAATTGCCACAGAAAAACAGCTTCGAATCGCGCGGCTGGGAGCTCAAGGAGAAAATCCGCACCTTCGGATTTCAGAAGCCTCCGCAGTTGACACTGATCGCCTACAAACCCTGATTTTCCCGAGTTAATAATGGTTCTAAATAGCTCACTGCCCTCGCTTTGTGCAGGATTTATTTCTTAATTTTGGCTGTTTATCGGGCACAAATGGGGAAAACCCAATACAACCACCACCAGACATGATGATGAAAAGACCAAGAAAATTAATAGGATTGATATTTTTTGTTGGACTCCTGATCGGTATCTTTCTGATCTATGGAGGCGAGAAAGCCATCAGTTACACCAGTACGGATGACTATTGCGTCTCTTGCCACATCCATCCACTGGCAGACGATGCCTGGAAGAAATCAACCCACTATTACAACAAAAGCGGGATAAAGATTCATTGTGTGGATTGCCACCTTCCCCCGAAAGGGAGTTTCAATTACCTGGCGGTGAAGACCAAAACCGGGCTAAAAGACCTTTATGGGTTCTATTTCAAAGACAGTGCCTCTTTCAACTGGCAGGCAAAAGGAGAACTGGAACATGCAGTAAAGATTGTCTACAACGAATCCTGCATCAAATGCCACCAGACACTTTTCTCCAAGGGACTCTCTGCCGAAGGAGGTACTGCCCACCTCTATTACGAGAAGAATGCAGAGAAGCTGAAATTGAACTGCATCAATTGCCACCTCACTGTCGGGCACTACAACCCAAATTACAAGCACCAGAAAATGCAGGGAATACCTGTCGCCAATTCGACGAAAGAACTTTTTACAACCCCTGCGACAGTCACCTCTTTCACGAAATTTACGGAACAGATCCCCAATACTGCCATCTCATTTAACATGATCCCTGTAAAAGGGGGAACCTTTAAGATGGGTAGCAGCGACAGTGAACCATTGCGCAAAAATGACGAAGGTCCGGTAAGATCGGTCACAGTCTCCAAATTCTTCATGGGCGAAGTGGAGGTAACCTGGGATGAATACTGGGCATTTTATGCCTCTACCATGTCGGAGGGACGCCTCGATCCGGTGATCGTGATGGAGAAAAATGCCGGTAACCCGGATGCCATCAGCGGTCCGACACCTCCCTTCGGGATCCCCGATCAGGGATGGGGAAGCGGTGCCCGACCAGCCATTACCATGTCTCATTACGGCGCACAAACCTATTGCCAGTGGCTTTCAAAAGTCACGGGTAAAAAATACCGTCTGCCGACGGAAGCCGAATGGGAATTTGCCTGCCGTGGCGGAAGCGAAACCCCCTACTTCTTCAAGGGAGATCCCAGAAGATTTGTCAACAAGGGATTGCGCAACAAAATAATGGGGGTCGATACAACCGGAATCAACAGCTATGTGGTGTATGAAATCAACTCCATGGGCAAGACACAGGAGCCAGCATTCGTGAAAGCCAATCCGTTCGGATTGAAAAATATGGCAGGCAATGTGGCAGAGTACTGCTCCGATTGGTACAGTCCCGAGGCTTACAAAGCCACCGGAACCACGGTGTCGGATCCGAAGGGACCCGAATCCGGGGAAGAGCACGTCGTAAGGGGCGGAAGCTACAACTCCGAAGCCGGCGAAGTTCGCTCTGCAGCCAGGGAGTTCACCCAAACCGTGAACTGGTTGAAGACCGATCCCCAGCAGCCAAAGAGCATCTGGTGGTACTCCGATATCAAGGGAATCGGATTTAGGGTTGTTTGTGAGGCAGATAGCCTCCAATGAGGGTTTGAAGGGTTTCCCTTCGGCTTCGCTCAGGGACCGGGCGTTTTATCAAGCATTTAATTGCATTCGAACTTCCCTTCGGCTTCGCTCAGGGATCGAAAGCTTTTCAAGCTTTTTAAACATTACAAACATTTCAAACTTCATAAACTAAATTGTATATTTGGTACAGATTTCAACTTCAGCAAATTAACATACCAACATTATGAGTAAAAATTCAGTAAACAGAAGAGATTTTTTCAAGAGTGCCGCAGTGGTCGGTGCAGCCGGAACTTTGGGTGCCGGTTCAATTTTAACATCCTGCGCAGGCGGTGAAAAAGGGCCCGTCCTGGTACCACTGGCCAGTCTGGCCAATGCCTACATTCCCGAGCTGACCGATTATGCCAACGACGGAAAACCACTTCGTGCCGGGATCATCGGTTGCGGCGGAAGAGGTACCGGTGCGGCAGCCAATTTTCTGAGTGCCGGTCCAAACCTGCAAATTGTGGCCCTTGGTGATCTTTTCATGGATCGCATCGACGGGTGCCGCAAGATGCTCAAAAACAAATTTCAGGTAGAAGTTCCCGATGGCAAATGCTTTACAGGTTTCGACAACTACAAGCAGGTATTGGCCGCAGATGTAGACCTGGTGATCATCGCCACTCCTCCTGTTTTCCGCCCTGTTCATTTCGAAGCAGCGGTTGAGGCAGGCAAACATGTCTTCATGGAAAAACCAATCTGTGTGGATGGACCGGGTGCACGCACCATCATGACAGCCGCCAAGAAAGCCGAATCACAAGGTTTGGTTGTTGTTACAGGTACCCAGCGTCACCACCAGCGGAAATATGTAGAGTCTTTCAAGCAGATCCAAAAAGGGATGATTGGCGAGATCGTCTCCGGAACAGTCTATTGGAACCAGTCCATGCTTTGGTACAGGAACCGTGAGAACGGCTGGAGCGACATGGAGCTGATGGTCCGCGACTGGGTCAACTGGAAATGGCTCTCCGGCGACCACATCGTCGAACAACATGTCCACAACATCGATGTTTTCAACTGGTTTACCGGCAAGAAACCGGTGAAATGCGTTGGCTTTGGTGCCCGTCAAAGAAGATTGACCGGCGACCAATTCGACATGTTTAGCATCGATTTCGAATACGAAGGTGGGGTAAGACTTCACAGCATGTGCCGCCAGATCGATGGTTGCAAAAACAACGTATCGGAATTTATCCAGGGTACCAAAGGATCATGGACCAGTGCAGGAGCCGGAAACAACCAGGAAATCAAAGACCTGGCCGGTAACGTAATCTGGAAAACCGATGTAGAGAAAGAGAAGGCCGACCACAAGCAGACCGACCCTTACACCCTCGAGCACGTCGATTTTATCAACCACATCCGTGCCAACCAACCGCTGAACCAGGCCGTCGAAACAGCAATCTCCTGCCTTACCGCCGTCATGGGCCGCGAATCAGCCTACACCGGTAACGAAGTGACCTACGACGAGGTCTTCAACTCGGCCGTTAGCCTGATGCCGGAAAAACTCGAACTGGGCGCTTACGATCTGAAAGCCTATACTGTTCCCGTACCCGGGAAACCCAAAGAAGAAAAGGCCAAAGGATAAAGTTTAAAGGATAAAGTATTGGACTCCGGAGATTAATGACCTTAATTTCCGGAGTTTTTTTTAGATAATAAAAGTGAAATTTAGCCTCCTCACGAACCCCACTTTAACCTTCAACCTTTAACCTTCTTTGAGATCACCTGATCTCAAAGTGAACCGGGTCATGGTAGCTCCGGTAATTCCCACCCCACAACAACCCATATTTCTCGGAGATCTTAACCACTCCGGTATTGCGCCAGTCCCGGGTAGAGTTGAACTTCTTCAGCCAGATCCGGCTCAACCAGTTCTTCTGGTACAGATTGATGTCGATGGCCCTTCCCATCACATGGCGGCTCTTTTCGACAGAGGCATTTTTGGCATTTTCACGCATCAGCTCCTTCTGCCTTTCTTTGGTTCTCAGTCCGCTGATTATCTTTACATTCCAGTTGGTCTTAGACTCAATGTCGTTGACAAAGTTTTTGAAAGTCCGGTAACTTGCAGCATCCACCGACTTGATCTCTGCCAACCTCTTCCAGTTGGTGATTTTTACCTCCACCCAGATCCCAACCCCTACAACAACCCACACCAAAAAGAGGGCCATCAGCGCCAGGACCACCATTTTCAACCGTTTTTTTGACATATACCACGCGTTTCAGGGTAAGGAAATGATCTCCTCCCCGATCATTTGATTTACTTGAAATTTAAAATGGATAAAAATATAAAACAGTTCTATGCTAATACCCACTTAGCGCTATTTGATTTCCAAATTTATCAACATTTATGCGCCAATAACTTTAGTCACTTTAGTCAATTTAGTTCACTTTAGTCACTTTTTTCTTAACTTTATCCTCAGTAAAAAACCAAATTAAATACACATGAATCGAAAATTACGCATGGGCATGGTTGGTGGCGGCAGCGATGCTTTTATCGGTGCCATCCACCGTCTGGCCGCTCTGATGGACAACCAGATCGAACTGGTTTGCGGGTGTTTCAGCATTGATCCGGCAATCTCCCTAAGCTCCGGACGCTCCTACTATCTTCCTGAAAGCAGAATCTATGCAACCTACCGGGAGATGTTCGAAAAGGAGATCACCCTTCCCGAAGGGGAGCGGATGGATTTCGTTACCATCGTTACCCCCAATTTTGCCCATTTCGACCCGGCCATGATGGCCCTCGAAAATGGTTTCCATGTCGTGGTCGACAAACCCATCACCTTTACCCTGGATGAGGCGTTGCAACTGAAGGCAAAAATTGAGGAGACCGGGCTTATCCTGGCTTTGACCCATACCTATTCAGGATATCCAGCCGTCAAGGAGGCACGCGAACGCGTCCGCCGGGGCGATTTCGGGAAGATCCGGAAAGTATACGTGGAATATCCACAGGGCTGGCTCTCTACCAAGCTGGAAGACTCCGGCAATGCCCAGGCCTCCTGGCGCACCGATCCAAAAAGATCGGGCAAAGCCGGTGCCATGGGCGACATCGGAACCCATGCCCACCACCTGGCAGAATATGTCACCGGACTGAAAACCACAGAGGTGTGTGCAGAATTGAATGTTTTCGTACCCGGAAGGCTCCTCGATGACGATGGTGCCGCCCTGCTGCGTTTCGAAAATGGTGCAAGGGGAGTCCTGATGGCCACCCAAATTGCTGCCGGCGAAGAGAACGCCATCAAGCTGAGGGTTTACGGCGACAAAGGCGGCCTGGAATGGTTGCAGCACGAACCCAATACCCTGCTGGTCAAATGGAGCGACAGGCCTACCGAGATTGTCCGTGTCGGAAATGGTTACATGAGCGACATCGCCAAACACAACACCCGCACCCCGGGCGGCCACCCCGAAGGTTACCTCGAGGCATTTGCCAACATCTACCGCAACTTCTCCCTCACCGTCAGGGCTAAGATGAACAACCAGACCGCCAAAGCCGAATGGCTCGATTTCCCCGGTGTCGAAGATGGCATCCGCGGCATGCAGTTCATCGATACCGTGGTGAAGGCTGGTTACGATGATACCACGAAGTGGGTGAAGTTTTAAAAAGAAGTGCCTAAAGTGCCTAAAGTGCCTAGAGTGCCTAAAATGCCTAAAGTTAGGAACTCCGAACAAATCAAGCCAGTGGCGAAGTACTTTAGGCACTTTAAATACTCTAGGCACTCTAGGCACTTTAGCGCACTCTAGGCACTTTTTTTAAAAAGAAACAAATCTAAATTATATCAACCATGAAAAGACCCGTTACCCTCTTTACCGGCCAGTGGGCCGACCTGACTCTGGAAGACGTTTGCAAAAAGGCAGTCTCCTTTGGATACGATGGACTTGAACTTGCCTGCTGGGGCGACCACATCGAAGTCGAAAAAGCCGACCAGGCCTATTGCGATGCCAAACTGGCCTTGCTGAAAAAGTACAACCTGAAGCTCTTCTCCATCTCCACGCACCTCGTCGGGCAAGCCGTTTGCGACAATCCTGACATCCGCCACAAGGGGATGCTTTCCGACGAGATCTGGGGCGATGGTAACCCCGAAGGAATCCGTCAGCGGGCTGCCGCCAACATCATCAAAACCGGCGAAGTAGCGAAAATGCTCGGGCTGAAAGTGGTCAACGGTTTTACCGGCAGCTCCATCTGGCACCTCAACTACTCTTTCCCGGCCGTCTCGCAGGAGATGATCCAGGCCGGCTACGACGATTTCGCCCAGCGGTGGACTCCAATCCTGGATGCCTACCAGAAGATGGGGGTAAAATATGCCCTCGAAGTTCATCCTACCGAGATCGCCTTCGACATCGAGACAGCCCGACGTGCCATGAAGGCCGTCAACAACCACCCCGCCTTCGGTTTCAATTTCGACCCGAGCCATTTCGGTTACCAGGGAGTCGATTATACCAAGTTCATCTACGTCTTCGGCGAGAAGATCTTCCACGTCCACATGAAGGATGTATCCTGGAACGAACATCCCGGCACATCGGGTGTATTCGGTGGCCACCTCGAATTCGGCGACAGCCGGAGGTACTGGAACTTCAGGAGTGTCGGCCGTGGCCGCATCAACTTCGAGAACATCATCCGGGCCCTGAATGACATCGGCTACAACGGACCGCTATCGGTAGAGTGGGAAGACAGCGGCATGGACCGCGAGATGGGCGCCGCCGAATCGTGCGCCTTTGTGAAACGGATCGATTTCTCGCCCAGCAACCTGGCCTTCGACGCTGCATTCAGCAAGGAATAGATGCCCGTAGAGACGTTGCATGCAACGTCTCCTGCATCATTTCCGTAAATCCCATGACATTGCATGCAACGTCTCCTGCATCATTTCCGCAAATCCCATGACGTTGCATGCAACGTCTCCTGCATCATTTCCGTAAATCCCATTAGAGACGTTGCATGCAACGTCTCTACAATTTTTTGTGCATTTACATTCCATTCCATGAAGGTCAACGGTACCCCTTTTCACACCATCTGGCTCCACCCCGAAATTCCCGGGATCGTCCAGGTGATCGACCAGCGCAAGCTCCCTTTCGAATTTGCCGTGGTAGACCTCCTGACCGCCCGCGATGCCTTCGACGCCATCCGCAACATGACCGTCCGCGGAGCCCCGCTCATCGGGGTCACCGGGGCATACGGAATCTGCCTCGGACTCCTGGGAGCAACCACGGGCAACTGGAGAACCGAACTGGAAGCAACGGCTAGCCTTCTGAAATCCGCCCGCCCCACCGCAGTCAATCTCGCCATCCTGGTGGACGAAATGTGTCTGGCCCTTGCGGATTGCACCACCAATGAGATGGCCATTCAACAAGCCTACCGGGAAGCCTCCCGATTCAAGGACCGTGAGATTGCCTGGTCGGAAGCCATCGGCGAGAACGGACTGCCACTGATCGAAGAGATTAGCAGGAAGAAAAACGGAGCGACTGTCAATATCCTCACCCATTGCAATGCCGGCTGGCTGGCCTGCATTGACTGGGGTACCGCCACCGCACCCATCTACAAGGCCTTTCACAAGGGTATTCCCATCCATGTCTGGGTCGACGAGACGAGGCCCCGCAACCAGGGTGCCCGCCTCACCGCCTGGGAGCTCTCGCAGGAGGGCATTGCCCATACGGTGATCCCAGACAACACCGGCGGTCACCTGATGCAGCACGGCATGGTCGACCTCTGCATCGTCGGCAGCGACCGGACCACCCTGAACGGGGATGTGGCCAACAAGATCGGCACCTACCTGAAAGCCCTTGCCGCAAACGACAACGGTATACCCTTCTATGTAGCGCTGCCCTCCTCCACCATCGATTTCACCATGCACGACGGGGTGAAGGAGATCCCCATCGAGCAGCGCGAAGCCGACGAAGTCACCACCATGGAAGGAGTCAGGGAAGATGGGAAGGTCGGATCTGTGCAGCTGGTCAATCCCGGATCCCCGGTGGCCAACTACGGCTTCGACGTCACACCCGCCCGCCTCGTCACCGGCCTGATTACCGAGCGGGGCGTCTGCAGCGCGAGTGAAGCGGGTATCAGGGGGTTGTTTCCGGAAAGACTGGGATGACGGGGAAGAAAGACTTGGGGACTTAGAGACTGGGGGACGAGGAGAGAGGGACTCCTGGAATTGAAACGGGGAAAAGGGGAAACAGGGATGACTGGGACGACGGGGTAGAAGGACTTGTGGCTGGAGGATTTGGGATGTGAATGAAACGAAGAAACTGTGAAACGGAGAATGCAGGGGCAGCCCTGTGTGGCTGTCCAACGGAAAAATATGGAAAATATGAGAATTGACATTGAGATATGGGGAGGGTTAAGAATCTATTATTTTCGACCACAACGATGAAACTGCACCAATCCTACCCCAACGGGGTTAAAGGTCAATAACCCCGGGTGGAGCGCAGCGGAACCCGGGGTAAGGGAAAGCACCAACAGCACCGTCTGCGAACAAATATTTAAAAATGGACAAATCTATCAATCAGACGGAATGCACAAATATTAAACAATGAGCACCCCACCCTCCCCCTCCGACGGCTACATCAAGTATGACTGCCAATTGATCCAAGAGAAGATGACTATTCCTCTGGAACTCTTTGAACCCATGAATTACTGGCGAAACATCCTGTGGGACAAAGGCCTTATCGGTGCCTATCCCGATGGAATCGGGTTCGGAAACATCTCCGTCAGGATTCCGGGTACTGAGCAATTTTGCATCTCCGGTACTGCAACAGGCTCCCTCCCAAAATTGGATTCCTCCCACTACGCCCTGGTGGAGCAATGCGACCCTTCGCGCAATTCCCTCAGCTGCCGCGGACAAATCCGTGCTTCCGCCGAATCGATGAGCCACTTTGCTATTTACAACTCCCTCCCGGATGCCCAGGCAGTGGTCCACATCCACAACCGTCCCCTCTGGGAGAAATACCTGGGCATCCTACCCACCACCTCCCCCGAGGTAGAATACGGAACCCCCGCCATGGCCGCCGAAATCACCCGGATCCTCTCCCTTCCGGAGACCCTGCAAAAGAAGGTCATCATCATGGGAGGCCACGAAGAGGGGATTATCGCCTTTGGGAAAACTGTTGAGGAGGCTGCGATGATCGTCCTGGCATTGCAGGAGGATGCAGCGTAAAGTTGTCGCTCAAAGGCGCAAAGAACGCTAAGAGATAGTATATTGCTTTGGCATATAATAGTTTAACCTAATTCTTTGCGTTCTTTGCGTCTTTGCGTGACCATTAAAAACCACCATACTTTTACTAATTTTGAATTTGAAATAATCATTCTCCTCCATGACAAAAATCGCCATCATCGGTGGCTCCGGCCTCGAAAATCCAGACCTGCTGAAGCACCAGGAACAGGTGGTAGTCGGCTCCTCCTACGGCACCCCCAGTTCAGATTTTCTCTGCGGCACCATCGCCGGAACCGAAGTGGTCCTCTTGTCGCGCCATGGCCGCCAGCACACCATTCCACCCTCGCAGGTCAACAGCAGGGCCAACCTGGATGCCATCCGTCAGTTGGGTTGCACCCACATCCTGGCCACCACTGCCTGCGGTAGCCTGCGGGAGCAGATCGGCCGCGGCGAACTGGTACTACCCGACCAATTCATCGACTTTACCCGGCACCGCAACATCACCTTCTTTGATTCTTTCGAACCACACGAGATGAAGCACACCCCGATGGCCGATCCATTTGACGCGAACCTGCGCAAACTGCTTTTCGAGGCGGCGAATGAGCTGAAATTGCCAATTCACAAGGGTGGATGCATCGTCACCATCGAGGGTCCCCGCTTCTCCACCCGGGCCGAATCGCACATGTTCCGGAGCTGGGGAGGCGACCTGATCAACATGAGCACCGCCCCCGAATGCATCCTGGCCAACGAGCTGGGGATCCCCTATGCCGCCATCGCCATGGCCACCGATTTCGACAGCTGGAAAGAGAACGAAATCCCCGTTACCTGGGAAGAGATCCTCGAAGTCTTCGGCAAAAATGTCCACAACGTAGTCGATCTGCTGCTAAAAGTGATCCCAAAAATTTGAGAATGAAAACGTCAATCCTTCTGGTGTTTTTATTCGGATTGTTGCTCTCCTGCACTGAAAAACAGCAAAACTCCGACCTGACGAGCTACGTCGATCCGCAAATCGGTTCCGTGCACGGACGCTGGTTCTTGTACACGCCGGCCTCGCTTCCGTTTGGGATGGCCAAGCTGGCACCGCATACCAATGCCTACGGCAGCGCCGGAAGTTGGGCCCCGTGCGGCTACGACGACCGGCATTCTTCCATCGAGGGATTCGGACATTTTCATGAATTTCAGGTCGGCGGACTGGTCTTCATGCCAACCGTCGGACCGGTAAAAACCATCCCGGGGAAGCTGGAAAATCCGGATGGGGGTTACCGTTCGCGCTTCGACAAGGAGAGTGAGCAGGCTACGCCCGGCTACTATTCGGTTTTCCTGAAGGATTACGGGATCAAAGCCGAACTGACCGCCACCGAACGCGTTGGATTTCATCGCTATACATTTCCAAAAACTGGTGAGGCCCACCTGGTCATCGATATCGGTCACCGGCAGGGGGAAAGCAGCGGTGTAACAGATGCCTTTGCGAAGGTGATCAATGGCAACGAGGTGGAGGGATTCATTGAGACCTATCCGGAATATGCGAAATTCTGCGACCCCGGAAACAAGGTGAAGATGTTCTTCGTGGCTAAGCTTAGTAAGAAGGCCACAAGCACAGGGGCTTTTACCGATTCGGTCCAAACGGCGGGTCTCTCCGAGGCCAGGGGTATTGGCAGTGGCTTGTTCCTCAATTTTGAGATGAACCAGGATGAGACGCTGGAGATCACCACCGGACTGAGTTACACCTCTGTCGAAAATGCCCGGTTAAACCTGAAGGCCGAAGCTACCGCGAAATCCTTCGACCAGGTCCACCGGCAGGCACGGGAGGCCTGGAATGAAAAGCTGGGGAAAATCAGGGCCGAAGGTGGCGACAGCCTCAGCCTGGTGAAATTTTACACCGGACTCTACCACGCACTGCTGGGACGCGGCATCTCGAGTGATGCAAACGGCCAGTACCGAAAATTCGACGGCACCATCGGGCAAATTCCGCTCAACGAAAAGGGTCTCCCCAAATACCACCATTACAACACCGACGGCATCTGGGGCGGATTCTGGAACCTGAGCCAGCTCTGGGCCCTGGCCTATCCCGATTACTTCAGCGAATATGTGCAATCCAACATCGATTACTACAAGGACCGTGGATGGCTTCACGATGGCGAAGCCGCCGGCGTTTATACCAACGGGGTTCAGACCAATTTCCAGGGACTGCTGATCGCCTCGGCCTACCATTGCGGCATCCGCGATTTTGAGGTGACAACCGGTTACGAGGCAACCTTGAAAAATGAAGTCGAATACCACGGGCGCGACCTTGGGAATGGGAAATACGACCTTCACTATTTTGTGAAGAATGGTTATGTGCCTTACCAGGATACCACCATTGCCAACGGATGGGTCTTTAATTTTGGATCATCGCATACGCTGGAATACGCCTTCAGCTCCTACGCGGTAGGCCAGTTTGCCAAAGCGCTTGGCAAAGGGCAGGACTACCAGAAACTGATGAAGCAGGCAACCTACTATCGAAACCTGTTCGATCCTGAGACAAAATACATCCGGCCAAAAAAATTGGATGGAAAATTCATCGAAAAGTTCGATCCGATGAAGGCCTGGGACGGTTTCCAGGAGGGAAATGCCTTTCAATATAGCTGGTATGTGCCGCACGATGTCGCCGGACTCATCGCCCTGATGGGCAAAGCGGAATTCAACCAGCGGCTTGGCGGGGTATTTGCCGGGGCGCAGCAAAATAAATTTGGGGGCAAGAGTGACCAGATCGACAGCTTTTCGGGCATCGGATTGCAGTACAACCACGGCAACCAACCCTGCCTGCACGACTCGTGGCTCTTCAACTACTCCGGGCAACCCTGGTTGACCCAGCAATGGACGCGTGCCATATGTGAGGAGTTTTACGGGACGGAACCCCTCCGCGGTTACGGTGTCGGCCAGGACGAAGACCAGGGACAGCTGGGAGCCTGGTACGTAATGGCGGCATTGGGCCTGTTCGATGTGCAGGGGCATGCGGCGATGAACCCCACCTTCCAGCTGGGAAGTCCGATTTTCGACAAGGTAACGATCCAACTGGATCCAAAATACTACAAAGGAGAGGAGCTGGTCATCGAAACAAAAAACAACTCAAGGGAGAATGTCTATGTCCAATCCGTTTCCCTAAACGGGAAGAAAGAGGACAATTGCTGGATCGACCGGAATCTGCTCATGAAGGGAGGTACTCTGGTTTGGGAAATGGGACCCCAACCCAACACCAAATGGGGAACCGCGACTCCACCACCTTCCATGTCAACAACAAAGTAATTCAGCGTCTGTCATAAGTAATGGGAAAGAATAAATATCGTTTTATTTTATAATCAATATGCCGGAGGCATAATATGTGGGTAGAAAGCAAGTGATGGATAGTCCATTTCGTCCCGTACGGGACGAGATAATCACTATTTGTCGATTTTCTACCCACATAAGATCCCTAACGGGATAAAAAAATAGATTTGTACAGTCTATAATATTGTTTTCCGACTTATTTTCTTATTATCAATGCAATAACCACGAGAAAATTTTCACATCAACCGAAAATGAATATCTGGGTATTCCATCAGACCATTAAAAAATACAATTATATACTGATGAGACGATTCATCTTCCTACTTCTATTTGGAATAGCCGGAATTTTGCCTTCGCAAGCCCAAATAAACCTCCGCACCGACAAGTTCCTGCTGACGATTTCCGCCACAGGGCAGCTTACAGCCATGACAGACCCTGTTACAAACAAAAACTACCTGGCGACCGGGGAACAAGCTCCGTTGCTAAAAATCAGGGTAGACAATCGCTGGGAGGAACCAACAAAGGCGCTCTTCAATGAGAAGTCCGGCACCATCAGCCTGACCTATCCACAGTCGAAAATTAGTGCGGTGGTGAAGGTCAGCTCAAGGAAGAGCCACCTCACTTTCCATTTGACCAAACTCAGCGCCGTGGATAGGGTCCCTGCAGTGGTATGGGGTCCTTATCCAACCATGGTCAAAGAGACCATCGGAGAGGTAGTTGGCATCGTCCGCGACGGAAAATATGCCATCGGCCTTCAGGCGCTGAACCCCAAAACATTGGGCGGAATTCTGAACAAAGAGGGTGGAGCAGATGGCCCGCGGGGCGATGCGGCCATTGCCCGGTCGTACGGAAGCAGCCTGCAGGCCTACAGCCTCGACCGCTCGAAACCAAGGCGATTGTCGGTCTGGAACGACCAGTATCCCGACATGCCGGTGGCCCCCATCCCGGGTGAGACCACCATCGGGTCGGCCATTGCGCTCTTCGGCTGTCCCGAAAATCAGGTGCTTGAGCATGTCAGCACCATCGAACTGGCCGAGGGACTGCCTCATCCGATGATCAACGGAGTCTGGCTGAAACAATCCCCCGAAACCGGACGGGCCTACCTGATCTCTGACTTCAACGAAAGCAACGTCGGCGAGATGTTGGACTATACCCTCCAGGCCGGACTGGTTTCGCTTTACCACGAGGGGCCTTTCCAGTCGTGGGGCCATTTTATCCTCGACCCGAAAAGCTTCCCGAATGGGAATGCCGGCATGAAAGCCTGTGTGGAAAAAGCCACGGCAAAGGGGCTCCGCATCGGGGTGCATACACTCAGTACCTTCATCAACACCAATGATCCTTATCTGTCACCCATTCCGGACAAGCGGTTGTCTGAAACAGGAGCCTCCCGGCTCTCAGAAAATATTTCTGCGGCATCCACGGAGATTCAGGTTGAAGCGGATCAATATTTCAAAAACACCAAACCCAGTACCCTTCATGCCGTGAGGATCGGGGAGGAGATCATCCGCTTTCGGGAGGTTACGACCGCTGCCCCCTACAAATTGCTCGATTGCCAGCGGGGAGCCTTTGGTACCAGGGCTGCACCGCACAACAAAGGCGACGCTGCCGGAATGCTATTGGATTATCCCTACAATACCCTCTTCCCCAACTTTGAACTGCAGCAGGAAATAGCCGGTAACCTCGGAAGGTTCTTCAGCGAAACCGGCGTTTCCCACATGGATTTTGACGGCCACGAAGGCTGTATGTCGTCGGGCGAAGGCGATTATGCCATTCAGGCCTTTGCCGAAAAGGTATTCAGGGAGACCAAACATACCCTGATGAACGGCACCAGCCGGTCGAGCCATTACTACTGGCACATTTGCCATTACTGGAACTGGGGCGAACCCTGGTATGGCGGATTTCGCGAATCGCAGGGCGATTACCGGCTCGAAAACCAGCCACTGCTCGAACGCAACTACATGCCCAACATGCTGGGTTGGTTTCTGCTTTCCCCCACAACCGGACTGGAAGACATTGAATGGATGATGGCAAGGGCTGCAGGTTACCATGCTGGTTTTGCCCTGGTTGCCCGCTACAATAGCCTGCAAAAAAATCCAAATACCGCACAATTGCTAGCCCTGATCAAATTGTGGCAGGAAGCTTCGCGGCAGAATATCTTCTCTCCCGATCAACTGGCGAGGTTAGAGAATCCGGCGAACGATTTTCACCTCGAAAGGGAGGGGCAAGCCTGGAAGCTCTATCCTTTCAAAAAACTGCGGTTCGAACATGCCAGACAGCAGCTTCAGCCCGGACAACCAACCTATTCGGACTGGCCCTTCGAAAGCACGGATGCCGAACAGCCATTCTGTTTCACCCTCACCCTGACGGGAAAAGAGGGGAGTGTCAGCAATCCCTGGCTGGAGCTGGACAGCTACTTTAAACTCGAATTGCCCGGGAGTTATGAAGCCGGAAATTCCATCGTCTGCGACGGCAAAACCATCAAAATCTACAACAGGAAAGGAAGTTACCTCAAAGAGCTGCCATTGAGCCAAGCCATTCCAACTTTGAAAACAGGCAAACACCAGCTCAAGTTTGACTGTGCATTTCCCGGGGAGGGAGAGCTGGGGGGCACCTTTGTCATCAAAACCATCAGCAAACCCGAGATCATCCTGAAATAAAAATTTCGAACCATGAAGAGGGTTTCCAAAAAGTCAAATATAAATTTCTATGTCTCACAATTTGATAGTAATTTCCGGTTTGA
The DNA here is from genome assembly GCA_945873105.1 of Tangfeifania diversioriginum. GTDB lineage: Bacteria > Bacteroidota > Bacteroidia > Bacteroidales > Prolixibacteraceae > CAINVV01. Next base: position 41,071 of record CAMCBW010000046.1, read on the forward strand.
TCAGACCCCAAACCCCTTAAGGGCTTAAATTCTGACCATTTCACGCATTTCCAAGTCCACTTTAGGGGATTTAGGGGTAAATTGAAAACTGAAATACGAGAAACTGTTTAAATTTTTCAAATCAATATGCCGGAGGCATAATATATGGGTAGATGGCAAATGACAGATCGTCCATTTCGTCCCGTACGGGACGAGATAATTGCTATTTGTTGATTTTCTACCCACATATAATCCCTAACGGGATAAA
>CAMCBW010000047.1 GCA_945873105.1 Tangfeifania diversioriginum
TTTAACGCGAAACCTAAACGGAAAAACATGATCCGGAAAAGTTCTGCTTCAAAGCAGCTATCATCCTTTTTTATACCTTTACCAAAAGCAACCAACGCTAAAAAAACATGAACAAACTTCTAAACTATTCACTGGTTCTTGCCGCCATCGCGGTCGCTTTGCCAACATCCGCCGCCCCCAAATCCAAACCAACCAACATCATCGTGGTCTTCATCGACGACATGGGGTATGGTGATCTGGGCAGTTATGGCGCCACCGGCTATAAAACCCCCAACCTCGACCGTATGGCCGCCCAGGGAGTCCGGTTCACCAACTTTGTCTCAGCCCAGGGCGTTTGCAGCGCCTCGCGCGCCGGCATCATGACCGGCTGCTACCCCAACCGGCTGGGCATCTCCGGGGCATTGATGCCCGACAGTAAAATCGGATTGAACCCGGAGGAGGAGACCATGGCCGAAATCCTGAAAAAGCAAAACTACAAAACTGCCGCCATCGGGAAGTGGCACCTTGGTCACCTGAAGGAGTTTCTGCCACTGCAGCAAGGCTTCGATGAATACCTGGGCCTCCCCTACTCCAACGACATGTGGCCGGTGGGTTTTGATGGGCTGCCTGCTGCTCCCAATACCAACAAGGCACGCTATCCGGTTCTTCCGCTGATCGAAGGGAATGAAAAAGTCAGGGAGATGAAAACCCTTGAGGACCAGTCTGAACTGACCACCTTGTACACTGAAAGGGCCGTTAAATTCATTACCGAAAACAAGAAAAATCCCTTCTTCATTTACCTGGCCCACTCGATGTGCCACATTCCGCTGGCCGTATCCGGTAAGTTCAAGGGAAAGAGCCAGCAGGGATTGTTCGGGGATGTGATCATGGAGATCGACTGGTCGGTGGGCGAAATCATGAAAACCCTCGAGAAAAACGGAATCGAAAAAAATACACTGGTCGTTTTCACCTCGGATAATGGTCCCTGGCTCAACTTCGGCAACCATGCAGGTTCTGCCGGAGGACTGCGCGAAGGGAAAGGAGGCAGTTTTGAGGGTGGCCAACGGGAGCCCTGCATCATGAAATGGCCCGACCAGATTGCCCCCGGCACCATCTGCAACCAGCTGGCCTCCACCATCGACCTGCTGCCAACATTTGCCGAGATTGCCCAGGCTGATCTTCCCAAAAAGAAGATCGACGGAGTCAGCATTCTTCCTTTGTTGAAAGGGGTGCCCGATGCCCATCCGCGCGAATCGTTCCTCTATTACTATCGGAAAAACAGCCTCGAATGCGTCCGGAAAGGCACCTGGAAACTGGTCTTTGCCCATCCGGGCCAGACTTACCATGGTTTTGAACCCGGAAAGGATGGATTCCCCGGTAAGACCAATGGAAATTTCAATTTTGAGGAAGGTCTGTACGACCTGCGCCGCGACCCGGGAGAACAGTACGATGTAAAGGCATTTTATCCCGAAGTGGTGGCTGAACTTAAAAAGATAGCTGACGAAGCACGGGAGGACCTGGGAGATGATTTGACCAACAATCCAGGCAAGAACAGGCGCGAACCAGGGAAAGCAAATTAACCGGAAAGATGGCGAACAGCATTAACGCATTGATCCTCACGATTGGTACCCTCCTCAGCTTGGGTGCTGCATGGTCAGGTCCCGCGGACCAGTCCGGAGGTACCTCGCTGACGTTTAAAATTCTCAGCTACAATGTGAGAAATGGTGTTGGACTCGACAAAGTCACCGATTATGACAGGGTAGCCAATGTAATCAAACGGATAGAAGCAGATGCCATTGCCATCCAGGAGCTGGACAGTGCCACCTCCCGTAGCAAGGGTGTGGTGGTTCTGACTCAACTAGCGGCAAAAACCGGCATGCATCCAACCTACAGTGCCTCCATTGACTACCAGGGGGGCAAATACGGTGTGGGCATGCTGACGAAGGAGAAACCAGTTTCCTGGAAAAAGATTCAGTTACCAGGAAGAGAGGAGCGGCGAAGTCTGTTGCTGGTAGAGTTAAAGGAGTATGTGGTCTGTTGCACACACTTCTCCCTGACAGGGGAAGACCGGCTGGCTTCGGTGGATCTGATCAACGAAGCCACCAAAGCCTATGCAAAACCGGTTCTTTTGGCCGGTGACCTGAATGCGGAGCCAGGAACCGCTGTCACAAAGAAACTGGAGGAGCATTGGACGATGCTTTCCAACCCCAGGGAGATGACCTTCCCTGCCAACGATCCGGATCGGTGCATCGACTATATCCTGATCCGAAAAAAGGCAAACTACCGGATAGCCTCCCTGGAATCAAAGGTGGAAGCTGAGGCTGTGGCTTCAGACCACCGGCCCTTGTGGGTGAAAATTACCTTGCAAAAGATCAATAAACCATGAATGACAAACTAAAGATTTGCCTGGGAGCCGCGGCTCTGCTAGGCCACCTGCCGGCCAGCAGCCAGACTAGCACGCGGCCCAATATTCTCTTCCTCTTTGCCGACGACCAGCGTGCCGATGCTTTGGGTTGTGCCGGCAACGGTTACATCAGGACGCCCAACATCGACCAGCTGGCCAATACCGGGGTCAGGTTTTCGAACAGTTATGTGATGGGCGGCCACCACGGCGCCATCAGTGCCCCCAGCCGGGCCATGCTGATGAGCGGCAAGAGCCTCTTCCATGTCTACGACAAGCTGGAGGGGGTCCAGACCATGCCGGCCTATTTCGCCAAACATGGCTATGAGACCTTCGGCACCGGGAAATGGCACAATGGGAAAAGCACCTTTGAAGCCACCTTCCAGAAAGGTAAAAATGTGATGCTGGGAGGTATGGGTGACCATTACAAACTCTCCTGCCAGGAGATGGGGAAAGATGGGAAGCTGGCTCCGGCAACTACCAACGGCTTTTCAACGGACCTGTTCGCCGGTGCTGCCAGGGATTATCTGACGGAATATGCCAACGGGAAGAGAACGAATCCGTTTTTCTGCTACGTGGCCTTTACCGCTCCGCACGACCCCAGATCACCGCGCGCTGACTACATCGGCATCTATCCGGATGAAACAATACCGGTACCCGGAAACTTCAAAAACGTACATCCCTTCGCCTACGATCAAATGACGGTGAGGGATGAGCAACTGGCTCCCTGGCCCCGGACGCCGGAGATTATCCAGTCCTCCCTGGCAGACTACTATGCGCTCATCTCCCACCTGGATGCAGAAATTGGAACCATCGTAAAACTCCTGAAAGAGAAGGGATTGTTCGAAAACACCCTGATCGTTTACGCCGCCGACAACGGACTGGCCATCGGAAGCCATGGCTTGCTGGGCAAACAGAGCCTCTACGAACACAGCATGAATGTACCGCTGATTATTACCGGTCCGGGTATTCCCCAGGAAAAGGTGTCGGCTGCATTGGTTTACCTGTTCGACCTCTTTCCGACACTTTGTGCTGCCAGCAAACTGCCTGCCCCCGATGGGGTCGACGGGAAAAACCTCCTCCCAGTGATCACCGGCAAGGCAAACGGGGTCCGTACATCCCTGTATACGGCCTACCGAAGTACTGTTAGGGCCGTCCGGACCGACGAGTGGAAAATGATCCGCTATCCACAAAGAAATTATACCCAGTTGTTCAACCTGAAGAAGGATCCGCTGGAGATCAACAACCTGGCTAACCTTCCGGAATACAAGGCAAAGGTGGAGGAGATGATGGCGCTATTGCTGGAAGGGTACAAAGCCACGGACGATACTGCGACGCTCTATCCCAAAAAATTCCTTCCGCTGGAATACGATTTCACCAAATTGAAGCAACAGCCCGACCAATGGCAGCCTGAATATACCCTGAAAAAATATTTTAAGGGCACGGAGGTTGTGAAATAGATTAAAAACCAATTATTATAGCATGAAAATCTTTTTGTCAATTGTTTGTCTGATTTTGACCCTGAATGCGATTTCAAAAGAGTACAAGATCGCCTCTCCGAACGGCCAGATTTCCGTATCGGTATTGGTTGACACCCAGTTAAAATGGTCGGCCACTGTCGACGGGAATCCCATTTTCACCAACAATGCGATGAGCATGGATCTGGGCACAACAGTACTCGGGGTCAATCCCAAAGTCGTTTCTGCCAAGACAACAGCGGTCAAAGAGGTGGTATCCACGGTAGTGGCCGTAAAATCGAAAAACATTGCCAATGAATACAACCAGATGACCCTTGTATTCAAACCCAACTACAAGGTGACCTTCCGCCTGTTTGACAACGGCATCGCCTACCGCTTCGAAACGACCGTGAAAGAAGAGGTAACGGTGAAGAACGAGGTGGTTGACCTGAATTTTACCGGAGATTATGGAATCCTTTTCCCGGAGGAGGAGACGCTCTACTCCCATTACGAACGGAACTACCTGGATCTGAAAATAAGTACCCTGAAGGCAGGGAGATTTTGTTCACTACCCACCCTGGTGAAGGCCGACCGCAATGTCAAAATTGGCATCACGGAAGCGGATCTGTTTGATTATCCTTGTCTTTTCATGGAGGCAACGGGAGCCAATGGTTTTAAGAGCAAATATCCAAAAGTGATCCTGAAATCGACGCCAAAAGGCGACCGAGATATCCAAAACATCCAGGAGGCCGATTACATCGCAAGGACCAACGGCACCCGGTCATTTCCCTGGAGGGTCTTCATGATCAGCAAGGAGGATGCACGGCTGGTCGAAAACCAGATGGTCTACCTGCTGTCACGGGAATCCAAACTGGACGAAACCAGCTGGATCAAGCCCGGTCTGGTGGCCTGGGACTGGTGGAACGAAAACAATGTCTACGGAGTTGATTTCAAGGCAGGGCTGGATACCAGGACTTACAAGTACTACATCGATTTCGCCGCCAAATACAAGATTCCCTACATCATCCTGGATGAGGGCTGGACCAAAAGCACCACCAACATCAAGGCATCCAATGACAACCTGAATCTGGAAGAGCTGATCGCCTACGGAAAATCAAAAAATGTGGAAATCATCCTGTGGTGTCTCTGGAATGCCCTCGATGCGGACATGGATGCCATTCTGGATTTGTATGCCAAATGGGGAGCCAAAGGGATCAAGGTCGATTTCATGGCCCGGTCGGAACAGTACATGGTCAACTTTTACGAACGCGCCGCCAAAGCGTGTGCAGACCGCAAGCTGCTGATCGACTTCCACGGGGCATTCAAACCCTCCGGGATGGCCAGGGCCTATCCCAATATCATCAACCATGAGGGGGTAAAAGGGATGGAGAATTGCAAATGGAGCAAGGAAATTACGCCTGAACACGATGTCACACTATGCTTTACCCGCATGCTGGCAGGGCCGATGGACTACACGCCTGGGGCGATGATCAATAAAAATGCAAAGGACTATTCCATCAGTTTCTCGAATCCCATGAGTCAGGGTACCCGGTGCCACCAGCTGGCCATGTATGTCTGCTACGATGCCCCCCTGCAGATGTTGTGCGACAGTCCCTCCAATTACCTCAAGGAGAGCGAGAGCACCTCCTTTGTCAGCAAAATGCCAACCGTTTGGGACAACACCAGGATTTTGGATGCCAAAGCCGGCGACTACATTGTAACAGCCCGCCAGAAGGAGAACAACTGGTACCTCGGTGCAATGACAGACTGGAGTGCCCGTACACTCGAAGTAGACCTCTCTTTTCTTGGGGAAGGAAACTATGAAATTGAGATCATGCAGGATGGCATCAATGCAGATGTCAGCTGCAATGATTACAAACGGGTGGTTCAGCAAGTTACCAAAAACGACAAGTTGAAGGTCAAAATGGCCAAGGGAGGCGGTTGGGCCGCTATTTGCAGGAAAATATAAATTCGGTAGCCTGTTTATAATTTTACGAATTGTCACGCAAAGACGCGAAGAACGCAAAGCTTTTTATTTAATATCTTTGCGTTCTTCGCGTCTTTGCGTGACATATTGATATTACAAAAAAGTCTCCTATGCCCAATTTCTGGCAACAACTTCCCAAACCTTTCTTCGCCCTCGCACCCATGGAGGATGTGACGGATACCGTCTTTCGCGAGGTAGTCGCCGGTATGTCCGATCCTCAATTCCTGCAGGTACTCTATACCGAATTTGCCTCTGTCGATGGGCTCAACCATCCGGTTGGAAAGAAGAATGTGGGTCACAGGTTGCTGGTAAGTGATTCGGAAAGAGCACTGCTGAAGGAGAAAAACATTAAACTGGTAGTTCAAATCTGGGGGAAGAACCCTGAACTATTTGCGAAAATTGCCAGGGAGATTACGGCAGAGTACGATTGCGACGGCATCGATGTGAACATGGGGTGTCCGGTGAAGAAGGTGGTGAAGAACGGCTGCTGTTCTGCCCTGATCGACCAGCCGGAGCTGGCTAAGGAGATCATTTTGGCTACCAAGGAGGCGACCCACCTGCCTGTTTCCGTAAAAACAAGAACTGGCATCCGTGCCCACGAAACGGAAAGATGGATCACTACCGTGATGGAGACCAAACCGGCAGCAGTGATCTTGCATGGCCGTACCCAGAAGCAGCAGTCGGACGGACTGGCCGACTGGGACGAAATCGCCAAAGGTGCTGCAGTGAGGAATCTGGTGAGTCCGGATACCGTCTTTATCGGGAATGGCGATGTTTCCTCCGTGGCACAGGGGATTGAACTGGCAGCAAAACATGGCCTCGATGGGATCATGGTGGGGAGAGGCATCTTCCACAATCCCTGGTTCTTCCTGCCCAACCATCCTGCACCAGAAAAAAAGGAGCGGCTTTCCAGGTTACTGTTTCATACCCAACTGTTTGAAAAGACCTGGGGAAGCAAAAAGAGCATCAATATCCTCAAGCGTTTCTACAAGATTTACACCAGTGAGTTTACCGATGCCTCCAAACTCAGGGTTCAACTGATGGATGCACGGAGTTATGAAGAGATATATAGGATTCTCCAATACGAGATGGAAAATTAGTAGAAATCATTAAAATTGATCGTCAGCAGTTGATTATAACAGTTTTCTACTTATGCAAGGCTGTTGGATCGAATCCAAATGGAGCTGTTTGGTTCGTTGTTCTGATAAAGATTTATAAAACCTTATTTTTATGAGGCAACCTTAGTAGAAACAGATAGTCAAGAGATTACCTCAACCTTATTACCTTATTTGGAGAATTCAATTTACCTGATTTGTTTATTCCGCCCGAGCCCGGGATGCTGGCTACAAGCAGAATTACTACGCGGGCGTGTGTAACGTATCATTCCGTTTTCTCTACTAAGGTTGATTGAGAAAATAAGGTTTTCCAACCCGAAAATTTCCACTTATCTGGTAAAGGCAGATTTTGATATGAATATTCTATCTTTGAAAAAAGAACAACGCATTCAAAAACTTTACGATATGAAATGAGCATGATCACACAATCACCAATCGGAATGATTATAACCGACATGCGAATTCCATTTGGCAATTAAAAAACAAAATAGATACAAATGAAAGCAATGGCATTGACCGGAATACGGCAGATTGAGATGGTAGAACTTCCCACACCCAAAATTGTGGAAGCTACCGATGTACTTATCAGGATGAAGGTGGTCGGCGTTTGCGGCTCGGATGTTCACTACTATACCAATGGAAAGATCGGTAGCCAGGTAGTTAAGTATCCCTTCCCGGTAGGGCATGAAGGTGCCGGTGAAGTGGTGGCAGTTGGTTCGGCGGTCACCCGTGTCAAACCGGGCGACAGGATCGCCATCGAACCCGCGATGCCATGTGGCGTGTGCGACCAGTGCAAAGTTGGCCGGCCACATACCTGCCGCAAATTGAGGTTTCTTGGTTGCCCCGACCAGGCCGATGGCTGCCTTGCAGAATACATCGTGATGCCGGGAGAGAGCTGTTTCCCTGTGGCAGATCACCTCAGTTATACGGAAGCCGCCATCAGCGAACCGTTGGCCATTGGACTCTATGCCGTCAATCAATCCATCCCGCTGAAAGGGGCCACGATTGGGATTCTTGGTTTTGGCCCTATCGGGATGAGTGTTCTCCTGGCCGCCAAAGCCAAGGGAGGGGCGAATTTTTATGTTACTGACCTGGTTCCCGAACGACTCCAGCTTGCCAGGGAGTGTGGGGCGGTCTATACCGGAAGTCCTGAAAAAACGGATGTGGTGGCTGAAGTAAAGGCGAAAGAACCTCTGCTGCTGGATGTTGTCTTCGAATGCTGCGGCAGGCAGGAGGCGATCGACCAGGCCGTCGAGATGCTCAAGCCGGGAGGTAAACTCATGGTAATCGGCATTCCTGAATTCAGCCGCTGGAGTTTCCCTGTCGACCAGAGCAGACACAAGGAGTTGTGCATCCAAAACGTCAGGCGTCAGAACCACTCCCTGGAAGAGACCCTCGAACTGATGGAGAGCGGCAAGATCGATGTCGGCAAGATGCACACCCACCGTTTCCCCTTCTCCCAAACCAAGGAGGCATTTGATCTCGTAACGGGTTATAAAGATGGAGTGATGAAGGCAATGGTAGATTTTGACTGATACATCCCATGAAAACAATAGCTGCACTATTTCTATCCCTGGCGGCCTTCCATGGGTTGGTTGCCAATGCCAAACAAAGGCCCTCTCCCAACCTGGTTTTTGTATTTCCGGATGAGATGCGGGCCCAGGCGATGGGGTTTTTGGGAGAGGAGAAAGTTCAGACCCCAGTGCTCGACCGTTTCGTAAAAGAGAGCGTCTACTTCTCCAATGCGGTAAGCAACTACCCGGTATGCTCGCCTACCCGTGCCATGATCTTCAGCGGGCAATATCCGGTTAAGAACAGGGTGATAGGAAATTGTACCAGCGTTTCGGCACAGTTCGGATGCGAATTGCCTGCGGAGACCCGCTGCTGGTCGGATGTGTTGAAGGAGAAGGGTTATTCACTGGGTTACATCGGTAAATGGCACCTCGACTCCCCCCATGCACCGTTTGTCAATACCAGCAACAACGCTGGGAATGTCAAATGGAACGAATGGACTCCACCCTCACGCCGCCATGGATTCGACTATTGGCATGCCTATGGCACCTATGATCAACATCTTCGCCCCATGTACTGGGATACGGATGCCCCTCGCGACAGCTTTCAATATTACGATGAATGGGGACCCGAACACGAAGCAGACAGGGCGATCGATTTCATTAGGAATAAAAACGGGAAACTCCGTAAAAGCGGACAGCCATTTGCCCTGGTGGTCTCCATGAATCCGCCCCACATGGATTACAAGGCGGTTCCCCAGAAATACAAGGATCTTTACAAGGATCTGCCCATTGAATCGCTGATCAACAAGCCCAGTATCGATGCTGTCGGAACCAAATGGGGCGATCACTACCGGAAGAGTGTCAAGGATTATTACGCAGGGATTAGCGGAGTGGACGAGCAGTTTGGCAGGATCCTGAAGGTTTTGGAAGAGGACGGACTGGCAGGGAATACCCTGGTGGTCTTCACCTCCGACCACGGGGATTGCATGGGCATTCATGGAGAGATTACCAAAAATAACTTGTATGAAGAATCGATGCGGGTTCCCTTGCTGATCCGGTTTCCCGGCAGGTTGAAACCACATACCGCCGACCTGTTGCTTTCTACTCCGGATCTCTACCCCACCCTGCTGGGATTGATGGGATTTGCCACCGCGATACCCGAAACAACAGATGGAGAGAACTTTGCCGGTTACCTCATGACCGGGAAGGGAAGGAAACCGGCCTCCCAATGGTACATGAGAATTTCGGACGGGAATCCGGCCGGGGGATTGCGCGGTGTCAGGACCGACCGGTATACCTTTGTCATTGATCAGGGCAAAGAAAACCAACAGAAGGTGATGCTCTTTGACCGCCAAAATGATCCGTATCAATTGAAAAACATCGCGGGGGAAAGCCCTGAACTGGCCAAGGAGTTGACCACCCAACTCAGGGAGTGGCTGATGAAATACCAGGATCCCTGGCTAAAGAATATGCCGTAGAAAAGCAAACTGACGGGGTGACTCTAACTCACCCCATAAGTTGCAACTACCGACTGATCGTAAACGGTATCTTCAGACTGAAGGCAAGATTCCGCCCCTGATTGAAATAGCCTGCCTCCTTCAAGGTGGAAAGGTGGTCAATGTACTTGATATCGAAAATGTTGTTGAGCGTCAATCCCAATTCAACCGGCTGGTTGGATACTTTGACCGTGGCACCGATTCCTGTATCAAAAAGGGTATAGCCCGGAGTTGCCTCCTCCTCATGGGCAAGGTTGCGCTGGTCAAAAGCATGAAAGGCACTGAATTTAAGGTAGCCATTCTCCAACAATCCGAGCTGCTTTCTTTCACCCCTGATTTCCATCCTCAACTTGTGGGCTGGGATGAGTGGCAGATATTCTCCATCCTCCCGCTTCCCGGTTACTGAGCTGTAGGTGGTCTCAAAATGGAGCCACTCCAACTGTTTGGGGTGGAGGTGGACCACTGCTTCGCCACCGTAGAGTCCAGCATTGGCCTGCAGGTATTTGTACACCGGAAAACCATCCGCACTTTCAGTCCCGGTAGGCGAAAGGAAGATGTAGTCATTGATTTTGTTGTAGAATCCGGCCAGATCGAACGAGACATGGTCGATGTGGTAATGCAGGCTAAGGTCACTGCCATAGGCCCGCTGTGGCAGCAATGCCGCATTTCCCTCCTCGTAGCGGTTCTCGTGCAACCCTTTGGAGGTGAGTTCTGCCAGGTTGGGAGCCCTGAAAGCTGCGGAGAAATTGGCCCGAAAAAACAGGATGTCCTGCAAGTCGTAGGTGGCACCCAACGATCCGCTGAAACTGTCGTAGGTGTTGGAGACAGCAGGGTGATAAGCTGGATCGGATAGGTCTCCATAGGACTCCGTATCGATCAGCCGGTGATCGTACCTGGCGCCGCCCTGTACCTTGAGGGTCTTGAAAAAGTTGTACTGCAACAAGGTAAATCCCGAGTAATTTTTGGTTACGGCATCCGGAAGCAAAATGGTTTCTCTACCGTGAAGGTTCTCATTGTGTTGGTCAAATCCCTGAAATCCAAGAATGTATTCACCATTTTTGGTAGAGGGCAGGTAGAGTTTTGTCTCGTAGGTCAAAGTCGACAAACCCATCTCAATAAATGGATCTCTCCTTTCATCGTAATGAAGCAAGTTGGCTTTCTGCAGGGCAGCGTTAAATTCAAGTTTGTACTTTCCGAGGTAGAGTTTATTCTGGCTTGAGAGCAGCCGGTTGCCAAAAGTCTGGTACCAGATTTCACTCTTCCGGCCTCTTTCATTGATCAATGGAATCACATCCGGCTCCACCAATCCCAGCCTTTGTTCTCCTGCATCAAAGTAGAGCTTAAAGGAACCGATCTTGCTGGTATAGCCGGCATTCCCCTTGAAGGACCATTCGTTGAACCGAGAGTTGGGCACAAAGGTTCCTCCTCCCTGGAGGTAGTCGGCATTGGTTTTTCCACCCCCACGGAGTCCCCAGAAAAAATGGCCTGAAGAGCCTTTGACACCCAAATTGGAAACTGCCCCCAGGGAGTTGGAATAGAGTTGGGTATTGAAATCCCCCTGGATTTGTCCGACAGGAGCCGGTTTTTCCTTCACAAAATCGATCACGCCTCCGATCGCATCGGAGCCGTAAAGCAGGGAGGCAGGCCCTTTGATGACCTCCACGCTCTCAATGCCAAATTCATCTATCCCCATGGGGTGGTGGTCTGAATATTGGTAATTCTCGAATCTTACCCCATTGCTCAAAACCAGGATATCGTTCATGGCCAAACCCCTGATGACTGGTTTTGAGATACCATTCCCCTTTGAAATCATGTCGACACCCGGAATCCTGGTAAGGGATTCGGCGAAATTTGGGGTGCCGGAGCTGCTGATTACCCCTGATTTGATCACATCGATTTTTACGGCTGTTTCGTGCTGGGTGGAGTTGTAGCCTCCCACTACCACCACCTCCTGGGTCTCTATGGGAGATTGCTTCAAGGCAATATTGACTTCCAGCGGAGCACCTGACATGTCCACGCGCTCCAACCTGCTGTTGTAACCCATGTAGGAATATTGAATTTTCAGGGTGCCAATCGGAAGACCTTTGAGCAGGTAATGTCCTGTGAGATCGGTTACCGTACCGGTGTGGTGTTCGGGTATGTAGACTACAGCCCCGATCAATGGCTCTCCCTGCTGGGTCGAAATTACCCCGGAAAGTTCATTTTGACCAAAGAGGGAAACTCCTGAAAATAGCAGGAGTAGGAAGAAATATATTTTGCTCATCTTTTGATTTTTTTGATCGTACAAAGAATTTATCACATGGACATTCCCGGTAGGGAGGAGTTGAACCATGGATATTTGAAGTGACATTTACCGTTGGTGAAAATACCCGGCACCTCCCAAAGGGAGAAACTTAGGTGGTACTGCCCGCCAGAAACGGTTTACAGCAACCAACAGCCGTCCGGCAGAAAGTGCCAGATTATTGCCCGCTGAAATGCGGAATGCAAACTATTGCGTTCGTAAGGGAGTATTAAACCAAACTGAAAACCGGGGGGCCTCGTACAGAGACTACCTGCAGGCAGGCGGTGATGAATGGTGCACTGTAATTGATGACAAGCTTCTCAAAAGTGAGGAGAATGGGTGCATTTACAGTGGTCGGTGGCTGATTGGAAAAGAGCGGAAAATGGAATTCACAAACCGCGCAAGCCTCATGTGATTCGTGCAGGGCAGTACCATCGCAGGCATGAAAATCTACCGCTTCATCATGGTGATGATGAAGCTGCACTGAGGTTGGATAGAGGAACAACCAGAGCAGTAGAACGGGCAAAATATTTTTAAAACAAACTTTCAAAGGTGCAACAATGGGTTTCCTTACTTATAACGTACCCTGAAGCAGCAGGGTTTCACCTCCGACCCAAACTCATGTTCCTGAATGCCGAAATATCGATCAGCCCATTGGTGTCGTTGTCAAAGGTGATCTGGATACTGTCGCCTGCCATGGTCACCGGCATTTCGTTCGAGATCTGGGATGAGCCGATAAAGATGTTGTTCATTCCGGCTACGGTGAAATAGTAGAAACTGTTGCCATTTTTGGTATCCGACTGGATACGGTTGACCACCGTCTTCAGCAGCATCTTATTGGTCACATTTTTGGGATTGATTTTATTACCAGCCATGTTGTAGGCATTCTTGTAAGCCATCAAGGTCTCCACCAGCGTATTGCCCACACCAACAATCGTATAGTCCTCGATGGCTACCATGGCAAACATTTTCACCAGTCCACCGTTGTCCTTGAGCGTCATCATATAGGTTGGAATGTTGTTGATGTTGTAGGGGATGGGGAGTGAAGAGGTGTAACGCTTCTCCTGTACCTTGCCTACGGCCGAATTTTCGGCGGCAAACTCCGTAGCTCCGCTTTGCTTGTACCAGACTGCTTTTTTGGTCCGTGTATCGATCAAGACAAAACCAACCGTAGCTTCATCGGCTCCTACAGAGGTAAGGCCAGTATACCAATATGACCTATTGTCCTCGCCGTAAACCAGCGAGAGCTTCTGTGTGATCTGCAGTTTATTTTCGTTGGAGAAATTCCAGAATCCTTTGACAAAATTGCCCCAGTCGTTGAGCTGCTCCGCTACAAATTGATCGGGCTGAATCCGGTCAATCCATACAGGTGCCTCATCAATGGAGTATTCTGTGCATTTCCCGGTCTCTGTATTGACGACCACTACCCCAACCGCATCGTCCCCATAGAAGCCAATCTTCTTTTTGTATTTGGTAATCACCCAGTAGGGATTGCCCTCGTCGTCAATTTCAAAAGAATAATCGGTTAAACCAGTGTTGTAGAAACCACTGAAGTAGAGGTGCCTTTCCAAATAGTCGCCGAAGAAGGCCTCCGGCTGGTATTTGATGATGGCCTTTTTCCCGTTGATCTCCTGTACCAGTTTGACATCCCTTTCGTTGCAAGCGTTGACCATGACATAACCATTGGTTCCCTCACTGTTTTTGTTCCATTTGAAGAAGCCCGAATGAAGCAATGGCGCTACCCAATAGAGATCATTTTTTACTTTTTGAATGTGGAAAGTACCCAACCGTACCTGGCTTCCCAGTGCAGGTTGTGCCCCCAGGACTTTGTCACCCAATAGGTTGGCGAGCGGCTCATCAACCACCCTGATCTTCTCGATCGAGATGGGCGCCATATGGGTAGAGAGGTTCTCCCCGATCTCCACCGTGCCGATCAATTCCCTGTAATCGCTCCACCTGAACAAGGACCAGGAGAGAACGGCAGGTACAACCGTCATGTAGCACAGCAAAGCGATAAAGATCCATTTTGGAACTGCCATGCTCGTCAGCATCTTCAATGCCTGCATCTCATTGGTCACCTGGGGGACCATGCGGAGATTTAGGATGACCCAAATCAAAGTCAATGCTCCGATCAGGACTGGAAAACCCGGAAATCCAAAGGCTAAAACCGGCATCTGGGTATAAATGGCGATCAGAGCTACGATAAGCAGGATGGATATTTGATTGATTCTTTTCATGGCAATTCGAATTTGTCTGTTGAATTTGTCTGATCAAATTTAGTCAAATTAATCTGTATCCATATTGAATTGACATTTGCACCTCACTGTTTTTTGGAAGAGTCCATAGGGCGAAATTGAATAGTCCCAGAAGTGGGACAAGAACTTGTATCTGCAAAAAAAAAATCAAACTTGCCTTGACTTTCTCATGATATTAAAGCATATTTGCCTTGACTTTCTCATGTAATATAAGTATATTTGCCTCGACAATTTCATTAATTTGACAATATAATGATGCAAAGAACTATATATCAGACGCTAATAGAATGGAAAAAATTCCAGCCACATAAGGTCCTGTTGTTGAGAGGGGCAAGGCAGGTCGGAAAGACTTTTGTTGCAAGGGAACTGGGCAAAACATTCGACTATTTTGTTGAGGTGAACTTCGAGCGGGATACTGATACCCAGCTTTTTTTCGATCAAAATTTTGATCCGGAGCGGATCTGCACCAATTTGTCGGCCTATTATGGCATCCCAATTGAAGAAGAAAAAACCCTGCTCTTTTTCGATGAGATTCAGGCCTGTCCCAAAGCGATACAGGCTCTCCGGTTTTTCTACGAATCGAAACCCAAGCTGCATGTGATGGCTGCCGGCTCATTGCTGGAATTTGCTTTGTCTGATCTATCCTCATTCGGAGTGGGAAGAATTCGATCCATTTTTATGCATCCCATGTCTTTTGATGAATTTTTGCTGGCACACAAGGAGGGGCTCTTGGTCGAACTAAAAAAGGGAGCTTCTTCTGCGAACCCGCTGAATCCTGCTTTTCACAACAAGCTGACCGAATACCTGAAAAAATTCATGGTGACAGGTGGCATGCCCGAAGTGGTTAAAACCTATCTCGATAAGGGTTCAAATATCCCTGCCGTTCAATCTGTTTTGACCGACATTATGGTATCGCTTTATGATGATTTTGTGAAATATAAAAAGCGCTCTCCAGTACTTCGTCTTAGGGAAGTATTGGATTCAGTTATCCAGCAGGCAGGAGGTAAATACATCTATGCCAAAGCAGGAGAACTGATTAACATTGCCCAGGCCAAAGAGGCGGTTGATTTGCTGGAAATGGCAGGTTTGGTGCACAAAGTCTATCACTCTTCTTGTCAGGGAATTCCTTTGGGAGCTGGTGCTAACCACAAATTGTTCAAGGTTTTGTTCCTGGATACAGGACTCCTGCAACAAAATGCCGGATTGCATCTGGCCGACATCCTGGTTGCCCGGAATACAGAGATGCTTAACAAAGGGAGAATAGCCGAAATCTTTGCCGGGATGGAAATGATCAAGTATGAGTCACCAGAGAACCGGCCTCAACTCTATTACTGGCACCGCGAAAAGAGAGGCAGCACTGCAGAGGTGGATTATCTGTTCAATGACCATGGCACTATTAAACCAGTAGAAATAAAATCTGGGAGTAGCGGGAAGATGCAAAGTCTGCATCAATTTCTCAATGAAAGGGAGGCAACCAGAGGAATCAGAATCTCCCTGGAAAATTTTGGGACCTATGACAAGATTGATGTAATCCCGCTCTATGCAATCTCCAATTTATTTGAAAGCAGGTTGTAACTCACCCGGTCGCAAACGTAATGGAAAGGGGATTATCCCAGCATCATCTTGCTGATGTAGATATCCTGAAAATCGGGGAAGCCTTCGAGATTCACATGGCTGGTTTTGGTAAGTATTTCGGCAGCCAGCTCCCCTTTGCCAAACAGAAACATCTTGGCTCCGATCAGGGCGGTATTTCCCATTTTGTGCAATTTATCCTCCGTCGTCTCTACCATTCCAGTCGAAAGGAGATGTTCGGTATGGATGTAATTGCCAAACCCTCCGGCAATGTAAACCTTCGAGATCGCTGAAGGATCAATGGACAGGTTTCTTGCCAGGATAGTAATGCCGGCGGCAATGGCAGCCTTGGCCAGCAGAAACTCATAAATATCTTTTTGGGTCAGGTGGATGGATCCTTCAATCTGCAGGCTATCGGCCCCCGAACTGATCTCGCCGAACATTCCAATCAATTCCTGTTTCTGAAGGAGAGCTACCGCATCGATCAGGGCACTGCCACAAATGCCTTTGGGTTCAGTATTCCCGATCACAGAAGAAACCATCTTGTTGTCTGCCAATCGGATAGAGGAGATAGCCCCGGTAACCGCCCGCATCCCCATCGAGAGGTTGGCCCCCTCGAAGGCCGGACCGGCTGCGGTGGAGGCACAAATGATCCGATCCCTGTTGCCAACAACAATTTCCCCGTTGGTTCCCAGATCGATCAAAGCGGTAAATTCTTCCTTTTGGTGGAGGCCAGTTGCAGCGATCCCTGCCAGGATATCACTGCCCACAAAACTTCCTATCGATGGATAAAACTGGACAAGGGTACTTTCGGGCACCTCCCAGTCAAGTTCCGACGCTGAAAAATTCTGCATTCCAATGTCATCTGTTTGAAAAGGATAACAGGATAGCGGAGTCAGATCCAGGTCGCTGAAAATCCGCTGCATCAACGTGTTTCCGACCAATACCACCTTACCAGGAAGTTGTTGGCTACTTTTCAGCATCGACTGAATCATCCGCCCAATGGTTGATCTGATCAGTTGTGTCATTTCTGCTGCATGTCCATCCAGTCCAGCCTGGATACGGGAGATCAGGTCTGCGCCAAATTTCACCTGCGGATTGAGGAGGGTCTCCACTGCAAGGATAGCGGCTGTTTTCAAATCTACCAGCTGTGTAACAATGGTCGTAGTTCCGAGATCTACAGCTATGCCAACGCCGCTTTCTGCTACAAATTCAAAACTGGACTCGTCGGCCAGGATCAGGTGATCGAACTGTTCGACCTGTAGGGTGATGGAGGAGGTGCAACGGCTCATGCAGGCCAACCGTCGGTCGGCGGGAAGACGAAGCACCTCCAGTTTCTGCCGGTGCCGCTCCGAGACATCAATTACACCCTGCAGCAATTGAATCTGGCATTTGCCGCAGCTCCCCTTTCCGCCACAAGGAAACTCCACTCCGTATTCGTGGAGCAGGTCAATCAGGGGTGTCTGGTCGTTAACGATCAGCTCCTTGCCGAGGGGATGCAGACGGATGGTATGTTGCTTCATAATTTCTTAACCACGAAGGGCACTAAGGATCACACAAAGGACACCAGGTGATGAGAAAAGGGCTGCTTCACCTGGCTGTTTGCTTAATAAATACTTTCTATCTTAGATCTAAATAACTGACTATCAAATCCAACCACTGCATCATAAATAACGACCAACTCATTTTCCGTTCCATAGCTACAACGCTCTGTGGTAGTTCCCGACAAGGTATAATTGAAAAGCAGCCACTCATTTCCTGCATAAATATAACCTTTTGCCCTAACAATAGATGGCTCCTGACTCAGAAGTTGGGAAAGCATTGCAGGTTCGACAAACTTGTCTTCCGGAAGTTTTAAACTTAACACTTTGTAATTTTCTTTTCCTTCTGTTTCAGCCATGTAAAATCCCGGGGATGAAATGTGCTGATTCTGAGGGGAAACTTTGTCATGCCCCCAAAAAAGATCCTCATTTTCATCCCTGGTGACATAAAGCTTACCAGGAAAGTCAGCGGCGAACTGCTCCTTCAAATCGCGGAGTTCCTCCGCTCTCAACAATTCTGTTTTGGTGAACATCACCCGATCGGATTTTAAAATTTGGGCCTTGAAAATCGGTAGCATCCGTAACCGGGGATGTTTGGTCATGGCAATGTCGACCAGACAGACGACTGGCATGAGCTGAAGTTCAGGATACTGCCCAACCAGTTCTGTAATGTGGTCAATTCCTCCGAGCCCGCTTGGTTCGATCAGGATGCGGTGGTACCGGTTTTCCCGGACTATTTTATCCAGGTTCTCGCCGAAATAGGCTTTGGCCGAACAGCAGATGCACCCGCCAACTATTTCATAAAGGGAACCCCCTGCGGATTTTGATTGAAGGGTCGCTCCGTCAATGGAGATTTTACCGAATTCGTTGATGACGATGGCCCAATGCTCCTGGGGCGGTTTCCTGTCGAGTAGCTGCAGCATCAGGGTGGTTTTTCCTGCCCCCAGGAATCCTGAAATAATATGCACCGGGATTTTTTTCATTGCCAGATAGTTTCCTGCCACGAAGGCACCAAGTCACTAAGGTATTACTTAGAAGCTTTGTAATACCTTAGTGTCTTGGTGTCTTTGTGGCATTTTCTCACTTATAATCCATATTCCCCCAAAATAAACTTACCAGGATCCATCACCGGAAGCATCATCGCAATAAAATCGCTCTCGCTGTCGGGGATGCTGTTCAGATCATCCCGGAACATCGGGAGATAGGCTGTTTCCATCTCAGTAAGCTTTAGCTGCCCTGCCTGGTGTGCCTCTTCGATGATATCGAGGGCTGCGAGTGCGCCATTGCGGGCATTGGCCACATAGGAGTCACCTTTTATCAGTTCCTTTGAAATCCGAATCACATTTTCAGGCGCTAGGATCAAAGCCTGCGGATCGGTGTAGATATCGGATCCGACCAGCAGTTGCTGCAATACCTGGCAGTGCATCTTCCCCATGCGGAGTGCCTCATTCATCAGGCGGGCATCGTATTCCAGCTGTTCGAGGTAAGCCGTCGGAGCCATCCCCGACAGGAGTTTGATGTTCTGCACCGATTCGTTGCTCCAAAGATCGGCACAAGCCGAGGCGATATTCCCGATAGGGCTCAGATGGGCACAAGCTGCCGTTTTTCCCTCCATCGATATGGGAATGCCGGTAATCGCCTTTAAGAAAGGTCCTTCGTAACCGCAATCCTTGTCTGGACCAACGGCTCCCTCCTCCATGGCCACGATGGAGCGAACCACCGAGATGACCCTGACCAGGGAGGCAAATACTTTTGGAATGTATTTTTTCTCTGCCAGTACCATCGCGGTGTTGGCAAATCCGCAGGCCGAATCACCCGCGGCAATTTTGCCCTGCTTGTTGGCAAGTGCAACAATCTTGTGCCAGAGAAATTGCATGTCCCGAACACCCAATACCGAGAGGGCGAACATCACTCCTTTGAGGTCACACATCATCAGCGCGTCGTCAGAAACCTCCTTACCACCGGTACTTTCGATCGATAGCAGATCACCACCCGCCATCATACCCCGTTCGAACAACTCCATCATTGGCTCGAGGTAGGCAGAGCTGCGTTGTCTGGCCGGCCGTTCGAATTCGCGCAGGTCGTTGGGAGTCAGACGGATTTCGGAAGCCAAACCATGTTGCTGGTAGTACCTTTCACAAACCTCGTTCATGATCTTCACGATCTCGACCCCAATATCCGGCGTTTTGGTCATCTCCAGGAGGGTTTCAAATTCCAGGACTACTCCTTTCGAATTCAGGTGAAGTGCACGTTCGAGTGCCCCCTCAGCGATTTCACGGTAGTGGGCATAGACCTCTCCCAGGGTATGCTGGTTGATGCTCATCATGGGCAGGGTGAAATTGAGTTCTGCATAGACCTGGCCGCCACCGATCACCAATCCCCGACGGGTGGTAACCGGTTTCGGGGAACGACCAAACATCAGTTCCGACGGCTCAAGGATTGTTAAACTTTTGTACTTCATAGTCTGTAGGTTAATGATGGGATTGAAATGGATGCTACATGATTTCCTGCAATAATTTCGCCTCATTGTACTCCTTCAAGGCTTCAAAAAATGCGGCAATATTTTCGGCAGGGACATGCGGTGGCATATCACAGCCGGAGGAGAGGACGAAATTGTCAAAGCCGGCAGTTCTGTTGAGCAGATCCGCAATGTAGGACTTTACTTCAGCGGCTGAAAGTGACTTCAGGACACCTACTGGGTCCACATTCCCCAGGATCAGTTTATCATTCGGACAAGCTTCCAGGGCTTCCACCATATCGATGGCATTGCCAAAATGGTAGGCATTGGCTCCTGTCGACAACATGGCCTTGGTACAGTGTCCGGTGTTGCCGCAATTGTGAAGAATGACCAGAAAACTATCGTCCTGCAATGCATCGACCATCTTTTTGATGTAAGCGGAGGAGAATTCGCTGCAATCATCGTTGGAGAGCAAACCAGCAGCAGGTTCCGCAACCACAACTCCTGAGCAGCCGATCCGCTTTAACTCGGCACAATAGTTGGTAATTAATTGGTTACATTTATCGATCAGGCAATGAATCGCCTTCGGTTCCGTGTAGCAGGCCACCATGATCTCGGACATATCGTAGAGCCTTCCCGCCAGGGAGAAAGGACCTATGACACCGGCAAATACCGGTTTGTTGTGGGTCATTTCCACGGTAAGCCGGTTGGCTTTGAGGTATTCGGGTATTCTTCCCGCGGTCAGATCCGGAACCTGAAGTGCTTCGATCTCCTCTTCGCTACCGACCAGTCTTCCCTTCAGGTGTGGCATTTCGTCCTCCTGAAATTCTATTGGAACGCCAAATGCTTCTGCCTCCAGGGTCAGATCCATGATAACGGTGGTGGCAGCTGTGGGATAGACCTCGTTGAGTTTTCGGATTGCCTGGGCATGTACCGCCCCATCCTGCACCGCCTCCTTCACACTCCGGCCGATCAGCTCAATCCCGGGATGGGTCATAATGGGAAGGGCAATCCTTTCAGGATGGCTGATTTGATCAGTTACCCAATCGTGGATGTTTATCATGAATAGAATTATTATGTGTCTAATATTTAATTAATTAAGCCTATAATTCCTGCTATAAATATGGCACAAGGAGTCTCCTGCCCTGAAACAAGGGCTTTTGCAATAGAAGATAAAATAGGAAAACTAGGTCGGAGAACTTAAGATTAAGATGCCAGCTTGTTCAGGTATTCAACTGCCTGCTGTGGATCCGGGGCATAAAAATCTGCCCCAATGCTCCTGCAGAAATCGGCATTGACTGGTGCGCCGCCAACCAGAACCTTGGTATCTGGAACAATTGCCTTGACACTTGCTACAATCTCTCCCATATTTACCATGGTGGTGGTAAGCAGGGCGGACAATCCAACCACTGCACCCGGATTATTTTTCAAGGCTTCGACAAAACGGTCTGAACCAACATCCACGCCAAGGTCAACGATGGTCCAGCCACCACCTTCCACCATCATGGCGACCAGGTTTTTGCCGATGTCGTGGAGGTCACCTTTCACAGTACCGATGATAAATGTCCCTTTGGATTTGATCGCACCGGATGCAAAAAATGGTTTCAATTGCACCATGGAAGCACCCATTGCCTTGGCCGACATGAGCATCTGTGGTACGAATATTTTATTTTCAGAGAATTTCTTGCCAACATTTCCCATGGCCGGAATAAGGGCATCTTCGAGAATTCGCTGTGGATCGATATTCGCTTCAAGGGCTTGCTGGGTCAGTTCGTGCGCGCCATCCATCCCCCGCAATTGAGGCGGATAGGGTGATTTCTGATCAATTTTCCCCATTTCAACGGCTTCCAAAAGTTTTGCGATTAGCTCACTCATAATAATATTGTTTAGTCTATGGTTTGAAAAGCGATTAATTCACTAAGATACAATTTCCTGGCAACTATTCGCCAAGAAGATCAAAACAAAAATAGTCTACTTGTAACCAAATAGCTACGCCAATATTTACTACTTTTGGTGCAATATTCACAATATTTACATTTTTTGTGCATTATTAACCACCATGTCTGCCAAGTACGAACAGATCTGCTTGCGTGAGGATGAATCTTTCTTCACCGGAATTTTTCAAGACAATCTTGAAAAAAGCAGTTGGCATTACCACAACAATTATGAAATCAGCTTTATCACCGAAGGAACCGGCAAACGTATTGTAGCGGATTCCATCGAAGAGTTTCAACCCGGTGACCTGGTTTTCATCGGGAGCAACCTTCCACATGTATGGATTGCAGAGAAGGAGCAACGGCTCTTTTCAGGTCGTACCCTGGAAATGGTCTTCCTGCAATTCTCTGCCAATATTCTGTTTCCACAACTACTTTCACTGCCCGAATTCAGGTATGTCAAAAAGGCGCTGGAGCTATCCGAGAGAGGGATTCAAATCGTCGGTCAGACTTTGAATGAGGTAAGTGAGATCATGTTGCAATTACCTTACCTGAAAGGCTTCGACCGGATCAACCATTTCTACCGGCTGATGGACATCATTGGGAAAAGTGATACAAACATTCCGTTGGCCAGTGAAGAGTACCTGCGGAAGCGGTTCACCCCTGCAAACCGGCGGATCGCCCTGCTCAACGACTATTTGATGACCCACTACCGTGAGGAGATTGACCTGAAAAAGCTGGCAGAGCTGGTCAGCATGGCGGAAGGTTCCTTGTGCCGCTTCTTTAAAATGCATGTTGGCACCTCCATCTTTGATTACCTCAACCAGATCAAGGTGGAGTTTGCCTGTAAACTGCTGATGGACCAGGAGCTGACCATTGTGGATGCATGCCTGGACAGCGGATTCAACAACTTGAGCCATTTCAACAAGCAGTTCAGGAAGAACACGGGAGTGACCCCCACGGAGTACCGGAAGAGGTTCAGGGGGTTGATTTAAAGTAAGAACTTTTCCAAAGTTGAAACTTTTGTTGATAATATCTCAAAAGCATCAACTTTGGAAAAGTTATCGGAAGTTATTATCAATGCTTCAAATACTTCTCGAAGAAGCGGTCCTGTTCCCACAGCAAGTGCAGGATATTTTCCTTTGCCACGTAGCTGTGCGCTTCCTTGGGTAGCAGTACCATCCGGGCGGGTGCTCCCAACCCTTTCAATGCCTGGAAGTATCTTTCTGTCTGCAGGGTGAAGGTGCCCGGATTGTTGTCTGCCTCGCCGTGGACCAGTAACATCGGCGTTTTCATCTTCTCCGCATTCATAAATGGAGACATGGCATTGTAGACTTCTGGAGCCTCCCAGAAGTTGCGCTGCTCGCTCTGAAATCCAAATGGGGTCAAGGTACGGTTGTAAGCACCGCTACGGGCGATACCACAGGCAAAAAGATTGCAGTGGCTCAGCAGGTTGGCAGTCATAAAAGCCCCATAGGAGTGGCCTCCAACCGCCACCTTTTTACGGTCGATGTAGCCGAGCGAATCCACCGCATCGATGGCTGCGGCTGCATTGGCAACCAGCTGGCTGATAAAGCTGTCGTTGGGCTCTGTCTTCCCTTCGCCGATGATCGGGAAGGCCGCATCGTCCAATACGGCGTATCCTTTTGTCACCCAATAGACAAATGAACCATAATAGGGAAATGTAAACTCATTGGGATTCAATGCGGATTGTCCTGCACTGTTTTTGTCTTTGTATTCTGTCGGGTAAGCCCATATGAGCAGCGGCACTTTCTCCTTTTTAACCTTGTCGTAACCAACCGGCAAATACAAGGTTCCGGAAAGTGATACACCATCTTTGCGCTTGTATTTGATCAAACTCTTTTCAACGTTCCGGATGCTTTCAAACGGATTCGGGAAGATGGTCAGGGCAGTTAGTTTATTTTTTTTCAGGTTGCGCAGGTAGTAGTTGGGAAACTCACTCTTTGACTGCAGCTGCACCAACACATCTCCCTTTTTAACATCCTGGATGGAGAAGATTCTTTCCATCTTGTCCGTATAGGCAGATTGATAGATTCTGGTGGTCTTGAGTGTTTTGGTATTGTACTGGTCGATGAAGGGAAACTGTCCGTCTTTGGTGAACCCATCTCCAATCAGGTAGATGTTCTCCTTTTCAAACAGCAATACATTGCGTCCATAGAGGTTTTTGTGTGTCTCATATTGACCCGGATCGGCATAAATATCCTGTGAGTTACGGCTCAACAGTTGCTGTGGTAATTTGGAAGGATCTGAAGGGTTGATCAGACTGGTGCGGACATTGCGGGTATCGTACCATTCGTCGAATAGGATGGCCCGGGTATCGTCGCCCCAGATGATTCCGCTGAACCGGTCAATGGTTTTGGTCAGGAGAACGGGAGATGCGGTGAAGGGAGCTTCCCAAAGGGAAACCGCATCCCGGTACTCCACCTTGTTTTCAGGATTCCCTTCGTCCAGTGCTTCTGCATAATAGAGGGTGGCCGGTTTATCGCTGCGCCAGTTCATGTATCTTTTCCCCTTTCTGACTGCCATGAAACCCTTGGGCATTACCTCGTTCAACGGAGTTTCGTTGACCACTTTCACCTCTTTTTTCTCCTTGTCGTAGACCACGCTTCTGGAGGGGAAGCGGTTGAGTGGTACGATGTAGGAGAAGGGCTTTTGAATAGTAGTCACCATCAGATAGTTGCCGTCGGGAGAATAACTCTCACCGCTGTACATGGCTTTTGCCATGTACAGTTCAGACTTGCCAGCCAGATCCACAAGGTGCAACTCAGAAGTGACGAGTGTCTCAAAATTGGCCTCATCTGTCTTGTTTTTCAACATATCCGGATAGGTACGGTTCTGCGCCTTTGATCCTTCACTGTTTGAAATAATCGGTCCGGCAGGAAGGTTCTTCTTGCTGTCTACAATGGCAGGCCGATTGGCCGGGATCAACCTTACCAGGAGGTGCTGGTTGTCGTTGCACCAGCTGAAAGGTTTGCCCAAATTGGCATTCAACGGTCCGGCAGAGATTTTGGAGGCTGCGGCTGATTCCACATCCAGCACCCAAAGCTCAATCCCTTTGGCGGTGGTATTGGTAAAGGCAATTTTCTTTTCATCGACCGACCAGGTTAGGTAGGTGATCTTTGGATTGACCGGCAATCCGCTCACCTGCACCGCATCCTGCTCCAGGATCTTCCTAACCTTCAAGTTGGTAATGTAGGTAACAGAGCTGGATATATTGGTAACCGGATTGATGCGCAGACCACCCAGTTGCAGCTCCTCCTGATTAAGATCTTCAAGGGTTTTGTAAGTATTCTGGTAGGTAAAAACCAAGTTGGTTTTATTCTCATCCATCATCACACCCGGAGCTCTTTGGTAATCCACGAGTTGAAGGATTTCGGAGGATGGTTTTTGGTAAGTGAGGTTTTCCTGACCATTGGATTGCAAGATGCAAAAAGTCAGCGCAATAAAACTAAGGAGTAATTTTTTCATGATAATTCTTGCATTAACTGGGTAAAAAACTGCTGCATGATGTGATTTAAAGGAACAACATCCCTAACAAAAGTAATAAGTGTAGGCAATATTCAAGGATGACCGGTGAAATTTATCATATTTTGACAGGTAAATTCAGGAATTCATATCTTTGCACAATGGTGGAGCGAACTGAAAACAGCAAAAGTTATTTTGGAACCCTTGTTTTGATGGTTCTTCTCTTCCTTTTGGCTAATTCTTTACCAGAAAGGTCCGGCCGAACCGGATCTGCTTCGACTCATTCACCTGCTACCATTGAAATATGCAGGGTTCCCGTGAAGGCAGTTTCCACGGATGTGGTAGAATTACCTTCCGCCCAAAACAGCTGTTTGACATTGGTTTCACGTCCAGTTTACAATTTGTTCTGCAATACCCTAAAAGTGGTTATCGACAACAACCATATTTCTCATAAACTGGCATTTCTGTCAAAAGAAGCCCAACAGCTTCGACCCATCCTTCTTGAACGATGGAGCCCTTCCCGTCTTAGTCGTTCGGATCATGAAGCTCCGGCGGTTTTAAGTTAAATTTCCTTATTACTTGCGCCAATCTATGCGCAAAAATCCATTCAATTAAGGAGTTACATTTATTTAACTTAAAAATTATTACCATGAAGCGAGTATTATACATTTTCGTTGCCATTTTCATATTTGGCATATTGCAACCTGCTTTTACCAAAAAAGCGCCGCAACTTAACAGCATTGTTATCCAGGCAACAGATAGCAAAGTCTCCACCCAGCAATTGGAGTTGTCTGCCAAAATCATTTCCGGCAGATTAACAGATTTCGGTTCAGAAAAATTTGAAGTGAACATCCTTCCCGAAAAGGGACAAATCGCCATCCATTCAACAAATATCCAGAATCGTAATATTTTGGAGAGGCTCCTGACACAGAAAGGTGAAATGGCATTTTACGAGACATACGATAGAAACAGTCTTTTCGGATTATTGAAAGGTGATGCCGGATTATTTTCTCTCCTTACCGAGACAGATGCCAGTATCTCCCATTCAAAGATCGGATGTATCGCGCAACAAAATGTCAGGGGTGTTCAGACATATCTGGACAAAATGGGAGTGGTCAAAGATTGTAAATTTGCGTGGGATCAGTCACCTGAAGGTGAAAATGTCTGTCTGTATGCGCTAAAAGTGATTGGAATCAAAGGTTCACTGATTACCGGAACTGACATTGAAAGTGTCGAAATCAGTCAGGACAATACTTCAAAGAGTCCAGTGATCTTCATCACCCTGAAACAGGAAGTTGCCAAAGCTTGGGCTGATGCCACCAGTAGAAACATCAACCATGCGATTGCGATCCTCCTGGACGACAAGGTACTTGCCGCTCCTGTTGTCCGGTCCGTAATGGAGAGCGGGAAATGTAGCATTACAGGCAACTACACACTATCTGAGGCAAAATACATTGTTGCGCTGGGGAACAATGATGAACTGCCTTTGGAGTTTAAAATCTTGAATTAAAAGGGCTTTTGAATAGTTGTAAAAGATTTTACCCATTCATTTTTTGACAAGTTTCTGAAGGGGATGACTCTGAGTTACCCCCTTCAGTTTTTTGCCCCTTTTTGCAGGAACCATTTATTTTCCTACTTTTCAAATGTTTTCTGAACCAATTAAACCGGTATGATCAAAAAAATTGCCGTGGGCCTCTATTTCCAGGTGATCGTCGCCATTATCCTGGGTATTCTTCTGGGAGTTTACCAACCGACCCTGGCTGAATCGATGAAACCGCTGGGAGATGGTTTCATCCGGCTGGTTAAAATGATGATTGCTCCCATCATCTTTGTCACCATCGTAACCGGAATTGCAGGCATGCAGGACACGAAAAAGGTGGGCAGGGTAGGAATCAAGGCCATTCTTTATTTTGAAGTGATCTCGACGATGGCCCTGATCATCGGGCTGATTGTTGTGAATCTGTTCCAACCGGGTGTGGGTATGAATGTTGATCCGCATACGCTGGATCAAACCGCTGTTGCGAAATTTGTGAAACCTGCCCAAGGCCATGGGGTAGTTGATTTCTTCATGAACATCATTCCGGAAAACATTATCGGGGCACTGGCCGAAGGCAATATCCTGCAGGTACTGCTTTTCTCTGTGCTGTTTGGATTTGCCCTCTCCAAAGTTGGAGACAAGGCGGCACCCTTTTTAAGGGGAATCAAATCACTGGAATCTGGCCTCTTTGGTGTCATAAAAATCATCATGAAAGTGGCGCCCATCGGCGCTTTTGGTGCCATGAGCTTTACCATCGGGAAATATGGCTTGGGATCCCTTGCGTCGCTGGGGCAACTGATGCTGGCATTTTATACCACATGCATCCTTTTTGTCTTTTTGATTTTGGGAAGTGTGATGAAATTGACAGGCTTTAGTCTTTGGCGTTTGCTGAAATACATCAAAGAGGAGATCCTGATTGTTTTGGGAACCTCCTCCTCGGAAGCCGCCCTGCCCGGACTGATGGAAAAGATGGAAAAGGCTGGCTGCTCCAGATCTGTGGTTGGATTGGTTGTCCCGACTGGTTACTCCTTCAACCTGGATGGTACCTCCATCTACCTTACCATGGCTGCTGTATTTTTGGCACAGGCGACAGGAACACCGCTTAATCTCTCCCATCAAATCACCTTGCTGCTGGTTCTGCTTGTTACTTCCAAGGGAGCGGCAGGAGTGACAGGCAGCGGATTCATTACGCTGGCTGCTGTGCTACCCATTGTGGGCACCGTCCCGGTCGCATCACTTGCCCTGATTTTGGGGATCGACCGTTTCATGAGTGAAGCAAGGGCCATTACCAACCTGATCGGGAATGCCGTAGCGACGGTGGTGGTGGCAAAATGGGAAAAGGAGATAGATCCAATCGCGGCGAAGGAGTCAATCGGGTAAGTTTTCGCATTCATTGAAGCCACCCAATTGAATTTTCGATTGTGGATTTTCGATTTTCGATTGTGGAAGAGCGACCCCATTCATGGATAAGAATTATATGGTATTGATCACACCAAAGAGTTTCTCTTTGTACTTGATCCCAATGGGGATTTTATGATCCTGTATGAAAATCTGATTGTCTTCAATCTTTAGAATGTGCTTAAAATTAATAACATATGAATTGTGCACTCTGAAGAACTGGTGAGGCGGCAGTTTTTCCAATAGCTGCTGAAAGGTCATTCTGGCAACAACTCTTTCATTTTTCGTGACAATGTTCAGGTAATTCCCTTCACTTTGGATGTACAGAATATCATCCATACAAACTTTCATTTGCTTGTATCCGTCTTTGACGAAAAAATATTTGCCCAATAAGTTATCCTGTTGCAGGCTATTCAATTGCATGAGTTTCTTAACCTTGTAGACCGACTTATAAAAACGATCGAACTCAATGGGCTTTAATAAATAATCTACCGCTTCAAAATTATAACTGTCGATGGCATATTCCGAATAGGCAGTCGTAAATACGATGTGTGGTTTAGTTTGCAACCGCTGCACAAACTGCAGACCGGAAATACCCGGCATGTTGATATCGAGGAAAATGAGGTCGACAAATTCATCTTTCAAAAAAGCCAATGCATTTTCCGGATTTGTAAACGTCCGGATCAACGCCAATTCAGGAACCTTCGACGAGTGTATCGAGATCACATCGAGGGCCTTGGGTTCATCATCAACTGCAATGGAGACAATCATTTACACTATTTTAGAGACTGTTTGAATTTAATTGCACAGAGAATAACTCACCAATTTTATAAAACATATGGTCTATAGAAATTTCTGCCATTATCAGTTTTTATGAGAGAAACCCCGGAGTTACACAGAGTTGGAAAATCGCAAGCGATTTTCTCTCTGTGTAACTCGTTTTTCCTCAAGTAAGTTTACTGCAAGCGACAACTTCAAAGCTATATTAAATCTCATTTTGGCTTATATATTCTCTGTGTAAGAATTTTAAACGGCTTCTTATAGGATATCGTTGATCTGACGATAAAGTAAGCTAAAATCCGCTAATCGAAACAATCACAATAAACTTTTCCTTTGTTTTTGCAATCGAGATCATGTGCCGTTTGGGATAAATATGCTCCAGTCTGCTTTTTACATTCTCAATGCCAATTCCGAAGCCCTTTTCTTTGTAATAGGTTTCAAAATCATCATCCAAACTGTTTTCAATGACAAACTGAATGGTATCCTCTTTGGCAGTTACGTCAATCTTTAACTGTGAAATTTTATTGGGATTAATCCCATGCTTAAAGGCATTTTCAACAAATGGAATAAGCAACATTGGGGCAATCGAATAGCCTTTTTCAGGATCAATGTCAATTGAGATTGTAATGTCTTGCTCCACCGCACTTCTGATCGATTGAAGCTTGATGTAATCCTGAATGTAACTTACTTCCCGGTCAAGGAGTATCGATTCCTTTTTCATGTCATCGAGCATGAAGCGCATCAGGTTGGCCAATTTTGCGATACACTCTGCTGTTTTGTCACTTCCCTCTTGCAGGGCAAAAGCATAGAGGGTGTTCAATGTATTGAACAAGAAATGAGGATTTACCTGGGATCTCAATTGAGCCAGTTCAGCCTCCTTCTGCCTGTACAATTTGAATCCGGTAGACTCATTGAGCTTCAATTGGCCTTTGATGTAATGGTATGAAAAAGCGGGGACGAGCAACAGCGCAAACAGAAGTAA
The DNA here is from genome assembly GCA_945873105.1 of Tangfeifania diversioriginum. GTDB lineage: Bacteria > Bacteroidota > Bacteroidia > Bacteroidales > Prolixibacteraceae > CAINVV01. The sequence goes on from CAMCBW010000047.1 coordinate 30,174, forward strand.
AACGGCTGTGGAGGAACTGCTAAAACCTACAAGATCCCAAAAACTTGCCTCCAGGCCGATCTTGCGAAATGCCACCAGTGTCTGAATGGTCTCTGTTACAATTGAAGCAAAGAATACACCTGCAAGGATAAATATTTGAAGGCGGATAAATCGCACAATTTGCTCCTTTTTGAAATATCTTGGAAATGAGACAAATAGATGGAAGTACAAAATCAAGAGAATTGAATAGAACAGCAAAACCGAATTCACTGCAGGTCGCCAATTGTTGCTGGCAAGAAAAATGAAATTTGCCATGAAGAGAACAAGGACATGGAACCCTATTTCAAGATTTAAAGCACCGCTCTTGATCAGACTCTTTAAACTGAAATCAGATGTTGCCAATTGTTGAATGTAATACGACACCCAGGAGAGTAGGATTGATACAAAGTAGCATAAAAATGAGATAGAAATCATATCAATTTTGAGAGTTCCAGCTGCATTCAAGAGCATGAATGCCACAAAAACTACAAAAGGCAGTAAGATAGAAGCTGCATAATTGAGGTATTTGCCTTGAAAAGCGTAACGTGGAACAGCGCGGTAGGTATGAAATAGAAATGCCCCAATCAATAGAATTATCAACAAGATGGACTCGAAACTGAAGTGCTCTTCGGTTAAAAACATGGAAGACAATAAAAAGACGCCCAGGTAAAATCCAATTTTCAGCCATGGTGCAATTCTTATGCTCCTGGTATTGACCTTCTTGTTGGTGAGTTTTGGCAGAAATCTTATCACCAGGAACAAGGCAAATGATAGAAGTACTATCCAGAAACAAATGAACAGTGCAGCCTGAAAGATGCTGTGGTTGATTACACTATCGTTGTGGACTTGCCTATTGAGTTCATTGATTTTTTTCACCAAAATGGGTTCATTGAAGTGCGTAGCAAAGAAACTTAACAGCGCTTTCTTCTCACTTTGGCTATTTGCCTGACTGAGGTACTTTTTCAACATCTCACTCTTAAAATAGGTAAGGACAATTCCTGAATAGTGCGTCTCAGCTATTTCAATCAACTGTTTTAATTTACTTTCTGACTTTTGTATTCCTTGTTGATGGATATATTCGGGCAATTTTCTGACAAATTCCCTGTATTCACTGTACTGAAGTCCCTGAATACTGCCAAAATCTGTCGTTTTTATCAATGATTCAACTCCCCGAACCAAACTATCGGGCAATTGGTTTGGATTGGGATATCTGGCAATGATTTTGCTGAATTTCTCGGCAATAATCAAACCTTTTTCTAGTCGGTAGTAAGATGAATCAATTTCTCCGGTCAAGTAGTATTTGTTCAATAAACTCACTTTTCGTTCCGTCAGCATATTCAATCCAACCAAAAATTGGGTCACATCATTCGCATAGTTCAATCTCGCCGCCGCATTATTATCCCAAAATTCTAAAAAAATATCCCGGCGGTAATTATTTCTCCCTGAACCAATTCCTGAATATTTGATGGTTTCATCGAACCAGGTTGCATCCAGTGTCATGGAGATACTGTCTCCTGCTGTTAAATCCAGGTGTGTGCGTTCATGGCCCAATTGAATCCAATACCGGTTGTACAAAGTATTGGAGGGAATTATTTTGATGAAAAACTGACCATTCTCTGCAATTGAAAAATCAATTGTTTTGGTCTCTTCCGCCAATGTCAATGGATTGAACCATTTCTTTTCCAGAAAGGAGGAATTTCGGTACTTGCAATTTGCAATCTTACCGGAAATGACAATTGGTTTTTGCGCACTTACAACGGTGATAGAAATAAAGGTAAGTAGGATTATCAGAATTGTCTTCATCTTGCTTAAATTTTGCTGGTATGAAATTATCAGCCAAAGTAGAGCATAGGATGAAACAATTAAAAAAAAAGGTGTCGAATAGGTTAAATTAGTTACGGATTGCCCTCTTGGCGAAAAAAAATTGAAACAGTGGTTCGATCTCCCGTCTTTAATTTGCCGTTATCCTCGTTTCCGTAGCATAAGGAATGGTAAAATAGAAGTTGGAGCCGTTTTCTCCATGGATATTTTTCGGGCTGCTCTTCACCCATATCTTGCCCCCCAACATCTCTACATAGGCCTTTGATATCGAAAGTCCCAATCCTGCTCCTTCATAATCTCTTGAAAGTGACTCACTAACCTGCCTAAACCGCTCAAATATCATTTTTTGTTGTGCTTTTTCAATGCCAATTCCAGTATCTTTGACATAAAATTCAAGAAAGTCCCTCTTTTTTACATATCCAAAATCAATATGGCCCCTTTTTGTAAACTTGATGGCATTGTCAAGAAGGTTGGTAAAAATAGTATTGACTTTCAAACGATCCGTATAGATCATTGATTTCTTCCCGGAAAGTGCATTTCGGAATGTAATCACGATCTCCCTTTCTGCAATTTTTGTTTTAAAGAGTGAATAGATTGCCTTGATTTGCTCATTGATATTGGTTTTAGAGAGTAGGACCTCTGGTTGTTGGGCCGTTATTCTTGAAATAGAGACAATATTGTCGATGATAGTTAGCATCCGGGCACCACTGTCAGCGATGTGGGTTAAATATTGCTGCTGATCTGCACCACTGAGATTATCTTCCTTTAGCAGTTCTGCAAAGCCCAGAATTCCATTCATAGGCGTTCGGATTTCGTGGCTCATGTTGGCTAGAAAGGCGGATTTAAGCCGGTCGCTCTCTTCTGCCTGTTCCTTGGCTTTGTATAGTTCTCTTTCAATCCTCTTTTGTTCCGTAATATCCTGGACTGTACCGTACAATTCGGTGACATTTCCCTGTTGCCCCATTACGGCACCTCCAAAAATATTTACATTTCTCACAGTACCATCCGGCCGAATAAGTTCAAGCTCATGTTGGTATGACTGCCCTGTTTTCATCGATTTGCTTACCGCATCTTTCAATACAGATCTGCTCTTCGGGGTATAGAGTAACAAATGCGTTGCAAAACAGGGGGCCTTTTGTTGTGGATCAAGCCCGGCAATTTGGTAGAACTCATCGTTCCAGGTTGCTACGTCGGTGTCAATCCGCCAATTCCAAATACCGATGTGTGCCAGTTTCTGCGCATCTTTCAGCATTCTCTCACTTTCCAGCAAGGCCACTTCAGCCTTTGTATGCATGATAGCTATTTCATATTCCCGGAGGGCCCTTTTGATGGCAGGAACCAATCGCTCCAACTTGTTTTTAAGTACGTAATCAGTTGCCCCGTTCAGCATGGCTTCAATGGCTGCATCTTCTCCAATCGTCCCTGAAACAAAAATGAAAGGAAGCTGGAAATATTTCTCCCTGGCAAACTGCAAGGCCTCATATCCATTGTAATTCGGCAGACTAAAATCAGAAAGTATGATTTCAATGTTTTCAGTTTCAAGTTTCTTTTCGAAATCTTCCTTGTTGTCTACCAGAAAATAGCTATGTCTGATTTCTCCTTCCTCTATCATCGTACGGATTAATTCAGCATCTCTTAAAGAATCTTCGAGGTGCAGTATCCCCAGGCTCTTATTCATCTTGTAATCATTTATTTTTAAATAGTTGCTAATTATATGGTAAACTAAAGAAAAATGTAGCCCCTTTATCGACTTCACTTTCTGCCCAGCATTTTCCACCATGCCGCATTATAATTCTATTCACATTCGCAAGTCCAATTCCAATCCCTTCAAAATCACTGGATTTATGAAGCCGCTGGAAAACGCAGAACAGTTTGCTGGCATATTCCATATCAAATCCGGCTCCATTGTCTTTGATGTAAAATATTACTTCATCCTGCTCAATTTTACCACCAATATCAATTACTGCATTTTCTTTGTTTCGGGAATATTTCAAAGCATTGGAGACCAGATTAGTCCAAACCTGCCTGATTAAACCTTCGTCACCTAGGGTATCCGGAAGTTCTGAACTCTTTATTTCAACATTTCTACCAACTAAATCCTCCTGGAAAGTTTTAACCACTTGGTTAACCAAATTTTTTGAATTAATAATTATTCGCTGCAATTCGGTCCTGCCTAATCTTGAAAATGTCAACAATGCATCTATCAGAGCTCCCATTTCGTGAGATGATTCTGAAATGATGTTCAGATATCTAAGTCCAGTTTTGTCGAGTTGAGCTGAATTATTTTTAATCAGCAAATCTACAAAACCACCGACATGCCTAAGCGGAGCACGCAGATCGTGAGAAACGGTGTAGCTAAATGCTTCCATTTCCTTGTTTGCTTCTTCCAGTTGGATAGTCCGTTCAATTACTTTCTGCTCCAAAGTTTCATTCAACTCTAAGATCTCCTTTTCTGCAGCGATAAACTCTACAGCCCGTTTTTCTTTCTCTTTGTTTTGAAATGTAAGTTCTTTGTTGGCAATCAGTAACTCGGCTGCACGTTTTTCCTTCTCTGAATTCTGAAGGAAACTATCGCGGGTGGCTATGATTAAAAGAAAAATGGTAGACAACGCCATCAAAATAAACATAACGGCCAAAAACAGGTTGAAGGTTGCCAGATTGTCCATACTATTCTGCCTTCGCTGTAAAAGAAATATTGTTTCTTCCTTCTGCATAGTATTGATAATATGGCCTATACGTTCGGAGTATTGTTTGCCTAGTTTGGTAGAAACATAAGCGATAGCTGTTTCCAATCCTTGTTTACTTCTTAATTCAATTGTCTGAACTGAAATATCCAGACGCCTGTTAATATAGTACTTGAGTGAATCTATTAGCCCCTGCTGTGAAGGATTATCCTTGGTAAGTTGACTGAGTTGACTGAAGTAACCTAAAGATAATACTTCGGCAGTGTACAAAGGTTCGAGAAATACACTATCGTTTGTTAGCGCAAAACCCCTCGAAGCGGCTTCCACGTCTTTGGCAAGTGATAACAAGTTACCCGTTAAGTAAATAATCTTCTCAGTACGTTGGACCCGCTGTTCAGAGTCAACAAGTTTCTGGTTATTTCTATAAATGAAATAGCAGGTAATCGAGTTGATTGCCAGGATAATGAAAGAGAAGATAAATAGTTTTTGACGAATACTTATTTTCATACTGTTTACAATTTATTTTATTGCCAGGTGGAATCGAAGATCGGCGAAGCCAATACCCACACAATCGTTCTCTTTTGGTGTGAATAACGTCTCATGGGTATTTCATTTCAGCATACGTTGCTTAGCGATCCAATTTGTTCTCTTTTTTCTTTCAGTTTTGTCTCCACTTTCTTTCGGAATCAATCACAGGCTCATCAAGAAATACTATTCTCACTTTTTTATTCGATAACACCGGCACCATCGCGCTTTAATTGCGTTAATCTACTTTTCCAATTACAGACGGTTGTTCATTGATGACCGCCCAAAATTGACCCAAAGTTTTAATCGCATCAATGAACTGAACAATATCGACCGGTTTAACCACATAAGAATTAGCCCCTAGTTTGTAACTCTCAACCAGATCTTTTTCTTCACGCGATGATGTGACCATGATTACCGGAATAAACTTAAATTTAGGATCAGTGCGGATGTGCCTGAGCACTTCTATTCCGTTCATCCTGGGCATCTTTATATCTAACTAAATTACAGCAGGATTGCCATTTTTAAAGTCAGCAAATTTTCCGCGTTTGTAGAGATAGTCCAATGCCTCTACTCCATCTTCTGCCACATCAACTTCATTGGCAAGATTTTTTTCAGTTAGGGCAGCGATGACAAGCTCAACATCTTTTGCGCTATCGTCTACAATTAGAATTCTCTTTACTTCAGTTTTCATGGTTTGAATCTTTTATTTGCATTACTGTTATTTATGTGAATAGTCTGAATTTAGAAGTCAGAAGTTCCCTTCTTCCGACTGCCGACTTCCCTTTTCTCTCTTTTCCTTCTTCACTAATCATTCGGTTTACTAAAGAAAAATGTAGCTCCTTTGCCGACTTCACTTTCTGCCCAACATCGTCCACCATGCCGCACAATGATTCTATTCACATTGGCAAGCCCAATTCCAATCCCTTCAAAGTCCTTGGCTTTGTGCAGTCGCTGGAAAACCCCGAATAGTTTATCTGCATACTTCATATCAAATCCGGCGCCGTTGTCACTGACATGAAATATTGCCTCATCATTCTCTATTCTGCCTCCAATATCAATCACAGCTTTTTCTTTGTTTCGGGAGTATTTTATTGCGTTTGAGATCAAATTAACCCAAACCTGATTGAATAAGGTTTCGTCACCCATTGTATCTGGAAGTTCAGAAATATTTATTTCAACATTTCTGTCAGCCAATTCGTCGCTGAAAGTTTTAATTACTCTGGTTACCATTCTATTTGAGTCGATTTTTGTTCGTTGCAATTCGGCCCGGCTAAATCTTGAAAACGTCAACAATGCATCAATAAGATTCCCCATCTCACAGTAGGACTCTGATATGATGTTCAGATACCTTAATCCTTTTTCGTCGAGTTGATGTGAATTATTCTTTATCAATAAATCAACAAAACCACCGATATGGCGCAGGGGAGCCCGCAGGTCATGAGAGACAGAATAGCTGAATGCTTCGAGTTCTTTGTTTGCTGCCTCCTGTTTTTCTTTTTCTTCATTCTGAAAGACAAGTTCCTTGTTAGCAATGACTAACTCTGCAGCACGCTTTTCTTTTTCTTTGTTCTGAAAGACAAGTTCTTTGTCAGCAATGATTAGTTCTTCTGCCCGTCTCCCTTTTTCTTTGTTTTGAAAAACAAGTTCTTTGTTGGCAATGATTAACTCATCGGCACGCTTTTCTTTTTCCCTATTTTGAAAAGCCAGTTCTTTGTTGGCAATGATTAACTCATCGGCACGTTTTTCCTTCTCCCTGTTTTGAAAGGCAAACTCTTTGTTGGCAATGATTAACTCATCGGCACGCTTTTCTTTCTCCTCATTTTGAAAAGCAAGTTCCTTGTTGGCAATGCTTAACTCATCGGCACGCTTTTCTTTCTCCCTGTTTTGAAAAGCAAGTTCATTGTTGGCAATGATCGACTCCTTTGCACGTTTTTCTTTTTCTTCGTTTTGGAAGGCAAGTTCTTTGTTGGCAATAATTAACTCATCGGCACGCTTCTCTTTCTCTTTGTTTTGAAAGGCAAGCTTTTTGTTGGCAATGATTAATTCATCGGCACGTATTTCTTTCTCGACATTTTGAAAGGCAAGTTCTTTGTTGGCAATAATTAACTCATCGGCACGTTTTTCTTTCTCCCTGTTTTGAAAGGCAAGTTCTTTGTTGGCAACGATTAATTCTGCGGCCCGCTTTTCTTTCTCTTCGTTTTGAAAGGCAAGTTCTTTGTTGGCGATGATCAATTCTGCGGCCCGCTTTTCTTTCTCCTCGTTTTGAAAGACAAGTTCTTTGTTGGCAATAATTAACTCATCGGCCCGCTTTTCTTTCTCTTTGTTTTGAAAGGCAAGTTCCTTGTTGGCAACGATTAACTCATCGGCCCTTCTTTCTTTCTCCCGATTCTGATAGGCAAGTTCTTTGTTGGCAACAATTAACTCATCGGCACGTTTTTCCTTCTCTTTGTTTTGAAAGGCAAGCTTTTTGTTGGCTACGATTAACTCATCGGCCCGTTTCCCTTTCTCTTTGTTTTGAAAGGCAAGTTCTTTGTTGGCAATGATTAACTCATCCGCCCGCCTCTCTTTCTCCCTGTTTTGAAAGACAAGCTCTTTGTTGGCGATGATCAATTCTGCCGCGCGCTTCTCTTTCTCCTCATTTTGAAAGATCAATTCCTTGTCGGCTACGATTAACTCAGCGGCACGCTTCCCTTTTTCGTCATTCTGAATGACCAGTTCCTTGTTGGCAATTTTTAACTCATCGGCTCGCTTTTCTTTCTCCCTGCTTTGAATCAGCAGCTCCTTGTTGGCAATGATCAGTTCGGCTGCCCGTTTTACCTTTTCCTTGTTTTGAAAGGCAAGCTCCTTGTTGGCGATGATCAATTCTGCAGCAAGATTGCCCTTCACATTGCTCCGGACAATGAGCTCCTGGCTGGGAAAGTATGCTTTATCAGAACTATTTTTAATTGCCATAACAGTTTTTTAACAATCGGTTCGTACACATACAAAGCCTGGCACAACCTCCATAATTACCTGTTGTACCGGGATGAAAAGTACCCGTTTCGCCGATGAAAACAGTTACAGAATAATGCCAATGAATTGCATAATTCACACCTATTGTTAAAATGGAAGAGAAGATTGGATGGTTGTGGAAAATAAAATGTTGGATCCGCCTACCCAGGGCATACTGAAGGGTTTGTTCCCCAGGCAGGATGGAGTTATAATAGTTCCCAGGCAGGAAACCAACAACATCGGCTGGTGAAAAAAATGACCACCCCTAACCGGGTGATCATTAAAGGGGAGTCAGCTGTTATTCCGGCAGGTGAAAAATGACAAATCACCAAACTGACTGAACCAATCAGTCCAGCCTTTTCCCCTACAAATCATTGGCGTCACAATCGCACCGTCTTTTTACTTGATCTCCGCACCGTCGTTGATCTCCTCACCCGGTACCACAAAGACCAGGCGGCCCTCCTTGCTTTCGGCCATCAGGATCATCCCCTGCGACTCAATTCCCTTGAGATTTTTGGGAGCAAGGTTCACCAGAATGGAGACCCTTTGACCGATCACTTGTTCCGGTTCGTAATGCTCGGCAATGCCCGATACAACGGTTCGCTGGTCGATGCCGGTGTTGATGGTCAGCTTCATCAGCTTCTTGGTCTTGGCTACCTTTTCGGCAGCTACGATGGTACCGGTACGAATGTCCATCTTCGCGAAGTCGTCGTATTCGATGTGGGATTTCGCCGGAGCCAGGGTAGCCTGCTCCAGTTCATTCGATTTTTTGGTAGCCAGGAGTTTGTCGACCTGACGCTGGATGGCATCGTCTTCGATCTTTTCGAAAAGCAGTTCGGGGGTGTTGACAGTATCGCCAGCCACGAGCAGATCCCTCCTGCCCAGTTCGCTCCACTGCAACTTTTCGAGGTTCAGGAAGAAGCGGAGTTTGTTCATGGTGTAAGGCAGGAACGGTTCGAAAGCGATGGTGAGGTTGGCGGTGATCTGCAAGCAGATGTGCAGAATGGTTTTCACCCGTTCCGGATCGGTTTTGACCAGGATCCACGGCTCCATGTCTGCTAAGTATTTGTTACCCAACCGGGCCATCTCCATTGTCAAGCGCAGGGCTTCCCTGAAATGGAAGGTATCCAATGCCTTCTCGATATCGGATTTGAGCTGAACCAAAGTGGCCAGGGCCTCCTCATCCCGGAGTTCAAGTTTCCCGGCTACGGGAACCACCCCTCCATAATATTTGTTGGTCAGCACCAGCACCCTGTTGACGAAATTGCCCAGGATGGCCACCAGTTCGCTGTTGTTGCGCGACTGAAAATCCTTCCAGGTGAAGTCGTTGTCTTTGGTTTCGGGGGCATTGGCGGTAAGGGTATATTTCAGCACATCTTCCTTACCAGGAAACTCTTCGAGATATTCGTGCAGCCAGACTGCCCAGTTGCGGGAGGTGGAGATCTTGTCCCCTTCCAGATTCAAAAACTCGTTGGCAGGTACATTGTCGGGCAGGATATAGGAGCCCTCTGCCTTCAGAATGACCGGGAAGATGATGCAGTGGAATACGATGTTGTCTTTCCCGATGAAATGAAGCAGCCGGGTTTCAGGATCTTTCCAATATTTTTCCCATTCGGGGGTCAGCTCCTTGGTCGCGGAGATGTAACCAATCGGAGCATCGAACCAAACATAAAGCACTTTTCCATCCGCCCCTGCTACAGGAACCGGAATGCCCCAATCGAGGTCACGGGTAACGGCACGAGGATTCAATCCACCATCGATCCATGACTTGCACTGTCCGTAAACATTCGGTTTCCACTCCCTGTGACCCTCCAGAATCCACTCTTTCAGCCAGGGTTCGTATTGATCCAACGGCAGGTACCAGTGTTTGGTCTCTTTCATCACCGGGACATTGCCGCTAAGCATCGATTTGGGATTGATCAGGTCGGTGGCATTGAGGGAGGTACCGCAGCTTTCGCACTGGTCGCCGTAAGCCTTTTCGAAGCCACATTTCGGGCATGTACCGGTAATGTAGCGGTCGGCCAGGAATTGGTTGGCCTCTTCGTCAAAGAACTGCTCGGTTGTTTGTTCGGTGAATCCACCCTTGTCGTAAATGGTTTTGAAGATTTCGGAAGCGGTTTCGTGGTGTACCTTGGCGCTGGTACGGGAGTACACATCGAAGGAGATTCCGAATTTTTCGAAAGAATCCTTGATCATTCCGTGGTATTTGTCGACGATCGCCTGCGGGGTGGTTCCCTCCTTCTTGGCTTTGAGGGTGATGGGGACACCATGCTCGTCGGATCCACCAATAAAGAGTACCTCCTCCCCTTTCAGACGGAGGTAGCGGGCATAGATATCGGCAGGGACATAAACGCCGGCCAGGTGTCCGATGTGGACTGGACCATTGGCATAAGGCAGGGCGGAGGTGATCAGGGTTCTCTTAAAATCGCTCATTTGTCGGTATATTGTAAAGCTAATCTTCAAATAAGGTGCAAAGATAAGTAATCGGGTGCATTTTTCGAAAAGGAATCCATCAATAGGAGGGTGTCCAAAAAGGGCATCCTCTTTTCATTTGTTCACTTGCGATATTTAGAGGTTGTTTTCTCAGACAACCTCTTTTTTTGTAAAAAAAATACATTATATATTTGTTTATACGATTGATATTTAGTATATTAGATGCATAAACAAT
>CAMCBW010000048.1 GCA_945873105.1 Tangfeifania diversioriginum
ATTGTGCACACTTCTTACCGCATTGAATTAAAAGGTGAAAGTTTAAGAAAAAAACGGTAAAATTGTCAGCCTCTCGAGTTCTTTGAACCTTATCCCTGAGAGGGGGGTCAATATCACCGGAGGAGGGGTCAGTATCGCCGGATTATCCACCTGTTACATAATCTAAATATCCAATAAAAGCTATGATTATAATTGTTGATAATAAGATTATCAATTTGTTTTCAACTCTTCCAAATATTATCATGGTAGAAATTATATATTTTTTTATGTAAACCTGCCTAGAAAGGGTAATTGACATTGCCAGCTTCAACAAAACACAAAGGTAGTTCCATGAGGTTCCCTCAAATGTAAGTAAAATACTGATAAATTGAGCATTGAGTGAGGGTATTTTTCATTAAAAGCAGAATTGGGAATAAGCTCATACTACCAAATTTAACCAAAATTTTCCAAATTTGGATTCTAAGCTGTGAGGATATTGGGCGTTGCTTCGCACGGTCTGCCAGTGAGAATATTTCAGTCATGGGTATGTTCCATCATTCAAAGCTCTTCTTCCATGTTGGAGCGGCTGAATCAGCGGCAGTTGCATCTGCTAAATTTTCGATGAATATCTTCAAATCAGACTCTATCGAAAAGTATTTTTTCTTGTACCGTCTGAGATTTAATTTGAAAACCGGGGTAAAATAAATCGCTATATTCATTTAGAATACCTACTTAACTTCACCTTGTTCCTTAAGCTTAATCGAGATTAAATAACTCATTTATTGGTTTTACCTTACCTTCTTTCACCTGACGAAGTGACTCTTCCACATCCTTGTATACCTGATTTTTTTGGATTTCAACAGATCCATCTTTGGCCAGTTCAACAATAAGCTTGACCAAATCTCTTCCCTTTCTTTTTCTGGTGTTTATTTTAATCGTCAGCGTTTCCATATCCTTTACATTGATCTTACAAAGTTACAGTATTTGAGGCAATTATCCATTTTTTAAGCGACAATTTCAACCTTGAATTAGGGATAAATAGCGGCTATTCCTCCCTCTTCGTGATTTTCACCTCCAGGAATTTTGGGAAGTAGATGTCCTGGTTTTGCACCAGCTCACCAAAGTCGAAACTGTTCACATTGTAGGTGATGGCCAGTCCGGCACCACGCAGTTCGGGATGGGCTTTGGCAGCATACATGAAGGGTTTGGTGAAGCCTCTGTAGTCAGGCGTGTAGAAGAGGTGAAGATCCGTCCAGGGGCCCTGGAGATGATCGGCCATACGTATTCCGATGCTGCCGGCCCCGAACCCGTGCGACTGGATCTGGAGGTATTTCCTGAGTGCAGCGTCCCAATGGACCGAGTATTCGGTCCCACCGATGAAGAGTGCTTCAGGAGCCGGCTCACTGGTTTTCCTTTCTGCCCATTGCCCCTTGAACCACCACTCGGGTGAGGAGAGGTTGCCATTGCAGGCATCTGCAATTTTCCAGCGCAGCAGGTAGGCTTGGTGGGTTCCCGGCTCCAGCACGCTGAAGGAATAGAGGTAGTTTTCATCCTTCAGTACGGCTGCAGAGCCAACGATGGTTCCGAAAGTATCCGGACCCTCCAGGTATTTCATCCTCCAAAGGGAGGGTTCCTCCTGCGGATTGGCCACCAGTACTGCCACCCATCCCACCGCTTCGAAGCCCAGACCGGTTTTCACCCCCTTCATTTTGGTCAGGAAGAGGATCAGCTTCTCCCTGATCATCACTCCATGGCCGGTCCAGTACCAATTCTCCCCACGCTCCGGGAAGAAGGAGTGGGGCTCCTTGCCTTTTCTGTCCCAGTAATAACGGATGTTGGCACTGTTCAAATCAACTCCCTCCTGTATGGCGACGGAGTTGCGGATCATTTTCGAATTTTTCCGGGAAGCTGAGGAGTCGGCGGCGATAAACCCATCGCTGAAGAGCCAGAGCACCCTCCCGTTTCCGAGGTCTACCGAGGCAGCACCATCGGCACCCCTCCAGACTTTGTCGTTTCTGAAAAAGGAGTTGGTACGGCCGATGGAGGTAACGGAAATATGGTATTTGGTTGTATCCAATGGCTGACCCGATGCAATATTGGCAATGAAAAGGGAAAGTAGAACAGCAAACGTTGGAGGGTTCATCACAACTCATTATTTCGCTCAAATATATTGCTTGTTTCCAACCTTTTGAAATATAATCTCCACTTTTCGTAATAAATTTGTTACCCGCACTACTTTATTGGAAACAGAAACAGTATGCCATCCACCAAGGAAGATTTTCTCGAAATGCTCACCAACTACCAGGGGATCCTACACAAAGTGAGCCTTGTCTATTTCAGGAGCAGGCACGATAGGGAGGACAATCCGCAAGTTTGTTTTTGTGCTGCTCCTCTCCATTCTCGTTTGTGTCGGATTGCTGGCTTTTTTGATCTACACCTCCCTCCACCGGCAGGATGATCCCATCTACCTTGCCAACAATGGACTACTGGGAGTGGTCACCCTGCTCTCGCTGATGTCGGGGATGTGGTCGTGGCGCAAACTTCAGTGGGATGGTTTTGACCAACCTTTGAAAGTGTGGCTGGAGGCAAGAATAGTGCTGTTGACCGATTGGCTTAGTGGTAGGTTTAGTAAGCTGTATCTGTTCCTGATCCCTCTGCTCTACCTCCTTGTAGTTTTATCCATCCATGTCTATTTTGAGGCGAAACCTTTCGTGGAGGTACTTCACACGGAGGAGTCGGTCATTGGATTACTGGTTGGTGCTCCTTTCGGGCTTTTTGTCTCCTACCGGGGTGCAAGGGCGATCAGGAGGTACCAGATGGAGCAGCTCGGATTTTTGAAGGATTTGCACAGACGTCTAATTAGTAATTTGTAAGTGTTGTCACTAAATGGGAGTAGGTACCTTTCCATAAATTTGTTCAGCAATAGCCTGGCCTACTTTGGGGTTTTCACCTTCTGAGAGGTGGTAAATGGTATAATCTTGCAGGTTCCATTTCTGAATGACCTGTTCCGTGAATGTGGTGCGAACCGACCATATCATATGGAGGTTGGAATGATCTACCAGCTCGTTGAGGCTGTTGGCCCAGCCCTTGTTATCCAGTTCCAATTTCCCCACTTCATCGATGACCACGACTTTGTTCCGGTGGTTGATCTCTAAGGTCAGAGCGGCCTGGCCTGCCTGCAGACCGGAAGGATGAATGGCATAATTGCCAATGCTGCGCTGGTCCGGGTCAGTTGTGAGGGTCAGGAATTGTTTCCGATGGCTGGTTGCAATGTCCACAACATCGTAACCGATGGTTGTGTCGTTTTCCATCCTCCGTGGGGAGAGGATTCCGCCGACTGGAATATTCTGCGCTTTTAGAAATTCAACAATTTTAGATATTTGGGTGGTTTTGCCTTCGCCTACAGCCCCTGAGATGATGAAGATTTTCCTGGATGGGAAATTCTTCAGTTCGGCCAGTCGAAATTCAATTTGCGAAATTATTTGATAAAATATGGAAACGGGATTTTTGACAATTACTTTTAGTTCAGGGATCATTGCAATCATCAAAGGGAGGCTTTCAAAGGAGAGTTCCAAGGCCAGAGGTAACTGTTTGAAGGATGTTTTCAGAAAAAAGGCCCTGATTTTTGGATTGTACAACTCTGTTCCCAGGACTGAAAAACCAAGGATGATGGCAATGGCTCTAAAGTTCATTTGTATCCCAACGATCAGTCCGTTTACCAGATCCTGCGATTGAATCTTGCTTACAACAAAGGCCGTAACCATGGTTATTGCCACAAAATAGATCCAAAGTGTTGGTTTTGACAATTGGCGCAATGCACGTTTGTAGCGAAGAATCCAAATGGCTGCGATGACTGTGATGAATGAGCTCCAAATGGTCCAGGCGGTGAAATTGATCAAAACCAGGGAGGTAACCATTAAGATTAAATTGGCAAAAAGCCAGGCAATTGAATAATTGAAGGGCGTTTTGTTGGGCTGTTCGGCTCTGCTTCTATTGAAATGGGTCGTTCTGTTTTCGGCTGGCTCCTTTAGGATTTTGCGGCCAATTCTTATGCCAATGATGGCAGCAACAATCCCCAATAAACAATAGATGGACAATAGTATCAGGATGGGTGACCACACCAGATCGACCACGATGTTCAATTGTTTCTGGGCATATTTCAACAAGTCTGCATAAACCTCTACGATGTTAAACCCATAGATGATGATGAAATTCATGATTTTGTGGAAAAGATTCCATGACATTGCCAGCATAGCGCCCAAAACATATCCCAGGATGGATCTTCCGAAGATCCTGACAGCGATTTCCAGCAGCATAGCCTGGCTAAAGATGGCGATCATGGGTCCGAAAATTACGGCACTGGGGGACATGGTTTTCATGAGGGCGCATATCAATCCGGCACGCCAGAACAATCCCTTGTCTGTCCAGATGTAACTGGTAGCGATGAGAATTACAACTCCGATGGCAGTCAGAATATTGGAGCTAAATGGAATTCTGAGGTTGTGCAGAAAGCTGCCCAAGACTATTTCTGATGCTGCCCATATGGTTCCAACAATGGATGCTTTGACCCATTTTTCGCTTATTTCGTATTGGCTGTGCATGGATGTACCAAGATTTCTTCCGTTATCCTCTCAACCATTCTTTGCCAAAGGGAATGGATCGAAGCATTCATTTTTATTCAATTTTATGAAAACCATAATCGGCTTCTACTTTTGCAATACGGGTTTTAAAGGTCTTGTACCAAATGGCGCGACCATTTTCCCGGGCCAAACTGTGCTCAAAATGTTCCTTCCATTTTTGGATGGAGGCCAGGTCTCTCCAGTAGGAAACGGTAATTCCCAGCTCGTTTCTGGCACTTTCAACACCGAGAAACCCTTCCTGTTGACCGGCCAATTCGACCATTTTATCCGCCATTTTTTCGTATCCATGATCTCCTTCGGTTCGAACGGAGGAGAAAATGACTGCATAATAGGGTGGTTGGGGAGTGTTCGCTATCATGTTTTTTGACTTTTACTTTGTTTCGAATCCCATCAATTGCCTCACATGGTCTGTGTTCGTTTTTGACGTAAGCTTCTCCAGCAACAGAAAGGCTACCTCCAGTGCAGTAGAAGGGTTCCAGGAGGTGATGATGTTGTCATCCTCGACCAAAGGTTGATTGACCACATTGACTCCAAATCCCTGCAATGTTTCCCTCCGGACAGTGCTATTGTAGGTTGTACCTCTTTTTGCCTGCAAAATACCGCTTTTGCCGAGGGGCAAAGCACCAACGCAAATGGAGGCGATTAATTTTTTTCTTGCTTTAAAACCGCGGATGAGGTCTAGGAATTTGTCATCATAGGCATCCTTGTAAAAACCATAGAGCTCAAATCCGCCAGGAACAGCCAATGCATCAAAAGAATCGATATCGATGTCACTGGGCAGGTAGTCGACAACAAACCTTTGGTCGAATGAACTTTTAATCTCCTTTTGTAATCCACAAGTAAACAGTTTGGTAGATTGATCTCCTTCGACCAGATTCCAGCCAATAACGTCGATAAATACACTCGCCTCAAATATTTCAAAGCCATCAGCGAGTAACAATAACACCTTTTTCATTTGTATGATCTTTAAAAGTCTTTCAGTAAAAGGAAAGAAATACTATGGAATGCTACCACTTAACCCCTTCTAAGTGCATAGACCAATTCGTCCAGTAGTTCGCCGTTTTTGAGAATGATCTTTTCGAACCTTGCCTCCAATTGGAAGCCTGCCTTTTCGAGAACCCTGTGGGAGGCAAAATTGGTTCCGAAGGGGGTGGCGTAAATTCTGGTTAAGCCGGTAAACTTCTCAAAGGCACGATGAACAATGGCCGGAATGGCCCTGCTCATGATCCCTTTCCCCTGGTAGTCTTGCCCCAGCCAGTAACCAAGTTCCGCATTTGTTTGCTTAATATCCTTCAGAGGTGTGATTCCAATGCCGCCGACAGCCCGGCTACCGATCTCAATGGCCAGGTAAAGAATTGATTTGTTGGTTGTCGCCATTTGGAGGAACGATTGCCACTTTTCGGTACAATCCGGAAATCCATCCGACATAAAACGGGTGATCTCCGGATCGCCTGCATTTTTAGTGACACTCTCCAAATCACTCATTTCCCAGGGCCTAAGTCTGAATTCCATTTGGTTTGCTATTTGGTTCGTTGTCAATTTCTCCTTGAAAGCCTGTTTGCGTCACCATAAGCCCTTTTGCGCTGATGCAGAACCGGCTATTTGCGCGCCAAATTACAAAGAAGTACGAAGCGTACTGCGATGATTCACAAAAAGTATTTATAAGTTAGAAAACTGGTTCTGAAAAATTGGCCGGTAATCTGTCAATTTGCTATCTTTGTTTACCCTAAAACAATTGGATGTTATTCCTGGGAACGGATTTGGTGAAGTAAATAACCTTGGTTCTCTTACCTTGGGTTATCCCTACGTAGAACTCAGGCAAATGGATGCCTGAGATATTTTCATGTTTTCTATTCACCTTGGCTGAGGTCCCGTGGGCGTAAAAGAGTACTCATTTTTCGGAAGATCAGCCAACCAATTCAACCATCATGAGCAAAGAAAACAGTTCCATCCACGAATTCGACTTCAGTTTGATCTGCGAATATTTTTCTGCCATCCACCGGCAGGGCCCCGGTAGCCCGGAGGTCACCCTCAAGGCTCTTGGCTTTGTAGAGAACCTTACCCAGGCATCCAGGATTGCCGACATAGGCTGTGGCACAGGAGGTCAAACCATGGTGCTGGCGCAACACGCACCGGGGCAAATCACCGGGATTGACCTATTCCCAATCTTTGTTGAGCTTTTTAACGTGAATGCCGCAATGGCGGGACTTCAGGATCGTGTCAAGGGCCTGGTTGGAACCATGGAGCAGCTACCATTTCAACCAGGGGAGCTGGACCTGATCTGGTCGGAGGGAGCCATATACAACATCGGTTTTGAAAGGGGGATCACCGAATGGCGACAGTTCCTGAAACCGGGCGGCTACCTGGCTGTTACGGAAGCATCGTGGTTCACTGCGGAGCGTCCAGCAGAGATCGATGTCTTTTGGAAGGATGCCTATCCCGGGATCGACACCATCCCCCACAAGGTGGCGCAGCTGCAAAAGGCGGGGTATATTCCTGTTGCTGCATTTGTCCTTCCAGAAAACTGCTGGACCGATCACTTCTATGTGCCGCAAGCTGCAATCCAGGAGGCATTCCTGGCAAAATACCGGGGGAACCATGCGGCTGAAGCCTTTGTGGCCAACGAAAGGCACGAAGCCAGGTTGTACGGCAAGTACAAGGAATATTATGGATATGTGTTTTACATCGGGAAGAAGCTGTAATTGAGACAGAAAGTTAAATTGATCCTGTTGTTGCGGATCGTATCATCCTCCCGCCAGCAGGGATATCTTTATCGTACCATGGCCCTGCTTTTCAACTCGTCAGGCATTTTTTCGATGGCATACCTTAATGCTGTGCGGGGCATGATGGCCTTTCGTTCCATGACAAAGTCGAATATTGCCTGTTGGTTGGCCTGACTGGCGGCTTTGAGCATCCATCCATACCCTTTTTGGACCAGGTCGTCGCGGTCCAGGAGCAGAATATCCGCAATTTCAAGGATATCGGGCAGGAATTTTCCCTTCCTGGCGGGTACAATCAACGAGACAGCAGCGGCGCGTCGCACCCACCTGTTGCCGGAGTCGGCGAACGACTTCAGTTGTGCCAGGTACTGGGGATAGCGGACCACAAATTCACCCATGGTGTGGTTGCAGAGTGTATCGCAGGAGGCCCAGTTGTCTACATATTGCCGGATCCATTTTTCAAAAACCGCAAAGTCTGCCGGTTCGTATTTCTTGTGGAGGTAGTATGACCAGTTGCAGGCCACAAATGATTCTTCGAGGTAGCCTGATTGCCAAAGCTGTTCACAGAGGTCAAAAATTTCGGCCTTGGTTTTTGAATGGAGGTATTTGTACCACTCCTTGCTAACCTTGTGCACGACAGGTCCCTTTATTCCCAAGGCTTTGATGGGTTCTTTGAAAAAACTCTGACTGATGGCCCGGGTCTTTTCATCGCTGATTCTTTCGAGTTCTACCCGAAGTTTATTTAAGATATTGTCCATGATTTAGTCCCATACATATTTCCAGCTATTGTCGGACTGTCGTTTCCAAACGGTGTGAAATACCCCTTTGTATTCGATTGTATCGCCTTTTTCCCCTTTGAACTTCCAAAGATATTTGCCATAGGTATAGGCCATGGTTCCGTCTTCGGAAACGTCGATGAAATCAGGAGCCCAGTCTACCACTGCATTTTCATTGCCTTGCTTGTCATAATAGGCTTTGATCGCATTTTTACCAACAATCAGGGTGTCGTTTTCCCTTTTGATGACCGCATTTTCAGTGGCATAATGGTAAAAGGCCTCTGCAATTCCTTTTTCTTCTGTCATTTGCGCAAAAGCCTTCTCCGTTTGGAGGATCTCATTCTTGAGGGTTTCCTTGTCATAGGGTTGCTGGCAATTTAGGAAGAGCATCATTACAGTGGTCAATAGCAATGTACCTTTCATGGGTCTTGGCTTTAATGTTTGGCGAATTATTCGTCGGAATTGTAAAGGTAAAAATAATACCAGTTTGAACAAGGGGTAGCTTTGCAAGTGCTCCAACTGGTTGACTCTTTGGGTTGATGTCGCTTTTCGGACAGCGTATGTGAATAGGTTTATAATTAATTTTCTCGCATGGAAAGTCCATGTCTCTAAAATCGCTCGTTGACAACATTGTTGTAAATTGAACCGAATGTAAACCTGAATCCTAGTTGACCGCTTAGCTCATAAGTAGTGGCAAGCTTTTTCCTTTCTAGGAGTACATCCTCCAATGAAGCATTTCCTTTGGCCAGGTACAATTGATCATGAACCAATTGAGATTCTATTTCGCAGAAGATGGAGAGATTTTTTGTAATGCGTATCGCCAGATCTGATTCAAGTGTCAGTCTGTTTTTTGAAAAATCATGAAAGTAGTGGCTCCCTTTCAGTCCAACACTGACCTCCCCCCAGGGTTGAATTAGTTCCAGGTTGATTTTTAGCGATTCACTCCAAAGCATTTCTGACAATTGATCATAAATGGTCTCTTCATTGTATTTTGAATAGGAGACTCCTGCGGCATATCTTATGGCAAAGATCCGCCGGTTGCAGTCTTTCCATGGAAAAATATTGTACTCGATACCGGCAGAGGTTCCAAATTTGTTTTCAATGTTCAGATAGCTCCTTGCAGTATATTCTCCGAATAATCCGCCAGACCATTTCTCGTTCAAACTTTTTATGAATTCTGCTGATATCTCTTTGGAATCCTGCTGATTGGTTATTTTTTCGCCATCATCATAATAGTTTTCATGGTTGATTTCATAAGTTCCAACAAGGCTGGTCTTCCATTCTTCGGTAATTTTCTCTGCACTGGCCTCAGTTTCCAGGGTATATTCATTCTTGCTCTCCTCCTTCTGGAATTCACCACCGGATGAGATGTTAAAAACCCATTTGTTCCATCTGTCAATGACCATGTCATCTGCGACTCTTTTTTCACATTCTTCCAGATCGATGTTCATCTGATTTACAAATGAAGTTCTTGCAAAATAGGGTAGAATGCCGATTTTAATTATTTTGAGCAGGGAATTCCTGGTATCATTTTCAGTGTCAGATTGGTTGGTGGTAATTGTGTATTCATAATTTGTGTTTTTGAAATCGTTGAGTCCAATAAAATTCAAATAATATTTCTTGCCTCCACTCCCGGTTTCTGAATCACTCACCAGGATATGTACATCCGCCAGTTTTGGGTCTCTTACGAATGGAACGAAGTTCAATTTTTGCCGCACGAAGGTGAAGTCACAATCTTCACAATCCAGAAATAGTTTAACAGGAGGCTCTTTTTCTGAATTTACTTGTGAAAAGCAGTGAATCGCTGGCAATAGGAGTTGTGTGAGGCAAAAGGCACAGATCAGAGGAAATTTCATTATGATTGCTATTATTTGTTCCTGACTTCCAGAACATCTCCGTTTTGGTTGAAGAGTACCTCGAATTTTTCTTTGGATCTTTTCAATTCCAGGGTGTAAACGGACTTTTCACCCTCTTCTGACAGTTCTGCCTTCCGAATCTCAAATCCATTGTATGCTGCTTTGGCACCATTGATCACTGCAACAGGGATTTCACTGGTCCTTAGTTCGTGTTCATGCTTTATTATGGAGGCTTTGTCATTGAACAAGAATTCATGGTCGTTATCATCTATTTCAACTTTCAGCTGGTAGCTGATCTTGCCACCCTCTTCTGTAACTTTTGCCTCATCAAAGTCGAATGAACCGTATTTTGAACGAATCAAAGTTGCGATGGAGGAAGGAAGTTCACTATTCTTTAGTTCTTTGGAGTATTTCAACATTTTCCCCTTATCATCTATCCTGAATTCATGACTTTTTTCATTGATCTTTGCATAGATTTTGTAAACAATTGTACCGTTTTCTTCCAGTTTGTCAGCATCATTTATATCAAAGAATGCTACCCTGGATTGAATAGTCTCCAGAACGATTTTGGGAATTTCACTAACGTACAAATCTTGCTGGTGGCTTAACAGACGACCTTTGTCGTTCATCAACAGGTTATTGTCCTTGTTGTTGACTTCAAAGTCAATGCGGTAATTCCCTTTTTCAAGTTTCCATTGCGTCTCTGTCGTGTTTGGAAACTTCAATTGAAATGCATTTAGTACGACAGCCGGTACATTTTTCTGCTGGATATCCTGTGCGATGGATAAAAATGAAAGTAGTTGCAAGGCAACAATGCAAATAATAGTTCTCATAGGATTGTTTTTTATGCAAATAAAGCAAACGAAACTGGAAAGAATTTGGAATGATTCTGGAAGAAATCTGGAATCTTCCAAAAACAGTTACATGTGCTGGACAACGGGCTTGTGGAGTCTTAACCAGTGGGCTATTGATCGGCAGAACCAACGCTAAAAATATGCCTTCCATTGTAGGAGTAGGTCACAACTAACCCGGAAACATCGGAAATGGCTTTTACGATGGCCAGTCCTAATCCCGTTGAATTTTTGCTTTTTGCGTTCTGGTTGAACCTCTCGAATAGTTTTTCTGTATCCATTTCAGGTTCATCACTGGTGTTCTCAATGCTAAAACAGGTAGCTGAAATGTGTATGACGACCTCTCCTCCTTGTCTGTTATGAAATATCGCGTTCTTAACAAGATTCATCATCAGGATATCTGCAAGATTTTTGTTCATACAATGGTGGAACGGGTCGTCCGATTGGTATTTTATTTTTATTTTTCTGTATTCTGAAAAGTCTGAAAAATCAGCCGTAATTGTGCTGGAAATCTCATTGAAATTTACATTTTCTGCTGCTTTGAATTGTTTGTTTTCAATCTTTGATAGCAACAGCAATGATTTATTTAGGCTGGAAAGTCGTTGGAGCGATTCTATGATGTTGCCGATTCTCGCGACCTGTTCTTGCGATAACCCATTTTCTCCTGCCAGCAGTTCAAGTTTATTGATGCCTATTGCCAGAGGGGTTTGCAACTCATGGGAGGCATTCTCGATGAATTGTTTTTGACTGTTGTAAACAGCTACATTTGATTTGAGAAGGGTCTGAATTGAATTATTGAGCAATATAAACTCCTGGATCTTGGTTTTGGTGGGCAGGTGTAACCGATTTTTCTCCAGTCTAAAATCATTGAGGTATTTCAATAATTCGTAAAAAGGCTTCCAGGTCTTTTTTAGAACAAAATTGTTCACCAAAACAGAGCTGATGAACAGCAATAAAAATAACCAGAACAATGAGGTCGCCAGTTTTTCAATTAATTTCCGATCGTCCAACTCCTGTGAAATCACTTTCATTTCATAGTATTTTCCATCGGTAGCCACGAACGCTGTTGTAAGCAAACGAGTATGGTAATTTTTATTTTTCATGGCGGAATATACCAGGGTGTCTTTGTAAGTATCCCTTACCTGAAGGGCATAATCTTCATTGACACTCCGGATGATGTAGATGTTCTCCGCAAATACATTTTGTTTTTTAACTGGGTTTTCGTCTTTTAATTTGTCAATAAGGACAATTTTGTAATTCGCCAAACCTTCGTCAACTGTTGCTTTAAAGTGAGTCATTAGCTGGGTGTAAAAGAGGGCTGCCCATAAGCTGACAGTTAAAAGCAAAGTGACAGAAAGAAAAAGAAGCGTATGATTTATCAGCTTCATTTGGATTGGATTGGTTTTCTAATGGCAGAAGAGGATCGATGAGTGCAACCTACAATGTTCAATTGATCATATTTCGTGGTGGTTAATGTTTTCCGCATGTCCATTGCATGGGTTTATGTGTTGTTCTTACTGATTAATTTATAGCCCATCCCATAAACAGATCCAATGTCAATTTTTGCGTCGAAATCGCGTAATTTTTTGCGAAGATTTTTTATTTGAGAATAGATGAAATCGAAATCGTCTGATTGATCCATGTAATCCCCCCAAATATTTTCTGCAATAGCTGATTTACTTGCAATTCTGTTTTTGTTCATCAAAAGAAAAATCAGGATGTCAAATTCTTTGCGGTTCAATTCAACTGGTTGTTCGTTTATCAGCACCAGTCTTTCTTCCAAGTTGATTTTAACGTTTAGGAATTCGAGCATTTTTCTGCCATCCGATTTTTTCCTGCGAATCACCGATTTTATCCTGGCGTTTAATTCTGCAAGATGAAATGGTTTTGCAAGGTAGTCATCTGCACCAAGATCCAATCCTCTCACCTTGTCATCCAGTGAATCTTTTGCTGAAATAATAATTACGCTGTCAGCTTTTTCGAGGGATTTGAGTTTTTGCAATAAATCAAGTCCATTGCCATTGGGCAACATAATGTCCAGCAGGATGCAGTCGTAATCATAGGATACAATTTTATCCATCCCTGAATCAAAGCAGCAAGCCTCTTCTACCACATAATTTTCACTTTCCAGAAATTGTTTAATCAAAGCCAACATCTCAGGTTCATCTTCAATTACCAGAATCTTCATTTTAAAAGGGATGGTTTTTTATTTCAGTTTGATTGATCAGGCAAGCGTTAGCTTTTGGTGTGAATGTAGTATTATTTTTGTTTTGATGAAATAGGTTTAAGCCTTTATGTCAAGATTATAACCATAATGCACCACGGAACCCTCTGGCTGCATAGTAGGATTCTGCCCCGTTGTGGTAGACAAAGACGTGGTCGTAGCGGCGGTCGCAAAAGAGTGCCCCGCCCAATTTCCTGATTTCAGGAGGGGTTTTCACCCAGCTCGATGTTTTGGCGTCAAAAATACCAAGTTGCTGCAATTGCCTGTATTGTTCTTCTGTCAATAGTTCTATCCCCATGGAGTCGGCCATCTCAAGGCAACTGTTTTCCGGTTTATGCTCCTTCCTTGAATCCTTTGCTTCGCGGTCGTAACAGAGACTCCTGCGCCCCCGGGGGCTCTCCACTGAGCAATCCATGAAAACACAGGCATTTGTTAGTGGTTCAAAACCAACAACATCCGGCTCACCGCCGGTTGTTTCCATTTCGTTAAGTGACCACATTTTTTGAGGATTGGCTTCCAGCTTTGCCAGTAGGTTGATCCATGCCAGACCCGGATGCCGGTTCCTATTTTTCTCAAAACGGGCTTTTAGTATTCCGAGAAGTTCCAGGTAATGTTCCAGTGATAAGATTTTTATATTTTCAATTGTCATGGGTATTGTTAAGATTTAATAGCAATAGTCTTTTTTTGGTTGAGTCTTATGAAATATTATTCCAACTAGGAACTCTCACTTTTTTCTTTTGGAAGATTTGGCCCGGTCGTTAAAATCCAGACAAAGGTTAACCCAGTATGCCAATTCCTGTCTGGTTCTCAGTCCGGTTTCGTCGATCATGACATAGCCTTTCATGGGTCGTTTGGTAAAGTCCATGGTGCGGCAACCGTTCTCTTCCACTGCTGCTGCATGCAGTTCGGGGTCTATTCTACACATGAGTTCATCCTTGATGATGCCCACACACATCTTGTCGTTGACCATAAAGGCCAGTCCGCCCATCATGGCCTTTTCTTCCACATTTAGGTTCTCTGGCAGCGCTTCGCGCACCCTGTTGGCCAATGTTTCGCTGTATGCCATAAATTATTACTTCAGTTTCTTGTCTGCCTCAAGTATCTCTATCAGCTTTTTATCGTTTCGGAGATCCGGGATGGTCACACCTGGCATCAAGCCAGGGTAGCCAATGCTAACCCTCAGTTCATTTTTACCAGCATAATTCAATGGGTCGATGGTGATCCAATTGCAGCTCGCAGAGCTAAAACTTGCCCAGAAATAGCCGGTGTAGAGGACTTTTTTGTCGATGGTGACTGCAAAGGTCCTGCCATGGGAGTGGTTGGTCTGGAAATCGTTCAGCCACTTTGCGGGGGCTTCCGTGATTTTAAAAGTGTAGTTGGATGAATCGTACCACACAATATCCTCATAGCTTATCAGTGGATTATCTTCCAACACAACCGAACTGGCATTGATCGCATCTGTACCTGCAACCTTGTTGTAGGATTTCAGGAGGTAGATTTCAATTTCACTTCCAGAAGCAGCCATGTAGGGATTGTTTTTGCAGCCGGTGGCTATCAGGCAATAGAGTAGTGCAAGAATAATGGTTGTTCTCATGGGTATCTAAGTTTTATGTCAAACTGGTTGAAGATGTTTTATCCCTTCTCCAGAAAACCGGTCAAATTGAGTAACACCTTTTCTGATAGGCGTTTTTTTGCTTCGGAGGTAAATCCGGCAATCTGGTCTGAAAGGATAATGTTGCTGAATTTGGCAAACTCACCGGCAAAGTTACCGGCGCCGCATGCATCCATGATGGCAAATGAGGTTTTGTCGTTGGTCAGCCATTGCATGAAGGGTTCTTTATCGAAGGTTAATCCCAATGAGGTGTTGACCAGAATGGAGTTGGTTTTTTTGTTTTTAAACTCCTGATCCGCGAGGAGGATGGCGTTTTTGGGAAGATGGGTGGTGATGATGTCACAACTAGCCATCAGTTCATTCAACGGGAGGTAAGCGATCCCTGCTTTCTCTGCTTCAGGTTTCCGGGTACGGCTGAAGTAAAAGACCTCCATCCCAAAGTGCATGGCTGTTTTAGCTGCCAAATGGCCAAGTGTGCCAAGCCCGATGATCCCGATGCTTTTGCCGTTTAACTCCAGGTTTTCATCTCTCCACCTATTTTTCCCGAGGCCTTTCAGCAGGAATATCAATTGGGAGAAGATAAACTCCACGGTACCTTCGTCGCCGTAATCTTTGACTCCTTTCACTTCAATTCCCAATTTTCTGGCTTCCTGTATGTCTACATTGGCTGCCTTCTCGTCGTAGAGACTACAGCACATGGCGATAAACCGGAGGGAGGTGGAAGCCCTCAGGATTTCGGCGGTTATTTGGGTATGCCAACTTACCAGGAGGCAATCGGAATCGCCGATCCGGCGGATAATTTCTTCGGTTGTCTCAGGGTAATCGTTGTAGATCGAAATTGTATGGTGTGACAGCAATGCAATCTTTTCAAGTTCAGGAGTTGTGAGTCCGCAATTGTCGACGATGGTTATTTTTTTGAATGGCATACTTGTTGGTTGTAATTGGACCATTAACCTTTCAGACAGAACAGTAAAAGGCCTTTGCCTTCTGCTTTGGGTATGTTTGCCTCCGGATTTGTGGTGAGGTGTAAAGATA
The DNA here is from genome assembly GCA_945873105.1 of Tangfeifania diversioriginum. GTDB lineage: Bacteria > Bacteroidota > Bacteroidia > Bacteroidales > Prolixibacteraceae > CAINVV01. The sequence goes on from CAMCBW010000048.1 coordinate 15,694, forward strand.
AAAAATGCCGGAGTACAACCAGTGTAATCTTGATGCGTTTCCTGCCAAAAATCCATTATTTTAGCTTCCTTAAAAGCAAATCTATGGACCCCAGGGATATCTGCACCAAAGTGATCGAATGGTTTCAGGCAAACATGCCGGTGGCTGAGACCGAATTGCATTACCATGATCCCTACCAATTGTTGGTGGCGGTGATACTCTCTGCGCAATGCACCGACAAGCGGGTGAACCAGATTACACCGGCGCTTTTCCAACGGTTTCCGACCGCCGGGAAGATGGCGGAGGTAGAACCTGAAGTGGTTTTCGAGGAGATCAAAACGTGTTCTTATCCCAACAACAAGGCGAAAAACCTGGTGGGGATGGCGCGTATGCTGGTCTCCGACTTTCACGGTAGTGTACCAGATGAGATGGAGGAGTTGCTTAAACTGCCCGGTGTCGGAAGGAAAACAGCCAATGTGATTCTCTCTGTCGTCTTCAACAAGCCGGCCATGGCCGTTGATACCCATGTCTTCAGGGTCTCTGCACGGCTCGGTCTGACGGTTGGTTCGAAAACACCTGAAGAGACCGAGCGGCAGCTGGTTGCACTCTTTCCCCCTGAATTGCTTCCGGTGGCACACCACTGGCTGATCCTGCACGGGAGGTATGTATGCCAGTCACGCAAACCTTTGTGCGGGGAGTGCGGGTTGAGGGGGTTTTGTCCCTCGGGAAGATGACGGAGAGGACGGAGAGACTTAAATGACGGAGGGACGGGGATGACGGAAAAATGACGGAGGGACGGACATTGTGGGCGATCCTTCGAGGTTGCCCTTGCAGATTTCCGAAGAATATTGAAACGGGGTAACGGAGAAACGGGGAAACAGAGAAACAGAGAAACGGAGAAACGGAGAAACGGAGAAACGGGGAAATGGGGGATGAATGACGGAAGGACAGGACTGTATTTATTTCACCACACTATTGATTGTCATCCTATTCAGCTGCTTAGCAGCAGAATTTTGGTAGAAACGGAGGAATGCAATCCACAACCGTCCGCGCACGAATATCCAAAAGAGAGATACTTCAGGGATCGGGCGGAAGGAACAGATGATGAAGAACGGAATAACGGTAAATGTATATACGGGGAGACGAAGAGAACGCAGTTAAGTGAATTTACTTTGAGTTGGAGAGTTGGAAAGTGACAGTTTTGCCGGCATCAGGGCCAGAGGGCAGGGCGATGGTGACGGTGGTTTTTCCCTGGTTGTGACTGGTTTTTACCGCAGTTGAGGTGGTTAAGTGCTTTCCCGGTAGGGTGAGCGTGAGTTGTCTGAGTTTCTGGGTGGGTTCGGAAAGGGAGAGCGAGAGCGCTTTGCCTCGCTTTTGCACCATCACTACGCATGGCTGTTCCACTTCAATGCCATCCGATTGGCTGGATTTTCCGGCCTTGTAGAAGACTATTCCGCTCCACTGCTGGTTGGCCGAGATGACCTCCTGCAGGTTTTTGTCATTTTTCAGGATTCGGAAGGTGGGTTTGGAGGCCATCTGTTCCATTTTCTGTTGGGTAGCCATCGGCACCAGGCAGTAGGCGTAGGTCTGATCGTTTGGAACGATGCCATGTTCCAACCACAATTTAAAAATTGGGGCGGTGATGGCTTCATCCTTGTACATCGATGCTACGCGGTTCCACGATCCAGTCACAGTTTTGTTTTCAATGCGTAGGTTACCGGCTTGGGGAAAATAGTAGCCTGCATGGTCGTGGAGGATCCATTGGGGGCTCAGTGATTCACCAGATTCTGATGGCATTGTTTGAATATTTTGCTTTTTCACTATGATCTCGCCTCTCAGGAAGGATTGATTGATCGAGGTAGTAACCGGCACACCTGCAGCGGAGGTGATTCCTGCCCCCAGGCAGACTACCTGGTTGTTGAAGATAAACCAGGCCTTTTTTGCCGAAAGACCATTGCGGTCGTAATCCAGCACGGCGATTCCGGCTTTTTCATCCGATACACCACCCACAAAATTGGTGGCAATGCGGTAACCGCTGGCGGTTAGAACGGGAAGTTCCTTGTCGTCCTGAAGGGTGGTGGTACCCGGAATTTTCTTCCAGTCCCAGTAAGGAAAGATGTTTTCGTATTCGGTGCCCGACTGGTAGAGGAAAGAGGCACCATCCCCCATGTAGTAGCCACGGATATTTTCGGAGTTGCAGGATTCGGCTCCGATGACCCGCTCAGAGCACATTTTGACCGAGAAATAGTAGTCGTTGGTACGCTGCACCTGAAAGTCGGAGCGCCAGAAATGTTTGTTTCCCTCCAGTGTTTTGTAATCACCAGCTTTTTTATAGGAACCGGTATTGGTTGGGTCGAGGGTTTCCATGTTGTTGAAGGCCCTGGCCAGGCTTCGGGCTTTGCTCTGTTGAGCATCGACGAAGAGCTGGCGGCCGCAGGCACTGATGTCCATCTGATTTTTCCAGGTGATCCACTGCTGGCCGTCGATCAGGTAATTGCGCAGGATGGCCATTTTTGATTCATCAAAGGCGAAGGGAGTGTTGCGCAACAGCTTGATCCATTTGATCATGTCGCCTACATAGGCTAGTCCGTAATTGCCAAACTGAATTTGCGGGCCGTGCTGGTGGAAGGAACCATCGGGCTGTATGCCTTCGCCCGGGGCAACTTTCAGCTCCTCCTGGATCGATTTGGCAGCTTTTCCTACCATCTCACTGTCTCTTTGAAGCAGGGATTTGAGCATCACATTGCCCGATTGCCACACTTTGTTTTGTCCGGTCTGGCCAATTTTGGAGCGGTCGAGGATGAGGTACCCCCTGGCCATCTGTTCCCTGGAAAGTTCGCCTTCCATCAGGATCAGAATGGGAGCCATGATCTGTGGCACCCCGATCTGGGGATACCACCAGTTTGGACACTGGAAGTCGTTGTCGAGCCAGTAGTTCAGTGCCTTGTGTATGGACAGCAGGAGTTTTGGATTGTGGTAGAAGGCTGTTCCGCTTTTGTTCCAGGCCCTGGCCATGGCCATCACGTTGTTGAGGTGCTGGGTGGGTTCCCAACTGCCCCGCTGCTGACTGGCATAATTGATCTCCGGCCAGCTGCCATCCTCCTTGAGTTGATCCAGCAGTGGTTGTGGGGAGTCTGAATCTCGGGAACTACCCAGCAGGTCAGCCAGTATATTCTGGTGCAGTTGTGCCAGATCGGCAGGGTAGGAGACCTTTGATTGGGCCAGCGTGGTAGCGGTTGTTACTGCGAAAAGTATACATGCCAAAATGTAAGCAGGAAGAGCGTTTTTCATTTGTTCTATTTAAACTTTCAAGTTTTGTTTATTGGGAAACGAACCTTTTTTTGGTTCAACCCCTTCAGGGTTGAGGCTATGGGTGCTTCAGCATCCGTGGGTTTCACCCACGGTTATTCACATTAAACCCTTTCAGGGTTTGAAAGAAAATAAAGCCTGGGGATCCATCTTTGATGTATTTCTATTTTTGAGTTTTGTAATTTACCTGTACCGCTTTACTATTAAGGGATGGTACAATAATTTCCCAGGAACCTTTGCCGGGTTCGGTAACATTAATTTTTACAGCATTGGCATCTTTTGACAGAATCTTTGCCTGGATGGCCGGCGATTTGCCTTCGGAGGGCCACAGGATCCAAACAAAAGTATCGTCCGCATTCAACTTTGTCGAATAGATGGAAGTAGGATTGGGTTCGAACTGGTTGTATTCGGGGCTGTACCATCCCTGGATGCTGGGGGTTTCGGCACCTTTCACCTGAGTGACTTCCCAGTTGGTTGCACCAACGGGCATGATCGCCAGGTTGCCTCGCTTGTTGGCGGTGGCCACGATGCCTGCCTTTGCCTCCTGCAGCTGGTTGGAGGGGTGCCAGTGCCAGAGGGTCTCGATGGTACGGGGACGGTCGGTGGTGAGGCGGTCGGCGACTACCCAGAATTTGCCCCTGACATAGACCATGGAACGGGTGTGGCTGAAGGTGCCTTCCACACCGGCAAACTTTTCAAAAATCCCGGAGCCATAATCAAACGCTTTGGTAATGGCATAGAGGTTTTCGGTGAGCGGCGTTTTAGCCACCGTTGGACCGTTTGCCTGGCCTTTGCCGTCGACCAGAATCAGGTTGTGGCTGGCGCTTCCGGTGGCATATTTCCTGAATTTTTTGGCCACTTCACCCCGGTAGGCGAATCTTCCACCATCTACCAGGAGATCCTGTCCATAGGCGGCTACCGAGAGGTGGAGTTTGTCGTTGTGCTGGTGCCCGCTGCCCCAGGGACCGATGTCGAAGAAGGACCATTGCGCATCTGCATCGTATCCACTGCGGGAAATTAGTTGTCCCGGCCATTGGAAAATATAGGAGGGACCCTCTTTGGGTTGCTTTCCATTGGTTCCGTTGGAGATGAGGAATTTCCAGTCATCACGCTGGTATTTCTCCGCCGCTTCCTGCAATCTTTTTCGGTTGTTCATCAAATCGGCGTCGTTGTTTAACAGACCATAGCCATCCGGACGAATGGTATATGCCAGGTAGTTGTACATGGCTTCCAGCGTTTTCGTATAATATTCGGGCAGCACCACGTTGTTCTTCCTGCATATCTCAGCAAAGAGATTGAAATTCGAGAGTGCCACGAAGTGGTAGCTTGAGGTAAGTTCCGTCTGCACACCATCGGGGTAGATCTGTTCTTTCATACTGGCTACCATCGTACCCATGGAATAGTCCATCCAGCCTTTTGACTCCCTGAATTCGGGCCAGCTGGAGGCTACTGTGGCCAATCCGGAAATCTCCATGGTGAGCCAGTTTCCCTGGGCATGGAAATTGCGGGCGTAATGGGCATGGTCGGGGAGGCTACTGAGGATCAGCAACCGGGTGGCGGGAGAGATGTATTCGGTGTTCATAAACCGGTAAAAAACCTGTGCCCACATCTTCACCCGGAAGCTTACTTCCAGACCGCGCCACATGGCGGTACCGCTTTTAACGGCAGGATAAGGCCGGCTGCATATGATCCAGTCTTTTACGAAGTTGTCGATGTAGCGGGCATATTCCGCTTTCTGAGTCACCCCATAGGCAGAGAGAAGTTCATTGACCGGGTAGTGCCGGTTGAGTGCCCAGGCCCATTCAATGTCGTCTTCAGGTCCGGTGTGTGCCCATTTGAGATGTCCGTCGGTGAGGTGAGGCACCTGGCCGGTTACATTTTGAAACGTATAAATATCCATGAGAATGGAATCTGCCGTTGAAATTAACCTTGATTCTGCGGCAGAAGGTACTGTTTGATCCGAAGGGGAGTTGTTTTTGCCCTGAAAAAAGGAATAGTCGGTACCATCCTGGCCTCCCTGGGATGCTTTTTCGTTGGATTTGGCCTGGTAGTATGCCAGCAATTGGGTACAGGCTTTGGACAAAGCGCCTTCCCGGTAGGCTTGTTTTACCTTTTCCAACCCTTTGGTATCGAGATTGAGGTTCTCGAAGATGTATTTCATCTTTTCGGGATAGGCTGCGCAAACATCTTCTGCCGATTGAAGTTGCCGCCAGTCGCCTTGTGCCTGAAGTTGTGTAATAACCAGGAAGAGAAGCACTGTGAGTAGATGGTTGATTCTCATGGTATTGTTACTTAGTGGTTGTTTTTTTTAGTTTGAACAGGTAAAGCTGGCTTGCTTCGGGCCATGGTTCGGGTCGCGGCAGGTCGCGGTTGGCGGGGAGGGTTTCCCATTTCAACTGATATCGTATGCCTGGTTCTGTAGTTTTACCCAAATCGCTGCCGGTGCGCACCTGCAATCCAGGGAACGTTCCCTCCAGTTTGGAGAGTTGTGTTGGGTTGGCAGGTTTTACCACCCGGCCGCTGATTTCCATTTTGTCGTTGAGCAGAAAGGTTCCGCTCCCGTATTTCACATGACCGTAGCCGAGTTCGTAGTAGCCATCTCCCCGGTTGGTGAAGGCGCCTACCCGTACCTCAAAGATGATGCTGCCACCCCCTGAAAATTCCCAGCGGTAGTTCCAGTCGGTGAGTTGTTTGATATCCCATTTTTTGCCTGAAAGTCGTGCAGTATAGAACTGAAGGTTACCTGCAGCATCGTACTTATGGTAGGCAAAGATGGGCAGTCCTTTCTGGTCGAAACAGAGGCTGGCTGCCAGGTTGATAATTCCTCCCTTGACAGGAATCGGGTCGACGATGACCGATTTGTTCATTATCGAAACCGGAAGTTGAACTTTGTCTCCGAACGCATTGTACCAGGTTTTCAGATCGGGGCTCTTGATGTAGGAGAGGTCGTGGTTGGTGGAGCAATCGGGGTCGTCGCGCCAGACCCAGTAGACATGGTACCAGTTGTCGGCAAGCAAGGTGGGCTGGGTCTGGTAGGCATTCATCAGTCCCAACCCATCGGTGAGGGGAGTGTCGAGCAATCGCTTCCATGTTTTCGATTTTGTGTCGTAGAGGTTGTAGATCTCGTTGCCACTGCCGCTGGCACCATCACGGTAGTGGAAGATCAGTTCTCCTTCGCGGGTATTCATGAAATGGGGATAGGTGCAGCGCGTTTCGTTGGTGCCCACCATGCTCATCTCCTGCTTCAAACTTGAAATATCGTTTGGCTTGGTGCTTTTGAAATAGGTGATCGGGTGTACGTGCATGTTGCCGGAGAGATGGAGGTACCCATCGGGATCAATTCCCAGTGTGACGCTGTTGTGGCTGTCCCAGCCCAGAAGGGTGCTGGTACCGCCCGCTGTTTGGCGGGTGGTGATCGGGAGGGTGGTCAGGACAAATTTGGCATCACTGAGATTTCGCTGTCCCACCACCATGTTTCGGTTGGCATTGTAGTAGGCGATGTATTGGAGATTTCCGTTGGTGAGCAGTCCAAATCCGACCGGTTGGCCTGCCCAGACCTTGTCAATGGGGATCGCCTGGTCGACCGTTTCGGTGTTTTGGGTCTCGTTGATGATTTTGTTTTCCTCCAGCTGATTTTGGGCACAACCAGTGAGGGAAAGAAACAAGGCGGCAATGATTAGTAAAGTTATTTTCATATATACTTTGTTATTATTACATGGTGGAACAATTTTAACCGCAGAGCGCCGCAAAGGTTACGCAGAGGATCGCGGAGAAATTGTGCTATTTTTTCCATGCGGTTCTTTGCGGTTTCTTAGCTCACTTTGCGTTTAATACTTCAGTAATTCCAGGTCATACTTGTCTATCGTATTACTTTGATCGATTTTCCGTAACCTTTTGAAGTCATCACCTGTACGATGTAAATGGAGGTGGAGCGGCTTCCGGCTTCCAGCAGGGCCACATTGCCTGAAACCTGCACCTCCTGCAGCATGCGGCCATTAAGATCATACAATCTCACTCTTTTGGTATCTTCGGGAAGGTTCATGACGCAAATCCGCTCGGTTTTCGGATCGTACCAGGCCGAAAAAGTGACCGGTTTTTGCCAGTTTTCGACACCGGTAATGGCAAGCGGCAGCATTTTTACGTCATCTACGTAGATGGTAAGCTCCTTTTCCTGGTAAGATTCAGCTCCATTCCGTTCGGGTGAGATCAGCAGGTAGCCGGAAGCGGTGAAGTTGAATTTCGACAGATCCTGTGCCCCTACTGCAAACTGAGCAGTGCGCCATTGGGCAGTCGTATAGCCTGCTGTGATTTCATAAGGATCTGTAAAGTCTACGATCAGCACATTTCCATTACCGTCGTAGATTCGCACCCCTACTTTACCCGGCCCATCCTTGTAGTATTTGAACTCGATGACCGAATTGGGATTTAATTTCAGGTCGTAGCCATAGGCCTGAACCCCGCGGTAGGTGAAGTTGCCCGAGTTGACGGCGGTGATGTATTCACTGTCATCCTGCCGTTTGATCCGGAGTACTTTATCGCTGGTATTGATCCCCTTTTTGTAGGGGTTGACAACTACCTCCCCCAACACGGCTTTCAAAGAACCATTGGAGGCAGGATTCATCTTCCAGGAGACGAACTCACTGGCAATTGAGCCTACAGTGTAGGCCTCAAAAGTTTCATTCAGGGTAACCCCTGCCGCACTCAGGTCCAATCCGTTCAACAGTGCGTCCCCTTCAGGAACCAATTTTACTGTGACACTCTGACTGGCACCTGCAGCAACGGTATATTCAAAACCTGTGAAATAGGTATCTGCATTTTGTTCTTCATAGCTGGTGGGAGGTTTCGTTGACCACGCTTTTGCCGTGACAGATTCTATACCTTCGAAGAGCAGGTAGAGTGATTTTGTAGACTGAACCAGGCGGATGATTTTGTTGCTTATTTTTTGCGGAACTGCCTGGGTTAGCAGGTTCCAACGGATGGTGAGGGGTTTTGTTCCTGCTTGCACAACATCTTTGATTTCGACGTAACGGTTGGAGACGATGGCTGCTGTGCGGTTGACACTGGTGGCTTCGCTTTTGTAGAGCGGGGTCAGATTGAGATCCACCGATTTACGGTCGCTGGTATTGATCAGATTTTCAACCAGGGAATTACCGGTGACGATTTGTTTTGCCCCGTTGATTGTCAAGGTGTTGTGTGCCATGTTGTTCAGCCGGAAGACATCCCATCTTTCGGAAGTCTGGCTCATGTTCCACAGGTCCACTCCATTCAATTCGAGGTTGTTGTAGTCACTCATGCCAAAATCCATGGCCCACCTTACATCCATGGCATCCATCACGAAGGAGCCAATATCCATGTGGGCATGGTTGCCGGAGGGGGTACCCCCTTTTACGGCAAGGTAGATGTCGTTGGGCCCCCATCCTGTCCGAAGGGCAGCCAGGGCGCTTACCCCCTGGGCGATGTAGGAGGTTTCGGTGGGAGCAGGCAGGTTGTTGAGGGAGAGGTTTTTGCTCCAGATCAGCAGGAATGGCAGCAGGCGATTGTTGGGCAGGCTACTCTCTCCATTGGTGAGGGAAAAATCGAGTTTCTTCATTTCGTTGTAGAGAATGGTCTGGTCGGTGGCACGGGAGGCAAGCCAGAACATGCCGGGCAAGACGCCGATTCCGGTGCCGCAATCCGCATAATTGAAGGGAAGCGGATTGATGGATTTTAGGGTTGCACCGCTCATCTGTTTGGTGGCTGTACCCTGCATGTGGGTGACAAAACTCCCGGTCTTCAGGAAACCCTCCACTGCCAGTAGTTCCCTGTCAGTGCCCCACATGCGCTGCAGCAGGTCGATGAAGAGGATGTTGAAAGTGGTACCGTAGTCCCAGTAACCCATCCCTTCGGGGTAAGAACCGTTGTATTTGTATACGCCCATTGGAATCTTGATGGAGGTAACAGCCCTGTCGATCAAAGTCTGGTAGTAGGTGGGGTTCTCGTCGTAAACTGCGGCCACACCAGCCGATATTCCTGCGTTGCAGACCTGGTTCCAGTTGTTGTCGCCGGTTAACCACGACTGGTTGGCATAGGAACCTGTACTTCTTTCGATTCCCTTTGATTTGATGGCGGTTGCGATGGTTGTACGTGAAGTGGCACTCAGAAAATTGTAGAGCCAGTCATACCCAATGGCCATGGCCAGGGTCATTTCACCTACATCCAGAAAGTGGGAGGGATTCCAGTCTGTGAAGGCAGCCATGGCCAGCATTTCTGTCTCTGCACGTGCAGCATAACGGACATCGGCTGTCATCCGGTAGGAATAGCTCAGGTCGGTGATTCGCCGGATGGCCTCCCTGGAGACAGAGAGGAGTCGTTTTCCTGTCAGGACTCTTTGCTGGACCGGCAGTGTAAGTAACTCATCTGATTCGGCTACAATGATTTTGTGTACTTTGTCCAGCATTGGGGTAGTGCTCAATTTGGCTTTTAACACTGCCTCATCTGCTGCCAGGAAGAAGAGGCGCGGATGGCCGGAGAGGGGGTAGGTGGTCTGACTTTGTGACTTTTCAATACTTAAAAAGCCAACCCCGACAAAAAAGAATATGATCAGCAGGTTTTTCATTTGTTTTTGAACAAGTAGCATAAATTTAATAAGTTAAAGGCTAAAGCCATATTCCCATTATATTTCCTAATTCACCGGACTGAAGCCGCTGTGTAAAACTATTAAAAAATTATTCCCCTGAGAGCCGGATTTTCAAAGTGGTTTTTCTGTTTTCGATGGTCCACGCAGGGATGCGTATTTCGATGCGTTTCAGGTTTTCGATGATTTTGTCGTAAACCAGTGGTGGCGGGTCGAGGGAAATCACAGAAACCGTAATATCGGGGTGCGAAAGGTTTTGGAGTTTCAGTGTTTGTCCATCCTGACTTAAAATAGCACCCCCATTTACAATCTGAACATCGGCCTGTGTCAGCATCTGCCAGGTGATTACTTTCGTTTCTTCTGATATTTCAATTTTATCTTCGATTACCAGCGATGCAGGACCCTCTTTTTCAAATGTGCGTTGGGCACTTTTAAGCTGTCCTGTAAAAGTGGGTGATAAATCGATGGTTGCCGCAGGTTGTACACCATCTTTAAAATCAATAATTTCGGCTTTGCCATCAACCACATGTAACTGGTTGTTGACCGAAAGCGTACTGTGCCCGAAGTTGTTTTTGGTGAGTAGTTTCCATCGGTCACAATCCTGGCAGCTTGCCCACAAATTAAAGCCGGACCGCTCCAGCAAACCGTAACTTTGGTTGCCAGGGTCGATGGACCAGCGCACACCGTTCAGTTCAAAAATAAATGAACCCCCATCCATGTTGCCGTGATTTACGGTTCCACGGCCACCTTTACCGCCAAAGTAAAAACCATTGGGGTTCTTGTCGCCACCGGTAAAAATAACTACCGGATTGGCGCCACCACCTTTCCAGGCCATGGGAAGTGGAATTGTCCCCTTTTCTGAAAACTGGGCTGTCCAAACCAATCCGGCGCCTGCCAGCCGCGAAAAGTTTTTTATTTCAGCAGGCTGTGCCAAAAAATATTTTTCATCCAGAAAAGTTTTGTTCCCTGTTTTGGCTGCAAACCAACTTAATGTGAATGTACCGTAACCTTCGGCCTCTTCGTTGCAGTCGGCATAACTGTACAATTTATTCGAAGGCGAAACGGTAAGCATGGCATACACCGCACTTTCCTTAAAACCCGGAAAGTCTGCCAGGCCAAAATCCTTACCGAAGGCGCTTTCGAAAATGGCGGCGGTAACTACCGAAAACTGGGTTCCGTAACCCCAGTAAATAGGGCCTTCTGGGTAGGCGCCATCGGGAGCATATTCATGAAGTGCATTGTTCATTCCCTCGATGGAACGGTAAATGGTTTTGGCTGCCAGCTCAGGTTCCAATTCTGAAACAGCAATTGACGCCGCAATCATTCCGGCATTGCATACCTGGTTCCAGTTGTTGGTGTTGTTTACCCACGATGGTGTGCTTCCATTTTCTGGCCAGCTTGCTTTTATGCCTTTTTCGATTAATGACTTTTTTGCCAAAGCGATTGTTGATTTTGGCAGGTTGCCGGCTGTCCAGTCGATTGCCAATGCAATTGCCAGCGACATTTCGCCTACATCGAGGAAATGTTTTGGGTTCCATGTCGGGAAATTGCAGGCGGCAACCACCTCATCGTTCAGCCGTTTCAACATCCGCTGGTCTTTTTCCATGCGGAAAACCATCGCGAGCATATTAATCCGGAACAAAAAATCGCGTGAAATTCCCAACTGGTTTTTCTGCGAATTGGGATTTACAGGAATATCAAGCGTAATGATATCTTTCTTCAAAACTTCTTCTGCATTGAATTTTATAGCCTTATAAATATTCTGAATAAGAGCGTCAGATTTAAGTTTTTCCTTTAGATTTTTCTCAATCTCCTTGTTCAAAATCAGGCGGGGCGACTGTTTTTGCAGGTTTGTTTTGAGCCATGAAACAGTGATTGGATTGTCGAGTTTTATGGGTGCTGTTATATCACCGGGATTGGGCTGAGCGAAAATCGGATTAGCAATAAAAAACAGCCATAAGCAATAGGCAAACTTTTTAATCTGCAGATTTTTCATTTTAAGAAAATTTAAAATACACATAAATCCTGTAATTTTAGATTAAACTTTACCAACTCATCTCAACTCTAATGCCCTCAGGCATATTTTCATAAGAAAGAAAACATGTTTTGCTTGTGTTATCCCACGAGCTTTTAAAATCGGTCACAGTTTTTCCGTCAGCTTGCTTTATCTCAAGCTCCCTGGGTTCGGAAGGCATGAGCATCCGCATAACATTGGTGGTGTTCATGGGGCCTTTTGTCACGAATGAATAATTCCTTTTTTCCGATTTCTCGTCATACACCCGCGATGCAGCTGCTAAAACCTGCGGCTTCGTAGCATTTTCAGTCCGCTCAATGTTGAACAGGTATGCCTGTTCACCTGGCAGAACCTTTTTTTCAGTTAATACCGGCAACTCTGGATCGAACAAATCAATTAATTTCCCCTTGACGGTGTAAGGTTCATTACTTACTCCTTCATCCAGAACCGAAACAATGTCATAAGGACCCCGGGAAAGTGAAAAATAATTTTTAAAAATCAACTTCCCTTTCTTAGCATCAGATTCGAATAATTGCCTGATATTTTCAACAAAAGTATTGTCCTCTCCCTTATTAAGAACAAATTCTTTAGGATCTGCTCTCACAACAGAAACTGCGCCCTTGCCAAAGCTGTACACCCCATTGCCCGGCATTTTGTCAAGTCCCATTTGTTCGAATAAATGTTCAGATGGTGCATTGTAATGAAAGGACTCTTTATTCCACCATTCCTGTACTGTTTGAAAAGGATCGTTGTCGCGTCCGCAATAGACCAATATACCCCCTTTTTTTACCCAATCAGCAATATAAGTATGCGTTTCTGCACTTAACGGTTTCATATTTGAATAGGAGAGGATAAGTACTTTAATGCCATCCCAGGTTTCGGGGTACGAAACATTTTCGAGATGCAGTATGCTTACGGGTACACCTCTTTTTAACAATGGAAGTGTTTGTCCGTAGAGATTGGAAAGCTGAGGATCTTCATAACCTCCGTGTGTTGGAAACCGCTGAAACATGATCGAATTGGCCATGGCAACTGCTATTCCGTGTGAACCACAAACTTTATTATTTGATTCCGGTATCCTATTCAGGGAGTTTACCATCACCTGCATTTGTGTTGAATAAAACCTTGGAATGCGCTCCTTTTTATCGCTGTTGACACTTGTTTTGTAAAGGCCTTCGTAAATGCGATCGGGCCAAGGCATTACCTCATAATTGGCAACCATAGGATACAGCAATTGTGCAGTAAAAGTTGCCTGGTAATTCTTTTTATAATCGGCCCAGTCTCTTGGCCGATCTTCAATGGGATCGGTAAGAAAAAACATTTTTCGGCCTGTGGGACGGGTCATCGACTCCATAGAACCATATTCGAGAAAGGCATTTTCAAAAACCCGTTCTTTTTCAAAACCGTTAAAATAAGTTGCTTCACGCGAAGTACCTGTCCAAACCTGTGCAATGTAGCCATCCACACAATTCAGGGAAGCAAGCGAAGCTTCGGGGCTTACAATCCGCCAGGAAGAATAATTGACCAGCGAATGTGTAGGAACATAACAACGCACATACATGCCCTTGCTCTTTCCGTATTCCTTGGCAAATGTAAATACTTCGTTAAGTGCGTTGTAATAAAGCTGGTATTTTAGCTTGTTTGATAAATAGGTGTTCTCAGGCGATTCGTGCGGAGCCCGCCAACCAAATCCATAGTATTTTTCCCATTCAGTTTTAAAAGCTGAACTATAACCAGCCCGAGCCCAAAACTCAGGTTCTTCAAGATAAACAGCATCAATTCCTGCATCGATTACCCGTTTAATGTGCTTCTCATTCATGTACCTGATAAACGAAGCTGTTGGAACCAGGTATGGCACCATTTTATCATGCCAGATTGTATCTCCTTGTCGCGTAACCTGTCCTTCGCCCATATGATTAATGCCATCCCACTTCCCGGTGAAATAATCCTGATAATCACCCCAGGCAATTCCGGTCATAAAATGAACGACATATCCTTTTTCGCGCCATGATTGTATCCTTTGCTCAAAAGTGAGTCCGGTTCTGTCTCTGGTTCCATACACAATTGCCACATCGGCCCGAACATCGGTTGCTGGTTTCCATGGGTTCGAAGTTTGAAAAGTTGTTTTTTCAATGGTAGATAGATTTGTTATAGTGCTCTGCGAGAACCCTGTATGAGATAGGCAACCAAGAGTTAATACAAGCATTATATTTCTGAATGCCATTTTGGAAATATTTATTTTGATGATTACTTCAAAAATATGGTAATTCGAATTTCCCGTTTTTCAGGTAATTTAAAATAGTAACTGGAATCTTTCATGACGACAATTTCTTTCTTTTCAGCACTGACAGACTCAATTTCGCGGTACATTCGTAACTGTACCTGTTGTGGATTTTCAGATTTCAAAACAGCGGAAATCCGGTTCTTTTTCCACTTCAGTTCCTTCAGCTCAATCTGGCCGCGGAGTTTCACCCCTACAATTTTTCCTGAAGGCAGGTTTTCGGGCCAGGCTGGTAAAAATTCAACCCATCCGGGTTGCGAGTCGGCTAACATCCGGATAATAAGCGCCGGTAATCCTCCGCTTAAATCGGTGTTAAAAATAGCTTTTGGATTGTGTGTTGTCACCAGATTCGGGTTCCAGTAACTGTTTGCCAGATAATCGAGTATTACACCGCAGTCGTCAGCATTGCGAAGGCTTGCTGCGGTCATTCCCTGCTGCACAATTCCAAAAGCCATCTCCCCCGGGGGCCGGCCATTCACACTTTCGCCCTTAAATTCCCGCCGACGGAGGTCGAGGCGATTTTCCATGGCAATTTCAAAAGCTTTTACCAATGCGGTATTCGCTGCAATCTCTTCAGGAAGTCCGTTTAAAAGCGCATACAAATGTGAGGCATGCCGGTGGGCATCGTTATCATACAGCAACGGTGTTGACCACTCTTTTACGGCTCCCTTTTCGTTAATCATATAATCTGGCATTTTTGCCAGCATGTTTTTCCAGCGCTTCACATCTTCATTGCCAATACCAAGTAACCGGCTGGCAGCGATACAATTATTCAGCAATTCGCGCGCAACGCCAATATCCATTGCAGCATTCACACAGGCTTGCGACGGGTTGTTTGCCGGGTGGTTTTCTGGCGAATAACTCGGACTGAAAAGCAGTTTCCCATCGGGACCTTCCAGCAGAAAATCCTCGTAAAAAAGTGCAGCTTCTTTCATAAACGGCAAGGCACGATTGGCGAGAAAATCCCTGTCGCCGGTATAAAGGTAATAATCGAAGAAAAACTGGGCAGCCCAGCCTGCACCGGCAGTCCAGAATGTCATGGGCCAGGTTTCATCGAAATGGTTGTTCAATCCGTGGCTGCTGGCCCTAGAAGGTACATGGATGCCCCTGCAATTATACATTCTTTTGGCATTGAGGCGAAAATCATCCATGTGCGCTTCCATGAAACGGAAAAACGGTTCCATATTTTCGGTCATGTTCGCAGAAAGGTTCGCAGAAATGGCACATTGCACATTCCCGTTCAGTGTAAAATCGCCCGACCATGTTGGCCCGTAGGACCCACTCCAGATGCCCTGCAGGTTGGGGAACAATTCGCCGGAACTTGACAGGATATTGTAACGTGCTGCATCATACTCTTTTTCTAATAGCGCCGGATTGAGCCGGCCAAATTTCGATTTGGCAATCAGTTCTTCAGAAGAGAGGTTGCGGTCGGAACCACCCCTCAAATCGAGGCGCGAACGGTTGAAAATGTTGCCGTGAATATTTGCGTGCCGCTCCAGTAATATTTCATAGTCTGGATTAATTTCCGAAAGCGACTTTTTGAGATTTTCGATTTGAGTTTGTGTATAATCATTAAGTAGTTCAATTTTAGTGAATACCAGCACTTCATCGGCACCGGAAACTGAAATTGAATCGCCTTGGGTAATGGTTTTTCCACCGCGCACTACAATTCGCGAAACACCTTCGTATCCCTGCAGACTTCCTTTCCATTGTCTTTTAAAACTGCTGCGATAGGTAAGCCAATTATTCTCTGCATCAACCTGAAATTCCTTAATCCCGTTTTCCAGCATTTTCTCGGGTCCCCAGCCACCGGCTCCTTTGGCCGGTTGTTGTGCCAATTTTAGGGTACAATTCACAGTTCTTTTTTTCTCTCCGGTGATTGAAAGGACGATGGCATCGTCGGATCTGGATGCAAAAAGCCGTCGTTGATAAGTTCCCTTTTCATCGGTCCAGTTAACTGAAGCCTCACCTGTTGCAAAATCAACTGAACGGGAGTAATTTTTAATATCTCCCGCAGATGCCATGATGACCCGGATGTTGAAAGCCGGAATGTAAGGGTCGGTCCAGCGCTTTCCTCCATAACCTTCCTTTTTTGAAAGTTCAACCACAAAATCTGCGGCTTTCTGGTATTGCCCATCGGCAAGCATTTGCCTGATTTCGGAAAGGTGAGCTCCGGTATTTACAGGTGCAAGTGGCTCATGAACCGGCATAAACAAACGGGCGTGATTGAGAACAATGGTTTCATCAATCGGCTGCCCCAAAACCAGTGCCCCATATTTGCCATTTCCGCTTACCAGCGCCTGCTCCCAGTGGGTGGCAGGTTTCGAGCTCACATAACCACGGTCGGGGGGACCGACTTGTGCTTTTGACTGATAATTAAAAGCAAAAACAAATACAGACAAGAATATAATTACTTTATCTGTTGCCAGAATGTTAAAAACCAACTTATTACGGATTAGAGAGAAAAATTTATCTGTTTTCATAAAATACAAACATTGATTTCTGAATCAGTTTTTCAGGTATGGTCCCTTTTCATTCCAGCCCACCTCCACATTCGAAATCCACCAGGTGTTGCCATTGTCCTTGTTCCCCTGGTAAAAAAGATAAGTTTTCGCACCATCATCGAAGATATCCGGGTGACCCGACTCACTGAAATTCCATTCGCCGGGTTTGCCGTTGCGTAAAAATGGTTCCTTAAACAAACGTTCCCATTTAAACCCGTCTTTGCTGGTTGCAACACCTATTTGCTGTGGTGAATTGTCGTAAGCTCCGGCGTAAAACATGTACAACATTCCGTTTCGTTGAATGATGGAGGCTGCTTCAATGCATTCTCCTTCCCAGGGCAATTCGGGTTGAAGAATCGGACCCTCTTTCGAGAGATGTGTCCATTCTTCACGGTTGAAACTGGTGTTTTCGGGTGCTATTGCGACACCTTGCAACTGGATTTTGAACCCTGGATCGCGTGTGGCAAAATACATAAAATATTTCCCATTGTACAAAAACACCTCAGCATCAATGGCCCGGCCACAATTCCAAGCCCCGTCGGGACGGAAAATCGGATTGGTCGGGTTGCGTTTGAAATTGGTAATCCCATCATCGGATACCGCATGGCAAATGGCATCATTTTTACCATTTCCGTAAGTCTGGTAAAAAATATGAGCTTTGCCTTTGATTGCCAAGACACAGGGAGCACTAATGCCATTCTTTTCATATTCCTCTTGAATATTCAGATATCCAACATTTTTCCAGTTGATCAGGTCTTTGCTTTCGGTGATTTCAATTTCCCTTGAATTACTTCCCTTTAAGGGTAAAACTGAAGAATACATCAGATATCTTCCATTTAACCGGACTACAAAGGGGTTTTTTGAAAAAGGTTTATCTCTTCGGGTAGAATCGGCATACATCATTCTTTTCTGAACGATTTGAGATTTGCTTTGCGAATAACCGGTTAGGATGAAGACAACCGTAAATAAAAAGAAGACTACGAATTTTCCTGACATTTTTCTATTCCTCCAAGCGCTATTTTAAAACTATTTGTATCGAAACATCCTGTTTTCCAGGCAATAAAAGATAATACTTTCCATTTTCAATCTGAATTTGCTCTTTACCTTCTCCTGAAATTGATATTATTTCCGAAGGTGTTTTAAGCTGCACTTTCTGCTGAATCCCTGAGAATATAATTGCATCTATCTTTTTCCCATTCCAGGAAAGCTGTTTGATAATAATTTGTCCTCTAAGCGCAACTCCTTCAATTTTACCTGCCGGCATGGTTTTGGGCCAGGCTGGCATCAATTCAATCCATCCAGGTTGGGAGTCTACCAACATTCGCAAGATTAGCGCAGGAAGTCCACCGGAAATATCGGTATTGAAAATCGCTTTGGGGTTGTGTGTGGATATAAAATTTGGGAACCAGTAACAATTGGCCAACCAGTCGAGAATTTGGCCACAAACGTCAGACTTGTGCAGGCTAGCAGCTGCAAAACCCTGTTGGACAATTCCAAAGGCCATTTCACCCGGCGGTCGGCCTTCTATGACCTCTCCATTGTCTTCGGAGGGTGTGTAATTTGGAATCGTAGCCTTTTCAAGGGCAGTGAGTCCTCTTAAGGTCGGCGACATAAACTCCCTGCGCCGAATTTCCATGCGATTTTCCAGGGTTTTGTCAAATGCCTTTATCAGTGTTGGGTTTCCTGCAATTTCTTTGGGAAGACCATTGAACAAGGCATATAAATGGGAAGCATGTCGATGAGCATCGTTGTCTTCAAGTAACGGCGTTGACC
Source organism: Tangfeifania diversioriginum (assembly GCA_945873105.1). Lineage (GTDB taxonomy): Bacteria > Bacteroidota > Bacteroidia > Bacteroidales > Prolixibacteraceae > CAINVV01. Next base: position 34,167 of record CAMCBW010000048.1, read on the forward strand.
ACTCTTTCACTGCCCCCTTGTCGTTGATCAGGTAATCGGGCATCTTTTTCAGCATCGATTTCCAGCGTTTAACGTGCTCATTACCTACTCCCAGTATCTCACTGGCAGCGATGCAATTATTCAGCAGTTCACGGGCAACGCCAATATCCATGGCGCTGTTGATGGCCGCCGATGAATTGCTGTTGGCTGGTTGGTTTTCAGGTGAATAGCTGGGACTGAAAAGCAGTTTTCCCTCTGGATCTTCGATCAGGAAATCTTCGTAAAACAGGGCCGCCTCCTTCATGAAAGGTAAGGCACGTTTTCGGAGAAAATCCTTGTCGCCGGTATAGAGGTAATATTCATAAAAGAATTGAGACACCCAACCGGCTCCGGCAGTCCAGAAGGTCATTGGCCTTTCTGCTTCGAAACAGTTCTTAAGACAATGATTGCTGGCGCGGGAGGGAACATTGATGCCCCGGCAGTTGTAGAGCATCTTCGCATTTTCCCTGAATTCTTCCAGATGGTCTTCCATGTAACTGAAAAAAGGCAGCATGCACTCAGCCATATTGGCCGATAAGTTGGCTGAAATTGCACTTTGCACATTGCCATTCAAGGTAAAATCACCCGACCAGTATGGCCCGTAGGTTCCGCTCCAGATACCCTGAAGGTTGGGGAAAAGCTCGCCACTGCTCGAAATGATATTGTAACGTGCAGCATCGTATTCTTTTTCGAGCAGTGCCGGGTTCAGGTTGCCGATTCTTGATTTCGAAATCAATTCTTCCGATGTCAGGTTGCGGTCGGCACCACCGCCCAAATCGAGTCGCGAACGGTTGAAAATGGCGCCGTGTATTTTGGCATGCCGCTCCAATAATACTTTAAAATCAGGCTTTATTTGCGAAAGCAAATTTTTTAGAATTTCAATTTTAGAATTCTCATAGTCGTCAAGTAGCTCTATTTTAGTGAATACCAGCACTTCATCGGCACCTAAAACAGATATTGAATCGCCTTTTGTGATGGTTTTCCCGCCTCTTACCACTACCCGAGAAACTCCTTCATATCCCTGTAAACTTCCCTTCCATTGTTTTTTAAAACTGCTGCGGAAAGTGAGCCAATTTCCAACTGCTCCTGTTTGATATCCATTGATTCCATCCTTTAACATTTTCTCTGGTCCCCAGCCTCCTGCTCCTTTTGCCGGTTGTTGGGCAAGTTTCAGGGTGCAATCCACCGTTCCCTTCTTTCCTGTAATCGAGAGGACAACGGCATCGTCGGCTCTTGAAACAAATAATTTACGCTGGAATGAACCCCTTTCATCGCTCCAGTTGACCGAAGCCACCCCGGATGAGAAATCCACCGAGCGGTAATAATCAGAAATTTTACCATTTGGCTTCATGATCGCCCGGATATTGAAGGCCGGAATAAATGGGTCGGTCCAACGTTTTTCAGCATATCCCTCCGTTTTGGATATCTCTACCACATATTCCGTGGCCCGTTTGTACTGCCCATCGGTTATCATCCGGCGGATTTCAGTCAGGTGAGCCCCCGTATTGACAGGTATCAGCGGCTCATTCACCGGCATAAACAACCTTGCATGGTTGAGGACAATGGTTTCATTCAGGGGTTGCCCAAAAACCAAAGCCCCATATTTGCCATTTCCGCTTACCAGCGCCTGTTCCCAGTAGGTGGCAGGTTTTGAGCTGACAAAACCTCTTTCGGGGGAAGAGCTGGTTTTTGCTTGTTGTGCAAACACCTGAAAGCAGAAGCACGAAAAAAACAGAAATGCGCTTACTTTAAGTATTTTTTCCATCTTCCATTTGATTTAAAATTCAACCGGAGAGATTTTCACCGCAGTCAGATTGGCTTTTTCGAAATCACCTTCCTTTAGAGTGACTGATAATGTATGTTTTCCAGGTTTGCTGAAATTAAGCCAACCTATGGGAAGTGTGGTGTAAATCGTGGATGAATTTTGTTGATTCTTTATTTTGATTCCCTCATCCGTTTCTACCGACCAAACCAATCGTCCATTTCCCGACCAGGTAAGCTCCACCAGATAGGTTCCTGAATTCATCACCTCGACTTCCCAGCTTGCTTTGGAATTTTCAGTCCATTTGTTGATCTGGACAATGTGCTTCCATTCGCCAAATTTCTCCATCCATTTTCTTGAGTTTTTGGTACAGCCCTCCACTTTTGCGAAATCTGCGGGGATCGTAGTTTCCATAGAGGGGTCAATTCCCTGGGTGGTGTCTACTTCCGGGTTGCCTTTTAAGGTCAGTTCGATAACGGGGATGAATTTCTCGGGGGACTGGGCGGGGAGTGTCAGATCGGTCCAGGATCCCGTTCTTTTAAAAGCGATCGTCCGGCTCTTGCTGGATCCAAGCAGCCTTGCTGCCAGGATCTCATTTTTCAATCCGGGCAAGTAGAGATGGCCATTGGCCGGCCATTGGTAAACTGAGAGAAAAAGTTTGTTGCCTTTGGCCGTAGCATCACCCCAGGGAAGCAGGTGTTTCCAGGGAGAAGCTTCTGTGCCGTAAACAACCTGGGGGTAACGCCTGATCCATTCCCCTGCACTTCGCAGTGACTGGGCTGCCTGTTCTGGAATGGTGCCATCGGGTTTGGGCCCCACATTCAGCATGTAGGTTCCACCCCTTGCGACCGTTGAAATCATCCTGGTAAGGATCTCCTTCGGACTTTTCCAGTTTTGGTCGTATGCAGCATATCCCCAGGAATCGTTGGTTACATCCACAGATTCCCATAAACCTTCTTCGTTTTGAACCGGCACCTCCATGTCGCCCAGGGTGGCATAATCTCCCAAATTGTGACCAACCCTGCCCGAAACGTAGGCGTGGGGCTGATTTTTGTGTACCAAATCAACCAGTTGTTGGGCATATTCTTTGGGCATGTTACCCGGAGTATCGAACCAAACCAATTCAATTTGGCCGTATGAAGTAGTGATTTCTTCGACCTGGGGAAGGCACTTATTTTTGAAATAATCCTCAAAAGTGAATGTTTCTCCGGAGCTGTTGGTTTTTGGTCCGCCGTTTCCACCCGGTTCTGTCCAGTCCTGGTTGTGTGAATAGTAGAAACCAAAACCGATCCCCACTTCCTTGCATGCCTGCGCGAGTTCTTTCATCGGATCGCGGGCAAAAGGGGTGGCATCCACAATGTTGAATTTGTTTACTTTGGAACCATACATGGCAAATCCATCGTGGTGTTTGCTGGTGATGATGATGTACTTCATCCCTGCATCCCTGGCCAGTTGGGCAATGGCCTTTGCATCAAAATTAACGGGGTTAAAGTATTTGGCAGTAGCCTTGTATTCTTCGACGGGAATGTTGGCCATATTTTTGTTCATGATCCACTCGCCAATGCCGTAATAGGTTTTTCCTTTCCATTCGTTGCCGAGATTTGAATAAAGGCCCCAATGGATGAACATGGCATAATTTCCATCGCGAAAGAGCTGCCCTTGACCCGCAGTTTGGGCGGTTAGTTTCGCCACCTGATCTCCCCACATTTCATTCATCTTCAGCTCCTCTTTTTTCTGGCCTGCAGTTGACAAAGCATTCCCCAAAAGGAGAAGCAGAATTAAAAAATTAAATAATCTCATCTGATCTTTTTCTTTTTAATTACTTAAATACCAAAGTGCTGCACTATTTTGGCCAATCCAATAAAACTTCATAATACAGTCTGACAATCACTTTTCATGGTAAACCATCAATTCAGCGATGGCCAGTCCTGGCTTACAGCCATGGACCTGCAGCCTCACTTTCTCTGCCCTGAGCTCTTTGAACCGATGGATTCTTACCAACTCACTTATTGCGGGAGTATTTATGACTTTCCACTCCTTACCGTCCCAATATTGCAGAGTGTATGATTCAATCCTGGTTTTACCATCCCCCGGCGAATTTCTCCCTTTTGCGAGTTCCACAATTCCAATTGCGTTAAATGTTATCTCCTTGTCGAATACTATTTCCAAATAGGGATTGCTGACAGCGGGTGAAGAGGACCATTTTGTCATGAAGTTATCATCATTGGCAAAATCGGAGATGTCCATATCAGCTGACCAGCTTGAATTCATCTTTTGTTTTCTGGCGAGGTTCAAGGCAATTATTGGTTGTTTGTAACTTGGCAATTTTGCACTCGGTCCCGGATTTTTCCACAACTTCCCAACTTCCTTTAACTCTGAAATGGCATTGCTGTCAATCAATCCATCGCGATTTGGTGCCACGTTCAGAATAAAATTGCAATGCGCGTTATTCAATGGAATCAGGTTATCCTCAACAAGAAATTTAGCCTTTTTAACGATTTCTGCCGGACTGGTCTCCTTCCAGAACCAGTTGATGTTGATCGGAATGCCTGCCTGAGCTGGCAGTTTGTTTGTCTCTTTTGAAATTTTTTGTCCGGCATTTTGCTCATAATGTTTCACGTCGGTATAAAACAACTCATCGGCAGGATATTTTCCTGCATTGTGCTCACTAATCAAACAATTTGGCTGTAAAGACTTTACAAGTTTGTATGTCTCCTCAAAAGAGACATCTTCATAGCTGATCCTGGACCAACCTGCATCCCATCCATCGATCACCAGGCAGGCAATTTCGCCATAATTGGTGAGAAGTTCGGTCAGTTGATCTTTGATAAATTGGGTGTTCTCCTTTTTAATCCATCCTGGCCGGATGTTGTGATGGGTATCCAAAATTGAATAATACAAAAACACTTTGAGTCCCTTTTTCCGGAAGGCATCTACATACTCCCTGACGACATCCCGTTTGAACGGGCTGTTCATCACGTTGTAACTGGTTGTTTTGGTGGGCCAGATACAAAACCCAGAGTGGTGTTTCGTGGTTAAACATCCATAGGTCATTCCTGCCGAAACCGCTGCATCTGCCCATTGGTTGCAGTCCAGCTTTTGCGGATTAAAAACCATGGGTGACAGTTGTGGATCTGGCCAGTCATCACCGCCATAAGTTGGAATATTAAAATGGATAAACATTCCAAATCGAAGATCCAGAAATTCCTGTTGCAAGTCATTCAATGGTTTAGCTTTATATTTTTCTACCCTGGTTTTTATCTCTTCTGTTTGACTAAAAGTTGAGTTAATTGTCCCAACAGAAGATTGAAATAACCCAATTGAAATCAAGCATATCAATCCTTGAATATTCATCGTCTTAGTTTAATATTAATAGTAAATATTGCACTTTTTTTGTGATTATGAATGGTCTGATTGGGATAAGAAAGGGTAAAGGTTTTCGCAAAGCTTTGCACTGCTAAAAAGATGTTGTAAAACATAGAAGTCTCGCGGTTTAGAAGATCAAGTAAATTTGAGGCCAATTTGACAAGTCTATAATCCCCATTTTCACCTAATAGACTTTTATGAATACTTAGAAACTGTTTAAATTTTTCAAATCAATATGCCGGAGGCATAATATATGGGTAGATGGCAAATGACAGATCGTCCATTTCGTCCCGTACGGGACGAGATAATTGCTATTTGTTGATTTTCTACCCACATATAATCCCTAACGGGATAAA
>CAMCBW010000049.1 GCA_945873105.1 Tangfeifania diversioriginum
CATGGTGGCCGTAGCATTGGCCACGGTGAGGGTAGCGGAGGTATAGTTGGAATAGGTAGCCCCGTCATTGGGGGTCGTTGCCGCTGTGATGTTGGTGTAGACACCGGATATTCCCCTTTGCCACTGGTAGGTAAGGGCAGTTCCTGTGGCAGTGACGGTGAAGTCACTGCTGTTGGTCCCGGCACAAACATCTGCGGGTGAGCTTGGCTCCAATGTGATGGCCGGGGCACCATTCACGGTAAGTGTTGCTGCACCGTCCGAGGTAGCAGATGGGGAGCAAGTCCCGCTAACAACGCACCGGTAAGTATAACCGTTCATGGTGGCAGTGGCATTGGCCACGGTGAGGGTAGCTGTGGTGTAGTTGGAATAGGTTGCCCCGTCGTTGGGGGTGGTAGCGGCAGTGATGTTGGTGTAGACTCCGGATATTCCCCGCTGCCACTGGTAGGTAAGTGATGCACCTGTTGCAGTAACGGTGAAGTTGCTGCTGTTGGTCCCGGCACAAACAGCTGTCGGACTGGCAGGTTGGCCGGAGATGGCAGGCGGTGTACTGATGGTAATGGTTCTGTCGGATATAGCCACACAGGCGGCACTATTGGTGGTCAATCTCAAAACCACAGTTCCTGCATAATCTGCAGCCGGAGTATAGGTAACGGTTGCCGGAGTTGCAGTCTGTGCATAAGTACTGAGTGAACCTCCGCCCGAAATGATGGACCATGCTGCAGATACAGCACTTCCGCCAAAACTTGCTCCAGTAAGAGTAATTGGGGAAGGAGTGGAGGATTGGCAGATGCCTGAATCAGGACCTCCGGCACTGGCCGTAGCGGTTCCGTTTACCGTAATAGTTACTGGTGTCGTATAGGCGGTATTACACACTGTACCATAATTGGTTGAAACCGTTCTTCTTTGGTAGCTGGTAGTGGACGAGAGGGCAGGAGGGGAATAGGTGGCTGCTGTAGCTCCGGGAATGGTGACATAACTGCCGCTTGCATTGGTTTGCCATTCGTAGGTAATGGTACCAGACCCTGTACCTGCAGTTGTGGAGGTTAGGGTGGCAGGGGTTTCCCCAGTACAGATGGTTTGATCGGCATCAATATCACCAGCTGTTGGGACATCACTGACCGTCACGTAAATGACGCCATATGCTGCATTTGATCCGCCATTGGCTACACTTGGATCAGCAGTGGAATGAGCCGGATCGTATGTTGTACAGGCAGGCTGGAAGACAATGTCATCCAGCGAAAAGTCATTTCCTCCGGCAATGGGATTCTGATTGACGAGGGACAAATAGGCCGTGGTACTGGATCCTGAGTTCCAGTTGTAGGTAAACTGTCTCCAGGAACAGGTACCCAGATCAGCTGTATAAACAGGTCCGGCAGGAGATCCATTGACCATCAGCTGCAATTGGGAAGGATTGCTGGCTACTACGCTTTGTACCCAATAGGTGTATTGATAATTCGTATTAGGAACTACATTGACGGTTTGTGACCAAATATTTACATTGGCAGCTACTGCTCCGTTTACCACCATTTGCAAGGTTCCACTGGTACTGTGGTCACTACAGGCAGTAAAACCGGCATGAACAGATTGAGGATTGGCTACAACTGCATATCTACCTTCCGGTACAAGATCAGGATCTGTCACATAGGAGCTTACAAATCCCAGGTTACCTGATTCAAAATCCCCGTTGGTCACCAAATTTACACCACTCAACGAACTACCTACAACCGTGTATGTTCCTGTCATCGCACCAGTAGCTCCGGTTAAAACCGGATTTGTGACGAGCGAGTAAAAACCATTGGGACCCGTCCAATAGATATTCGTTAATCCTGAACCAGAGCTTGTCAAGTTGATGGTCGAACCATTGCAGTAGGTTCCATTTCCGCCGGCAGTTATGGTTGGTATTGGCACGACAGAGGCTACGACAGCTACCCTCGGCGCAGAGGTACAACCTCCATCCACTGCTTCCAGGTAATAGGTGGTCGTAGAAGCAATGGTAGGGGAATAGGTGGTGCCAGTAGTCAATGCGCTGCCCCCGCTGGAGGCTGTATACCAACTGATTGTTCCCCCTGTGGTAGAGGCTCGTAATTCAACTGTTCCAGCTCCGCACGAACTGCCTGCAAAACCTGTAACATCTGGATTGCCTACTTTTGCCTGGACACCAACCCGAGTTCTGGCGATACTCCAGTTGTAGAAGAAATTGTATCTGCCGGTCTGAATCACCCCGTTGTCATAACTACTTGTAATGGTGCCAATATTGAAACCAATTGGCCATGAAGTATGTGGAGTGGTGGTGGAAAGTGACATGGCACCTGCCGTTTTCAGCAGGCGGTATCCGGTACCTAGGGGTATGGTCCAGTTCAAGGTAATAGTTTGTGTTCCGGCAGTCAGTGTTGGAGAGATGGTTTGAAGCGTTGTTCCCCCACTGTTTTGCAAAACAAATGTAGCGGCACCGCCTGCAGAGGCATTGACTTGAACGGTTTTTAAGATAATCTGCTCGTAGAGGTCAAATACCAAACCCCAGCTGTTTGTTGCACTGCTGCCTCCACCGATGGAGGTAAGACCTCCCCCGGTAAGATTTTCTTCTGCATAGTAGGTAGTAGTAGCAGCAATACTGGGCGTTGCATAGGTAATACCCGTAGAGAGGCTTGCACCACCTGTCAAGGCTGCATACCATTCAACGGTTGAAGTTGTACAACTCGATTTGGTGACGCCGATGGTTACACTGCCTGTTCCACATCTGGAGGCAGGTCCAGGAATCAGTGCGGCGGGTACGATCACCGTTATGGCACCTGAAGCATTGCTGGTTGCTGTTGGGGAACAGGTACCGGAAACCACACAATAGTAATAAAGTGTACCGGTAATTGTGGTCAGGGGAGTATAGCTTGCGAGGGTTGCACCTGAAATCAGGGTTCCGCCACTGTTCGAATTTGAACTGTTGCTGTACCATTGGTAGCTTAATCCGGATCCTGTAGCCGTAACGGAAAGAGCAGTAGCAGAGGCATTTTGACACAAACTCTGCATGGAGGTGGAGGGATGGGTTGAAATGGCTGGAGTAGGTAGGACAGATACAACCAATGTCTGAGCCGTTCCATTTCCACAGGCATTGGAGGGTGTCACCTGCACGTTGCCTGAAGCAGTTCCGGTCGTAACCGTGACAGAATTGGTTGTTCCGCCTGCAGTCTGCACCCAGTCGGCAGGGAAACTCCAGTTGTAAGTAACTCCGGCAACATTGGTGACACTGTAGGTTACACCGGCCGTATTGGCACATGGGCCTGAATTTCCTGTAATGGAGCTTGGCTGGGCAGGTACAGTGGCGGTTATGATGAGATTGGCACCATTGTCGGTACTGGTGGAGGTAGGGGCTGTTGAGGCTACCATTCGTATCCTGTAGCCATTCCCCGAGACAGTAGCAGGTGGGATGGTTACATTGATGCTTTGGCTTCCCGTGTTGTTGGAGGCGATACTTTGCAAGGAAATTGGCGCCGCAAAAGAGCCGACTGCATCTGAGAGCTGGGCAGTAAAGGTGGCAGCCGAGAAGAAGAAATTCGGCGAATAGGTAAATGGCACACTGATTCCGGTACTTCCGGAACAGAAGGGCGCACCGGTGATGGGTTGCGTTTCGAAGGTTAATTTGGCTGAAAAAGCAAAATACCTGTTGGTACCAATGTCGTTGGAACCGGTTACTCCGTAGGTTCCGCCAGTGCCCTCCAGCATGGTATAGGGATCGGCAGCGTTGTTGTCACTGCCGCAAATTTTATCCAATGGCGCAATGGCAGTCGGTCGGGTCAAAGTGAGGGAACTGTTGCTGAAGTTTCCTGAGGTGGTGAGCGACCAATATTCCGTGGTGCTGATGGCACAAACTGTGGCATCAGGGTTGTTGTTGGGGGAGGCAGCAAAGGCTTCGGCCTGGGCTGTAACAACACCTATCCCTGTCAAGGGATTTTCCAGCGTAAATGGCAGATAGGTGGTTCCTTTTCCTACCGGGAAGTTGTAGGTGGAACCTGAAATTAGACTTGCGGGCAATGTCCATTTTAATGGGCCGTCGATAAACGAACCGGAAGATCCCCCGGCGATGGCAGAGGTGGCTGTATTGGTTATAGTCAACAAGTAGGCAGCGGTCGTAACCAGGTTACCGGAGGTAAGGGTGAGGGTGGAGGAGATGGCTCTTGCACTGTTCAAGGCTACCCCCAAAGGATTGTTGATCACCACCCCTCCGCTGTAGGAAAAGGTTGCAGGAAATTCCAAACCTGTATTCTTGGCAGCAGTTCCTTCGTATCTTAAGGTGGCAGCCGCACCATAGGTTGGCAATGCACTGGCTGAAACTGTCGCATCTCCCTCCATAGAGAGGACTCCGTTTACCGTGACTCCTGTGGTTGTTTTAGCTCCGGTTCCCGAAAGGGTAAGATTGTTGTATATAACCCCGGCCACGGTTTGTGCTCCGCCATTCCACTCAACGGTTCCTGTACTTGCCGTGAATGTTCCTCCTGTTCCACTTATATTCCCACCAATTCTGAGCCGACTGGACCCGCCATTCAATGTACCATTGGTCCTGGTCCAGGTGCCGGTGAAGGTATGGGTCAATCCTGTTCCCAAATTTAAGGTTCCGCCTGCAACCCCAATGGTTAAGTTGCCACCGGTTACAGCTGAGGCAAATGTGGCTGTTCCGCCTGTCTTGTTCATCGAGACAGTCCCCAATGTTGTAAAGCCAGCAATGTCGTGCGAGGCAACATTTCCACTGATGTTGACGTTGTTGGCGCCAAAATCCAGGAGGCCTCCCCCCGTGTTGGTTAAATTTCCCTGAATGGTCAGGGCTGCACTTGCCCCTGCCGTGCCTGTCCCACTGAAGACAAGGTTCTGGTAGGTGATGGCCCCGTTGATGGTCGGGTTGTTGTTGTAGTACTCAACGGTGAAACCAGCCGGAACGGTTGGGGTAAAGCTGTAGTTGGCTGCCCAGGTTGTATTTCCAACCCTAAGTGTTCCAGCGGTCAGTGTAGGGGTGGTTGAAGTCAGTAAAAAAGTATTGGCATCGAAGATCCCGGCAGTGTGCGTATAGGTAGTAGCCGTAAGGTTGCTGCCAAGAATGGCCGATCCACTGGTTTTGTTAACCGTTAAAATTTCCATGAAAGATCCACCTGTATTAATAATTGTCTGATCCCCATTTCCACTCAGTGTAACCCTCATTCTGTTATTATTACTGAAGACGCTGGTACTGGTAAAATTGCCTCCAAGTATCATTAACCTACTGGCTGTAAGTCTTATTTGACCGCCGCTTGATGCGAAATTTCCATTGACTGTCATCGCAACAATTGTTTTATTTCCCGCTCCACTTAAGGTGAGATTACTGTAAGTTGGAGTTCCAGAAACGGACTGGGCAATTCCACTTACGTAACCAACTGTGGTTCCGGCACTGATATTTCGGGTACCCCAGTTAGGCCAGGTGGAGGCTCTCGCTGCAGATCCAAGGTTGTAGGTACCGCTTGTTAAATTTAAAGTACTGCCTCCTCCCAAAGCTATGGTCCGGCCATCGTCGTTGAAAATGCTGTTGGGAGTCTGATCTCCAATGGTAAGGGTGGTAATGGTCGAGTTTCCCAACAGGGTAACTCCTGCAGTGTTGTTCGACTTCAATACATTGTAAGTGGTATAGATTCCCGCAGTTTGTGCAGTTGTTCCATTAAAATTGATGGTTGAACCGGCAACAGAAGCCAGCGTTCCGCCACTTCCGAAGTTCCCGCCAATGTTCAGGGTCCCGGCTCCGGTGAAGGTAAACCTTGCCTGGGCCGCTGTTCCGGAGAAAGAAATATTGCCCGTTACATCAATGGTTCCAGTAGACAACGACACCGTACAGAACCTGCCGGCAGTACCACTTCCAGGAATAGCGATACTGGCTGCAGAAAGTATGCCATTGCCGACAGCAAGGGTACTGGTAGTGGCTGCTGTTGGAGCGTTCATGGTGATTGCTCCTGTAACATCAAGTGTTCCAGGTGAGGTGATGGTAATGCCATTGACTGCTGATGGGGCAGAAAAAGTCAAGCTTAAGCAAGCTGCTCCGGCAGTGTTGATGGTTACCACCCTACCTGAGTTGATGTAGACGACATCAGCGCTGGTCGGTGTAGCCGCAGATCCTGCCACTCCGCCAGCCGTGGTTGCCCAAATACCGGCTGTCCAGTTTCCAGTGGCAACCGCATACCTGTCTGCTGAAAAGCCCCCGGCAAAACTGAACATCAAAATGGACAAAAGCAAAAACAATCGCCAGGAAGCACCAGCTTTTTTGCGGAGTGTCACAATATCAACGCTACCCACCCTGCTGTGGGTCGGTATTACCAAATTTTTGGCGCTGTTTGTGGTTTCCGGAAGGAGCTTCATGAACAATACTTTAATTCAACTTTGCCTAAAATTAGAACAAATTGCGCGGTACCAATGTTTAGACTATTTGATTTTTTTCTGCCCTTTGGCAGGAATTTAACTAAATTGGCTGCATTAACCATACTATATAACAATTTTTGTGCCAATTGTTTCACGATAGGGCATTGATTAGGCGAGTTTATTCAATATCTTGAAGGTTATTTTTACTTGCCAGGTAGAAGGAGTTGAATTTGGCAATCTATCAGGATGATAATAAAACAGATGACTATGTCAGGAAGAATATACTTAGCTTTTGTAATGGATTGCAGGTGTTGATAAATAGCGCGATACGATTTTGTTAAAACAGAATTTACTCCAAAAATCCCAACAAAAGTGCGAACGCTTGTGCGGAGGGAGCAGTAGATTTGCAAAAAACCAGTGATTTAGTTTTCATAGACAATTACTGTCTTTTCCGTTTGCTCCCGCTGGCCACTCTTCATCTGGACCAGTAGTATCCCTGATCGCAGTAGGGAGCCAATTTCGATCATTTGGCTGGCCGAGACCTCTACCTCCAATAGTCTCTTTCCCAGAATATTTGTAACCGTCAGTCTGCCGGTTTCCCCCTGATTCAAATTGGTCACTACCATACTTTTCCCGCCCGATTGTGTCAACCGGAACAACTGATCTGCTTCAAAAACCGGAAGCGGGGTGTTGGAGTTGGTAATTTTCAGCTGAAGCCGGTTGTTGTAGGTTCCTTTTGGCAGGTAGAACCTGTAAGAGGGAATTAGCTTCAAATCCTGGATGATCTTTCGTTCGTTGTCAACCAGGAAGAGGTTTAGCTTCGCAGGTAATCCAGATATATCAGTGGCAGAGATTGTTACCCACCCATCCGTCAGGGTGTTTATACCGAGCGATGTCATTGAAATGGTGTCGCCGGGAGCTTGAATCCCGCTGATGGACAATTGCCGTTTGTCGGGGGTAATGGCATACAAATTGGGGCGCATAACATCGGTGTTCATCATTTTTAAGGCGTCCGCCTTTTTGTCAAAACCGGTGGTTGCGATGGGATCAAAATAGAGAACAAAAGGATCCCCTTTGCGCTGTTCACCATCGTACTTGAGTGAAAATTGGAGGACGGTCCGCTGGTCTAGGATAGCTGCTTTGAAACTTGGATTCAAATCGTTGGTTCTGATGCTATTGGGTAAACTTAGCGTTCCTGTTACGGGAAAAGCGCCATCCGATACATGGACAAAAAATCCCTGCATGGAGGGGATGATGTTGAGCCCAACTCCCCCAGGCACCCCATTGACATAGCTGGTATAAGCACCGGAATATTCATCTCCGCTGGCTTCAAAAAAATGGATCGCATCGTCAATGTCTGTGTTTAGCGCAACGGTAGCGTCCCAATCAATCGGGGAGGGATAGGGGTTACCTACCAGGTTGAAACCTTTGGTATAGGTACCATCGTGGTTGAAGAGGGTGAGGGATCCTACGTTGTCATTCACTTGTCCGGTAATTTCCATGGTAGTGGCGGAACCGGAAACGCCAAAATTGAGGGCATAACCCTCCCCAGGATTGAGCGAATTGGTAACTGTAGAATGATCTACCCAACCAGTGAGGTCTGAACCGGAGTATTGATGGTTTTGATTGTAACTGAATAGTTTTGAAATGCTAACGGTCGGACTGAAATAACTGGTGTATTGTGCTACTGTTGCGTTCGAAAAGGGAGAGCTGATGTATTTGTATCCGTAGGCAGAGGGTAGGTATCGTTGCATGATGACGTTCCCGGTTACCGAACCACCTCCGGATCCATCAATGAGGGCGGTTTGAGCGGCAGAAGAGACCAATTTAAGAAATCCGCCTGAGGCCAGATTGCCTGTATTTGCCAAAACCATGCCGGTGACATTCAACGCTCCGCCGAGCACGGCTCCTGCTGTGTTGCTGACGATCAGGTTCATTACATTGTTTCCGGAAAAGAGTCCGCCTGGAATGGTTTGGGAGATGGTGCCTTTCATTTCAATGGTGCCTGCAGCAACATCAAAAGTACCACTACTGGAGATCGTTCCCGCGATTTGAAGGGTATTTCCTGTCACTGTCAGTGAGCTGCTTGCGGCAATGGTAAGGTTATTAACAGTTCCTGTTGCCCCTCCGTTGAGGATGGGTTTGTTGGCAACATTTGGGATGGAAACATTGGTGGTTAAATCCGGGACACCACAAGACCAGTTGCCGGCGACATTCCAATCAGTACCAGCGGCTCCTGTCCAGCTATTTCCAATGTCTGTAGAAACGGTGTTTGAAACAGCTGCAGCACAAGCCCCGCTGGTTACGTTGGCCCTGTAATAGGTCAGGGCAAAAAGTGCAGGTGTGGTATAACTGGCTGTTGTTGCGCCCGAACCGCCCGAAACATTGGCCCATCCGCTTAATCCATCTGCCGACTGTTCCCACTGAATTGTTCCTGTTTCTCCAGTCAGTGAAACAGAGGTACTACCTCCCGGACAGAGCAAGGAGAGCCCAATGGATGCTGTTCCACCCACGCTGAGCGGATCGCCAGTTCCGGAAATATTGCTGGTGCCTGAATTTATTCCCGGTGTAGTACTTGCGGCAGTCACGATGGCAGTTTGCAATCCACCTGCGGAGGGTGTGAAGGTAACATCGTATGTCGCGGTACCCCCGGCAGCAATGGTGGTTGGGGCATTGCTAACGACGAATTGAGCATTGTCTGAAACGACCGTTACACCATTGGCGGCCAGTAAACTGGGATTTGAAATTGTATAGGTAATGGTAGTGGCAGCAGACCCAATACAGGCAGAACCATGGCTCAATGTTCCTGTAATTGACAAAGTTGCGGCTGGAGGAACTCCCGGTACCAACTCTCCGGTCGCCAACAATATGGGAGTTGCAGGATAACCGGTAAAGGATATTTTGGAGAGCTGTCCTGCGCTCAATGTCCCGGTCGTTGCACCGAAAAACAACTTTCCTGCAGTGCCTGTTGCACCCGCAGTTCCTGTCCATCCATTGATCGTCAGACTCGTGCCATTCCAGGTAATGCCACTGCTGTTGGCAAAAGTGTAGGTATGCGCATTGGCACCCAGGTTGATGGTCGAAACAGCATTGAGCTGCAAGGTAGAGGAGCTCGTAATGGTTCGGCTACTGGTGATATTCGTTGTTGCAAGGGTACCTCCATTCAATATTATTTGCGTGGCTGGTGTGATGTTGGCCCCGGGGTTGTACCTTAGTTCTCCTGCCGAGATAGTTGTCGCTAATGTATAAGTGTTTGCCCCGGAGAGTGTCCAGGTACCGGCACCTATTTTGGTGAGGGTACGTGCCCCGGCGATGACGGAGGAGACACTTCCCCCTGAGGCACCACCCAAGGTGATGGCAATGGCACTACTGACCGGGGTTCCGGTGATGGCGATGGTCCCAGCCTCTCCTATGATGCTAGCGGCAGTAGCAAAAGTGATGGCTCCACTGTAGGTTACTGCAGTGGCAGCGGAATTGGAGAGTGCCCCCCCGGCCGAAATTCCTGTTCCGTTCAGGGTGAGGGGTTCGGCGGTGGCCAGGGAGAAGCCGTTCAGGTCTAGGGTTGCCCCACTGGTGACCGAAGTGTTCCCGCCAGTGGTTCCCAGGGGAGAGTTTGGTGTAGCACCGGCTGCTCCCAGCTTCAATGTTCCTGCGGAAATAGTGGTAGCTCCGGTATAGGAATTGTTACCGGAGAGGGTCCAGGTGCCTGCCCCGGCTTTGGTAATGGTTCTGTTTCCTGCAATAACGGAGGTGAAACTACCCCCGGCGGCACCACCCAGGGTAATGGCATTGGCACTGCTGACTGGGGTTCCTGTGATGGCAATGGTACCTGCAGCGCCAACTATACTGGATGCAGTAGAAATGGTGATAACCCCGCTAAAGGTTACAGCAGTTACTGAATTATTGGTAAGGGCACCTCCTGCTGTAATACCTGTTCCATTCAGCGTGAGGGGTTCCGCAGTAGCCAGGGTAAATCCGTTCAGGTCGAGGGCCGCACCGTTTGTCACAGAAGTTATTCCGCCGATCGTTCCCAGTGGTGAGTTTGGTGCTGTTCCGGCAGCCCCCAGTTTGAGTGTCCCGGCAGAGATGGTGGTAGTGCCTGTGTAGGTACTTGAACCGGAGAGGGTCCAGGTACTTGTGCTCGCTTTCGTAACGGTTCCGGTCGTTGTCCCGATGATGCTGGCAAGGGTTCCCCCTACGGTTCCCCCAAGTGTTAACCCAAAAGTGGGGCCAGTGATGGTGCCGGTGTTGGTAAGGTTGATGGCGCCGGTGCTTGCGACAATACTTGCAGCACTCCCCAGGGTCAGGAGTCCGGAATAGGTTACCGCTGTGGCGGAGGTATTGCTGAGCGCCCCGGCAGCTGCGATTCCTGTTCCGTTGAGGGTTAGGGATTCTGCTGTCCCAAGGGTAAATCCATTGAGATTCAAGGTTGCGCCAGAAGTAACAGAGGTGATTCCGGCAATAGTTCCAAGAGGGGTATTGGTTGCCCCGCCTGCAGCCCCCAGGCTCAGCCTTCCGGCGGCCACGGTGGTTGCACCGCTGAAGGTATTGTCCCCGGAGAGGATCAGGGTGCCTGTTCCGCTTTTTGTCACCCCACCTGTACCGCTGATGATGCCAGCATAGGCAGCAGGGGAGGTGTTGTTGCTGCCTATGGTAAGGGTCCCTGCACCAAGGGTTACATTACCCCCGGTGGTTCCCCCCCCCGTGAGCGAACCGATGGTATTGTTGAAACCATTCAAATCGAGTGTTACACCGGCAGTATTGGCCAGCGTGACGGCAGAGGCAGTACCAAAAGCGTTGGTAATTCTGCCTGCCCGAAGGGTTCCGGCATTTACGGCTGTCGCCCCTGAATAGGTGCTGGCTCCGGAGAGCGTCCAGGTTCCGGCTCCTATTTTGGTGAGGGTACGGGCCCCGGCGATGACAGTTGAGATACTTCCCCCTGAGGCACCACCCAGGGTAATGGCGATGGTACTGCTGACCGGGGTTCCGGTGATAGCAATGGCACCTGCCTCTCCTATGATGCTTGCAGCCGTAGCAAAGGTGATGGCCCCACTGTAGGTAACCGCAGTGGCAACTGTGTTGGAGAGTGCCCCCCCGGCCGAGATTCCTGTTCCGTTGAGGGAGAGGGGTTCGGCGGTGGCCAGGGAGTAGCCGTTCAGGTCTAGGGTTGCCCCGCTGGTGACCGAAGTGTTCCCGCCAGTGGTTCCCAGGGGAGAGTTCGGTGCAGCGCCGGTTGCTCCCAGTTTGAGCGTGCCTGCCGAGATGGTGGTTGTCCCGGTGTAAGAACTGTTGCCGGAGAGGCTCCAGGTGCCTGCCCCGGCTTTGGTAACCGTCCTGGCTCCTGCAATGACAGAGGTAAAACTGCCTCCGGCAGCTCCGCCCAGGGTAATGGCAATGTTACTGCTGACAGGGGTTCCGGTGATGGCAATGGTACCGGCAGCCCCAACGATACTCGCAGCACTGGCAAAAGTAATGGCCCCGCTGTAGGTAACTGCGGTTACCGAATTATTTGTAAGGGCACCTCCTGCTGTAATACCTGTTCCATTCAGCGTGAGGGGTTCGGCGGTGGCCAGGGTAAAGCCATTCAGGTCGAGGACAGCGCCGCTGGTTACCGAGGTTATCCCGCCGATCGTTCCCAAAGGGGAGTTTGGAGCCGTTCCGGTAGCCCCCAGTTTTAGTGTTCCCGCAGAGATGGTGGTTGCCCCGGTGTAGCTGTTGTCGCCGGAGAGGGTAAGGGTCCCAGTTCCGCTTTTTGTTATGCCTCCGGAGCCGCTGATGATGCCTGTATAGGTGGTTGTAGCAGTACTGTTGCTCGTAAGTACTCCAGCTCCCAGGGTTATATTTCCACCAATGGTACCTCCACCAGAGAGCGCGCCAATGGTATTGCTGAAACCATTCAAATCGAGGGTCGCACCGGCGGTATTGGCCAGGGTGACAGCAGAAGAGGCACCAAAGGCATTGGTTACTCTGCCTGCACGAAGGGTTCCGCCGTTTACAGTGGTAGTCCCGGTATAGCTATTTGCCCCTGAAACTAGCAGGGTTCCATCTCCAGCCTTGACCAGGGATCCGGTAGTACTGATGGTATTGGACAAGGTCAGATCTATCGCAGCAGTTCCATCATCTGCCACTGTAAAAGTACGGGTCGTGGCGTTGGTCAAGGCAACTAGGGCTGTCACCGTAGCCCCTGAAGCCCCGGTGCCCAGTGAATTGACCGTCACATTGCCTCCCAATGTGAACAGACCAGATGTATTGGTGATGGTAGAACCGGATGGGGCTCCGCATTCAAGTATGGTAGAGGTGGGCGACCCCAGGGTCCGGGTTGCGATGGCCAATGTACTGCCTGCTCTGACGGTCAGAGTTCCGGAAACTACAGTGTTGGCCCCCAGTGTTTTGATCCCGTTTCCGGAGATCTCCAGGTTGCTGTAGGTAGCGCCTCTTACCGTTTGCACACCGGCATAACTGTACTTTACGGTGGACCCTGCAAAGGTGGTGATCGTAGGTGTGCTGGCAAAAATTCCCCTGAAATCAATGGTGCCTGCGCCGCTGAGGGTAAGCTGGCAACCCGTTGTGCCGGTGGTTGCCGTGCCAAGAATGGTCAAGGTGCCCGATGAAATCGTAATGATGTTGTTCCTTGTCGTTGTGGTGGCGCTCATGGTCAGCGATCCTACGGTAAGAGAACCGGCTCCAATGGCGATGGTAAAGTTGGTGTTGTTGGCAGAGGGTCTGGCCATGGAAAGCAGACCGGCTACGCTGAGCGAATTGGTACCCGAGATCGTAATTCCTCCGGTATTGAGGGTGTTTAGAGAGGCACATTCAGCCAAAGCCAGATCCACAGTGACGGTAATCCCAGCATTGATGGTAACGGCATCTGCAAGGGTAGGTACCGATAACCCGCCCCAGGTATTGGTGTCGTTCCAGTTACCGGTAACCGAGGCTACTCGGGCTGCTGCGAAAAGGTCACTGAAGGAGGTAAAAAAGATGATTATGATCAGGAGGATTTTCAAACGATGCATGAATCTCTGGAACAACGGGGCCTTCTTTGTTTTGCCCAAAATACAAAGCTCAGGGATCACTACCATGGGATCATGGTCGCCAGCTCTTTCCGGCTCTCCTGTGAACTTTGTAAACCACTCCATCTTTCAACCTGAATTTTTTATTTAAAACAGTTCGTACAGGGTATCTCCTAAAATTTCTTAGAGACCTCTCTTGGGTAATTTTTCAACCCTGCCAAGGAATTCTTGTAGGTGAAAAATCAATATAAAAATCTGTTTATAAGGAAATTGATCTCACAAATATAGTATAATTTATAACAATACTAAATAATACTATTTTTCTGAAAATAACTACAGGTATCGGGGTAGGAGGGTGAATGGTGAATCTTATTGATTGTCAGGTATATAGACCATAAATAACCTCACCACAGGCTAACAGGAGCAAGGGTTCTCCTTTAAAATTCTTTGTAAACGAGGAGATTACTTAAGCTGCAGATCGGCTTCGGCATATTTGACAGCCTTGGTATCGCTGGGGGAATTGAACTCTACATGCAGGGTGCCGGAATGGAAATCTACCTTGGCGTTACGATTCAACTTAAGTTTAAAGGTTCGGTCAGCGTTGGGAGTATAAACGGCAATTCCATTTGCTTTACCGACCTCCGTTTTTTTCCCATTTGGTGCTTTATGGGATACTGAAAGTTCACCGTAAACGGACATATTGCCAGTACGGTTCAATTTAACAGCCAACATGGGAACAGTATCGTTTTGAACAAAGAAATTCACATCACTTAGCGTCAATTTTGCATTGGATTCACCCACCCTTATAATGGCGGGGATCGTAATTCCAAAAACAGGTATCAGCTTGATTGTAAGTGTGGTCGTATCTCTCTGTTCTTCTTCTCCAAGTGGTTTTGTATTGGGAATCGCCCTAAAGTAGATGTGGGAACGGTACTCCCCTGGTTTGAGCAAATTTGTCTTGGTTAACTGAAATTTAATAATTTGTGACTCTTTGGGACCCAGCATTACACTTCTGGGATAGTAGCGCAAAAACGGATCGGCAAAATTCTGCCCTTCATCGGGCGTTTTGATCTCTACAAATGAACCATCTTCATTCATCCGGTATTGCACAAAGGAGATGTTGTAACGGGAAGTATCCGTTCCGGTATTGGCAAGGGTAAGTTCGTTCGATTTTACAGAACCTTCGAAAACAATCCGCTTCGGGAAAACCATCAGATCACCCTGGGCATAAAGAGAGGTGTTTATTCCTACACATAAAAAAAACAGTCCGGTAAGTACCAGAAAAGCTTTCAATGTGAATTTTATTTTTAGCATAACTTGCAGCATTTGTCAGGTAAAAAAGGAATTTCAGCGAATTCCCTGCATTTGGAGACAAATATAACTATATTTTTTATTTATCAAAATGAAAGGATTTATTAAAAGGTTCAAAAAATGACATTTAGCGAATTTTTTGAACCTTTGGCCTACTATCATCTAAAATTTTAAAATAGGCTTCAACTAGTACAAAAGGGAAGGTTGGAGTATCAGTTGTAATTCAAGGTGATAGGGAATTGGTCTTGAGCCTGGTAGCTGCTAAAATATTGATTTATTGGCATATTAACTTTTGCTCCAATGGTAATCATATTTTTGGTCCCTTGATGGGTAGTTGTTTGCGATTGGATACTGCTGAAGTTGTTAATAGACAGTGTTGTTTGGTTGTCTGAGCCAAAGTTGAGGTTTTCGGATGGAAGTGTGATATCAAAAGTGGAATTTTTGGTATCTGTTATGCTGAAAGTGGTCAGTGAGGCTGATCCATCAAAACTAAGTGCTAAGCCTGAAGCAGTAATAAGGCTTTCTTTACTGTTTCCGATCGGGGCATTTGTTTGTGAAACAACAATCTCTCCTGAATGTTCATCCAGAGTTGTATTGATTCCTACAGGGGCTACAACAGTCGCAAAGATGTTGGCATATGCTGTAACTTGAGCAAAACTGTTTAATGCAGTTGCAAGTGACAGAAGGGAGATTACAATAATGTATTTTGCTTTCATGATTTTGATTCTTAAAAAGGTCTTTTGATGAACCTTTTATAAAATCAAAATTACGCAGCAGGCAGCCGGGGGGAAATCAGGAATCTGGAGAAAACAGGTAGGGGAAATGATGATTTGTTTGTAGGTGAAATGACTACAAGAACAAGAACAAGAATAAAGGTTAAAGGATAAAGGATAAAGGTTAAAGTGGGGGAGAACAAGGATAAAGGTTAAAGGATAAAGGTTAAAGTGGGGGAGAACAAGGTTAAAGGTTGAAGGTTAAAGAGGGGGAGAACAAGGTTAAAGGTTAAAGTGGGGGGGGGATTTGTAATTGTCGGTAAAAGGGCGTAACTTATAGTACCATACTGGAAAGGGCTACTGAAATGGGTGGTTGCATTGTGCAGGTATGTGCATATTAACTGTCACTTTAACAATACTTTAACTATTTTAAAATTGAAATTATGAGACGTTCAGAGGATCGAAATGATTTGCAAAATCGATTGTTTCAATTTGCAGTGGAGGTAATTCTGTCGGTCAGGGCACTGCCGAAGGGTAAAGAATATGATGTGATTAATTATCAGGTTATTAAGTCTGCGACCTCTTGTGGAGCCAATTACGAAGAGGCTCAGGGTGCCGTTTCAAAAGCTGATTTTGCCAACAAGATTGGCATCACGCTGAAGGAGATGCGGGAATCTAACTTTTGGATTCGGTTGATAGTCGCCGTAACCAAAGAAAATAAGGAGTGGATCATCCTTCTCAACGAATCCGCTGAACTAAAAAAGATCCTCGGAAGCATCTACACCAAAGTCTCCATCCACCGCTAAACCTTTATCCTTTAACCTTTATCCTTTAACCTTCACCCTTTAACCTTTATCCTTTAACCTTTATCCTTTATCCTTGTTACTCTATCAGCTTATTCCTCAGCGCATAAATCGTCACCTCTGCATTCTTCTTCATCTGCATCTTCTCCATGATCCGGGAGCGGTAGGTGGCTACAGTCTTGTCTGAAATAAAGATTTCGGCGGCAATTTCGGTGACAGATTTTCCCTTGGCAAGCATGATCATCACCTGAAACTCCCGCTCGGAGAGCGATTCGTGGAGCTGCTGGTCGGTACTGCTTACCTCGTTGAAGAGCAGCTTTTCGGCAAAGGCAGCGGAGACATATTTGCCTCCTGCGGCAATCTTGCGGATGGCCAGGGCCAATTCGTCAAAGGCACTGTCCTTGGAGAGGTATCCCGATGCGCCCAACTTAAAGGCCCTGACGGCATATTGCTCCTGGGGATGAAAACTGAGCATCAGGATGCGGGTTGGAATGTTGTGTGACTTTAACTGCTGCAGGAGGTCCAATCCGGTGATCTCCGGCATCGAGATATCCAGGATGGCCAGATCGTACTGGTTTTTCATCAGTTTGCCGAGTGCCTCCCTTCCATCCGACGCCTCGTCGATCTGTTTGACCTCCGGCAAGGTCTTTACAATCAGTTTGACCCCCTCCCGAACGATGGCATGGTCGTCTGCAATCAATATCTTCATAGCTAGCGCCCCGTTAAATAGTTGGTATATTGGTCTTGTCAGGCAAGTTGACAGTTATTTTTGTTCCGTGTGGAAGGTTTTGCGCAATTTCCAGGGAGCCTTCGCATTGCAGCGCCCTTTCCCGCATGCCAAAAAGCCCCATCGACCTGGAGCTTTCGGGGATACCTTCACCCATGCCAACCCCATCATCCGACAGGATCATGCAGATGTTGCCCTGCTCGTAGCGGATGGTGATTTCGACCTTTGTGGCATTGGCATGCCGGATCACATTGGTGAGCGCCTCCTGCAATATCCTGAAGAGCGCCAGATCCCGCTTGAAATCCTTGTCCCAGGCCTCTTCCAGGGAAAGTTTAAATATCAGTCCGGTTCTGTCGCGCTGCTCGCCGCAATACCATTCGATGGCATCGGCCAGTCCGAGGTCGGTCAGCAATTTTGGATGCAGTTCGGAGGAGATCCGCTGGACTTTCCGGATAATCTCGTTGGTATTGGCCACCATTTTGTCCAGTTTTTGCCCGACCATTTCCGAATGGCTGCTCTCCCGCACCCACCGCAAATCGATCTTCAGGGCAGTCATGGCCTGCCCGAGCTCATCGTGGATCATCAGGGAGATGGCCGCCCGTTCATCTTCACGGGCATTGATCAGGTGGTGGTTCAGTTGCTGCAACTGCTCCTTGCCCCTTTGGACCTCCATTTCCGACCGTTTCAGCTCTTCGTGGCTCTCCACGATCAGCTGCTTCTGCCGAAAAAGCTGTAAAAAGATGTTGACTTTTGAGATCAGGATCTTCCGGTTGAGTGGCTTGATGATGTAATCGACGGCTCCTGCCTCGTAACCGGTGATGATCTGTTCGTTGTTGGGAAATGCAGCAGTAAGGAAGATGATGGGGACACTCTCGGTGAGCCTGTTTTTGTTGATTTCGATGGCCAGTTCATAGCCATTCATGCCCGCCATCTGTACATCCAGGATGGCCAGGGAGAGTGGGAGCCCCTCGATTTTTTTCAGGGCTTCGGCCCCCGATTCGGCTTCGATCAGGTTGGCTTCAGTTCCTTTCAGTACCAGTTTCAGGTAGATCAGGTTGGAGTTGATGTCGTCGACCAGTAGAACATTGGGCAGCTCTTTCACCATGGATTGTTCTTTTGTCGTGAATGGAATGGATTCACTCCTGCTAAATTACGAAATTTTGGATGTGGATTTTGAAAAAGATCTATTTTTTTGCAGTGCGCCAGGAATAGCTCCTGGTTTTTAGGTGAATGACTTTGTCTGACCATCCAATGTGGCAGCATGATTGTCAAAATTGTTCGTGATGGGAACTATCAAGCACCACAAACAAAGAGACCCGGGAAGTTTAGCCCCGGGTCTCTTTGTTTGTGGTTTATCCTGTCCCTAATAAAAATTCACTGTTACCGGAAATGGAGTAGTAGACGCATAGTTCCCTAATCCCTGGTTGGAGGTAACATACAATGTTGCTCCGATCGATAGTATCCCTTCCCCATTTTTGAATCGTCCGGTTCCAGAGGCCAAGGTATTGCTGGTGAAATTACTGACTCGCATGGTTTGGCCCTGGCTGTTGGCAAGAATTACATCGTTGCTGGGCAAAGTAATCGAGAAACCGGAAAATAGACGCGTGGTTCCCGTATTGTTTCCTAAACCATCCGTGATTTCAAAAAGCGCAGATGAAAAGATGCTTCCTTTCGTTTCAAGGGAAACATCCCCTGTAACATTAGAAACAACACCGTCAGATCCCAGTTCTATTGTTCCTGAATTGCCTGAAACAATGTTACCGAAATGCATGTCCTGCAACTTGACAATTCCAATTGGTGTGATGATAATGCACGAAATGGATGCCGATGCTGAGACTGCAAATTCTCCACTTGGAATCTGTCCCTGCACTTCCCGGCTTGTGACCTGAAGTACAAACAGAAGTATCAATATGTGGTAGAATGTTTTAATGGCGCTGGGTATTAAAAATTTTGGACTAAAAAGAAAAGCTGCATTTCATGCAGCTTTTCTTAAGTTTTTATTAGTTGTAAACTACAGTAACTTGGAATGGTGTATCTGATAAATAAGCACCTGCTGCCTGGCTAGCACCAACAGTCAATGTTGCACCTATGTAAAGAGTTTCTGTTCCTCCGGTTAATTCACCTGTAGGAGTAGGAGTGCTTGTCCAGGTGCCAACAGACATAGTATGACCATTATTGTCATCGATTGTTGTAGGTCCGGCAGGTAAGGTGATTGCGTAAGTATAATCAGTTTCTCCGGTCACAGTGAAAGCGGCAGCAGAAACTGTTCCAATTGTCGTAGGTAGAGATACACCACCAGTTGTTGAACGAGCTCCTGCAGGTGTAATTACAACTGATCCGCCTGTTGCGTTCGTTGCGATGTTACCAAAATTAAGGTTTCCTGCATTTGCAATGGCCAATGGAGTTACGATGGTTGCAGCAGCTGTAGCAGTTGCAGATACAGAAGCTTGTCCGAAAGAGTTTGCAGCGAATCCTGCAACGACAGCGAAGACTAAAAATAATTTTCTCATGACTTTTTTTTTAAGAATTGTGTTTTAATTTATTTTAACTTTCATTTATTTCTTGACTTCCATCCCCTCCATTTCACTGGTATTGGGGTAATATTTGTTTTCGACTTTTACTACTTTTCCTTCGTTCAGCAATTTCCGGGTGACATATCCCAACCGAAGCCTGCTTTGTCGAAGAGTCTCTTCCATTTCGGTTATCTTAACCCCATTCGGCTGGGAGTTGATAAAACGTTGTACGATCTCTTCCATTTTTTGTTTATAAAAGCATGCATAAAAATGTTAACGATGAAGTATTATCAAAAGGTGTGCCAAAAAATAAGTAATGTAAGATACGGGATGGTTTATTTGTGTTAATGAGCAGATATTAAATATATTAAATATTTATACTTTGTAACTAATTTAAATAGTGTAGTTGTCTTGAATTTGTTTTTGGGTAAAATTGTGTTGTGAAAAAATACAGCTGTGCGTACAGCTGTGCGGAGTAAATGGTTGAAAATGGAGCGGGGCTGGTTGCACTCAACCAGCCCCGCTCCATTTTCAAGGGGTCAGAGTCCGACCCTTGAAACCGAGATCCCGTACTTTTTCATCTTGCGGATCAGCGCATCGCGGGTAATGCCCAGGGCGGCAGCAGTCTCGGTCTGGTTGTAGTTGCAGGTCTTGAGCTTCTCCCGAATCTGGTCTGCTTCCCCCTGGGAGGATGGCGTGGATTCAGGAGGTGGCGCAAATGCCGGGGCAGGGGAGTGGTTGGCTTTGGTGATAAAATCTGATTCACTCAGCCTGTCACCCTTGCAGAAAATTATGGCCCGTTCGGTGATGTTGCGCAATTCCCGCACATTGCCCGGAAAACTGTAGGCCTTCAGTGAATCCAGCACACTAGGGGGAATTTCGGGGGTCATTTTCCCCATGCGCGAGGCAAATTCCCCCACAAATTGCACCAGCAATGGCTCGATATCCTCCGGACGCTCCCGCAGGGGCGGAATATGGATATGCAGGGTATTCATCCGGTGGAGCAGGTCAAGCCGGAATCTTTTGTCAGCCACCATTTGGTCAAGGTCGAAGTTGGTGGCGGAGATGATCCTGAAATCAGACTTTACCGGCATGGTTTCACCTACCCGTGTAAATACCTTCTCTTCGATGGCCCGAAGTAGCTTGGCCTGGAGGTTCAGTGGCATGTCGGCGATTTCATCCAGGAAGAGGGTTCCCTCATCGCTGATTTCAAAAAAGCCTTTCTTGTCGGCTATGGCACCGGTAAACGAGCCTTTCTTGTGACCAAAAAATTCGCTTTCCAGCAATGAATCTGTGATGGAACTGCTGTTCACCGCACAAAAGACACGGTCCCTTCTTTTTCCTGCATAGTGAATGATCCGTGCTATGTTCTCCTTGCCGGTGCCGCTCTCTCCGGTGATGAGCACATTGGTATCGGGATACTGTGCGGCAACCTGTGCCTGTTCGTACACCGCCAGAATTTGAGGGGATATCCCGATGAATTTTCGATTGATCTTGTCTTCCAGGGCCTTTGATATGAGCGAATTGCGCTCTTCGGCGATCACCAGCCGGCGCTGCAGGAGAAGGAATTTCCGGGTACGTTCGATGGCGATCTGGATATCGATGTGGCGGAATGGTTTGCGCAAATAGTCGAAGGCCCCCAGCCGCATGGCTTTGATGACGGTCTCCATGTCCCCGTGACCGGAGACAATGATCACCTCCAGGGAGGGCTTTTCGGCCTTGACCCGCTTGAGAATGTCCAGTCCGTCAGCCCCCGGCAACCGAATGTCAAGTATGAGCAGATCCATGGCATGGCTGTCCAGCAGGGTCATCCCGCGCTCAACTGTATTGGCTTCATATACGGTATGTCCGGTCAGCTCCAGAAATTCTGCCAGCTCTTCCGTAAAATGCTTTTCGTCGTCGAGTATCAGTACCCGTATTTTATCTTGATCCATCCGGCGATTAATTTTTGTTTGAAATGTTTGAAATGTTTGAAATGTTTGAAATGTTTGAAATGTTTGAAATGTTTAAAGTCCAACCTCTCAGTTTCTACAAAAAAATTTCAAAGGTTTCGAGCTGAAACATGGGAGAAACATTTGGAGAAACATGGGAGAAACATTTGGAGAAACATTGGAGAAACCTGAGAGAAACATGGGAGACGTTGCATGCAACGTCTGTACTGTCTCTCCGTCTCTCAGTCCCTCAGTCCCTCCGTCATTTTTCGTCTCTCCGTCTCTCCGTCCCTAAGTCTCTCCGTCCCTATGTCCCTCAGTCTCCCCGTCATTTATTCGTTCCTTCCGTCCGATCCTGTTGTAATGCTATTTTAAAAATACCACCGCGGACGGTGAACTCCCGACATTCCGTAACCCGGGGTGTCGCTCCTTCGTCGCTTTACCCCGGGCTATTCATATTTAACCCTTTCAGGGTAAAGAAGGCAATTGTTCCGTCTCTCCATCATTTTCCTGTCCCCGTTTCTCTGTTTCAATTATTTACTCTCAACTTTCCACTTCCCGTCATTTACCATCTCCTCATCCCTTCGTCTCCCTGTCTCTCAGTCTCTCGGTCCCTCAGTCTCTCAGTCTCTCAGTCATTTCTGTCATTTCTTCGCTGCCGGCAACTTGATGGTAACTTTGGTTCCGTTCAAGGGTTCACTCTTGAAGGTAATCTCCCCCTTCATCTCCTTGATAATCCCAAAAGTAATGGAAAGTCCCAAACCCGTACCCTTACCAGCCTCTTTTGTGGTATAAAAAGGTAACATAATTTTCTCTAGCTCCTCCTGTTTGATCCCTATTCCATTGTCTTGTACCTCCACCACAATTTGCCGGCAGGAGGTATAGGCCTGGATGGTTATCTTTTTTTCATAAGACGAGTCGCGTTGGACTTCAAGCTCTTCAATGGCATCTTTGGAGTTGATTACCAGATTCAGGATGACCTGCTCAAACTGGTAAGTGTTTCCGTAAGCCATTGGAATAGATTCGTTTGTATTAACCACCAGGTCAATCAGTTTGTGCCTGAATTGTTCCGAAATCATGGAAATGGCATTTTTAATACTCTCCCTGACATCGAATGAGGTGAAAATAGAATCTTCCTGGCTACGGGAAAAGACCCTGACGTGGTCGATGATGTTTTTTATCCGAAAAATGTTGTCATAAATTTTTTCTGTCTTTTTTTCAAGATAGCTTTTGGGCAGTGAATCCTCCTTGGAGGCTGCCAGCAGCATGTTGTCAAAAAGTATGGAGAGGGTATTGAGGGGCTGGTTGATTTCATGGGCTATGCCGGTAGCCATCTCCCCGAGTGTGGTCATCCTGTCGTTGTGGATCATTTGACGTTCCAGCTTTTTGCGGTGGGTAATGTCGTGTACCACAATCATAAATGCAATCGACTCTCCCGATTTTCCCTGGATAAGGGTTGTGCTTATTTCCGAAATAAACGGAACCTTGTTCCGGTTGATCAGTTTCATCTCAATGCTCTGTACCAATCCCTCTTCCATCGTTTTGGCATAGATGTCCCTGAATTTGTTTTTTAATCCGTTGGGGAGGAACCGAAGGATGTGTTTCCCGATCATCTCACTCTGCGAATCACAACCGTACAATTCGAGTCCAATTTCTGAGACATCGGTAATTATTCCTTTCATATCGATGATGACGATACCTTCGGGCGAGGCATTCATCAGGGTCCGGTATTTCTCTTCCGACTTCATCAAAGCATCCGCGGCCATTTTGTTTTGGGTAATGTCCTTGAAGAAGCAGAGATACTGGTTGTCACTGATTTTAACTCCATTGAGTGTGCACCACCTGATTTTGCCCCGTTTTTGCCTGAAAGTAATTTCGGCATTGGCTGTACCTGAGTTTAAAAACTTAACCAGGAAGGAGTTCCAGTTTTCATGCCCGGAATCTGCAATCATTTGGTGAAGTGTCATGCCAAGCAGCTCCTCCTTTTGGTAACCGGTAATGCTGCTCACTGCTTCATTCATTTCGATGAATTGGCCATTCCTGTTCATGATAAAGACTCCATCCGGGGCGTGCTCTATGAAACTCTTGAATTTTTCCTGGCTATCCGCCAGTTCTGCATTGGATTTTGAGAGATTCTCCTCAAATTTCTTTAACAATCCCTGATCTTCCGGAAGATTGATTCGTTGGTTGTACAACTCCAGGAATACGTTGATCTTGCTGATAAGAATCCCCTTGTTGACCGGTTTGAAGATGTAATCCACTGCTCCCGATTCGTAGCCCTTCAGGATCTCCACCTGGTCCTGGTAAACGGCAGTCAGAAATATGATCGGAACGATGGCTCCCACCCTGTTTTCGTTGATTTTTAAGGCCAGCGTATACCCATTCATCTCGGGCATCTGAACATCCACGATGGCAAGCGCCAATTCCTTGTCTTTGATGAGCTGGAGTGCTTTGGTCCCTGAATTGGCAGAGAGTATCCTGGCCTTGGTCGACCGGAGTACAATCTCCATGTAGGCAAGCATCTCTTTTGAATCGTCAACTATCAATATATAGGGTAGTTCCATCTATAACTACTGTTTAAAATGTTTGAAATGTTTGAAAATTCATCTGTAGAGACGTTGCATGCAACGTCTCTACAATTTCACCGTCCCTCCTCAATCCGCCAGTTGAAGTGTAAAATGGAAGGTGCTTCCCTTCTCTTCCACACTCTCAGCCCAGATTTTGCCTTCCTGGAGTTCAGCAAATTCCTTGCAGATTAACAGTCCCAGTCCGGAGCTCGCCTCTCCTTCGGTTCCTTTTCGGCAGACCTGCTCATTTAGCTTAAAAAGTTTGGAAAGCAAATCTTCACTCATACCGATGCCTGAATCGGTTACTGAGATCCTGGCCATATTGCCGGAGACAGCAGCTGTAGCAATGGTGACTTGCCCATTGCCATGGGTATATTTAAGGGCATTGGAGATCAGATTACGCAAAATTGTTTCGGTCATTTTCAGATCACATAGCACCTGCAGGGGTTGATCTGCCAGGAAGGAGAGGTTTATTCTCTTTCGGTTGGCAGATTCACGAAATGGCTCCATTGATCTGGTAATGATCTTGTTTAGGTCAGATGCTTCAGGGATGCAATTGGTATATCCCTTGCGAAGGACAGACCATTCCAGCAGGTTTTCCAGCAGTTGGTAAAGGTTGGAGGCAGAAATAAAGAGAGACTTGGAAATGTCTTCAATTTCACTCATGGTCATTCTGTTGCTCTCTTCAGCCATTACCTCTGCCAAACCCAGAAATGAGCAGATCGGACTGCGAAGGTCGTGGGCAAGAATTGCAAAGAATTTGTCCTTTTCAATGTTGCTTTGCTGCAGTTGTTCGTTTTGCGCTTTGATCTCCTCCTCCAAGCTTCTGCGCTTGGTAATATCATTGACGGTGGTGATGAAATAGAGCGGTTCCCCCTCACTGTTGCAGTGTAAAAAAGTATGAATATCTGCCCATATAACGGATCCATTTTTATGCAGATACCTTTTTTCCCATCTGTAAGATTTTTTTCCTCCGTTGAGTATCTTGAATATGACTTCGTTGTTGTATTCAATGTCCTCCTTGTGGGTATAATCGGCCCATTTTTTGCTGGTGAGCTCCTCCCTTGTGTAACCTATCATTTCACAAAACGCAGCATTGGGGTGAAGCTTGTTGTCTAGCGAGGTGATAGACATCCCAACTGTAGAATGTTCGAAGAGATCTTTGAAAATATCATCTGCATTGATATTGTAAAGAATATCCATATTAAGCTTGGTTGTTAAAAGTCAGGATAAAGTGTGAACCTTTCCCTTTGGTTGATGATACCGATATTTCTCCCTGTAGCAAAGTAACAATTCCCTTTACAATAAAAAGTCCCAATCCACTTCCTTCGTATTGTCGGGTGGAAGAAAAATCTTCCTGCATGAAAGAGTCAAAAATAAGTTTCAGGGCATCTTCAGAAATGCCGACCCCGGTATCCTTGACAAAGATGGTTATCTTATTGTCAATTGACTCAATTCCAACTACTATATTGCCATCAAGTGTGAATTTAAGTGCATTTCCAACCAGGTGGTGAAGGACTTTCCGAATCAGATCAGGATCAGAATGCAGTGACAATTGCCGGAGTCTATCCGGTATCTCGGCAGTTATTGTTAGATGCTTAGCGGCACATGGTTCCAAATACTCTTCAACAACTTCAAGGATCATTTTGGACAGGGAGAATAATTTCGGATGAATCTCCTGGTTACCGGTCACCAACATTGAGATGTCCAGGTAATCATCGATGGTATGAATCAACCGCTCGCTGCTCTCCTGAACAACGGTTAAAAATCTGTTTTTCTCCTCCATGGAGAGCTGTTCATTGGCAATGATCTCGCCGAATCCTATTATTCCGTTCAAAGGGGTTCTGATCTCATGCGAGATATTGTTCATGAATGCGGTCTTTAGCCTGTTACTTGCTTCAGCCTTGATACTGGCCTCAACCAGGGATTGCTCGATACTGATCTTCTCCAAAAGACTGGCCAACATGCCTGTAAAAATTTTGAGGGAGGAAATGTCGGAATCACTCCATTTCCGTTTTGAACGGATGGTGTCAAATCCAACAAATCCCAAACAATTTTTTTGAGAGATCATGGGAATGGTCAGCATGGATTTAACATCCGGGGAGGCAATGAAGGAAAACAGCGGATTTTTTGGATCCAGGGAGCCTAAATTGTCTTCAAAGCTAGGTTTGCCTTGCAAATGCCGGCTCATTCCAATGGAAATGAGCGAGGTGGGTAAATGCTGTCGCTCGTGCTGTCTTGGCGTAGCATTCTGACTGCACCATTCGTGGGTATTGGACATTGTTTCCTGCTCCAGGTCGTACCTGAAAATATAGCTTCTCTCAACCCCGATGTATTGTGCGACCTGTCTAAGGGAGTCGTTGATTACTTCATCGTATTCCAACTCTGCAATATAGATGAAACGCGAAGCCAGATTGGTGAGGATTTGCTGGAATCCGGATTGGTACAGGAGATCTTTTTTCATCTTGACAGATTCAGAAACATCTCTGATGATGACCAGAACATGTGTAAGGTCAAGTCTGGTGAGTCTTGCTTCATAATGGAGCACATCTCCGGGAAAGTCCATTTCAAACTGGTGGGTAACCAATTTGTTGGAAATAAGACAGCTTTGCAACAATCCTGTCAAAACCTCCGCCTCCTCCGGATTAAACAGATGGTTTAGAGAGGCGCCAATCACCTCCTCCCTGTTCAGCAACAGCCGGTCTGTCTCCGATGCAAAAAAATCAGTAAATATGCCTTTGTTATTGATTACCAAGATGATATCAGGCATGGCATTGATGACTGCATCCAGTTTTGTTGCCGCATAATTTCTCTCCCGCTCGGTATTGATGAGGTCCGAAATATCTTTGACAACCACAAGTTTGCCTTGTTTGATTTTGTTGTCATTTACCAATTCAAGTATCTGAATGTCATAGTAATCGGCATTTTCTGCACCCTCCGGATGGATGACCATTTTCCCTGAGTGGTTGTGCTGTACAAACTGCATTAATTCAGTCCAGCCTGCCAAAAGCGTGGATATCTCTTTCCCCAGTTCTTTTCCGGTAAGTGAAAACTGCTTGCTTGCAGAAAGATTGAAATCGATGAGTCGGTCGTTGAGGTCAAAAACCAATACCCGGTCCTGAATTTTTTCAAACAGTTTTGAACGGGCAATGGGTACCAATTCAAATAGTTTAAAACGAACCAGTGCATAATATACGACAATCCCTGACAAGGTAAAAGTAAATGAGACAGGATCAATACCAAATGGAATCATGTTCAACTGGTAAGCCAGGTAGCCTGCAAATGGGAAGGTGGTGGCCAGGAGTAGAAATACAATTTGTACCCGGTAAACAGAGGCTGCATTTTTCAACATATTTCCGAGCAGGAGCAAGGAGAAAAGCATACTTAACACCACATATCCCTGATGCACATAGTACCATACAGCCGGAACAAAGGAAAAAGAAGGGAAGGGACCTAAGATGTTCATCTCCTCCTTTTTGTAAAACAGATGGTGGTTTTCATTGGAAATGACCAACAACAGGGTAGTTATAGGGATGGCAAAGAGGAGAAGCTTGTTTCTGGTAGTGAGCCATTTACTCCTCCCAGTGAAATGGAGCGAAAACATCAGATAGTAGGTCGACAGAAAAGGAATTCCAAAATACTCCAGGTGGTAAAACAAGGTAATCTCCTCCAATGTTTTGAAGGAGATCTCAAAAGTATAGAAGAAGGAGTAAATCGCATTGGCGACAAACAGCAGTACGACAAATTTTGTTTGACTCGTGTAGTACTTGTGCCACAATACGAATGCCAATATCATCATGATAAGGAATGAGGCAAAGGATATCAGGGCGAATGGATTGTAGTACAATGTTGACTCCGTCATAACTGCAAATCTCGAATAATTTCGTTAAGGTACAAAAAAACTAAATATATTGAATTGTCCGTTAATTTAGAATGATTTTTTGGAGATGGCAATGACCTTCATTTTAAGCAGTTGAACCCATAAAAAAAAGTGGGGATTCAGCGGTTTTATCGAATACAATTGTTAATTTTAGCTGGACATAAAGGGCAGATCAACACTGAATTAAAGCGTGAATATCGCTGACTGTTAAAGCCATTGAAAATTTATTTGCCATGACTTTGCACAAATTTCAACGTTGAAGTTGCTTTAAGAGTCTGTATGCTAATTAGATAAAATAACTTATTCAATCATCTAAATGATTGTAGGTGAAAAACCGGACAATCATTAGGTTACTCCCCCAAGATTCTTTAATTTTGTACATTCTAAAAAAAAGTTCGAAAAATTTAATATTTCACCCATGAATTTGCTCGAAACGATCAAGGAAAATGCCATTAAGCTTCAGAACCACATTGTTTTGCCGGAAGGGAGTGAATTACGCACGCTGAAGGCAACTGAAGTAATCCTGCAGGAGAAGATTGCCCAAATTACCTTGTTGGGAAATCAAATGCAAATTGAGGCCATTGCCGCCAGGGAGGGTATCTCCATTTCCGGGGCAAAAATTGTTGATCCGGAAACAGCCATCAACCGGCAGAAATATGCTGAGCTAATGGTAGAACTGCGAAAAAGTAAGGGTTTAACGATTGAAAAGGCTTTGGAATTGCTGAATGATCCACTCTATTTTGGCGTCATGATGATCAAAGCGGGAGACGCCGATGGGGAGGTTGCGGGTGCCATCAATGCAACCGGAGATGTTCTGCGGCCGGCTTTTCAGTTTGTGAAGACACTTCCCGGTGTTTCAGTGGTTTCAGGACTTTTTTTCATGATTTTCAAGGATAAGAATATAGGAGACAATGGGATGCTGGTTTTTGCCGATTGTGCGGTGATGCCGGATCCCGATGCTTCTCAGTTGGCTGAAATTGCCGTTACTACGGCTGCCTCTGCCAAATCCATTGCCAATATTGAACCCCGCGTAGCCATGCTCTCTTTTTCTACCAAGGGTAGTGCACAGCACGAATTGGTTGACAAAGTTGCCCAGGCCACCAAAATTGCTGCCACGATGAACCCTGACCTGTTGATCGATGGTGAGATGCAGTTGGATGCAGCACTTGTGCCGGAGGTTGGACAATTGAAATCTCCGGGCAGCAAAGTAGCCGGACGTGCCAATGTGCTGGTTTTCCCCGGACTTGAGTCGGGAAATATCGGTTATAAACTGGTGCAGCGACTTGCAGGAGCAGAGGCAATCGGTCCCGTATTGCAGGGAATGGCCGCCCCAATCAATGATCTGTCGCGGGGTTGTTCCGTGAGCGATATCGTGAACATGGTGGCCATCACCTCCAACCAGGCAGGTACAAAAAGGTCAAGTTGAAAATTGCACAACAATAGGAAGGTTAAAATGTTGATAAAATGGCTATTCCGTGATTTATAATTCATAACTCATAACTCATAACTCATAACTCATAACTTTTTCAAACACCCTTCCAACTTTTCAAACCAATAAAACCATTCAAACATTTCAAACAAAAAAAATAGCTTCCCATGGGAGAGATGATAATAGAGCAGATTGAGGATTTTGGACTTAGTAAGAAACAACAGCAACGAACACTGTTTTCAAAAATAGGCATTATCGGCTGCGGAAAAGACGGACAAAACATTGCCAGAATAGCCAGCGCATATGGCATAGAGGTGGTTTTTATTGAACTTTCCGACGATCGGATCAGGAACGCTTATGAGCAGTTGGATAAAACGCTGGACAAGCGAATTGAAAACTGGGGAATGACGGTAGGTGAAAAGAAGTTGATTCTTTCACGAATCAAAGGGAGTTTGGATTATGAAGATTTGAAGGATTGTGATTTTGTCATAGAAGTGATCCGCGCAGAGTCTTCAGCAAGAAAAATTACGGAAAGGAAAGAGGTGTTCAGGAAGATAGAAAAGGTAGTTTGCAAGGATTGCATCATCGCTACCAATTCAACGACCATCATTGTCACGGAACTCGCCTCTGAACTGGAGCACCGTGAACGTTGCGTGAGCCTTCATTTCTTCGTTCAGTCACCGGATGCAAAGATTTGCGAAGTGGTCAAGGGGCTGTATACTTCGGACGAGGTGTATGAGAGGGTGCTGACTTTCGTCAAACTTGTCAACCGGCAGGCCATACCAGTAGAGGAATCGGCTGGACTTATCTCCATCCGGCTCTACATGGCATTGCTCAACGAAGCTTGCGAGGTATTGATGGAGGGAGTCGGAACCATGTCCAATATTGATACGGTCTGGAAAATCGGGTTTGGCATGCGCTTTGGACCTTTTGAGCTTGCAGATATTTTGGGCATTGATAAAGTAAACCGTTGGATGGAAAATCTTTATTCCGAATTTGGAGATCCGATGTACATGCCTTCACCGGTCATTAAAAAGCTAAACAGGGCGAAGAGATTTGGGAAGCATGTCTGCTGGGGTTTTTACAAATACGATGAAAAGGGCAATATCATTGGGACGACTCCATTGGCAACTGAAAGAATATAGAAAATTACGAATTACGAATTACGAATTACGAATTTGGATCGATCTTAAGTTCAGTTGTTGCAATGGTGTATCAATAATGCAATTGCAACCCGCTGCCCTGGAGAATTGATCCAAAAAATCAAAGACGAACATGAAAATATTAGTACTGAATTGTGGCAGTTCCTCCATCAAATATCAATTTTTCTCTCTTGAGTCTAATTCTTTGATTGCGAAAGGTATTGTAGAGAAAATTGGCATGAAGGGTTCCTTTCTCAAACATGAAAAGGAGGATGGACAAAAAGTCTTGTTTGAAGGGGAGATCCTGGATCATAAAATTGGAATCGAATATATTTTGGGTGTACTCTCGAGTGCCAAACATGGCTGTATTAAAAACCTGGAAGAGATCAGTGCAGTTGGTCACAGGGTGGTTCATGGTGGCGAGTTGTTCACGGAAAGTAAACTGGTAGACGACGAGGTCATCCAGGCTCTGGAGAAGTATACTGAACTGGCGCCCTTGCACAACCCGCCAAACCTCAAGGGTATTTATGGACTTGGTGCACTGATCCCTTCCATTCCGCAGGTAGCTGTCTTTGATACGGCTTTTCATACCACGATGCCCCAGCATGCCTACATGTATGCGATTCCCTATGCACTTTACAAAAAGTATGGTATCCGTCGCTATGGATTTCATGGAACCAGTCACCGGTTTGTGGCTGCCAGGGCCTGTGAGATTTTGGGTACGAAATGCAAAGGACTTAAAATTATTACCTGCCACTTGGGCAATGGGGCATCCGTTTGTGCCATAAAAGATGGAATTTCCGTTGACACCTCCATGGGATTTACACCGGTGGAAGGCTTAATCATGGGATCAAGGTCGGGGGATATCGACATGGGTGCGGTCACCTATATCATGGACAAGGAAAAAATCGGTACCAAATCCGCATCTGTGCTATTCAACAAGCATTCAGGTATGTTGGGGATTAGTGGGTTATCTTCCGATATGCGCGAAATAAGGGAAGCTGCTACGAAAGGGGATGAGCGTTGCCAGCTGGCACTCAAGATGTTTGATTATAGGATTAAAAAATACATTGGAGCCTACGCGGCAGCAATGGGGGGGATAGACGTACTAATCTTCACCGGGGGAATCGGGGAAAATTCCGATACGACCCGGACAGGGGTCTGTAAAGGACTTGAATTTTTGGGTATCGAACTGGATGAAACAGTTAATACCGGTTTGCGCAGCCAGGAATGTACCATTAGCAAGGCTGGTGCAAAGGTTAAAGTGATGGTAGTTCCTACCAACGAAGAGTTGATGATTGCCATTGATACCCAGAAAATCATTGAAGCACACAAAAATTAATCCTTCTCTTTTTTGTTTGTTAAATTTGTGATCTTTGCGCTATTCAAAGGATCTTTCAATATTGTTTGAAATGTTTGAAATGTTTGAAATGTTTGAAATGTTTGAAATGTTTGAAATGTTTTCCTTTAGTCCTTAATTGCCAAACTATATTACCGGAATTGATGATAACGAAATTAGACGACCTTTTCCCGGCAGTTCTAAGACAAGTCAAAAAAACATTGATTGTGGTTAGTGCCAATGACAACCACTCGGTGATGGCTGCCTATGAGGCGGTTAAACGAGGCTTGGTTCATGCCATTCTGATTGGCGATAAAGCCACCATTGAGCACATCTGTGCGGAAGAACATGCTGATGCTTCCCTCTTCACGATCCTTCATCAACCCGATGAGTGGTTGGCAGCCGTTCAGGCAGTACAAATGATTCGTCAGCAGGAGGGGGATATTCTCATGAAAGGACTGATCTCTACCGATAGGTTCATCAAGGCAATTCTCGACAAGGAGAAGGGATTGATGGATCCGGGAAGTGTACTGAGCCATGTGACGGTCATCCAAAATCCAAATTATTACAAGTTAATGATCGTCAGTGATGTGGCAGTGTTGCCACAGCCGGATCTTTCCCAGAAAATAAAGCTCATCGGATACATGGTAAAAACCGCTGCAGCATTGGGAATTAGTCATCCAAAAGTAGCGGTAATTGCACCAAGTGAGCAGCTTTTGCTGCAATTGGAGTCCTCCAGGGATGCTGCTTTTCTCTCCAAGATGGGGGAGCGGGGGCAGATCAAGGGGTGTCTCATCGATGGTCCGTTGGCGCTGGATATTGCCATTGACGCTGAAGCAGCTGAAATCAAGGGGATCAAAGGGGAGGTCGCCGGAGATGCAGATTGTTTGCTCTTTCCCAACCTGGATGCGGGCAATGTATTTTACAAAACCAACATGAAGCTTGCAAAGGCAGAATCTGCCGCCATGCTGACAGGCGCCAGGGTCCCGGTTGTTCTCACTTCCCGCGGGGATTCAACACTTACCAAGCAGTATTCCATCGCATTAGCTGCTTTAGTCATCTAAAAACATTACGACATGGATAGTTCAGATCTTGTTAGAATATTGGTGATTAACCCGGGTTCAACCACCACCAAAATCGCTATTTACGAAAATTCCATCTGTATATACCTCAAAACCCTTCATCATTCCATTGAAGACCTTTCTGCCTATCCTACCATTTCCGATCAGTACAACTTTCGGAGGAGCAGTATACTTCAGCAACTGGAAAAGGAGGGCTTACTGCTGGAGGAGGTTCATGTAGTGATTGGGAGGGGTGGTTTAACCTACCCCCTTGAGTCTGGCGTCTACCTGGTGAATGAACTGATGGTTCAGCACTGCAGGGAGGGGGTCATGGGCATGCACGCCTCCAACCTGGGTTCGATGATTGCTTTTGACATTGCCCGTGAGCATCCGGGGATGCTGGCACTGATTGCAGATCCGGTGGTTACGGATGAGATGGACGGAATTGCCCGGGTATCCGGTCATCCGCTGTTTACCAGGCGATCCATCTTTCATGCGCTGAACCAGAAGGCGGTTGCACGGCAGCATGCCATGAAGGTCGGACAACCCTATGAAGAGCTTGATTTGATTGTGGTTCACCTCGGCGGGGGAATTTCAGTTGGGGTGCACCAGCATGGCCGCGTCATTGATGTTAACAACGCACTCGACGGAGAGGGCCCATTTTCGCCGGAGAGAAGCGGTTCACTGCCGGTAGGGGATCTTGTCAAACTATGTTACAGTGGCCAATATACTTACCAGGAAATTATGGCCATGATTTCGGGCAACGGTGGATTTGTCGCTTATCTCGGAACCAATGATGCCCGCGAAGTAGAGCTGGCAGTCAGGAAGGGAGATGAGAAGGCCACCTTTTACCACGAGGCGATGGCTTATCAGATATCGAAATACATCGGTGAGATGGCTACCGTCCTGAAAGGCCGTATAGACGGCATTCTGCTGACCGGGGGAATTGCCTTCGACAGAAGAATGATGTCGCTGATTCGCGAAAGGGTCGAATTCATTGCTCCGGTTTCTGTGTATGCCGGGCAGGATGAGTTAAAGGCATTGGCAATGAATGCCTTGATGGTGGCCCGGGGGGAAGTGGAACCACGTGTGTATGACATAACAGAATAAGTGCCTAAAGTGCCTAGAGTGCCTAAAGTGCCAAAGGTGGGACTCCAGGATTAAGTTATTTGTGGGATAGTTTTAGGTAAGTTAGATTTTTTTAGTAAGTACTTTAGGCACTCTAGGCACTTTAGTTCACTTTAGGCACTCTAGGCACTTTAGTTCACTTTAGGCACTCTAAGTATATTCAATCATGAAAACTGCTTTACTCTCTGCATTCTTGCTAATTTTTTCTGGGGCGCTCTTTGGTCAGGCCTTTGTGGCCAATTACGATGAAGCCAAAATGCCAGCTTATACTTTGCCCGATCCGCTGCTGTTCAACAATGAACAACCGGTAAAAGATGCGGTTGGTTGGACGAAAAGGCGCGCGGAGATTTTAGAGCTATTTGAGAATGAAGTATATGGTAAAACCCCTACCGGGAAGGTACACCTTGCCTTCAGGGTTATCTCCGAAAACAGGGAAGCATTGGAAGGGATGGCTATCCAGCGGGAGGTACAACTAACCCTTGAAAAAGATGGAAATACGCTGTTAATCAATGTTCTGCTATACCTGCCGAAGGCTGGTAAGAAGCATCCGCTCTTTTTGGGTCTTAATTTCAGTGGCAATCACACCATTTCAGATGATCCGGGCATTGCCATTACCAATTCATGGGTAAGGAACAATGCAGCAAAGGGTATTACAGCGAACAAATCGGTAGAATCAACAAGGGGAAGCGACAGTGCCTCCTGGCCTGTCCGGGCACTCATTGAACGGGGATACGGGTTGGCTACCATCTATTGTGGGGATCTGGATCCTGATTTTGACGATGGTTTTAAGAATGGCGTGCACAGCCTGTTCCCTGGGCCACGCAGCAGCAATTCCTGGGGAACGGTAGCAGGATGGGCCTGGGGACTCTCCCGGGTCCTGGATTACCTGGAAAAGGTAAAGGAAGTGGATGCAAAAAGGGTGGTCGTGCTGGGACATTCCAGGCTGGGAAAAGCTGCCTTATGGGCAGGAGCCAATGATCCTCGTTTTGCCATCGTGGTATCCAACGAATCGGGTTGCGGTGGGGCCGCCTTGTCCAAGCGGATCTTTGGGGAGACGGTGGAAAGGATCAATACCTCGTTCCCCCACTGGTTCTGTGAAAACTTCAGGAAATACAACCGTAAAGAGGAAGATTTGCCCGTTGATCAGCATGAATTGCTTGCCTTGATCGCGCCGAGGCCCCTCTACGTATGCAGTGCGGAGGAGGACCAATGGTCTGATCCAAAGGGGGAATTTCTGGCCTGCGCAGCAGCTTCCCCTGTCTACAAACTTCTCGGAAAAGAGGGCCTTCCTGGTAAGGAATTTCCTGATTTACAGCAGCCGTTGACTGGAACCATCGGATACCACATTCGGTCAGGCAAACATGCTATCAACCTCTATGACTGGACCTCCTTTCTGAATTTCTCAGATATTTATTTCGCAAAAAGATAATGGCTGTTACATTTGGTGATAAATCCTATATTTGGGGAAACCAATTCAGGCCGGTGAAACGTATCCTATTCCTAATCTATATTGCGGCTTCCATGGTATCTTTTTCCAGTTATGGTCAGGTATCCTATGGAGGAATTCCAGCTTCTTTCAATCGGTTAAAAAGTGCACAGCTACCCTTGTCGGTGGTGGAGCTTGCGGCGGTCAGCAACCTTGATCTGCAGCTGCTGGAAAATCAATCAAGTAGTATTTACAAGAAACAGAAGTTTGCCAGGAGTTTCGATGTAGATATCAGTCCGGATAATTCCGGCACATGGGAGATGGTGGATGGGATGAAAGTATGGCGTGTGGCCATCCGGTCAAGAGGCGCCTATTCGCTGAGCATACTCTTTGATCGCGCCATCCTGCCTACAGGAGCTTCGATATTCATCTACTCTGCCGATCACCAGATTCTCCGGGGAGCCTTCAATGCAAACAATGAGCAGAGCTCGGGAATGCTGCCCATTTTCCCGTTGCCAGTGGATGAAATCATTGTTGAATACAATGAACCTGAATCTGTTACTTTCAAAGGGGAACTGCATATTTCGCAGGTCAATCATGGGTACAAGAATGTTATAGGAACCAGACCACTTGGGGCAGCAGGCAGTTGCAACATGGATGTATACTGCAAGGATGCTGTCATCCTTAACAAAGAGAAGCAGTCTGTTGTACAGCTTGTTGTGGATGGAACTGATCTTTGCACTGGAACGCTTGTCAACAATACCAGAAGAGACAAAACTCCCTATCTGATAACAGCAGGACATTGCATCCAGAGCGCCTCCGATGCGCAAAGGACTGTTTACTCCTTCAATTATGAAAGTCCCTTTTGCGGGAAAGGTGAGAGCGTAAATGGCTATGGAGAACAATCGATGACGGGTTCCATCCTGCGCGCTCGTTCTGATTCCCTCGACTTTGCGTTGGTAGAGCTGGAAATGTTACCTCCTCCGGAATACCGTCCATACTATGCAGGATGGGACCATGGTAAAACAACACCGCTCTCCACGAGGTCAGTTCATCACCCCAAGGGGGATGTGAAGAAGGTTTCAATTGACAATGATGCGCCAGGTATTGGAACCTACAACCAGTATGGAAGTGTACCCAATAGCTATTGGTGGGTGAAGAGATGGGACATCGGCACAACAGAGCCCGGTTCCTCCGGCGGACCATTGTTCAGCGATGCAAATCTGTTTATCGGTACACTGCAGGGAGGGCTGGCCACCTGTGAGAACTCCGTCAATGATTATTATGTGATGATGGCTTACCAGTGGAACCATTCCTCCTTAACAACAAAACAATTAAAAAAATGGCTGGATCCGCTTAATACCGGAGAGCTCAAAATTGAAGCCATGAATCCCTATAGCCTGGGTTCGACCTGCGACCATTTTTCGGACGTTGGTGCAGCTGAAACCTATGAACTTACCAAAATTGTCAATGGCAGGGGTTATGTGTCAGGGCATAATTCTTTAAAGATCACCAGTTATGCACAGGAATTTGACCAGACAGCGTTGACCACCATCTCCGCTTTTTCGGTAGGACTGGCCAAGGCGGTTTCCAGTGTCAACAACAGTAACAGCAACATCCTGTTTCAGTTGTATGCGGTCAACGAAGCGACAGGACTTCCAGGGGAACTCCTGAAAACTATCAAAATGCCCATCCGGTCGTTAAAGGCTGAAACCATGAATTTTATTGCACTTGACCAGCCCATCCAGGTAAAGGGCAAATATTTTATAGGATACGACATCAACTACAGCAATTCAGGTGATACCATTGCGGTTTACAATGCCGCTCCAAGGAAAAGCAGTGACCTGAACAATGCCTATTGTTTGAAGGGAGGCACCTGGGAGCCTTTTTACTGGATTCCTGAGATCAACCTTAAAACATCACTTTTGATCAATTCCTATGGATGTGGCTCAACATTTACCCCGGTAGATCCGGATCCAACTCCCGTGGGGGATACCCAATTCAAAATTTATTATCCCAACGATCCCGGACTTAACATGCTCTATTTGGTCAATACCGGAAAAGAGGAGTATGGCAGGGTTATTTTTTACGATCTTTCCGGTCGTAAATTGTCGGAAGAGCAGCGCATGTTAACGACGACGCCCATGGAGCTCAATTGCTCACAGCTCAGGTCATCGGTCTACTTTGTGGCTGTGGAGACGATTTCTAAAAAAGAGGTGCTGAAGGCAAGGGTAATCAGAAGCAGGTAGCCCAAAATAGGAATTACGAATTCGGAATTAGGAAGCGAAGTTCAGCAAAGCTAATTACGAAGCGATGTTATGCAAAGCTAATTGCACGACAGAGTCCCGCGAAATAGTTGAGAGGAAGGTGGTACTTTTGGATCGTCAGAAATCTCAACCAGTTGGATGTACCAATTAAAGAGCACAATTGTATTTTATGATGAAATTTTTGCAAGGTAGAATTGTCCTCAGCCTCCTTTTCATTGGTCTGCTATACAGTTGCGAAACTGTCACAAGAAAGACAAATCCTGCCATCAGTGCGGCAGGATTGGTGAAAAATACCGAAGCCACGGGTTTTACCATCCAGGATTTAGAGGATTACAAGAAGTTGACCGTGAGCGATCCATGGCAAAAATCAACGGACAATCATTTTGAATACTATCTTTTGAAGCGAGGTGAAAAGGCTCCTGATGCACTAAATGGAAAACAGGTATTCTTAACACCGGTGCGAAAGGTTGTTTGTCTCTCGACTACCCACATCGGGTTTCTGGATGCTTTGGGTAAAGTAGATGCAATAGCTGGATTGTCGGGTTGCAATTACGTGACCCATCCCGGGGTTAAAAAAGGAGTCGCAGCAGGCCAAATCCATGAAGTAGGCTATGAGCAGGGACTAAATTATGAATTGATCCTTCAACTTAAACCGGATGTTGTATTTGCCTATGGGGTTGGATCAGAGATCAATGCGCAGCTTAACAAGTTGAAGGACCTGGGAATTCCTGTGGTTTTGGTTGGCGAGTACCTGGAGAAAAGCCCGGTAGCGAAGGCAGAATGGATCAATTTCTTTGGTTCCTTTTTTAACGAAGCGAATAAATCATCGGATATCTTCAAGGGAATTAGCGACAATTACTATAAAATAAAGGGGGAGGCGGCAAAGATTCAGGATCAACCAACCGTACTTACCGGATTACCCTTCAAGGATACCTGGTGGATGGCAGGCGGACAATCCAACCTGGCTGTATTGATAGCCGATGCCGGGGGTAAATTTTTGTGGAGTGACAATGCATCGGAAGAGGCTTTTCCGGTATCTTTGGAAGAAGT
Source organism: Tangfeifania diversioriginum (assembly GCA_945873105.1). Classification (GTDB taxonomy): domain Bacteria; phylum Bacteroidota; class Bacteroidia; order Bacteroidales; family Prolixibacteraceae; genus CAINVV01. The sequence continues at coordinate 38,661 of CAMCBW010000049.1, forward strand.
TTTCATGCGGGCTGCGAAAGCGGATTTTTGGATCAATTGCGGAAGCGTCGGGAGCATTGCCGAATTGATGGCTTACGATCAGCGGTTTGCTACCTTGCCTGCGGTCAGGAATCTTAAGGTATTCAACAACAACCTTCGATCGGTC
>CAMCBW010000050.1 GCA_945873105.1 Tangfeifania diversioriginum
TCGTCAAAAGTCAGGTAGACTACTTTCTCTTCCCCTGGCATACGCCAGACAGCGGCTGGAAACCACTTGGTGAAAAATCCGGGCAGGTGTACCTGTAACTTAAACTTCATTTTGTACAATTAACACACAAAGTTGCAAAAGTAACGATATTCTTCGAATTGTATACTGTCTCTCAAAACTATCATTTTGATGGGGAATTCCTCTTCGCAGGCTGTATCACCGAGAACATCCCTGACAATTTGGTATTGATCTCGTTGGAAAGCTCCTTCTCCCCAAACTGTTCAGTAATCTCTCCCAGTGTCTGCAGCAGATAAAATGCACGCTGCAAATCTTCAGAAACCGAGTCCCTGAATTTGGGGTCAAGGGAGAGATAATAGAGAATCTCCTTCTCATTGTTCTCCACCATCTGTCGAACAACCTCATTCCCTTTCTTCACTGCAGCCGGCAACATATTGACCTCCATAGAGGTGCGCTCCTTGCCCATTCTGGTCATATCCACCTGGGCGGCTTTGTAATAGGCCTCCGCCATCAGGAGATTGAAGTAGTTGTAAGGCACTTTTTTGTTGGGAACCAATTCATTGCAACGATCCAGTACCGCAACGGCAGAATCAGTTCTGCCTTCCATCACCAACTGGTCAGCCAGCCTTACGAAGTTGTTACGGATGTTCATCGACATCCGCATGTTGTTCTCGTCGAGGTAGACTTTTGGGTCGTTCATGTTGCCCCATTTGAATTTGTTGATGATGTTGTTGTACATGATGCCTGAATTCACCCTTCCTATCTGACCCTCCTTGACTTTCGTCTTTACAGGTACCAACCGGTAGGCAAAACCCTCGGCCTGAAAATACTCCTGCAGGTTGAGGTACTTCTCCCGGCCAACAGTTACGGCAAAGTAAATCGGGCGCTTCCATTTGTTGTTGTTGATGATGTCCAGGATAATCATCTCATCCTTTGAGAGATAATTACCTGTCAGGTTGATCTCCATCTTGTCCACAATCAGAGAATCATCCTTCGCTTCCACCGTTCCGGAGGCAAGTACATCGCGTTTGTCGATGGGCAAATAGAGCTGTTTGGTGGGAAGGTAGGAGGCATTTTCAGCCTGCTGAAGTTTGGATCCCGGATCATCCGACCGGATAAATTCAAGCGCTTCGTTCAGATTCACCGGACGCTTGAGCTGATCCAGCACATAGACAATGTCCCTGGTCCCCTGCACCACCTGATCTTCCGTAAATTTGATGGGAAGTGGATCTGAGTCGTAATATTTTTTGCGCATCTGGTCGATGTACCAGTCGGTTTGAAGGTAACTCAGGTTGCAGACCCTCACATCGGTGCGGATTCCTTCCACCTCCTGGGCATACCACAAGGGGAAGGTATCGTTGTCGCCATTGGTGAAAATAATGGCATTGGGAGCACAGGTCTGAAGGTAATTCCCTCCAAAATCACGGGCAGTATAGCGCCCCGACCGGTCGTGGTCGTCCCAGTTTTCGGAGGCCATCAGCATGGGCACCGCAAGGAATGTTATAGCAACAGAGATTATCGCGCCTACTGTGGCAGGCGTATATCGCTTCAAAAGGTCGTAAACACCCAGAACTCCCAGTCCAATCCAGATGGCAAAAGCATAGAAGGATCCGGCATAGGCATAATCCCGTTCACGCGGCTGCAATGGATCCTGGTTCAGATAGACCACAATGGCCAGTCCGGTCATGATAAAAAGCAGCATCACTACCGTGAAATCGTGCTTCCCCTTTTTTCCTGAGTTGAACTGAAAGAACATTCCCAGCAATCCAAGCAGGAAAGGTAACATGAAATAGGCATTCTTCGCCCGGTTGTCACCAAGGGTTGGAGGCAGGCTCTTCTGGTCGCCCAGCCGGATGGCATCCAGCGCATTGATGCCGGTAATCCAGTTGCCGCCCAAAATTCCGCCCTGACCCTGGACATCGTTCTGACGGCCCGAAAAGTTCCACAGAAAATAACGGAGGTACATAAAACCAACCTGGTAGCCAAAAAAGAACTGGAGATTCTCCCCAAAAGTTGGTTTCATCAACGTCTCGGGCTCACCCTGCCGGTTGGTAGCCTGGATGGGCGTTCCCTTGATTCCCGCCCAGTTCTTGTACTCCTGGATATGATCCGGGTTGGAGCTGTACATCCTTGGGAAAACAGTGCAGAAACGTGAATCATAATTGGGGATCGACTTGTATTCGGCAATCACATATTTGCCGTTTTTCATGATGTAGGTCGGACTGCCCTGCTTGTAGGGAACCTGCTCGTCGAGCGGGGCATTGTAATACTGGCCATATCCCAGCGGACGGCTGCCATATTGGTCCCTGTTCAGGTAAGAAAGCAAGGAAAAAACATTGTCAGGGTTGTTCTGGTCCATCGGAGGATTGGCAGATGAGCGAATGACCGTCATGGCATAGGAGGAATACCCGATAACGATCACCGAAAGACCAAGCAAGATGGTATTGGCGACTATTTGCTTGCGCCGGTAGGTATAGATGATTCCATAGCTGACGCCGCCGGTGAGTGCAAGGGCATAAATGATCACCCCGCTGTTGTAGGGTAATCCGATGCCGTTTACAAAAAGCAGTTCGAACCAGGAGGCAACAATGACCAGACCGGGAATGACGAACCAAATAATTACTGCGAGCAGAACCGCAGAGATACCGGATGCTGCCAGGATCCCATTCCTGGTGGGTTCATACTTCCTGAAATAATAGACAAACACTATGGCTGGAATTGCGAGCAGGTTGAGCAGGTGGACACCGATGGAGAGGCCGATCAGGTAACAGATCAATACAATCCAGCGATTGGCGAAAGGCTCATCCGCCTCATTCTCCCATTTCAGGATGGCCCAAAAAACCAGGGCTGTAAAGAGGGAGGAGGTTCCGTATACTTCCCCTTCCACCGCTGAGAACCAGAAGGTATCGGAAAAGGTGTAAGCGAGAGCACCCACCACTCCGGCGCCGATGATGACAATCAACTCAGCCAGCGTCTCTTTCTCGCCATTCAGGACAATTTTTCTGGCCAGGTGCGTGATACTCCAAAAGAGGAAGAGGATGGTAAAGGCACTTGCCAGGGCAGACATTACATTGATCATCACCGGTATCTGGGAGGTGGAACCGGCAAACATGGTGAAGATACGTCCAAGGATCATAAACAGCGGTGCACCTGGTGGGTGACCAACTTCCAGCCGGAAGGCGGTGGTGATAAACTCACCACAATCCCAAAAACTGGCGGTGGGTTCAATGGTCAACAGATAGACGATGGCAGCAATTACAAAGATTCCCCATCCGACAACCGTGTTGTAAAACTTGAATGTTCTCATCAGCATTATTTTAATCGATCACTATGTGCAAAAACGGATACGGAGAATTTCCGCATTTTTTAAGTCAGGATATGCTCTATTCGGAGCATCCAAAAATCACTGCGAAGATATAAAATCTTTCCCCACAGAAGAAAGCGTTTCCTGTCATTCTGAAAGGTTGTCCCAATCTTCCCTTCGCAGGTTGGAAGAATCCACCAAACTAATCATATCTCCTTAAATTACAATAGCATAAGACACATAAACAGCAACTCCGACCAAAATTAGGCGAAGAATTTAAGTTCTTTTTCAATTTTGTATTGGCAGAAAAAAAAAACTTTGTATTTTTGCGCGGTCTTAAATGATAAGACAACTTTGATTGACCCGTGGTGTAATTGGCAACACGTCTGATTTTGGTTCAGAAGAGTCCTAGTTCGAGCCTAGGCGGGTCAACCAGTAAATCAATCACCTGCAATTTGTTTTGTGGGTGATTTTTTTTGTTGCGAGGTTTGTTGCGAGGTTTTGTGGATCAAAGATAAATTCAATAGCACTTCATAATTTCTTTTCATACCTTTGATACAACAATTTGCCGCAAGTGAAACAAAGAATTTATGTTGATACATCCGTGTTCGGAGGCTACTTTGAGCCTGAATTTGAATTATGGAGCAAAGTGTTGTTTGAAAGAATACTTAAAGGAGATATTACAATGCTTTATTCTCAAATGGCTGAAATTGAGTTGACCAATGCACCTCAAAAAGTGAGAAACCTGCTTGACAAGATTCCAGTTTCCAATATTGAATTTTTGAGTATAACAGAACAAACCAACGCTTTGGCGGATAGGTACCTCATGGAAAACGTTGTTGGCAAAACAAGTAGGCCTGACTGTTTACATATCGCAATTGCTACGCTCAATAATGCTGATATTCTGGCAAGCTGGAACTTCAAGCACATTGTTAATGTAACCAGAATTCGGGGTTATAATGGGGTCAATTATATGCTTGGTTACAAAATGCTCGAAATTAGAACACCAAGAGAAATATTTGAAATATGAAGACGACTAAGGAAAAAAAAGAGACATCTACTGTTGAGGAACTTAGACAAATCCGGGATAAAATCGGGTCTGAAATAAAAGATATGACTTATGACCAGCTGAAAGAGTATATTAATTCAAAATTGAGCCTCCATAATTCCTCTGTTTGGCCTAAGGGTGTAGAGTAAATCATTTTGGTTCAGAAGAGTCTTGATACGAACCTAGGCGGGTCAGCCAGTTAATCAATCACCTGCAATTTATTTTGTGGGTGATTTTTTTGTTGCGAGGTTGAAACCCCAAATTACCCATTTTGACCCACGTCTAATGTCTTCACCGAACATTTTAAACCATTGGAAAGACACTTCGAAACTTCCTGTCAGGTGAAAATAAGTTGCACTGTTTTTTTCATCAATCAATTCTAAATATTCAGCCAGAAGACACTCGTTGAGTTTTATTACCTATTTTTAAGTGATATTAATCACCCAAAGGTTCGGTCGGCAACAAACCAATGGCTTCTAACAAAGCCTTTGTTAATATTTCAAACATGTTGACTATTAATAGGTGAATCTATTATACAATGAAAATATGACCCAAAGATTAGGAAAGAACTTAAGAAGTGGACACATAGCAGAAGATATTGGTGTATTATTTCTGCGGTCATTTTGTTCTGTTGCTAAGATTCGTCAGGAAGACGACTATGGCATTGATGCAGTAGCAACATTGCTAAGACCTGAAAAAGGATTACTGTACGCTGAAAATTCATTCTTTGTTCAAATAAAATCTTCACGAATAAATAAGATAGAGTATTCAGGGGATGAAATTGAATGGATATTGAATCAAGACCTTCCCTTTTTTATTTGTAGTGTTGATAAAGTAAATCAGACGATTGCACTTTATACAACTAATCCAATCTACAATCTTCTTGTAGATAAAGATGTTAAGAAAATAGAAATCGTTTTATCTGAATCCCCAAAAAATGAACACAATCGATTTGAAAAAAGAGATGATAGAACACTTATATTTATTGGACCGCCTGTAATTTTTACAAAAGAATCAGATTCAAGAACTGATGAATTCTCACCTCAAGCTTACAAACTAATGTCTGAATGGGTTACCAAGGAATTTAATCTTATGACATTAAGAAGATTAGGCATTACAAAATTTGCTAAATGGACTACATGGGATAGTCCAGACTATTACGGAACAATGAAAATTGGTTCCCATGATAATATTATCCGTGATTTAGAAGCCATAAAACCATTGCTTGAATATCTAAGTATGCATATATCTTTTTCGGATTTTGGCAATAAATACGAAGAATCATTAGCTTTTCTCATATTAAAAAAATGGTTTGATAGATACGATCTAGACCTAGATATAAACGAACGCGAATTGAAACGAAAAGTTAAATGGCCTAAACAGAAAGATTATTTGTAAATATCAATCCTTTATGCATCGGACTGAGAATCCAAATCTTTTTGTATTTGCGCCACGATAGAAAGGTAGATTTACCATTAACTGGCGGCACCAGGCAGCAGAAGTTGATCCATCAGATGTACTGCTCCAATAACCACTTCCACGGCCAAGTGTTTCGAATGTTCCAGTACTTATTGCTGCAAAGTAACGAATTCCACCTGGCAAACCAGTAAAACCACTTTCATTAGTTGAGCCATTGTTAGGGTTTGCCCAATGAGAAGTTCCCGTTTCTCTTAATTTGTCCCCAGCAAGACTTAATCCACCCAAATAATTTGTTAATATTGTCCATTCTGCGTCAGAAGGTATATGCCAGCCCACTGGCGCTATTTTATTCATGTTTGATGGATCTACAACATACCAATTGTACAAAGCTCCATAAATAGTTCCATTAATAGAATAATCGTTATTATACCAGCAATATGCAGGAGTAGCTAGTGCTGCCCATGCTGTTTCACCCGTAATATTAGGTATAATTGTGCCGTCGTTGTATTTGGTTGTTTTCAGATTTTCGGCCATCCAAATTTGAGTTCCTATAGTGACTGTTTTATAAATATTACCGTCAATATCGCCAATCATCCCCAAAGTAAGAGTAGTAAACTTGAATGGTATTTCGTAGGCTGTACCTATTTTATTAGTTGCATAAGCTCTAGCGTAATAGATGGTTTTCGAAATCAATCCTGTGATAGAACTATTAAAAATTCCAATGCCCGTTCCATTAACCGTCTTATTATCTGCAATTGTAGGCAAGGAGGAAGTACTCCAACATATTCCTCGAGCTATAACTGCTGATCCGCCATCTGAGGTAACCTCACAATTAAGGGATGCAGATGTAGCTGATATAGTGGCAAGAGCAGCAATCTTTACTGTTGGAATTGTAGCCATTAGACTAATATTATCTTTTACGCATCGAACTGACTTCCCCCTCTGCAAATCAAATATATAGCCTGTTTTTGAAACAGCTGCCTCATCAAACCACATTTGCCGATTCCAATCATTTGAGTAGTCTGTTGGTGTACTGGTAATATTACTCCACCACACACCTTCCACACCAAGACCATCGAAAAAATTTCCATTATAAGTAATCCCCCCTGGAAGTGCCCCAAATCCATATTGATCAGAAGCTCCGGTATTTGGATTACCCCAATGTGTCAATCCTTTTTCCTTTAATTTTCCACCTGCAACATTTTCACCACCCAGATAAGTTGTTAATGTTGTCCAATCATAATCTGTTGCAACATGCCAACCAAGTGGTGCAATAATTCTATTATCTTTTATCGCGTACCAATTGTATAAAGCTCCGTACAAATCCTTATATTTAATATTATTATCATACCAGCAATAGGCACCCTTTGTCGTTGACCATGAAGCCTTATCATTAGCAATAGCATCACCATTCCGATATTTAGTTGCTTTTAGGTTCTCTGTCATCCAAACCTGAGTTCCAATAGTGATAGTTTTATAAGTATTGCCATCATTGTCAGTTACCGTACTACTTTGATTTGGTTCATCCTCGGTTGGCTTAGTGCAACCAGTTAGAATAATAGTTAAAAAAACAGACACGAATAAGGGGAGTATTCTTATCTGGAATTTTGTTTTCAATGTGATTAGTTTTTAGATTCAAACATCTCAAAGTTAAACAATTAAATTTTAAATAACCATTTTTAGATTATATAAGATGACCTAAAGGCAATAAACTATGCCGGAAACTGTCTGTATCGCATAACCTTTGACGTAATTGAAAGCGAGTTGTAATGAGAATATATGTACAATTATGAAAAGTAAACTTTGTAATCAAGAAGAAAAGTTAATGAAAAAATCTCATATTATCCCTGATTTTTTTTTACAGAGAGTCAGGGATTTATGACAATCAGAATAGAATCAAAAATTGAAATAAAAGATTTTCTAATTACAAAAAAGGTTCGCCGTGTCCCGACTGGTGATTATGATGGTGGAATTTTGTGTTCTGAAGGTGACAATGTATTGATCGGAGGTCTTGAAGATTATGGTCGGCCAAAGAGTTCCATCAGTAAAATGAATGATTCGTTGGAATAGTTGTTAAGTTTCAATACCCTACGGGTTCTAATGTATTGACTACAAAACGGGCTTTAGCCCAATCGTTTGGAAACTAAATTCAATCCGAACACCCAATTCCGAAGCCATTTTATTGATGGTGGCCAAAGTCAGATTGAATTTACCGTTTTCAATCCTTGAAATTTGCCCCTTATCCACTCCCAGTTTTTCGGCAAGTTGACCCTGGGTAAGTTTCCTTTGCTTTCGAAGTTCCTTAAATTTATACGCCAGGATTTCTGCTTTTAATTCACTCTCGAAAATCTCTCTTCCAATGGTCCCTCGTTTGCCTGCAATTTCGTCCAAAAGTTCATCATGGGTAGTTGTTTTCATACTATAATAATTTGTTTTTTAAACGTAGTATGGAACTCCATGTTGATGAAATTATTTTCATACCCTTGGGTGTTGGGAAACAACATGTTCGTTTCATAATTCAAAATATTTTCTCCTTAGTTTTTCTGCTTTCTCAATCTCCTTGACCGGAGTCTTTTGTCTCTTCTTAAAAATTCCATGCGTATAGATTACAAATACGTTATCTTCCTTAACCCAAAAAGCAAAAAGCCGATATTGCATCCCTTCTGCCATTGCTCTAAACTCCCAAATATCAGCTCCTGCTAATTTTTTAAAAATCGCAGGGTCTCTTACCTGCTGGGCCTTACTTACATTGAATAGCAATTTCTTGGCAGCTTTCCGATCTATGCTTCGGATAAATTCGGTGGCTGGAACCACATATTTTACTTCAAAATTAATTTCCATACAAAAATAATGGATGTTGCAATTTAATACAACTTATTGCAAAGAAATAGAACCCGTTCTGATGATTAATACTCGTTTGCATCCTGTAAGATGCTTTTAACCTAATATACTGAATTTTCCGGACAAAAAAGAGTAAAACCAGCATCACATTTTAATCTCAACACTCCAATGCTATCAGGCATGGTCAGTTTTTATAACTCGGGGTTTCCCCCCGGCGGGAGAAAAATCACGGCAGATTGAGCTTGATTGCTAATATTGTTTTTTCTTCAAATCTTTGCTTAACTTTAGTTGGTTGTTGGCAGAAACTTAGGCTCCTCCACTCCTGAAAGCTCCAAACATTCCTGTAAATGAATCTCCATCATCCCTGAATTGAACAAATTGGGATATTTCCTTGTTTCAGGAATGTCAGTAAGGGCAAATGGCACGGATTCCTAGTTTCAGGAAAGCCAGGAATGGCAAATGGCACAGATCCCTTGTTTCAGGAAAGTGCTAGGTGGCAAATGGCAGCGATTCCTAATTTCAGGAAGGTGAGAGGGGGCAAATGGCACAAATACCTTATTTCATGAAATCTGGAGGTTGTCAATGGCAAGAATTGCGTATTTATAGAGCTGCTGACGACTAAAAAACGAGAAAATACGAAATTGAGTTATTAATAGTTCCCTTAATTATTTACTATTAAATTTTTCATTCGTATGATTACTGCAATTGATCTTGTGAAACTTCGCAATGCGGAGTTCCTCACATTTGTTGCGACTTACTCAGAGATAGTCGCTGTTAACGATCCTGCTAAGCTGAATATTGCAACGCAACACGCTGCTTTCAAATTGAAGCTTGACGAAATGTCGGAGCTTTTCAAACGAGAAAGGAGCAGCATCTTCACCCAGGCACTGGTGCAGCTGGATGAACGCCGCGACGATGCCATCACCGGGTTTGCTACTGTTATCAATGGTTTTTGCTACCATTTCAATGCGGAGACCAAACAGGCAGCCAGGCTTCTAAACGAAAGCCTGATCCTGTACGGTGTTGGCATTGCCCGGTTGAATTTACAGGCCGAAACCTCTACCATTTCTGGAATCGTACACGATTGGGAGACCCAACCGAACCTTTCTGCCGCAATTACCAGGCTTGGCCTTTCGGATTGGGTGGCGGAACTGAAAACAGCCAACCAATTGTTCGATCAGAAATACCTTGAACGGACGCGCGAGTATGGCGCTGCCAATCCCAGTACCATGAAGGTAAAACGGGAGGAGATGACAGTTGCCTACTACGAATTGCGCAAATTCATCGAAGCCAACTCAGTTGTCAATCCCGGTGCAGCTTACGATAAATTGATTGGTGAGCTGAATGCACTGATTGATCAGTACAATTTACTGCTAAACACACGATCTGCGGAGCCAAACCCTGAGTCGACTCCTGCCAACAATTAACGCTATTCTTTTCGAAAGCCTGCCATTGGGAACAGCAGGCTTTCATTAGCCATTCAAACAATAAGTAATTTCGGATTTTAACAGCCTATTTTCCCTTTTGATAGTATATTTGTATCACATCCATAATTTATCAAAGTGAAAGTATTTTCAATAACCATACCTGACGACAAGGAAAACACCTTCATCGAATTAATGAACAGTGTTTCATTCGTCAACAAAATCGAGGTTGTTTCCAGTGAAAATGAAATTCCTTCATGGCACAAAGTAATTCTTGACCAAAGAATTGAAGATAAAGCCGGAGATTACCTTAAGTGGGATGACTTGCAAAAAGATCTAAATGCAAAATATGGCTTATAAGCTATTTGTCAATCCATCTGCAAGGCTTGATATCATTGAGGCTATTGACTGGTATAACGAAAAACAGCCTAATCTGGGATTTCGTTTATACAAATACATTCAAACCACACTTGAAATTATACGAAGCAACCCTTCGGGGTTTGCCGTTCGATATAAAACAATTCATACTGCAATTGTAAAAAAATTCCCTTACATGATTCACTATATTGTGGATCAACAGACCGAAACCATCAGCGTTCTGGCTGTTCTTTGTATGCATCGCAGTCCCGACTCGTGGATTTAATAATGATCGGACGGCAAAGCACACCTTACGGAATCGAAAAATTGCGGCCTTTCGACTTACTTGATTGTATCCTTAATCTTTAAACGCCTCGAAAGTTTTCAGCTTCAGCCTCAGCTTAACGATGATGCTGAAAATGATAGCTGTCCAGAAGGAAAACATGGAATAGACCAACGCTGGCTTGACCATATCCTGGTTTTGCAGCAGTGTTCCTGCAACCAGAAAGGCCAGCGTTGTATTGTGTACCGCCGATTCAATGGCAATTGTAAAGGAGTCCTTGTTACTCAACCTGTTTATAAAAATGATGTAATATCCCCAAATAAAAGAGACAATATTGATTAACAAGCCATATGGGAAAATTTGCCAAAATTCGGTAGCACTGATACCCGTACCTCCTTGCTCTTCACTGGCAAATAGTTTTACAAAGAATACGGCTGCCAATGCCACCAAAAGCACATAATTCATGGGCTTTTTAATGTTATCAGCAAAGGTTGGAAACCTTCCTCTGATCAATGCTCCCACCAAAGCGGGTATGAGCGTTACAAGAAAAATCTGTCTCAATGTTTCCCAAAAAGGAAGCTGGATGGAGGTTTGGCTGCCATAATAAAACATCAAGGCAAGATTGACTGTAAAGGGAATTGTAAAGAGTGTCAAAATGCTGTTGATAGTGGTAAAAGTGACTGAAAGTGCCACATTCCCTTTGAAAAAATAGGTAAGAAAGCCTGAGGTGGAGGCACCTGGACAGGAAATCAGCAATATTAAGCCAACTTTAACAGGAAGCGGGAGATCTGAGAAATAGGTAACTACAAATGCAAAGATAGGCAGTGCAATAATCTGAGAGCTTAATCCAATCAACAAGGACTTAGGTTCATTTACAACATCCTTGAAGTTTTGAATCGTTAGGGTCAACCCAATGCCCAACATGATAAATGCCAGGACTGAACTTATCAAAATATCGATGTACGAATAGGGCAGCATTCTGAATTGGATTATTCAACAGTGACTTCTTTACAAATTTGCTCTTTTTTTGATTGTATTCTTATGCGGCACAAATTATATTTAAAGGCTAATATAAGGAGAAAGTTTATCTGATCGGACGCCCACGCAGGGGCGCCCCTGCGTGGGCGTCCGATCTTCAAATCATCACATGCCCGGCAAATTGATCCCTGTAATCTTGCGATAGAGATCCAAGGCATAAAGATCGGTCATCCCGGATACGAAATCGACAATCGTCTGCAACTGCTCGTACAAATTTTCGCTTTGAAGGTGGTATTGGGATGGAATAATGGAGAGCAGCTTCTCCGAAAACGGATCTTTGGGATCCAGGATGGCCGGGGTAAACTCCTCCAGCAGGGTTCCCAATATCTTGTAGCCTGCGATCTCTATCTGGATGACGACAGGATCCCTGTAAATCCGGTCCGCAGAGAGCTCTTTGATCACTTTCATCGCTTTTCCGGAGTTTCCCTCCAGCATTTTCAGCAGCGAAGGAGTCGCCTCACCCCGCAATATCTGCTCCAGGTTACCGAGGAAGATGGCTGCACACTCTTTCACCAATTTCCCGATTACCATCGCCCGAAGATAGCCAACCCGTTCGTTCCGGTCAGAGACAATTTTAAGGTTGGTATGAATGACCGAAAGCACCTCCTTGTCGGCTCTTTCATCAAAAAATGCCAACAAAAGATCCTCTGTCTCTGCAGAGCCGATGATTTTGAGCTTGTGGGCATCCTCCAGATCAATCACCTGGTAACAGATGTCGTCGGCAGCCTCCACCAGGTAGACTAACGGGTGACGGGCAAAACGCTGGGGATGGTCGGATAGCTGGGGTATCCCGAGGATGGTCGCAATCTTGTAAAAGAGGGCTTTCTCGGTCTGGAAAAAGCCAAACTTGTGTTTGTTACCAGCCAGGATGGATTCGTAGGGATACTTCACCACAGCGGCGAGGGTGGAATAAGTCAGGCCAAATCCTCCCTCCCTGCGGCCATTGAAGGTGTGGGTCAGCAACCTGAAGGCATTGGCATTCCCGTCGAAACAGGTAAAGTCGGACTGCTGTTCGGCCGTTAATTTATCCAGATAGGTTTTGCCTTTCCCTTTGCTGAAAAAGTTGGAAATGGCATGCTCTCCCGAATGGCCAAAGGGTGGATTGCCCATATCGTGGGCCAGGCAGGCGGTCGAGACGATGGTCCCGATTTCGGCCAATATGGACTGCTCTGTAGGATCCCCCATCCTGGTAAGGCCAAGCGCCACCAGGTTTCCCAGCGAACGCCCCACGCTGGCCACCTCGAGGGAGTGGGTGAGCCGGTTGTGCACGAAAATACTTCCCGGCAACGGGAATACTTGCGTCTTGTTTTGCAGCCTCCGGAAGGGAGAGGAGAAGATGAGGCGGTCGTAATCCCGCTGGAAGGCGGTCCGGATCTCTTCCGGTTCGTCGTAGTGTCTGAATTCAAGGCCCAAACGTACCGGAGAGATCAGCTGACTCCATTTTGTCATGGTAACAGGTTCTGGTGACGGCTCAAATTTGGACTATTTTTCGAATATGACAAAAGGATTGTTAAATATTTATAAATATCTTCGCACAAATTAACTTTTCCCGGATTTTATGTTCAACGGTCTGTTACTCCCATTGCTGGTTGCCATGTTCCTGGCTTTGAACATGGGAGGAAGCGGTACTGCACCCTCCTTCGCAACAGCTTTTGGATCAGGCATTATCCGAAGATCATTGATACCGGGGCTTTTTGGAATCTTTGTTTTGCTGGGGGCTTTGCTGGCTGGAAAAAATACGGCGATCACCCTCGGAAAGGAAATCTTACCTGCTGTAAGTCTTGACTACACCCTTACCACCATCATCCTCTTTTCGGTGGCCCTCTCGCTCCTTTTTGCCAACCTGATCGGGGTGCCACAGTCGACGGCTCAATCTACGGTAGTTGCCCTGATTGCTCCAGCCCATTATGTTGGACAACTCAACACCCACAAAATATTTTACGAGATTCTCCCCACCTGGATTGTGATGCCCTTCATCTCATTTGGCATCATGTATTTTATTACCAGGGTGATCTCCCGTCGCTTTGACCTTAAAAATCCAGGGTACTTTGCCACCGAAAAACGGCAGAAATTCTTCAACTGGGTGGTGATCATCACCAGCTGCTACGTGGCCTTCTCCATCGGATCCAACAATGTGGCCAACGCCGCCGGTCCAATCACCTCCATGATTACCAACGAAATGCACATCAACCCCACCAGCCAGAATTTCGTTTTGATCATGTTGCTTTGTACCTTGATTATTGCGCCTGTTTTTGCCATCGGCAGCTCCATTTTTGGCCACAAACTCATGGTCAGAACCGGTACTGCCATCATCCCTATCGGGAAGGTGGAGGCCTCGATGATCTCGTTCATCACAGCATCCCTTTTGTTAACAGCCTCGCTTACAAGGGGAATTCCCACCTCCCTGGTGCAACTCAATACTTTTGCCATCCTGGCACTCAGCGTTTCAAAAGTAGGATGGAAAGAGACCTTCTCCAAGAAGGTGGTGAAACAGTTCTGGATGATCTGGCTGATTGCCCCGCTGATCGCATTCATCTTCTCCTACCTGCTTACCTCACTGGCCGATCGGGCAGGTTTGCTCTCCATGTAATCAGAAAATCCCCGGCCTGAACTTTTTGACCACTTTATCAAGTTCATCTCCATCCGGGAAATGACCCTTCAGCCTGGCTTTGAAAGCCGGACCGTGGTTGGGCACCTTGGTATGCACCAGCTCATGAACCAAAATGTAGTCGATCACCCGATCGGGAAGCCGCATCAGGTGGAGGTTCAGGTTGATGTTCCCCAGGTTGGAACAACTTCCCCAGTTGGTCTTGTTATTCTTGATGGTCAATGCTTTAAAGGAGTATCCCAATTGACTGGCCAGCTCACGCGTCCTACCGGGCAAATATCTTTTGGCTTCATACCGCAGCACTCCCTCCACCGCCATTTTTATCCTGGCTACAATTTCAGGATGTTGGAGGGATGCCTCTTCCGGATAGCCAATCACCACCAATTGCTCCTGCTCGTGGAATTTAACCTGAACCTTGGTAGATTTAAGCGGCTCAAGGTGGTATTTAAAATTACGGGTAGAGAAAAGGTCACCCGGCAGAAGCTCCTTCCTGGTAAGGCCACGCTTTTCTAACCTCTTCCTGGTTCGGATTACCCACTCCCTTTTCTCTTCCAGAAATGCCTCCCCCCTCGAGAATGGCAAAAGCCAGGGGATGGTAACCTGGACCTCTCCGCTGGATTTGACAGAGATTCTCAGTTGCCTGGACCTTGCCTTGCGCACCAGCAGCACCTCTCCTATCCCATCCACGAAGAGGATTTTCTCACTCATTTAGCCTCCTCCTCGTCATCTGAAATCTCTTCCTGGTTATGTCCCAAAAAACTCTTTTTGATCCATCCGGGAAGGATTACGGCGCCAATGAACAGGTAGGGATAATAACTAAAAAGCCGCCAGATAACGGTCATTAGACTCACAAACCCAACCGGGATAAATATTTTCATGTACTCCATAAAGATCATTTCAGAGATGCCGGTACCGCCGGGGGTAGGCATCACCATCATCATGATCCAGAGCACCAATTGCCGGGCATAGATATTGAAATGTTCCACAATAGAGAGCAAGTGAGGTTCTGCGTTACCCTTGATGCCATAAATGAGTGCCAATACCAAAAAGTTGACCACCAGATAGTGGGAAGTCCAGGACAAGGCAGTTGCCCCAAAACCCTTCAGCCAGAACTTAAAAGGTTTGTTGGAGAGATGCTTGGAGGCTTTAACAATCTCGTTGCCCTGGTTGATGGCACCCTGCTTCCATTTGCGCAATCCCGGCAGGGAGAAGATCAACACAATAAATTTTTTCAGTGCATGGGGATTGATAAAGAGTCCATAGCCCACCAGAAGTGCAATGAACAGCATGACAGAGTAACCCGCCAGGGCAAAGTAGAAATACTTGTTCTGCATCAGATCGATGGTAGAGGAAGCGGAGAGTTCAAAGAGGCTGGTCCAGCCTACCAGTAAAACGACCAAAGGAAATACCAGCACAAAATAGAGTTCGTCCAAGAAGAGGGTTGCCAGCACTATCGCCGAACCTTTTCCGATCGAAAGCCCCTCCTTGTAGAGGAATAGCAAGGCCACAGAGGTTCCGCCAACGGCAGAAGGGGTCACCGCCGAAGAAAATTCCCACAACAACACAATGCGAATGGCCCCGATGATACTCAATTTACCCTCTGAAAGTACTCTCAAACGGATCACATATCCGGTAATCCGGCCCACAATCATCAGGGCAGCCATGACCAGAAAAATCACCACCAGGGGTGAGAATTGAATGGAGGTTAGTGCTTTGAGGGATCCTTCCCGTGTGAATATGTAAATTGCCACTCCTATCCCAATCAAGAGCGGCAGTATAATCTTACCAGGATGAACTGAATGGACAATCTTAGCAGTATTTAGCTTCATAATGACCGTCGAAGGTTGGGAATTTCCTGAAATTAATACGGGTAAATCTAAAGAAATATTTCCTATTTTTGGATAACCCGCCAAAGCTTTAATTTTTTGGTCCGGTGGGATGGTAGTTGCAATGCCTGGTAATTTCAGCCAAAGTATTGCACAGATGATTCTGTCGCATTTTTTCATTGCGGCGCCTGCGTTTAACCGCGAAATTATTGACAATTTTATAGTTCGAAGGAATTTGAACCTATGACAATTTGTTGTACATATCACTAAATGATTGACCATTACCAAAATCGACCAACATGAGCGAAAATAAGGGGACCAAAATCCTGCTGGCATTTGTAGCAGGTGCTGCCATCGGAGCTGCCATCGGGTATTTTCTCAATTCGGACAAGAAAGAGGAGATATTGTCGGATATTCAGGAAGGTGCTTCCAAGCTTAAAAACGACATCCAGGAGAATCTATCCAGGGCCAAAGAGATGGTAGACAACTTCCGTACCAATAATGTGGATAGCTCCACAGAAAATCCTGCCTAAATGGAACGTGATTCAAAGGAGTTTTTTCAGGAATTGAAGCTGATGGTGACAGATTACCTGTCAGCCAGGATGCAACTGATCAAATATGAATTTTACGAAAAGACCGCCAAAATATCAGCGGCCCTCTTCTCCTCCCTGGTCATCGTGCTGCTGGCATCCCTGATGCTGTTTTTCCTGAGTATTGCGCTGGGGTTTTACCTTGGCGCGCTTTTTGAAAGCTACGGTACCGGCTTTCTGATGGTGACCGGCTTGTACCTGCTCATGCTGCTTCCATTTATCTTTTTCAGGAAGAATTGGATCGAAAAAACCATCATCAATCGCTTGTTGGAAGAGCTAACAGAGAAAGAGGAGGAAGAAAAATGAGCAACAAGTCTGCAAAAATCGACAACCTTGCCAAGCTCAGGATGGAAAAGAGCAAATTGCAGAGCTACTGCACCTACCAGGAAAAATTGATCGGTTACAAGCTCGAATACCTGAGGGAAAACTACTCTGAGTTATTGAGCGATGCCGTACTTCCCTACAGCAAATCGCAGAACAACGATGTAAACAACCTGCTGGATTCCGTCAACAACATCATTGTCAGGATGGTTCCCTCTGCATTTGAAGGCAAGTTCTTGCCCAAAATTATGCTCAAACTGATTGAGATCCTGATGATCCAAACTTTTAAGAAGACAAGAAATGAAAAGGGTAAAGGGTAAAGGGTAAAGGATAAAGGTTAAAGGATAAAGGATAAAGGTTAAAGGTTAAAGGATAAAGGTTAAAGGATAAAGGATAAAGGTTAAAGGTTAAAGGTTAAAGGATAAAGGATAAAGGATAAAGGATAAAGGATAAAGGATAAAGTTAGATTTGGATGAAGGATAGATTGGTTGCGTAAGGGTTAATAAAAAAACGCCTGGATGAAGATCCGGGCGTTTTTTTATTTTGACAACGAATATTGGGAGTCCCTCACTTTATCCTTTATCCTTTATCCTTTAACCTTTATCCTTAAAGTAATCAGTCGGGAAAATACCCCTTGATAATACCTCTTTTGGAATCTTTGATAAAAAGGAGTATTTCATCCCTTTCACGCGATGCAGGCATCTCTGTCTCAACAACTTCCAGTGCCTGCGAATTGTTGTAGCCTTTCTGGTAGATGATGCGGTAAATATCCTGGATTTGGGTGATCATCTCGTTGGTGAACTCTCTGCGGCGCAAACCGATGGAGTTGACCCCTGCATAGGAGAGGGGTTCACGACCAGCTTTGATATAGGGAGGAACATCTTTCCTTACCAGGGATCCCCCGGAAAGCATCACATGCTTTCCGATATGACAGAACTGGTGAATACCCGTATGACCGCCGATGATGGCGAAATCATCCACGATCACTTCACCTGCCAGGGAGGTGGAGTTCACCAGGATAACGTTGTCCCCCACTACACAATCGTGGGCAACATGTACATAGGCCATGATCAGGCAATTGCTGCCAATGACCGTCTTCCCCTTGGCCGAAGTTCCCCGGTTGATGGTAACGCACTCCCGGATGGTCGTGTTGTTTCCAATTTCAACCGTCGAATACTCGCCTTTGAATTTCAGGTCCTGGGGTTCCCCACCAACGACAGCACCGGGAAAAATCTTGCAGTTCTTCCCGATTCGGGTACCCGGCAAGATGGTCGCATGTGGGCCTATATTTGTTCCTTCTCCGATGACAACGTCGTCACCAATCGTAGCAAACGGCTCAACGACAACCCCTGCTGCCAGTTTTGCATTGGGGTGGATATGGGCAAGTACTTGATTCATTAGTAATTATTTATTTTTTACAATCTGTGCCATAAATTCTCCTTCACAAACTACGGTATCTCCTACAAATGCAAGACCCCTCATGTTGGCGATTCCCCTGCGAATTGGACTCATCAACTTGATTTTGTAAATAAGGGTATCCCCTGGAACCACCTTTTTCCGGAACTTGATGTTGTCCATGGTCATGAAGTAGGTGGAGTAGTCCCCATCGGCAGGCATGGAGCTGATGACGAAGATTCCGCCACATTGAGCCATCGATTCGACAATCATTACCCCAGGCATCACCGGTTCTTCCGGGAAGTGCCCCATGAAAAATGGCTCATTCTGTGTTACATTCTTGATGCCTATGATATAATCGCCACCCTTCTCAATGACTTTGTCGAGCAAGAGGAATGGATTCCGGTGGGGAAGCATCCGCTTGATCGCGTTGACATCGTACAATGGTTCCTTGTTGGGATCATACTCCGGGGGAGCAGACTCGGCCAGGCTCTTCAGGTGCTCCTTCAGCAAAAGCTTTGTAAACTCAGTATTGGCAAGGTGACCGGGCCGTTTGGCAATGATCCTTCCCTTGATTCTTTTACCCAGCAGAGCCGTATCGCCGATGAGGTCGAGCAGCTTGTGACGGGCACATTCGTTGTCGAAATGGAGTTTTAGGTTGTTGAGGATACCAATCTCATTGACCTGGATGTGTTCGTGGTTGAAGAGATCGGCGATCCTGTTCAGCTCATCCTGCTGCATCTCCTGGTCCATGATGACAATGGCATTGTCGAGGTCTCCGCCTTTTACCAGGTTGTTTTTCAGCAATGCTTCGAGTTCCCGTACAAAGACGAAAGTGCGGCATGGGGCAATCTCGGTAGTAAATTCAGTGGTACTGTCGAAAGAGGCAAACTGGTTCCCCAGGACGGAAGAGTTGTAGGATACCAGTACATCCATCGAGAAATTCTCGTCCGGAAGAATCGTCAGTTCAGAGCCTGTGGATTGGTTGCGGTAGGTAATTTTCTTTTTAACGATGAAGTAATCCCTTTCGGCATTCTGCTCCACGATTCCAGCCTCCTGCAAGGCTTCCACGAAAGGCAGTGCGCTGCCATCCATGATTGGTACCTCCGAGCCATTGATCTCCATCAGCACATTGTCAATATCGGAGGAAACCAAAGCAGCCATGGCATGTTCAATGGTACTGATGGTTACTTCACCTTCCTGCAGCACTGTACCCCTGGCAGTTCCTCTTACTTTCGACACAATGGCCTCAATCACTGGCTCTCCCTCCAAATCAATCCGCTTGAACCGGAATCCGAAATTCTCGGGTGCAGGTTTAAAGGTAAGCGTTACTTCAACGCCAGTATGAAGACCCTTCCCGGTAACAGTAACCGGATAGGCAATGGTATTCTGTTTCACAATCATCCCTGACAATCTATAATTTAACTTAACTATTTAACTTGGTCTAGAACTATTCATTTTTCGATTCCATCGCCTTCATCCATTTCTTCAGGTCAGAAACATCACCCGACATCTGGGGCAATTTTCTAAAGATGGCCATGGAACGCATAAAATCTTTGTGATCCTGAACGGGTGAGCCGATCATGGTGGAATTATCCGGTATATTGGTCATGATTCCCGCCTGGCCACCAAGCCTGACGTTGTTGCCAATGCTAAGATGACCCGAGACACCAACCTGTGCGCCAATCATGCAATTTTTACCAATTTTTGAAGAGCCGGCAACACCGCTCTGGCCGGCAATTACAGTATTCTCTCCAACTTCTGCATTGTGGGCTATTTGTATCAGGTTGTCCAATTTTACACCCCGACGAACAATGGTTGATCCCATTGTGGCACAATCGATACAGGTGTTGGCACCGATTTCGACAAGATCTTCCAGGATGACGTTGCCAATCTGGGCAATTTTGGAGAAGGGGCCATCGGCATTTGGCGCAAAACCAAAACCATCGGCGCCGATCACTGAACCTGAATGCAAAATACAGTCAGCGCCTATGATGCAATCTGCATAGATCTTTACACCTGCAAAAAGCGTGGTATTGTCACCAATCACTACATTTTCGCCCACAAACACCTGGGGATAAATCTTGACATTTCTCCCAATCTTCACATTGTCTGAGATGTAAGCAAATGCACCCAGGTAAATATCTTCTCCCAGCGTAGCACTGCTGCTCACATAGGATGGTTGTTCGATCCCCCTTTTTCCCGGTTTAAGCTGCTGGTACATTTTTAGCAGCTCTGCCAACGCGGCATAGGGATCATCCACCCTGATAAGGGTACACTCCAGTTTTTCCTCGGGCTTAAAATCCCTTGAAACGATTACAGCGCTGGCGAGGGTGTTATAAATGTATTTTGTATAGGCCGGGTTGGAAAGAAAGGAGAGTGTGCCCGGAATACCCTGATCAATTTTTGAGATATTGTTTATCTTAACTTCCCCATCCCCTTCGATGGTTCCATTGAGAATCATTGCAATGTCTTTGGCCTTAAACTCCATTCATTTACTTTTAAAAATTAGGTGCAAAAATAAACAATATTAGTTACCCTGCGAGATTTTTGCCGGATAACAGACAAAATGTTTGCGCACGGTCTTGGTCAATCCCTCCAGGTTTATATCGGAAGCATCCCTGATATCCTTCAACTTGCCATTCTTGTACAGGATGAGAATGGCCTCCTCGTCAGGTTGATAGGCCTTGTTGGTCATTTCGCCAATGGAGATAAAATAATCAGCATCTCCCTTCGCTATACCCTGGATGGCACCTACCTTTGCCTTGATTTCTCCCAGTTGACTCTCCCCAAAAGGATGAGGAGAGATTTTGATTTTCATCAACTTCCTGTTCACGATCCGAGCGGCCAGTTCCGATAAAACCAGGTCAGGATAGGTGATCCAATCCTTGATGCTGCTCAATATATCAGAATCATCCAGCCAGGAGAAGCTGTCAAGTGCCCGTCTCCTGGTAGCTCTTTCAGGCGATTTGAAATCGGCAGCGGTGACCTCCCCCTTCAAAAAGCAGGCGAAGGCAGCAGAAGAGCTGACCCCACGGCCGGCAACAACCAGGTCGGAAGCGCGCTGAAGCAGATTTACCAGGGTACGTTCTGCGGATACCACGGTCTTGTGCAGATACACCTGCCAGTACATCATCCTTCTGGCGACCAGAAATTTTTCGACCGAATAGATCCCCTTGGCCTCCACCACCAGCTGATCGTGGCGAACATCCAGCATCTTGATGATGCGGTCGGAAGAGACAACCCCCTCAGAGACCCCGCAATAGAAACTATCCCTTTTCAGGAAATCGAGCCGGTCCATGTCCAGCTGACTGCTTACCAGGAGGTGCAGGAAATGCTTGGGATATTGGTCCAGAAAGATCTGGATCGCAAGTTCCAATCTTCCGTCAAACTCTTCGTTTAACTCCTTCATAAACAAGAGCGAAATCTCCTCGTGTGAGATCCCTTTCACGATACTCTCCTCCAGTGCGTGCGAAAATGGCCCATGGCCAAGGTCATGGAGCAATACCGAAATGGTCACTCCTTCGGCCTCTTCATCGGTAATCTCCACCCCCTTCTCTCGCAACACCTGCAAGGCAGTCCGGACGAGGTACATGCTACCGATACTGTGCTCAAACCGGGTATGATTGGCGCCCGGATAGACCAGGTAGGTAAGCCCCAACTGCCGGATGCGCCTTAGCCTTTGGAAATAAGGATGTTCGATCAAATCGAACAACAATCCTGAATTCAGATCGATGAATCCCCACACAGGATCATTCACAATTTTATGTTTGTTTTGCCGCACTCACTGATTTTTTATTATCAAATTGACTCCTAATAATTTACAAATTCTCCCGTCAAATGAGGGGAGACGTTGCATGCAACGTCTCTACGGATGCCCCTTTCAGCCTTTCTTCGACTTTCAACGCTCAACTTTGAACTTTCAA
The DNA here is from genome assembly GCA_945873105.1 of Tangfeifania diversioriginum. GTDB lineage: Bacteria > Bacteroidota > Bacteroidia > Bacteroidales > Prolixibacteraceae > CAINVV01. The sequence goes on from CAMCBW010000050.1 coordinate 22,399, forward strand.
CGCTCATCTTTCCATTCGCAAACACCAGCAGATCATTCAAAAATAGAAATAAAAATTTGTTTAATTCAAACATTAATAGTAATTTCGCAGCGGAGAATAATCGAAGGATTAGGGGACGCATTGTCCCCTATTTTATTAAGTTAGCAAATGATATCGAAGGAAGTTATTCAAAGAATGGTGGAAGAAAAGCTGTCGGACACGATGTTTATCGTCGAGGTAACCGTTGGTTTGGGCAATGCTATTTCGGTAATTATTGACAGCGACCAGGGATTAAGCATCGACAAGTGCATTGAAATGAGTCGCCACATCGAGCATCAATTTGACCGTGAAGTGGAAGATTTTTCACTGGAGGTCTCCTCTCCCGGCCTTACCCAGCCCTTCAGGGTACTGCGTCAATACCTTAAAAATCTGGGGAAAGAGGTGGAAATAGTTACCTCCAAAGGTGAGAAGATGGCAGGAATCCTGAAATCTGCCGACGATTCCGGTTTCACCCTGGAGATTGCAAGCAGCGTAAAAATAGATGGAAAGAAATCGGTTGAACTAAAAACCGTTGAATTTTCGTTGAAAGATATAAAAACAGTTAAACCAGTTATTACTTTTAAATAAAATCCTGAAGATATGGACAACCTCAATCTGATTGACACGTTTTCGGAATTTAAAGACCTGAAAAATATCGATCGAGCCACGATGATGAGCGTTTTGGAAGATGCTTTCAGAAGTGTGATTCAAAAACAGTTTGGTTCGGATGAGAATTTTGACGTCATTATAAACCCCGACAAAGGAGACTTTGAAATATACCGTAACCGTACGGTAGTGGAAGATGGTGCCTTGACAGATTTAAATACAGAGATCACCATTTCGGCAGCCAATGTCAACGATGGAGATTATGAATTGGGTGAAGAGGTAACCGATACCATCCGCTTCAGCGATTTTGGAAGGCGTGCGATCCTGAACCTGCGGCAGAATCTGGCCTCAAGAATTCTTGAACTGGAGAAAGACAACATCTACCAAAAATACAAATCCCGGATTGGAGAGATCGTTACAGGCGAGGTCTACCAAATATGGAAAAAGGAGCTGCTTTTGCTCGATGACGAGGGAAATGAGCTGATCCTCCCCAAAAACGAACAAATCCCATCAGATTTTTTCAGAAAAGGGGACAGTGTTCGTGCCGTTGTCATCAAGGTAGAGATGAGAAACAACAGCCCTTACATCATTCTTTCCCGTACCTCCCCAGTCTTCCTGGAAAGACTTTTCGAGTTGGAAGTACCTGAAATTTCGGATGGTTTGATCACCATCAAGAAAATTGTCCGGATTCCGGGAGAACGCGCAAAGGTTGCCGTCGAATCCTATGATGACCGCATCGACCCGGTTGGGGCCTGCGTTGGCATGAAGGGTTCCCGTATTCACGGAATCGTGAGGGAGTTGCGCAACGAGAACATCGATGTAATTAACTTTACCAACAACAATCAACTATATATACAAAGGGCTCTCAACCCAGCCAAAATATCTTCCATCAAGATCTATGGCAACGAAAACAGGGTTGAGGTATTCCTGAAGCCGGAGGAAGTTTCGCTGGCCATCGGGAAAGGCGGTTTGAACATCAAACTTGCCAGCCAACTCACAGGTTACGATATTGATGTCTACCGTGATCGCGAAATTGCAGATGAAGAAGACGTTTCACTGGAAGAATTTGCAGATGAGATCGATGACTGGGTTCTTGACGGACTCAAATCCATTGGTTGCGATACGGCCAGAAATGTGCTGAACCTCTCTCGGGAGGAGTTGATAAAACGTACAGACTTCGAAGAAGAGACCATCGACGAAGTTTTACGCATACTAAAGTCCGAATTTGAACAGTAATTGTCAGACGTTCAATCATCCGGAAGAGATAAAGCAAATATAAACTGTTTGGCAAAGTATGGATACAGGTAACAAAGTATCAAGGTTAAGTAAAATTGCACGTGAACTGAACGTGGGGATCTCTACGATCGTAGAGTTTCTGAACAAACAGGGGATCAAGATGACCCCTGATCCCAACGCGAAGATCGATGCTGACGCCCAGGCTCTTCTCGAAAAACAGTTCCGAAAGGACCATGACGCCAAAGTTGAGGCTGACATGCACCGCCCCGGACGCCTGAAAAGAGATACCATCACCATCGAAGATGTTCATCCCAATGAACACAAGGCTCATCCGGACGATTTTGAAGATGATTCTGTCAACATCACTGACAATAGTCTTCATCACAAGGACATCAAACACCATGAGCCTCAGGTTAAAACACAGAAACCTGAAATTCTCCATACAACCCTGCCAGAGAAGCCCACCATCAAGGTGGTAGGTTCTGTGGACCTGCAAAATTTATCTTCCCGGCCAAAGAGTGTGGAAGAGGTTGCCCGTCCGGTAAAGGCAGAAACTGTTGTGCCGGCGGCTGAAAAACCGCAGGAAAAACCGGTTGCTCCCAAAGCTGAAGTAGCACCACCGCCAACTCCGGCACCCGAAGTTAGGGAACCCGCTGAACCCATCGCTCAAAAGCCGGTCCACGAAGAGCGCCTTCCAGAGATGATTTCAAATGTCACCCATCTTGAATCCAACCTGAACATTATCGGGAAGATTGATTTGGATGCGCCAAAGGTTTCAGACAAAAACAAAAAAGAGATTACCCTCACCAAGAAAAAGCATGTCACGCCAAAATCACCGGAAGGGAAACCAATAAAACCGGTTCGTGACGGCAAGCACCGTGAAGATGCCCTGGAAGAGATCTTCCCTGACCTGGAAGAGGTGCCTGAAGAGATTTTCAAACATGCCAGGGAGATTCTCTCCGGACCAAAGGTTATCGGGAAAATTGAACTACCGGTCGAAGGCTTGAAAAAGGGAATTGGCGTTCGTGACGAAGACCGCTCACTGCGCAAAAAGAAACGCAAACGTGTATCCAAAGATGCAAAAGAGCGTGTTCCGCTGAATATTGAGAAGAAGACCGATGAGCCCAAGGAGAAGAAAGTTGGGGAAAAAGAGAAAAGTACGATCAAGAAAAAAAGTTCACTGGTCGTAAAAAAGAAGTTGCCGCTCAAAAAGGAGGTCAACGAAGAGGATGTTCAAAAACAGGTCAAAGAAACTCTCGCCCGTCTAACTACCAAAAGTCAAAAAACGAGGGGGTCCAAACACCGCCGCGACAAACGTCTTGCCTATACGGAGAAGATGGCAGAAGAGGGTGCACAGGCCGATATCGACAGAAATATCATCAAAATTACCGAGTTCGTCTCTGTGAGTGAACTGGCAAGCATGATGGATGTCAACCCAACCCAGGTTATTGCAACCTGTATGTCGCTTGGACTATTTGTGTCTATCAACCAGCGACTTGACGCAGAGACAATGTCTGTTGTAGCCGATGAGTTTGGGTTCAAGGTCGAATTTATCTCGGTAGAAGTACAGGAGGCCATCCTTGAAGAGAAAGATTCGGAGGAGGATCTCAAATCCAGGCCACCGATTGTCACCGTGATGGGACACGTCGACCACGGAAAAACCTCCCTGCTCGACTACATCCGTAAAGCCAATGTAATCGCCGGTGAGGCGGGTGGAATCACCCAGCACATCGGAGCCTACAACGTGAAACTGGAAGATGGCCGCAAAATCACCTTCCTCGATACACCGGGTCACGAGGCTTTCACCGCCATGCGTGCCAGGGGTGCACAGGTAACCGACATCGCCATCATCATTGTAGCTGCCGACGACGACGTGATGCCGCAAACCATCGAGGCCATCAATCACGCCTCGGCAGCCGGAGTTCCCATCGTATTTGCCATCAACAAAGTCGACAAACATACCGCAGATCCCGAAAAAATCAAGCACCAACTGGCCAACATGAACTACATGGTGGAGAGCTGGGGCGGAAAATACCAGTCGCACGACATCTCAGCCAAATCGGGTCTGGGTGTGGCCGAACTGCTTGAAAAAGTACTGCTGGAAGCCGAAATGCTCAACCTTCGGGCCAACCCGAACAAAAGGGCCAATGGTTCTGTCATCGAATCCACCCTCGACAAGGGTCGTGGATACGTGGCTACCATTCTGGTTCAATCGGGTACCCTGAAAGTGGGAGATGTGCTTTTGGCCGGACCACATTTTGGTCACATCAAGGCCATGTTCAACGAACGGAACCAACGCGTAGAAAGTGTCGGTCCTGCCGAACCGGTGCTGATCCTTGGATTGAACGGTGCGCCTCAGGCGGGCGATAAATTCAATGTCATGGAGAGCGAGCGCGAAGCCCGCCAGATTGCCAACAAACGAGAACAGCTGCAGCGCGAGCAAGGACTCCGGACACAGAAACACATTACCCTCGACGAGATTGGCCGAAGAATTGCCATTGGCAACTTCCAGGAACTGAACATCATTGTGAAGGGAGACGTGGACGGATCCATCGAAGCTTTGTCCGACTCGCTGATCAAACTCTCGACTACCGAGATCCAGGTCAACGTGATCCACAAGGCGGTTGGTCAGATCACAGAGTCAGACATTATGCTGGCTTCTGCTTCCAACGCCATTATCGTAGGATTCCAGGTCCGTCCTTCCATGAGCGCCAGGAAACTGGCCGAGAAGGAGGAGATCGATATCCGTCTCTACTCCATCATCTACGACGCGATCAACGAGATCAAGTCGGCAATGGAGGGAATGCTTGCTCCGGAGATCAAGGAGGAGGTCAAGGGAACCGCAGAGGTTCTTACCGCCTTCAAGATTACCAAGGTGGGTACCATTGCCGGATGTATCGTCCGCGATGGCAAGATCATCCGCAACTCGAAGGTGCGCCTGATCCGCGACGGTATCGTCGTCTTCACCGGCGAACTCGAATCATTGAAACGATTCAAGGATGATGTCAAGGAGGTAGCCAAAGGGTACGAGTGTGGTCTGAACATCCAGAACTACAACGATGTACACGAAGGCGACTTTATTGAGGCTTTTGAGCAGGTGGAGGTCGCTAAAACGTTGTAAGGATAAAGGTTAAAGGATAAAGGTTAAAGTACTGGACTCCGAAGTTCTATAAAGAACATTCCCAAAGTTTTAGTTACGAGCAAAAGTTGCTCGTAACTAAAACTTTGGGAATGTTTTTCTTGTTAAGGATTTAAACAATCTTCCACTGGTTTTCCCGTCAGAAAATTTAACAGGTTCAATGCGGCTCTTCGCTGAAGTTCGATGGCTGCATAGTCGGAATACCAGGCATAATGACCGGTGCAAATGGTTCGTGAATGGTTCACCAGCTCCTCCTGGTTCCGATTGGTCGGTTCATTCTCATAGACATCCAGCCCGGCACTATGGATTCTACCGGTTTTTAACGCAACTAGCAATGCCTTTTCATCAATTACCTCACCACGTGAGGTATTGATCACCACCGGCCTTTTTCGCATCAAAGAGAATGCTTCCTCATCCAAAAGATGGATCGTTTCTTCCGTGAGATTGCAATGGATACTGATCACATCAGACTTTGCAAGCAATTCAAGGATATCCACCTTCCGGGCAGAAAGTTGACTACAATGGGGCTCTGACTTGTATGGATCAGCTGCAAGCACCTCTTTAAACAGAGGTGATGCCTTTTTGCAGAATTCGCTGCCGATTCTACCCAATCCGATAATTCCCAGTGTCTTATCGTGCAATTCAAATACATCCGAAACCGGTGGAGAGGCAAATTTTTCTGCCAATTGCGAGTGGGTATCCCACATACCACGAGCGCATGAAAACATCAGCGCCATCGCATGGTCTGAAACGGAATGGTTGGCATACCCCTGAACGTTAGCGGCCTTGATCCCAAATTTGGTGCAAGCGGCAACATCTACATTGTCGTAACCCACCCCATAACGTACAACGGCCTTTAGATTTTTCAAGCCGGACAGAAACTCTTCATCGATTTTGGTATGCCTTACCAGGATGCCCGCTGCATTTTCGGCAAATTTTCTCTTCTCCTCCTTATCTCCCTGGTAGGTAGGGTATATTTTTAGCTGTAAACCGACGCTCCCAAACAGGTCTTTTTCAAAATCGTAAGATTTATACCCGGCATCCAAAATCACCACTTCCATCTCTCTAATTTTTCATGCATCCATACTTAAAAACAACCACTTCCCTCAAATTCCATTGTAGGCGGAGAACCCGCCATCGACCGGAATAGTTGCTCCGGTAATGAAGGAAGAGTGCTCCGACAACAGCCAGAAAATAGTTGAAATGAGATCATCCGGATTGCCGAGTTTACCCAGTGGTGTGTGCGCAACAATTCGCTTTCCCCTTGGCGTCAATTCACCGGTTTTTTCATCGAAAAGCAAAAAACGATTCTGTTCGGTCAGAATAAAACCAGGAGCAATGGCATTTACCCGGATATTAGATTTCGAAAGGTGGACAGCCAGCCATTGGGTGAAATTATTGACCGCCGCCTTCCCTGCACTGTATGCTGGTGATTTACTCAAGGGCAGAATGGCTCCCATGGAACTGATATTGATGATATTCCCAAATTGTTGCCGTGCCATTGCCTCCCCAAATACTTTGGCAGGAATTACCGTTCCCATAAAATTCAGGTCGGAAGTTTGTTGAAAATCGGATAGGTTGATCCCAAAGAAAGAATCCTGCAGCGGCGTATCCGGATATAAAAACTCGGCCTTTGTCGATGCCCCTTTGGCTGCACCACCAGCCACATTGATCAGACCGTCTATGGTTGGAAACTGGCTCAGTATATCCACATTTATTTTGGACAGCTCTTCCGCTTTAAGCACATCACAGGCAAAGGCATGATGATTTCCGCCAAAGGAATTTATTCTTTCAAGGGTATCTTTGAGTTTTTGCTCGCTTCGTCCCAAAATGGCCAGGTTGGCGCCTGATTTTGCCAAAGCTACCGAGATGGCTGTCCCAAGTACGCCACTTGCCCCTGTGACAATGAAATTCCTGTCTTTTACTGAAAACATAGCCAGACTTACTTCTTTCGTTTTTGGCACCCGTATGGTCCTGCTCCCATGCCACTTTATCCTTTATCCTTTATCCTTTAGCCTTTATCCTTTAGCCTTTATCCTTTATCCTTTATCCTTTATCCTTTATCCTTTATCCTTCTTTAGTTCGCCGATTCAAACTGATTGAGGAATCTCACATCATTCTCAAAATAGAGTCTGAGATCATTGATGCCAAACTTGAGCATGGCGGTCCTTTCGATCCCCATGCCAAAGGCAAAGCCGGTATATTTCTTGCTGTCGATGCCGGAAGCTTCCAGCACATTGGGATCCACCATGCCACAACCCAGGATCTCGAGCCATCCGCTGTATTTGCAGACGTTACAACCCTTTCCTCCACAGATGGAGCAAGATACATCCACCTCTGCCGAAGGCTCGGTGAAGGGGAAGTAGGAGGGACGCATCCGAATCTCCGTCTTTTCGCCGAAAAGTTCCCTGGCAAAAAAGAGCAGGGTCTGCTTCAGGTCGGCAAAGGAGACATTCTCATCGATGTACAACCCTTCGATTTGGTGAAACATGCAGTGGGCCCGGTAGGAGATCGCCTCATTCCGGAATACCCTTCCCGGCGTCACTGTCCGGATCGGCGGTTTCATCGTCTCCATGTCATGCACCTGCACGGAGGAGGTATGGGTTCTCAACAGGATATCGGGATTCCGCTGGATAAAAAAGGTATCCTGCATGTCGCGTGCCGGATGCTCCTCCGGAAAATTCAAGGCAGAAAAGACATGCCAGTCATCCTCGATTTCGGGACCTTCAGAGACCACAAATCCAAGACGTTTGAATATTTCGAGCATCTCATTTTTCACGATGGAGATGGGATGACGGCTTCCTGCCCGCATGGAATCTCCCGGTAGGGAAAGATCGAGTTTTTGGGCTTCAGTTGTCTGTTCTTCCAGACCCTCTTTCAGTACCCGGATCTTCTCCATGGCAAAATTCTTCAGGGTATTGACCGCCGCGCCTATCTCCTTTTTCTGGTCGGCCGATACATTCCTGAAATCCTCAATCAGCTTGGAGATCTCGCCCTTTTTGCTGAGGTATTTGATCCTCAGCTCTTCCAACTCCTCTGCCGTCTTGACAGCCCGCTCTTCAATTTCCTTTTGAAGCTCCTTGATCCGCTCTAACATGGTGATACAATTGATGAAGTGCAAAAATAGAAAAAATAAGCTAAATGGAGCTTCCCCGGTCGATCCCGATATCGTTGTGCGACACAGGGTCCTCCACAGGCTCCAGGTGGGTAAATACCGTAACAGGGATGGGAAAGTGGTCGCGTATCTTTTTTTCAATGATCTCCAGCAGGTCATGCCCCTTCTGAACCGTCCATTCTCCCGGCACAAGAATATGAACCGAAACAAATTTCCGTTGTCCGGCCTGCCGTGTCATCAGCGAATGAAATTCAATCCCAGGCTGACGAAACTGGTCAAAGATCACCTCTATCTGCTGACGCTCCTCGGCCGGTATGGCCGTATCTATCAAACCTCTGGCCGATTGTTGCATCAGCCTGTAGCCTGTCCAGACAATGTTAAGGGCCACCAGCATGGCTATGATGGGGTCCAGAATCAACCAGCCGGTCAACTTCACCAGTCCGATGGCCACTACCACACCAATGGAGGTCCACACATCGGTCATCAGGTGCTTCCCGTCTGCCATGAGGGTAATCGAATGGCTCTTCTTTCCCTCCTTCAGCAACACCCAGGCTACGCCAAGGTTGATCAGTGAGGCAGCCAGGGAGATGAGCAAACCAATGCCCATATTGTCGAGTGGCTGAGGATCCAGCAATCGCGGATAGGCACTCCATACAATGCTGCAGGCAGCAATCACAATGAGCCCTCCCTCTATCGCACTCGAAAAATATTCGGCTTTCGAGTGTCCGAAAGCATGCTCTGCATCCGCAGGTTTCTCTGCAATGTGCAGCACGACCAGTGCGATCAGTGCGGCAATCAGGTTGACACACGATTCCATCGCATCGGAAAGCAAACCAACCGAATCGGTCAGCAGGAAGGCCATCCCCTTCAGACTGATGGTCATTACCGCCGCCACAATCGAGAGGTAGATGAATTTCTTTAGCGATTTCGAGGCCATACTGCAAGAATTAATTGGAAAATTGGAAAATGTGGAAATGTGGAAATTAGATCAGCATTCGCGCAATGAGCCCATTTTCACATTTCCACATTTTCCAATTTTCACATTATTTTTTCACCAAACCCTCCCGCTCCAGCAGCGGTTCAATGGAGGGTTCCTGTCCACGGAAAGCCTTGTACAAAACCATCGGGTGTGCGGTGCCTCCCTTTTCGAGGATATTTTTGCGGAAAGATTCAGCTGTTGTTCGGTCAAATATTCCATTCTTTTTAAACAGTGAAAATGCATCGGCATCCAGCACCTCCGCCCATTTGTAGCCATAATATCCTGCCGCGTAGCCCCCGGCAAAAATATGTGAGAAAGCGGTACTAAGGCACAATCCGTCGAGTGGGGGGAAGAGATCTGTAGCCGCCATTGCCTTCTTCTCAAAATCCACCACACTGCCCGTCATCGGTTCGTTGATGGAGTGCCAGGCCATGTCATTCATGCCAAAACTGAGCTGGCGTTCACTCATGGTGGCAGCCTGGAAATTCTTGGATTTGATCAACTTTTGAACCAATTCAGATGGAATCTTCTCCCCTGTTTGGTAATGGGTGGCAAAAATATCCAGGAACTCTTTCCGAATCGCCCAGTTCTCCATGATCTGGGAAGGCAACTCTACAAAATCGCGGTAGACGGAGGTTCCCGACATGGCTTCGTAAACGGTATTGGCAAACATGCCGTGCAGGCCATGTCCAAACTCATGCAGGAAAGTACTCACCTCATAAAATGTTAACAGGGACGGTTTGGTGGCAGTGGGTTTGGTGAAGTTGGTCACGATGGAGACCTGCGGACGAACATTGACACCACTGAGGTTACTTTGCGAACGGAATTCCGTCATCCAGGCACCCCCTCTTTTTCCCTCCCTTGGGAAGAAATCGAGGTAAAGCACAGAGAGGAAGGAACCATCCTTGTCAAAAACTTCATAGGACTTCACATCAGGATGGTACACCTGGATCTCTTTGTTCTCCTTGTAGGTTATCCCATAGAGCCGGTTGGTCAGTTCAAACACCCCGGCAATCACATTCTCCAGCTTGAAATAGGGTTTTACCTCCTGCTCATCAAAACCGTAGCGCTCATTTTTGAGCTTCTCAGACCAGTAGCTCCAATCCCACCGCTCCAGTTGCTCTTTGAATCCTTTGGATTTCGCATACTCCTGCACATCGGCCAGATCTTTCAGCGCAGAGGGTCTGGAGGCTTCGTGCAACTGCTGCAGGAAAGCATTCACCTTCGCCGGACTCTCGGCCATCCGCTCTTCCAGCACAAAAGCCCCATGGTTGGAATATCCCAGCAATTTGGCCCTTTCCAGTCTAAGGTTGACAATTTTGCGGATGGTCTCTTCGTTGTTGTTGCTGTTGTCGTGGTAGGCACGGGAATTGTAGGCCTTGTAAAGCTCCTGGCGCAACTTCCGGTTGTCGGCAAATTTCATGAAGGCAATGTAACCGGGTCCCTGGAGGTTGATCATCCACCCCTCCTTCTTCTTGGATTTGGCCAATTGGGCAGCTGCTTCAACTTCGCTTTCAGGCAAACCAGCCAGATCCTTCTTGTCGGTAATGACCAATTGGTAAGCATTGGTTTCGGCCAGTACATTTTCGCCAAAGGTGAGCGAGAGTTTGGACAGCTCCGTATTGATCTGGCCAAAACGTTCCTTGGCTATACCCTCCAGGTTGGCCCCGCTCCTAACGAATCCTTTGTAGCTATCTTCCAGTAATTTAAGATCTTCTGCATTCAGTTTCAATGCATCCTTCTGGTTGTAAACGGCCTTGACCCGTTGAAACAGCTGCTCATTCAGTGAGACATAATTCTGAAAGGCCGACAATTTTGGGGAAATATCCCTTGCAATTGATTGGATGGTATCGTCAGTTTCAGAGCTGTTCAGGTTGAACAGGATGGTGGTAGCCCTGGATAACTTCTTGCCACCAATTTCCAGTGCACGGATGGTATTTTCAAAGGTAGGTTTTTCCGGATTCTTGATCACCGCATCCACCTCTGCCCTGGCCTCTACCAGCAACTGGTCGATGGCCGGCACAAAATGTTTGTGTTTGATCTCTTTGAATGGAGGAGTCTGATGAACCGTTTTCCATTCTGTCAACAGCGGATTGACCGCCTTGTTCTCGTTCTTCATATGGATTGATGTTATACCGGTCAGGATGAATGCCCCGACAATTAATGATCTTTTCATTTAAGGTCTCTTTTATTATTCTTCAATTGTACAAATGTAAATTTTTTCCATTCATCAGACGGGCAAAAACCATTATCTCAAATTCATCCCTTTTATCTCACCTTCATCTCCGTCCCTCCGTCTCTCCGTCATTTTCGTCATCTCCGTCTCTCCGTCATTTCAGTCCCTCCGTCATTACCTCAGCCTTCGCTTCGTCTTCTCCTTCATCACGCTCCAACCAAACTTTCCGATCTTTTTCCCCATCTCATAATAATTTCCGTGGGAGTAGGCCATCAGGCCGGCAAGTTCGAGGCTCATGGCACCGCTGAGAGGATCGATGTATTGGTCATCGGCTACGATGTTGACTACATTGGCTATAAACATGTCGTGGGTACCAAGCTCCTTGACTTCAACCACCTTGCATTCGATGCTGATGGGTGATTCTGCCACGATGGGACAATTGACCACCGTAGCCGGAAGCGGGGTCAATCCGCATTCGCTGAACTTGTCGAAATCGCGTCCGGATTTTACCCCGCACCAGTCGGTTACCTCCGCCATCTGTTTGGTGGTAAGGTTGATGACAAATTCTCCGGTACGTTTGAGGATCGCGGAAGAGTGCCTTCCGGGGCGCACCGAGATGTAGCACATGGGCGGATCTGTGCAGAGGGTTCCCAGCCAGGAGACGGTGATCAGGTTGTATTCTGCGGGTGTTGCCCCACAGCTGATCAGGGCTGCAGGCAGCGGGTAGATCATGTTGCCGGGTTTCCAGTTTACTTTAGCCATAAAAAATGTTCATTTATATTGTGTTTCCAATGCTAAAATTTTGGATTTTCAATTTTGGATTTTGGATTACGCAGTACCACAATTTTCGCATAATAGTGATTTCAATACCTAAAGAATCGCCGGAAAAACACTTGGAATATAAAATTGCTTCCTGCAATCAGTATCGCTGGAGTTCACCAATCCAAAATCGAAAATCCAAAATCGAAAACTACTATAGTTCTTGTTCTATTTTCCTTATCTCTTTCCACTCTTCTGCCGTCAGTTTAGCCCCAGGTACCCGGATGACCCTGGAGGCCAGCAGGGCACCCAGTTTGCCGCTCTTCTCCAGGTTGTATCCTTTGGCAAGACCCGAAAGGAATCCGGCTGCAAAGAAATCGCCAGCACCGGTTGTATCTACGACAAGATCGCCAGCGGCAGCTATTTTACATTGGAAGGCACCCTGTTGAATGTAGGCTCCCTCCTTCCCTACCTTTACGATGGCCAGGTCACATCGTCCGGCCAGGTTTTCAACTGCCTCCAGCGGTTCCATGCCGGTAAAGGATTTAGCCTCCTCTTCGTTGGCGAATATGATGTCCACGTAGGTGTCGACCAGTTCATTTAAAAGCCCAAGGTTGGCCTCCACCACATTGTAGCTGGCCAGATCCAGTGCAATGGTTAAACCTGCCTTTTTTGCCGCCTGGGCAGCTGCCATGATCAGGGCATGGTTGTAAACGAGGTACCCCTCCACAAAGAACAGATCGAAACCATTCAATCTTTCCGGGGTGATATCGTTGGGATACAGTTCAGAGGCAGCACCAAGGTAGGTGGCAAAGGTCCGTTCGCCTCCGGGTTCCACCAGTCCCACGGCTCTCCCGGTAGGTAGTTCCGAATGGATCAAAAGTGGCTGGATTCCCTGGGCGATCTGTTCATTTTCGAACAATTTCCCGAGATCATCCCGGCCAACTGTACCCAAGAAACCGCAGGGTACACCCAGGTTGGCAATGCCATTGATGGCATTGGCCACAGATCCGCCGGTTACCAGGAGTCTTTTTTCATCTTCAATCGCAAATTGAATGCGTTCCGACATGCTTCTGTCGACCAGTGTCATACTGCCCTTGGGCAACTGCAAGGATCTGATAATCTGATCGTCGTTTAGCATGGTGATGATGTCGACCAATGCATTTCCGATTCCCAGTATCTTCAAATAAGCCATAACATTTATTTATTTACATGAATTTGTGCAAATATATTTCCATTTTATGAAAAAGGTGTTATTTTTGCAACGCTTTAGAAAATTAACTGAAGCAAATAAACTCCTTAGTAGCTCAGTTGGTTAGAGCGGCGGACTGTTAATCCGTAGGTCGTAGGTTCAAGTCCTACCTGAGGAGCAGCATAATGAAGATATAACCCTGTAAGATAGTTTCTTGCAGGGTTTTTCATTTTGGCAACTAAAGAATAACTAAATATAAATTAGCTGATAATTCTTCCTTTTCTTCTTGTTGTTTGGAATCAGTGGGCATTTTTACCAATCAGAAGTTTCATTTTTCAAGTTTGTGCAAAGGCTATTGGGACTGAGATTGTCCCACTTGCCCCATCTGCGAAGCCCTCCCTTCCCCTTGCCTTGATTAGTCCTGAATGAATACCTGATCAGGGTTAATGGTAGTTACTTTGATTTGATTGAAGGGATAAGATATCTTCCTCTTTTCTTTCCTAATAAAAAGGGTTGAGGTTTTCACTTCATCCTTCCACTTGTTTAACCTTTGCTTCCAGCAGTTCAGAAATATAATATTCAGATTTCCCCTGATTAGACATCTTGTTTAGATTTTCCCTTAATATCTTCAATCTTGCCTTCTTGTCATCATGAGAAAGAATACTGTCAGGTATAGCTTTCAATTTAGCTTTAAGCAGATCTTCTGTATTGAAATGATACACCCCTTCCAGATTCTTCAGGATAAGCATTGGTAAAGTCCCTGCATAAGATCAGCCTTCCTGTCTGGCAGGACTAATTTCCCTGTTTTCATAATGTGTTTGTAAGTTGAAATTAAATCATTCTGAAGTTGAACCTGAAAGCTGGAAGAAAGCAATTCATTCACATATACATTCCCCTTGAAATAGGCTTCTGGCTTCTTGCAATGGCTTTCAATCTTGATATAATACTTTGCCCTATCCCATCCGTAAAGCCTTGAAATCTCTTCCTGAATAGCCTTATCAAGCTTGTTCTTTATGTTCCTTGATACATCATAAATTTTGACCTTCAGGGCAGGACTAATAAACTCTTTGCCTGTAATGATATTCCCTTGCTTATACTCCCTGCATTGATATCCCAAAAGCTTGATATGATTTCTTAAAAACTGCTCTTCAGAAAATGGGACTTCCTGAATTGTACCATATTCAAAGCATTCAACTAATCCAGAATAAACATTTGTCCCTAAACATCCTGAAAGGTAATCCAGCCCTTCATCCCAATCATGGCAGGATGAATAAAAGTTATGTCCATTTATCCAATAAGGAAGGCTTCCCTTAATCTTGACCTGATTCATGCTTTTATAATACCAGACTTCAAGCTTCCTGCATCCTTCAAAGAAGTATTTATCAGCATCCTTATAGCTGGCTTCCTTCTCAAGTTAACCGGCTCCTCTGTTTATGCAACTGCTTAAAGGCGCACTGTATTCATTGCCAGTTGTGTATACACTTCTTTTTCAAAACTATACACCTCAATACTGGTAAGCGAAGATGCCTCAGCACCCTGCGGTGTCACCAGTATGAAAGTAGCTGTCGGACTATCAGGATTGTGGTCAATCCAAGTACCTGAATTGGCATAAATGGATTTGAGCCCAGACGGGTTATAATACGGTTTAATCGTCGCCCTGTGATTGTGACCAAATATTACAATTCTTTTGTCTGAATTTTTGTTCTTAAAATACTGTATCACTGCCTGGTCATCTGTTTCATCGGCACTATTTGCGAATGCGATGGCATGGTCAACAGGAATGTTCACAGCGACATGGTTGTTGGTTTGTCTGGCATTCCAGGTATTTTGAATGTCATTGTACAGTTTAACCTTTATCTCACCTCCTGCCTTTGCCTGTGTGGGCAACAGGTCATTGATGGAATAGCTCCCCGAAAAACCATTCACATTTGTTACGATGACGTTCTCATCAAAATGATTGTTGACAGGAAGGTGCTCCATTGCCCATTTCCAGATCTGAGAGTAGATATAGAGCAGCTTTTGTTGCTGATCGCTTTGGGGATTAAGCGAAACCGGTGGTATCTCATCCAGGTTTTTTTTGCAATTCTCCCTGACGTGAAGGGCGGCGATTCTTGTGAAGAAGTATCCAGGCGGCAAAATGGTTCCCGGGGCAATATCCTGGTTGGATAGCATGTCCGGTGCACAGAAGAAGTTGTACCTGTGACCATGTTCGATTGCCAGTTGTGGCAGATATTGCGGTGAATAGGTCCCAAGTCCCAACTCCTTATCCCTTGCCTGACTGATACCCGGAAACAAAAACCCAACATTTTCGGGAGTCAAAGTAATGTCATGGTTACCGGGAACATAAGTCAGCTTGATTTTCCCCTCTTTGATGATGTTGTTGAATGCTTCCAGAATGCCATGGTTGGAGGTGGCAAGCCGCTTCACAAAATCCCGCTGATCCTTCCCATTGTATGTGTTCACGTCGGCAGGTACAAACCACTCATCCAGCAAATCTCCGCCTATCACCAGTTCCCTGACGTTAGTGGATGACCTGATGTTTTTAAGGAATTTCTCAAGCAGTGTGGCATTTTTATTGAGTTCAGCATAAGAGAGATCCGCCCCCATGTGCAGGTCACTGATCACCACCAGCTGGTTCCGCTTGTTGCTGCCGTTGTTAAAAGGGTCCATGCCTTTGGCCTGATCGTTTTGAAATGTCGTTAATGACAAGGCCATCCATACTGTAAAGAATATGTTTCTGGTCATTGTGCAATTATCAATTGTTGGTTAGAAATTCAGGACAATC
Organism: Tangfeifania diversioriginum; assembly: GCA_945873105.1. Classification (GTDB taxonomy): domain Bacteria; phylum Bacteroidota; class Bacteroidia; order Bacteroidales; family Prolixibacteraceae; genus CAINVV01. Next base: position 38,404 of record CAMCBW010000050.1, read on the forward strand.
GCTAAACTACTATAATATTTTAAACCATTCTAGGGCAGGGTGCAATTAATACCAGGAAAAGGCAAATAATCGTGTTGCAGATTGGAATCTTTTGACATCTGTTTTTTAGATTCTTTATTTGGTGATGATCACCTTGCAAACAGCTGTTTGGGCACCATTGCGAAGTCTGCAAATATAGAGGCCAGCAGGGTGGACGGATACATCCCACGTCACTTCATACGTACCCGGATACATCATTTGACTGACAAGGGAAGAGACCAGGTTTCCGCGGGTATCATAAATGGAAAGATTCGTGAATTGCAGCGGACCCTGGCCGTTCTCCACGCTGCCTGTTCGAGTCCTG
>CAMCBW010000051.1 GCA_945873105.1 Tangfeifania diversioriginum
TCCCTTCGGCTTCGCTCAGGGACCGCGACTTGATAGTTAACGTTACAGACGATTGAGCATCCCTTCGGCTTCGCTCAGGGACCGCGACTTGATAGTTAACGTTACAGACGATTGAGCATCCCTTCGGCTTCGCTCAGGGACCGCGACTTGATAGTTAACCTTTCAGACGATTGAGCATCCCTTCGGCTTCGCTCAATGATTGACCCTATTTCCATTTGGCTTGACCGCTCGTCTCGCTGTGCCTCTGTCTTTTCGTCTTTCCCTTTCGGCCGTCACAATACCGGCCGGGCAATCATCACTCCGGTAGTTTTCTTACTTTTGGTGAGGTATTGCGCAAAAGGTTCAGTACTGACAACCACCTTCATGATGGAGGAGGAGGCATGAAGCAGATAAATGCGCCCCTCTTTCTTGAGTAGAATGCCCACATGTGAAACATCAATGCCTGGGATTGAGGTCGTAAGTGTAACAATATCACCATCCTTGACCAGATTTTCAATGGATTCAAATTGGGTTGAAGGGATGTAGAAGAATTTTTGGGCAGAGACTTTCTCCTCCATTGCCTTAATTTTCGCGGTAGAAGCCGGATCATTGATCAGTTGAGGATACTCTTTGGGGTGGTTGCTCATGAAGTTGAGTGTAACAGGAAGAACTTTTCCGCCCATTTGGGCAGCCATGGATTGTACATGGTTTCGGGATTCATTGTCGGAGATCCATTCGCTGAAGTAGTGGAGCCTGCTGGCATAACCGTCCAAAACTCCCCCACGGTAACGAATACCTTCCAGCTCTGTACAAAATGTGGCCAGATTTGCATTGTCGCTCTTGATCGTTCTGGCAAGAGCCAGGCAATTCTCGGCAAAAGTGGTGCAGTCGAGCTCATGAAGATTGATAACCAACTTCTCCTCTTTTGTCCTATCCAATGTTTTTGCTACATAAGGAGTATTCAGGAAATCAAGTCCGATTCTAAGTACCAGATCCCCAATGGGCAGGGCACGATCTTTGGAGAAAGTGTCCAGCTTGCGCTGAATCAATGCCCTATCCGCAGAGGAAATTGCCGAATCAGTTGCCTTTGATAAGACAACTACAGAAAAAAGCATTAGGAGTAAAAAGGAAATTCGATGCATCCTGTTTTATTATTACTGTTTTAAACCTATTTTATCTTTTTTAGCCACTCTATCTCCAAGTCCCTCCGTCTCTCCGTCATTCTTATTTGTGTCGCTTCTTCAACTCCGTGGCAAGATCGGAGATTGAGTATCCCTTGTGTGAAAGCAATACCATCAAATGGTAGAGCAAATCTGAGGCTTCATACAAAAGGCGTTCGTCGTTGTTGGCCATGGCTTCAATGACCGTCTCGACTGCTTCTTCCCCCACTTTTTGGGCAATTTTTGCAGTGCCCGACTCAAACAGGGAGGTGGTATAGGAACCCTCCGGCATCTCCTTTTTCCTTTTTGCAATAAAATCCTGCAAAGTTTTCAGAAAATAGAAGTCGTCTTTGGGATTGGCCTCTTCCCAGCATGTATCGGCCCCGGTATGACAAACCGGCCCTACCGGGATTACCTTGATCAACAGGGAATCCTGGTCACAATCGGAGCTGACAGACACCACTTTTAAAAAATTTCCGGATTCTTCTCCCTTGGTCCACAGGCGTTTCCGGGTACGGCTGTAAAAAGTTACGTGGCCGTCCAGAACAGTTTTGTTGTAGGCCTCTTCGTTCATAAACCCCAGCATGAGCACCTTGTTGGTGTGCTGATCCTGGATAATGGCCGGTATCAGACCTGTTGACTCTTTGTTGAAATTGATATACATCGAAAATAAATTACGAATTACAAATTACAAATTGTTTGAAAGAGAGATACTTAACACTAAGTAGGCTTATGGCCTTCAGGTCCCTCAGTCCCTAAGTCCCTAAGTCCCTCAGTCTGTACCTGTGTTGCTCTTTTCTTACTGTTCAACCATTACCTGACACAAATCCCGGCATTGCGAAGATAACTTTTTAAATCCGGAATGGCGATCTCTCCGAAGTGGAAAATACTGGCAGCCAGTCCTGCATCCGCCTTGCCAAGTGTGAACATTTCGGAAAAGTGCTCCATGGTGCCTGCTCCACCTGATGCAATCAAGGGAATAGTCAGCAGTTCAGAGAGATGTGCCAATGCTTCGTTGGCAAAGCCATTTTTGGTGCCGTCGTGGTTCATGGAGGTAAAGAGTATCTCCCCGGCACCGCGGTTTTCAGCCTCTTTGGCCCAGGAGAAGAGCTCCTTCCCGGTAGGAATTCTACCTCCATGCATGGTGGCTTCCCAGTGGTTGTTCTCCTCTTTTGCATCGATGGCAACTACCACAAACTGACTTCCAAAATGAAGTGCCAGGTCGTCGATGAGCCGTGGGTTTTTGATGGCAGATGAGTTGATGGAGATTTTATCCGCCCCGGCGGAGAGCAATGCATCTGCATCTTTTAGCTCACTGATGCCACCACCTACCGTAAATGGAATGTTGAGGTTGAAGGCAATCCGTTTCACCAGTTCCACGAAGGTCTTTCTTCCTTCGTGGGTAGCAGTGATATCCAGGAAGACCAGTTCGTCGGCGCCCTGTTCCGAATATTGCCTGCCCAATTCGACAGGGTCTCCTACTTCGCGGATATTGACAAAGTTGATTCCCTTGACGGTTTGACCGTTTCGGATGTCGAGGCAGGGTATGATTCTTTTGCTTAACATGATTGAACCAATTTAAGGAAGATGAATGGTGTTGATTCGGCCTAACTCTTCGAGGGTAACCTTCCCTTCGTAGATGGCCTTGCCAACGATAACAGCAGGAATGCCAATCTTTTCCAGGTCGAGAATATCCTGAAGTGATCCCACTCCACCGCTGGCAATCAAAAAGATCCCGGGATTGTTTTGCAATATCTCTTGGTAGAGTTCGAGGGAGGGACCTGTGAGCATGCCGTCCCTGCTGATGTCGGTACTGATAACCTGGTCAATTCCCTTCGTCATCCACTGCTGGATAAAGGTGAAGATGTCGAGTCCGGTCTCTTCGGTCCAGCCGCTAACGGCTATTTTCCGGTCGGCAGCATCGGCGCCAAGGATGATCCGATCCGAGCCATAGGTCTCGATCCATTTCCGCATGACTGCGGGTGTTTTGACAGCCACACTTCCACCGGTGATCATGTCTGCACCGGCTTCAAAGGCAATATCCAGGTCTCTGTCACTCTTCAATCCACCGCCAAAGTCGATGGTAAGGGTAGTGTGAAGCGCAATATTTTCCAGTACCTTATGGTTGACAATGTGGTGCGCTTTGGCACCATCAAGGTCGACCAGGTGCAGGCGCTGAAGACCATATGCCTCGAACATTTTGGCTACTTCGAGCGGATCCTCATTGTAGATTGTTTTCCTGCTGTAGTCGCCTTGGCTAAGTCTGACACATTTTCCATCGATGATGTCAATGGCGGGTATAATTTCGATGCTCATGGTTGAAAAGATAGTTGAAGGAAATTCTCGAGGATCCGGGCTCCGACTTTGCCGCTTTTTTCCGGGTGAAACTGTACTGCATAAAAATTGTCTCTTTGAAGGGCTGCGCTGAAGGGGGAAGGATAACTGCACAGAGCAGCAGTGTCTTTCCCTACAGTGGCATAGTAGGAGTGCACAAAGTAGCAATACTGATCTTCCAGGGTTTGGTCGAACAGGTTACTCTTCAGATTGGAAATGGTATTCCACCCCATATGAGGAACCTTCATGGCCGGCAAAAGATCCTGTTGCAATTTGAATTTTTTTATGGTCTCCTCAAAAATACCCAGGCAGGTTACATCCCCCTCCTCTGAATGACGGCACATCAGCTGCAGACCCAGACAAATGCCTAGAACAGGCTGTTTAAGTTCAGCAATCAGTTGGTCGAGCCGGTGATTTTTCAGATATGCCATGGTGGTAGAAGCTTCTCCGACTCCCGGAAAGATGACCCTGTCGGCTGACCTGATTTCTGCAGGGTCTGCAGTCACCGAGGCCTCCACCCCGAGCCTTTTCAAGGCATAATCCACCGATTGTATATTCCCTGCGTTGTATTTGATGATGGCAACTTTCATGACTGAAATTTATTGTTTGAAATGTTTGAAGGGTTTAAAATGGTTAAAGGGTTAATGCTTAATATCAATCTGTTAGCTGAATAAATTTATTGATAGCAATAACTTTTCAAACACTTCAAACAAAAAAAACATTTCAAACCTTTTTTTTAAGATTGTTATTTGAGTAAATTGTCGATGACCTTGACCATCTCTGCAAACTCCTCTTCCTTGTAAAGGCGTGTCAGACACACGATCTTGCCGTTCTTATCTACGATAATGTTACGGGTTACGCCAGCCTTCTTCTCTGCAAACAGGTTGAAGATGCTGCCACCTGGATCGAGTGCCAGCGGGTAGGTCACTTTGATATCCTCCTGAAATTTTTTCACTTTTTCGAGTGGTTCGTCCAGATCCACCCCTATCAGGAGAAAGTTCCTGTTGTTCTTGTGTTTTTGCCAGATATCCCTTTCAATGAAGGGCATCTCTTTCCGGCAGACGCTGCACCAGCTGGCGGTAAATTGCAACATCACCACTTTGCCTTTGAAATCGGCTGAAGAAACAGTCTTCCCATTGATCAGGGTCGTTGAGAATGCAGGTACCTGGTCTCCCAATTTAACGATATAGCCATATTCCGCGGGGACCTCCTTTACGGGGTTTTGGGCGAAAGAAGCGTGTAAGAGGAGAAACGGAGAAGAGAGAAACAGGGCAACGAAGAGGATTCCCAAAAGAACTTTTCTTTTCATGTAATTCGTAATTTTTCAATTAAATATGATCGTTCGGTTGTTGAAGACCAGGATCTTGCGTTGGAGATGTTTGTAGACTGCTTCACTGAGGACGATTTTTTCGAGGTCACGGCCTTTGCGGACGAGGCTCTCAATGCTGTCGACATGTGAGATTCGCACAACATCCTGGGCAATAATTGGACCGGCATCCAGGTCTGCGGTCACGTAATGGCTGGTGGCACCAATGATCTTTACCCCGCGTTCATGTGCCGCATGGTAGGGTTTTGCTCCGGCAAAGGCCGGCAGGAAGGAGTGGTGGATGTTGATGATCTGGTTGGGGAAGTTGGAGACAAATTTGTCGCTTAAAACCTGCATGTAGCGCCCCAGGACAATCAAATCTATCTTTTTCTCCTTCAGGAGTGTGATCTCCTTGATCTCTTGTTCCTCCTTGTTGGCACCATTTTTGGGGAAGCAGTAAAACTCTATTCCAAAGCGTTCTGCAATTGGTTTCAGGTCATTGTGGTTACTGACAATGACAGGAATATCCACAACCCACTCTGCCGCCATGTATCTTGCAAGGATATCGAACATGCAATGTGACATTTTTGAGACGAAGAGCGCCATCCTTGGTCGCTCATTGGAGAAATGCAAGGTAAACTGCAGGTTGAATTTTTTGGCAAAGAGCGTTTCGAAATATTCCGCAATCTTCTCCTTGGGGATGGCAAAAAGGTCGAGTTCCCACTCAACCCTCATGAAAAAGATCGATTCGGCCCGGTCTACATTCTGATCAAGGTAGATGATATTGCCCTTGTTTTCGTTCAGGAATTGGGTAACAGCAGCAAGGATTCCTTTTTGGTCCGGACAGTGGATCAAGAGGATCGCGGTTTCTTTGGTCGAAGGTGTATACATATTTTAAAGATTTTCGATTTTAGATTTAAGGAGTCGGGATCTCCATGTCCCTTAGTCTCCCAGTCCCTAAGTCTTTCATTTACAGTGTTCCCTTTGAACTTGGAAGCGAATCCTGGAAAGGATCCTTCCTGATTGCCATCTTGATGGATCGGGCAAAAGCCTTGAAGATCCCCTCTATCTTGTGGTGTTCGTTGGTCCCTTCGGCCCAGATATTCAGGTTACAGCGGGCAGCATCCGAAAATGATTTGAAGAAGTGGTGGAAAAGTTCAGTGGGCACATCTCCGACATACTCACGCTGAAATTCCGCCTCCCATACCAGCCAGGGACGTCCACCGAAGTCGAGTGCCACCTGGGCCAGACAATCGTCCATTGGCAGACAATAGCCATATCGCTCGATGCCTCTTTTGTTGCCCAACGCTTTCAGGACTACCTCACCCAGCGCTATGGCAGTATCTTCGACGGTATGGTGTTCATCCACCTGCAGGTCACCAATTACCTGAACAGTGAGGTCGCAGCCGGAGTGGGTTGATATTTGTTGCAACATATGGTCGAAAAAGTGAAGTCCGGTCGAAATCCTGCCAATGCCACTGCCGGCCAGGTTAATTTCCACAAAGATGTTGGTCTCCTTGGTCTCCCTTTTGACAGATGCTTTACGTTCAATTTCGGTAAGAAAAATAAAAATCTCCTCCCAACTCTCTGAGACCATTGCACAGGAGGCAGAGAGGTTGCTATCGATCAGATCATCGGCACGCGTTTCAGGAGCAAAATATATTGCCTTGGAGCCCAGGTTTTTGGCCATCTGTACATCGGTCAGGCGGTCACCAATGACGAATGAATTGGCCAGATCGTAGGATCCATCCAGGTATTCCTGCAAGAGACCGATTTCAGGTTTTCTTGTTGGTGCCATATCTTCCGGGAAAGAGCAGTCGATGAAGATGCGTTTAAAGGAGATACCCTCATTCTCAAAGGCTTTGAGAACTTTGCCCTGCACCAGGTGAAAAGCCTCTTCAGGATAAGATTCTGTCCCCATGCCATCCTGGTTGGAGACCATCACCAATTCGTAATCAAGGTTCTTGGCGATCGCATGAAGGTTTCTGAAGACTCCGGGCAGATACTCCAGTTTCTCAAGATTGTCTACCTGGAAATCTTCAGGTGGTTCGACGATTAAGGTGCCGTCGCGGTCAATAAAGAGGACCTTTTTCATTCAGTTAAGAGTTGTTTAATTCGACAATTTGCTACTTTGACAATTCGACAATGATTGGTGTATCAGTAAGGTGGAAATTAATGATAATCTGCTATTTCTATTTATCATAACAATTTTTCCATCACACCAATTGTCGAATTGTCGAATCATCACATTTTCACATTTTCCAATTTCCAATTTCTTTCAGGGCTTCTATCAGTAGTTGGTTTTCACCCTCAGTGCCAACAGTAATACGAAGTGCTTCGCCACAGAGGGCCACTTTCGATCGGTCACGGACTATGATCTGTCTGTCGACCAGTGCCAGGTAGATTTTTTTGGCGGATGTTGTTTGGACCAGGATAAAATTGGCATCACTGGGATATATCTTTAGAACAACTGGTAATTTGGAAAGTTCAGTGATAAGTTTCTTTTTTTGCAGGAGGATGGTTTCGACCCAACTCTCTTTCTGATCGGGGAATTGAAGCATTTCGACTGCCTTTTCCTGTGTGAGGAGATTGATGTTGTAGGGGTATTTGATTTTGCTGAGAATGGAGATGATTTCTGGAGAGGCAAATGCCATTCCAAGGCGGATTCCGGCCAATCCCCAGGCTTTGGAGAGGGTCTGCAACAATACCAGGTTGGGGAATTGGTTTAAAACGTTGATCAATGATTTTTCCGGACAAAAGTCGATATAGGCTTCGTCCAATACCACCAATCCATTGAATTCAGTCACGATCCGAACGGCTTCAGTCTGATCCAGTGCATTCCCGGTAGGATTATTTGGGGAGCAAAGAAAGATCATTTTGGAATTTGAGTCTGTGGCTGCCAGTACTTTTCCGGCATTCAGACTGAAATCTTCTTCCAGAAGTACCTCCCGGTAGGAAATGTTGTTGATGTCGGCTGCGACACGGTACATGCCGTAGGTGGGTGAGATGGCCACAACATTGTCAATGCCTGGTTCGCAAAAAGCCCTGAATAGCAAGTCGATCGGTTCATCGCTGCCATTGCCCAGAAAGATGGAGGGGGTTGAAACACCTTTGAGTTGGCTGAGTCTAATCTTCAATTCCAGCTGTCGTGGATCAGGATAGCGGTTCCAGGGTGCGTTGAAGGGATTTTCGTTGGCATCCAGGAAAACAGAGGCTTCCCCTGTGAATTCATCCCTGGCACTGGAATAGGGCTGCAGACTGCTAATGTTCTTTCTGGTAATATTTTGTAGATTAAAATTCATGCTTTGTCATAATTATAATTGGGAAATGTGGAAATGTGGAAATGTGAAAATTTGGAAATGTGAAAATTTGGAAATTAAGAACGCCATTGCGTTGATTTACTAGGTTTTAAGTTGAAATATTTACTTGATTCTTGCATCTGCTCTTTTTAATTTTCATATTTCCACATTTCCACATTTCCACATTATTTTTTGATTCTGATGGTGACGGCATTCCTGTGAGCTTGCAGTAGTTCCGCTTCTGCCATGGTTTCGATAACCGGCCCCAGTTGCTGCAGACCAGCTTCTGAGATTTCCTGGTAGGTAATTTTCTTGCAAAAACTCTCCAGGTTGAGGCCGCTTACTGCTCGAGCCCAGCCATTGGTGGGCAGGGTGTGGTTGGTACCTGAAGCGTAATCTCCCGCACTTTCCGGGGTATAGTGGCCGATGAAGACGGAGCCTGCATTCCTGACATGTTCTGCCAGTTGGGGCGCATTTTCAGTCTGAAGGATCAGGTGTTCGGGAGCGTAGAGGTTGATCAGCTCCATCACCACTTCCATGGAACTGAGCAGTACCATCCGGCTGTTGGAGAGGGCGGCAGCAGCTGTCTCCTTGCGGGGAAGTTGTTCCAGCTGTTTCGCCAGTTCTTCCGAGACTCTTTCGATCAAAGTGGCTTCTGTGGTGAGAAATAGCACCTGGCTATCAGGCCCATGTTCGGCTTGAGAAAGCAGATCGGAGGCCACAAAAGCAGGATTGGCTGATCGATCGGCAACTACCGCCAATTCAGAAGGACCTGCCGGCATATCTATCGCACAGGTGTTGAGGGAAACATATTGTTTGGCAGCAGTTACCCATGCGTTCCCCGGGCCAAATATCTTGTCTACTTTTGGAACAGATTCAGTTCCATAGGCCATGGCCCCGATGGCCTGAATTCCGCCAATTTTGAATACTTTGGTTACTTTGCAAAGGTTGGCGGCAAAGAGAATCGCCGGATGAACCTTCCCCTCAGCGTTGGGAGGAGAACAGAGGATAACCTCCCTGCAACCCGCTATCATCGCCGGTAAGGCAAGCATTAGTACCGTGGAGAAGAGGGGAGCGGAACCACCGGGAATGTACAAACCTACTTTGTCGATGGCTACACTTTTTTGCCAGCATCTTACTCCCGGATAGGTCTCAATGACCTTGACAGCTGTTTGTTGCCCCTCGTGAAAAGTCCGTATGTTGGTAGCCGCTGAAACGATAGCCTGGGCCAGGGCAGGTGAGATTTTGGATTCAGCTTGTGCCAGATCAGTTTCGGTAACCTGAAGCTGTTCGGGCTGGGTTTTGTCGAATTTGGAAGTAAACTCCCTGACGGCTTCATCTCCCCGCTTACGAATGGCCTGCATGACCTCCTCCACTACCGCCTGTTTGTCAGAATAATCAGTGGTAGCCCTGACAATTAGTGAGTTCCAACTTTCTTGGGGGGGGTATCGGAAGACTTTCATAATGCCTGGTTAAAAAATAATTTTCTCGATGGGCAAAACCAGAATTCCCTCCGCCCCGTTCCTTTTCAGGTTGCCGATCACCTCCCAGAATTCAGATTCGGTGATGACCGAGTGAAGGGAGCTCCAGCCTGGTTTGGCCAGCGGCATCAGGGTAGGGGAGGTCATGCCGGGGAGCACCTTGATGATCTGCTCCATCTTTTCGTTGGGGGCATTGAGTAGAATGTATTTTTTCCCTTTGCCGTTTTCTACCGATTCAATCCGGAAGATCAACTCATCCAGAATGGCTTGTTTTTCCTTGGAGAGCGCAGGATCAGCGATCATCACTGCCTCAGATTTCATCACCACTTCAACCTCCTTCAAACGGTTGCTGACCAAAGTGCTTCCTGAACTTACGATGTCAAAAATGGCATCTGACAATCCAATTCCGGGTGCAATCTCCACAGATCCTGCAATAAAGTGAATATCCGAATGGATGTTGTTTTGATTCAGGTACTCCTTCAGGATTGCTGGGTAGGAGGTGGCTATTTTTTTGCCTTCGAACCATTGCACTCCTGGATAGGCCAGGTCTTTGGGTATTGCCAGGGATAGACGGCATTTGCTGAAGCCGAGGTATTTGATCACCTCTACCAGTTTTTTCTGTTCCTCCATCTCGTTTTTACCAACGATCCCAACATCGGCTACACCATCCGCGACACACTGTGGAATATCGTCATCCCGCAGGTACAATACCTCCAATGGGAAATTTTTTGCAGAGGAGATGAGTCTCCTTTTCCCGTCAATCAGTTTTATTCCTGTCTCTTCGAGGAGCAGAAGAGACTCTTCATTTAATCGCCCTTTGGTCTGTATGGCAATGCGCAAGGTTGTTTCCATGTAATTTAAAATAAGAGCAGGCTTACCTTTTCGTGGTAAGCCTGCCAATGAATTGTTCTATATTTTTAGAATGATCAACTCCAGCTTACCTTATGGCAAGAGATGGTGATGGCCGGTAGGAAGGTTGATCGATTTCATTTTATAATCTTTCTGCAATGATAGGTAAAAAAATGATAGGTATGAAGTGTAAATGTGAATTATTTGTTACCAAAGCAAGTGACTAAAGTGACTATAGTGAGCTAAAGTGACTAAAGTATATTGCTGCGAGCCTGATTTGCTTTTAACCATAACTTGCCTGACTTTCGTCATTTTAGTCACTCTGGTCAATTGTTTTTTCAATGATAATCCTGTTTTGAGTCCGAAAATAAAGCAGGCCAAGGCGATCGTTAGCTAAGTTTTTTGCGGCACGATTTATGGTTTTTTGGTCCGTAAATAATTGTTTTTATAGCCATGAAATAATTCATTTTCGCGCTATCTAAGTTGAAATTTCCAGGACAAATGGATCAGATCTTGAATAAAGGACTAAAGGGTCTTAATTAAATTATATTTCTACTGAATTTTTCTATTTTTGAGAAGCGATTCACAAAGAAACCTGCCAATTGTGTTTAAAAAAGAGACTGAATATGCATTAAGGGGAGTGGTTTACATTCAGATACTGGCCCAGAATACGCTGGACAAAACACTGGTGTTTTCGAGGGATTCACTGGAAACGAGAGTATAAGACTGTATGATAACTTTGAATCGATCCAATTCGGACAATCCTGACTTTCACCACCTTGTTGCCGAACTTGACGCTGATTTGAAAATCAGGGATGGGGAGGATCACCCGTTTTACAGTCAGTTTAACAAGATAGACCGAATTAAATATGTTGTCGTAGCCTATGACAAGGATGAAACACCCATCGCTTGCGGGGCCATTAAAGCGTATTCTACTGAGATGATGGAGATCAAACGGATGTATGTTTTGCCGGACCGACGCGGATGTGGAATTGCATCTGCCATCCTCAAAGCGTTGGAAAAGTGGATCATGGAATTAGGCTTTGAAGCATGCCTGCTGGAGACAGGTATCAAACAACCGGAAGCGATTCGTTTGTACCAAAAAAACGGATACCAGGTCATCCAGAATTACGGACCCTACGAAAATGTCGAGAGTAGCGTCTGTTTTATGAAAAAACTAACAATTTGCGAATAGGGATTTCAGCTATTTCGGAATAAAGCGGTACATTTAAAAAATCAAGATTTACGCCAATCCCTTATTTTTTTGGAATGATACGCCTTTGTTTGATCCTAGTATTCTCGGTAATCATTTGTCAAGTTTTACCTGCACAGACTACTGTAAAGGGTTCTGTAACCGATTTCTCCAATGTACCAATTCCATTTGCAGCAGTCTATCTATCGAAGACCACCATTGGTACCATGTCTGGGAGCGACGGATCCTATACGCTGAACATCCCGCAGGAGGGTGAATATGAATTGATCTCCTCATTCATCGGATACAAGTCTGCTTCCAGACGAATAACTGCTGAAGGCAAGTTGCAGGTTGTCAACATAAAGATGGCGGAAAGCCCTGTTATGCTGGAGGAAATAACGGTAAAATCCAAAGATAGGAGCAGGGAACAGAATCTTACACTCTTTAACAAACTGTTTCTTGGTGAGACGGTCAATGCCTTGAATTGTAAAATCCTAAATCCGGAGGACCTGTACCTGTATAGGGAGACCGGATCCCAGCAGTTGCGGGGATACTCCCGGAAATCCCTCCGAATTGAGAACAGAGGACTGGGTTACACCATTGTTTATGACCTTACTGATTTTACCTACAATGAACAAAAAGGTCTGCTGAATTATACCGGCAGCAACTATTTCGTTCCACTGACCGGCAATGTGAAATTCACAAAAAAATGGGAGCGGAATAGGCTGGCTGCCTACTTTGGCTCACGCACCCATTTTCTAAGATCGATTTACCTGGATTCACTGGGGCGAGAAAATTTTCAACTCTTCCAGTGCGAAGTGAATCCGACAGGAAAAGACACAGTGAGAACTATTCCAATTCGGGAAGAGAACCTGCGGTTGACAAGAAATGCCAAATTTATGACCCTATTTTCAGCCAAACCAATCATTGTTAGCTATTTGGATACCAAGGAGGAACTCTATTCCGGCCTTTTCGGATTTCAAATCCAGCGGTTTAAAACGACATTGGATTTTTCAGACACCCTGACTGTCTATCCAAATGGGTTTTTCCCTAACCCATACAACGTTACCTGGAACGGAGCAATGGCGAATGAGCGGGTTGCGGATATGTTGCCTTTTGATTTTTCCCCCAATGGAAACAAGGTAACACCGGTGATTTCCGTACAAAAAAGCGAACCTGTCTTGACCATTTCTTCGGTTGAACAATTTTTGTCAGACCGGCAAAAGGCTTCCTGCCGGGATCATCTCTTTGTGCATCTCGATAGAAATATTTACAAACCAGGAGATACTCTCTTTTTCCAAGCCTACATCAGAGACCGGTTCACTGGGAATTTTGAAGCAAAAAGCAATTCCATGTACACTTTTCTATCCAATGAGAAAAAAGTGCTGGTGGATAGTTCAAGGTTTAAAATCAACAATGCAACCGTATCCGGTTGGATTCCAATTCCTGTAGATGCTGCGGTGGGTAAATACCATTTTTCTGCCTTCACCAGTCAAATGCAGAATGGCGATCCTTTGGAAGCTTTTCAATTGGATCTCTACGTAAAAGGATTAAACAGTAAAAAAGTAGCCATTGCAAGGGATACCATCCAGCCGTCCGGAGATCTGCAAATAGACCTGCGATTTTTGCCCGAAGGCGGGACTTTTGTACAGGGTGTTGAACAGCGGGTCGGCTTCAATGCGACCAATCCCAAAGGAGATCCGGTCGCCATCGAAGGCCTGCTGAAAAATAGTGCCGGAACCATTCTGGATACCATCCAATCCGACACCTTCGGACCTGGCAGTTTTCGCTGTTTGGCAAGACCGGGTCTTTATGTAGAGGTTACCAGGGGAGCCGGAACCAATAAAATTTGGCCATTGCCTGATCCAAGCCTTTCGGGGATAACCCTGAGCGTGAAACCTGCCGGAAACAATGCGTTTGCAGTGGAGATACAGTCAAATATCTATGGCAGTGAAAATGTCTCTGTTTCAGGGAGCCTGAACATGGTTCAGTTCTTCTCCCGGGATTTCAAGCTGGACAGGAAACAGCAATTCGTGGTAGAGACGGGAACTCTCCCGTGCGGGGTAGCCAATATCACCCTTTTTGACAAGGAGCTTAAACCTGTAGCGGAGCGTCTGGTTTTTATCAATCCTGAAAAACGGCTCCATTTTAACATTCTTCCCGATAAGGCAATCGCCCCCCCGAGTCAGGAGACAGAACTGGAAATCCTTGTAACCGATGGTGCCGGCAAGCCATCTGAGGGCTTCTTTTCGATCGCGGTTACAGATTCTATTGGGGGAATTGCCTCCAATCTGTTTGCCCCCGGGATTGAATATACTTATCTCTATCACCCCAGTTTCCCAGGCAACCTGCCATCGGCGGTGCTTGCAAGAGGAGTGGAAAATCTTACTGAGGCAGAACGGGATCTGCTGCTGATGATCTATGGGTGGACCAAGATTAATTGGAATTTGAAAGAGCTTAAGTCAGATACCACAAGAATGGTCAATTATGACCTTTTAAAGCTAAGGGTGCTTTATGCCAACAAAAAGAAGCGTGAAGGTCAAAGTCTTGATTTAATTTCACTGGAAGATGTAGCCAAAAGGCAGTTGGTAACTGACAATCTTGGGGAAATATCACTACCGTTGGATTCACTCTCAGAAGCAACCCGTTCAGTGATTATCATGCCAGATGTAATGAGTAAGAACAAGGCAACCGGTGCCATGTTCGCCATTCCTTACAATGAACAATTCGTCAAAAGTGAAAAATTGTTTGTCAGGCAACCATTGCTTTCAAGTTTATCGCAAATTGCTGAAACTCCGGAACAGCACGTTGCCATGGAAGAGAAGACCATTGAGATTGCTGAGGTAACCGTGATTGGGCACCAGAGCGAGCGGATCTATCACGATGAGTACGAAAAAATGTACCAGGCAAACAATGTAAAAAGTCTTGATTACGAGCAGCTTTGGTCGTCCTCTACCCTGGAGGATGCCATTCGTAAAATTACCTATCCATTTATGATTACGCCAAATTTTATCTACCTGAAATCTACCCGATCAATTTTAAAGGGCCCCATTCCTGCGCTCATCGTGCTGGATGGAATGCCAATCATCGACCAGGGTTGGCCGAGGGTCAATACGATTCCACCGGCTGAGATCACTTCACTGACCATTCTTGAAAGTAAAAATGGGTTTATCAGGTATGGCGAAGTGGCCCAGGGAGGGGTGATCTTTGTCAACACCCGTAGTTCCAATCCGAACCTGGTTAAAAATCGGACCAAATGGATGGCACAGAACAGCAGTGACAAGATGATGGTTCCAATCAGCATTTACCGTCCGGAGGTAGAATTTTATAATCCGACCAAGGTTGAGCTTGCCTATAATCCACTGCTACAAAACCGTGCAACGATCTTTTGGCAGTCTGAACTCTATTTTGGCGGGAAAGATCCTGTAAAAATCAAAATCCCCAACCTGAAGCATACCGGGCCGGTGGTAATCACCGTCAATGGAGTGTCGGTTGACAATCTGGTAGGGAGTGGGAGAGGGAGGTATATTGTGCAGTAATTGAACTTAAGTTAATAGTTGTTTTCAAAACTGTTACTTAAAAGGCTCATAATGAAATGAAAAGATACAATTCAAAGATCGGTTTTGGCATCACCTTTTTTATAGCAGCAGTGCTGGGTATAGCAACTTTGGCAATGGGACTAACCGGAGCCTGGCCGGGACTTATTATCATTATTATTGTTGCAGGATTTATAGTTTATGTATTTCGGACTACTTATTACCTGATCGAAGGCAATCAGTTGATTGTCAAAAGCGGATTCATGGTTGACAAAACAATTGCAATCGAAAAGGTCTCTAAAATAGTTGAGACCAATAATCCTTTGAGTGCGCCGGCTACCTCGCTTGACCGGCTGGCCATCTATTACAACGAAAGGGATTGGATCATGATCTCTCCAAAAGACAAGGAGGGATTTATTCTCCATATGACGGCTATTCATGATAAGATTGTTGTATTCAGAAAAAGGTAAATCAATTCATTGGCTATAGAATAGCGGGTTCATTTTTCAGTAGGCTTAAACATGGATTTTTTTGCCGGGATTTATTGTCAGCATGGTTGATTCCAAAATTGTTAATTTTGAGAATATGGAAATTCTAAAGTACAAACTAATTTCAACAGACTTGGATCAGTTGGTCAATTACCTGGCTGACCATCTCCCATTTGATTATGAGAACCATGGTCGTGATATGTCAGTTTTGGCTCAAGAGGAGTATCATTTGCGAAGCACCTCTACGCAACTGAATATGGTCATTGCCAAGAGACAGGAGGAATACATTTTAGTCGATATCATGGGCAGTGCGGGTGGATCAGGAATGTTTAACAGTGATTTTGGTACCGAAATGGGATATCTGAAAACGGCTTTTGCCGTGCTGGAGCGGTTTGTTGAGGAACATGGCTACGACATCGAGGAGTTGGAGAAAATGGATTAAAATTGTTTTTCAATCGGTTGGCAGGGATAACAAAGTGTTGTAAATATTCGTTGTAACCGTTTTGAAGCAAGAAGTATTGGATAGAAGGTAGTTCCAGTTATTTGGCATATTCAAATATTATATGGATATTTCGCCAACTATTAACTAAAATCACAACATGTCAAATCCTGTGATGCCGATTTTGGAGATTGGCGGTCTGAAAATTTGTCCCCCAATTATCCAGGGCGGAATGGGTGTACGTGTTTCGGGAGCAAACCTTGCTTCTGCCGTAGCCAATGAGGGTTGCGCTGGTATCATTGCCAGTGTTGGACTGGGGGAGTATGAGAATCTGTCGGCTTCAAAGTTTGTCTCCATCAACAACGATGCACTAAGATCGGTGATCCGGAAAGCACGTGCGCAATCCAAAGGTGTTATTGGGGTAAATGTAATGGTGGTTCTCTCCAATTACGAGGAGCTGGTAAGAATCTGTGTGGAGGAAAAAGTGGACATGATCATCAGTGGTTCCGGTCTTCCGCTTGATCTTCCCAAGCAGACAGCCGGATCTGATATTAAGCTGATTCCAATTGTTTCCTCTGCCAGGGCTTTCAACATCATTTACAAAAAGTGGAAGCAGAACTACAACAAAGTGCCTGATGCGGTTGTACTCGAAGGACCGCTGGCCGGAGGTCACCTGGGATTCTCTTACGATGATATTAACAACAACACTGCAAAATCACTGGAAGAGCTGGTCAAGGAGCTTGTAGCCTATGTCGATACCCTGGAGGAGAAAATTCCGGTAATTGCTGCCGGTGGGATCTACGATGGAAAGGATATTGCCAGATTCCTGGAGATTGGGGCCTCTGGTGTTCAGATGGCAACCAGATTTGTATGCACCGATGAATGTGATGTTCACGATGATTTCAAGCAAGCCTACCTTACTGCCAAAAAAGAGGACATTGCCATTATCAACAGTCCGGTAGGCCTACCGGGAAGGGTGATCCGCAATGAGTTTACGCAACGGGTTTTCAGGGGAGAGACCATTCCATTCAAGTGTCCGCACCACTGTTTGAGATCCTGCAATCCCCGCACCGCGCCCTATTGCATTGCCAAAGTTTTGGGCGATGCATCCAAGGGTAAACTGCTCAATTCATTTGTATTTGCCGGGGCAAATGCCTATCGATGCACAGAAATCGTATCCGTAAAAACCTTGGTGGATGAATTGAAAAAGGAGTTGGTTGAATGCCTTGCTAACGGCATAGAAGCATAGCAACAGCATCTCAACAGCATTTAAGCAAAATAGGTACATTCATTCTCAATAGTTAGTTAAATGAAATACTGTCATTTACGAATGAGATATGTGTTTGCCAGACCTGTAAATTTTTATACCGACAAAGTAACCTTGAATTACTCCGTAAGTGTATAGACATACTATTAACCAAACATACTTTCGATGGTTAAGTCGGTTACCTGAATGGTGATAATGGAGCCCATTACCTTGGCATAAGTGTAGTTAATCATGTAATCGTAGTCTTTTTCAGCATATTGGTCTACAGCCCCGCCTTCCTCTTTGGCACTGATCATGGTATTGAAAGCAGGTAAAAATTTTGCGGTTCGCTCCTCTGCATTGCGTACATTCTTTACATTGTTCTTGCTGTTGATGGCTTTTAGAAAACCTCCGCTGTAGGTTGCCTTGAGACTGGTGCATTGCTTGCCCAGATCCAGGAAGGTGGTTTTGATGGTCCCAAAGTTGGGAGCCTTGCTGGGAATTCCCTTGGTAACAGAGCGAACAAATTCGGCATTGCCCCGTGTCCCGAATTCGACTCCCAACAGGTATCCCTTGGATTTGGATTTGTAAACTGTCCCATTCATTCCAAATTCCTCCTGTGATTCAACAAAACCCTGGCTTTTCATTTTTGCCAGAAATGCCTCTTTGGTTAAGCCGGTCATTGCCCTAATCTCAGATACTGAGTTTTTTACTTCTGGTGCGAGTGGCTTGGCAGGGCCTGCGGAAGGAGATTCAGAGGCGGCACTTTTGCCTCCTGTCGTCTTGGAAACCTCCTTCTTGGTCGCTTTGTTGATGGCATCCTTGGTCTTGTTAAAGACCCCTTTGACTCCCTGGGCATCCACATTGGTATGGCACATAGCTATTAGTAGCATGGAGGCAAAAAGGACTTTCAGGTAATTTTTCATGGTCAATCAGATTTTAATGGTAATGGTTCTTAACTTTATTGTTTTATGTATCAGTTTTACAATGGTTGAATGGTTGCTATGTCTTGCCGCCGTTCGGTCATGCTATTCGTATTCATCGACTGGATAAAAATTAAGCCCCATAAAACGTTTCATCTTATGGGGCTTAATGGCAGATTATGGTGCGATTGTTTGCGCTTTTGTTGGTATCTGTTTAAAACTTCATATTTGGCTGAAACATGAATTTACGAATATAACAATTAATTAGTCGATTTTTAAAATTGAAACTTATTTTTTCCTGTAAAATTCGAGGATTAAGGATTATTCAAACATCCCTTTTACCCTGTCGAAGAAATTTCGCTCTTTGGTCTCTTCAGGTACTTGAAAATTAGGTAATTGTTGCAGTTTTTCAAGCTGTTTTCTCTCTTCTGAGGTCAGTTTCTGCGGAACCCAGGCATGTATTTTTACCAAAAGGTCGCCCTTCCCATAGCCGTTTACATCCGGAATTCCTTTTCCGCGGAGGCGCAGGATTTTTTCAGGTTGGGTGCCGGCTTCAATCTTCACCTTGACTTTTCCGTCGATGGTAGGAATCTCAGCAGTGAGGCCCAGTGCCAAATCAGGAAATGATAGGAAAAGGTTGTATATAAGGTCGTTTTCATCACGAATGAGTTCTGAATGCTCCTCTTCAGCAATCAGGACGAGCAGATCTCCGGGAACTCCACCACGTCGGGCGGCGTTGCCTTTGCCTCCTACGGAAAGTTGCATTCCTTCACCGACACCTGCAGGAATTTTTACAGTTACCACCTCTTCTCCCTGAACAAGTCCCTCCCCATAACACTTTTCACACTTTTGGGTAATGATCTTTCCTTCTCCACTGCAGGTTGGGCAGGTGGAAGACTGCTGGATCTGTCCAAAGATGGAGTTGCTGATTCTGGTTACCTGTCCGCTGCCTTTGCAAGTACTGCAGGTGGCATGTCCTCCGCTTCCCTTTGCACCACTTCCGTTACAAGTGTCGCAGGCGATGTATTTCTTGACTTTTAGTTTTTTCTCACAACCGTTGGCTACTTCACTGAGATTCAAAGTTACTTTGATCCTAAGATTAGATCCCCGGTTGACCCGCTGTCCGCGGGAACCACCTCCACCAAATCCGCTAAATCCAAAACCGCCACCTCCAAAGATATCCCCAAAGGAAGAGAAGATATCCTCCATGGTCATGTGCTGTCCCCCAAAGCCTCCCTGGTTACCCATACCGGCATGGCCAAACTGGTCGTATCGCTGTTTCTTTTCCGGACTGCTCAATATCTCGTAAGCTTCCGCAGCCTCTTTGAACTTTTCTTCAGAGGCTTTGTCACCCGGGTTTTTATCCGGATGGAATTGAATGGCTTTCTGACGGTAGGCTTTTTTTATCTCCTCCGCAGTTGCATTTTTGGAGACACCCAGCACTTCGTAATAATCTCTTTTTGACATTCTTGAATTTTTAACAGTTGGAGGCTGGATATTTATTCACCAATTACTACTTTGGCGTATCTTATTACTTTGTCATTCAGTAGGTAGCCTTTCTGAACTACCTCAACAATTTTACCTTTTAACTCCTCTGTGGGAGCGGGAATCTTGGTGATGGCTTCATGGTGATCGGTATCCAGCACCAACCCTTTGGCCTCCATTTCCACGACGCCATTTTGCCTGGTAAAATCTTTGAATTTATTGTATATCAATTGTATGCCTTCTTTTGTTGTTTCCAGATTGTCTGAATTTTCGATGGCATACATGGCTCGCTCAAAATCATCCATAACAGGCAAAAGATTAACGATGACTGATTCTGATGCATTCTTCATCAGATCCATCTTCTCCTTGAGGGTGCGTTTGCGAAAGTTGTCAAATTCGGCAGACAGCCTGAGATACTTGTCGTTTGCAGCAGCAAGACCGGCCGTAAGCTCAGCCACCCTGGTCTCCAGTTCATGCTCTTTGTCGACTACTTCAGTGATATCTTCTTCGGCGACAGGAGTTTCATTTTCAGACTTTTGTGAAGAATGGTCCTGATGCCTATCGTGATCTTTCACAGCTCCATTGCTGTTTTTTTTGTGGTCTTCTTTTTTTCTTGTCATCATACATCAATAATTCAGTACATTTCACTTCTTCAAAAAGCTTGCCATTGGAATCATTTCGGACATTTTGGCACCAAAAAAAGGTAAAAACTGACAGCCTTACCTACGTTATTCTCTTTTGATTTTAGCACCGATGGCGTTCAACCGAAGATCGATGTGCTCATATCCCCGGTCGATTTGATCGATGTTATCGATCACAGAGGTGCCTTTGGCTGAAAGGGCCGCAATCAGCAGCGCAACGCCGGCACGGATATCCGGGGAGGTCATTCGGGTTGCCCGCAGGGGATGTGAACGGTCCAATCCAATGATGGTGGCCCTGTGAGGATCGCAAAGGATGATTTTGGAACCCATGTCGATCAGCCTGTCTACGAAGAAGAGACGGCTTTCAAACATTTTTTGGTGGATCAGCACACTCCCCCTTGCCTGCGTGGCAACTACCAGGAATATACTGAGCAGATCAGGGGTTAATCCGGGCCAGGGTGCATCTGCAATGGTCATGATAGAGCCATCGATGAAAGAGTCTATCTCATAGTGCTCCTGTACAGGTATCCGTATATCATCTCCCATCCTGATCAGTTCTATGCCCATTTTGCGGAAGGAATCGGGAATGATGCCCAATTGTTCGTAACCGACATTTTTAAGCAGCAGGTCAGAGGAGGTCATGGCTGCCAATCCAATAAAGCTTCCAACCTCAATCATATCCGGTAGCAGCCGGTGCGTGCAGCCATTGAGTGAGGTTACGCCATGGATGTGCAGTAAATTGGAGCCTACCCCATCGATCCTGGCACCCATACGGATCAGCATATGGCACAACTGCTGGACATAGGGCTCACAGGCAGCATTGTAGATGGTGGTGGTTCCCTCTGCCAGGACGGCTGCCATGATCAGGTTTGCAGTTCCGGTTACGGAGGCTTCATCCAACAAGATATAGCAGCCTTTTAATTTTTTGGCTTCAACCCTGAAAAGGGCATTTTCTGCATCAAAAATAAATTGGGCTCCCAGGGATTCGAATCCACGGAAGTGGGTATCCAGTCTGCGTCGCCCGATTTTATCCCCTCCGGGTTGCGGAATGGTGCCTTTGCCAAACCGGGCGAGCATGGGTCCGATGATCATGATCGATCCGCGCAGTGCTGCCGCTTGTAGGAAAAATTTGGGGGAATTGAGTGTTTCTACATCGACTTCGCCGGCACAAAAGGTGTAGGTACCCTTTTTGAGCCTTTCAACAGCCACCCCCATGCTTTGCAGAATCTCAATCAGTTTGATCACATCACTGATTTCAGGAATATTGGAGAGTGTAACGGTTTGCGGGGTAAGCAATGTTGCACAAATTACCTGAAGGGCTTCATTCTTTGCACCCTGGGGAGTCAGTTCTCCTACAAGACTATTCCCTCCTTCAATGATGAATCTTGCCATGACATCAGGAGAGGGCTACTTGTGTTTCCGGTTTTGACCGGCACCAACTTTCGCTTTTTTCTTCTGGATTTTGATGATATCTGTCACCTCCTGAAGGTGCAAATCTTCCCTTACCTTGAGTCTGCCCCTTGAGATCAGCTTCAAATCGTCAAATATCTTCTCATCTTCCACCATATCCTTGTTCCAGGTCAGGTAAGATTTCTTCATTTGATTGGCCAACTGCTCAGTATTCACCTCTTTGGCCGGATTTTCATCTTCCATTTTGGCAATGTTGTCGATCAGTTGTTCCATGATCTTCCCATAGTGGCGAAAACGAATATCCGACTGGTTGTAGGGAATATGCTTGGGTTTTTCGGTGAAAGTTTCAGGTACGGGAGGAGTATAGGGATAATCTATGTCGAGTTTGAAATCGGACATAATGGCAATGTGGTCCCAAAGCTTGTGTTTGAAATCGTTGATGTCACGCAGATAGGGATACATCATCCCCATGATGTCAATGATCGATTTTACGGCAAGATTGCGCTCCTCACGGTCTTCAATCTTGAGAACATGTTCGACCATCTTGTGAAGTGCCCTGCCATATTCCGGCAGCTTCATCTTGGTGCGCTGGGTGTTGTAATCTTTGAACATCGTGAATTTCAATTAAGTGCTCTTTTTGGAGCTATTTGTTTCTATCGGGCAAAGGTATACAATTAGCCGTTCATATCAAACCCGATTAACAGGACTATTCTGATACAATCTTTAATTTGGCAAATTTTAACAGTAGTTGCTTCTCACCGGCATTTGCGAAGAAGACTTTTGCTTTTTTCTCGGGCATATCCCCCTCCAGGTCGACGATCTTTCCCCTGCCGAATCGCTGGTGTTCCACAAACATTCCAATTTGAAGGGAATTGGGATCATCCGATTCGAAAGGCTCGCCGGGTAATGTCTCATTCCCTTTTCTGTAATTGGCACCCAAGGTGCCTGAAGGTTTCGGTGGAATTAAACCAGTCCGTTCCCCTGTAGTGCGGTTGGACTTTGTGAAACCGCCATGGGTATCTGTTGGTTCATTCGATATTCCGTGTTGAAAGAAACGACTGCCCTGAACATCCAGGTAGCGCGGATCTATCTCGCCGATAAAGCGGCTTGGATGACAGAATTCAGTCTTGCCCCACTTGAAACGCTGCTGGGCAAACGAAAGAAAAGCTTGGTTCCGTGAGCGGGTAAGGGCCACGTAAAAAAGCCTGCGTTCCTCTTCCAATTCTGGCAAAGTCAGGGTTCCGGAGAATCCGGATGGGAAAAGATTCTCTTCCAGGCCTACAACAAACACATTGTTGAATTCCAGTCCTTTGGAGGAGTGAACAGTCATCAGGGTTACCTTGTCATGGTCTTCCGATTTCTCATTGTCCTGGTCGGTCAACAGGGAGACCTCCTCCAGGAAATTGGCCAGCAGTGCCGAATGACCCTCTTCAATGGCATCAATGGTAAACTGCTGGATGGCATTCAGCAACTCCTGGGTGTTTTCATACCTGCTAATGTTTTCTGGTGATTTATCCTGGTAAAGTTCCGACAAAATGCCTGTCTCTGTGGCAATTCGCTGGGCCATTTCAAAGGCTTCCATGGTGAAGGAACGATCCGAAAAGGAGTCCACCAGGGTGATAAATTCCGTTACCTTTTTGGCAGCCCCACCGTTGAGGCCTGCTCTTTGCAACATCAGTGGATCCGATGCCACGGCAAACATACTGGTATTGTTTTGTGCCGAATACTCTTCCAGTTTTCCGAGTGTTGTTGCACCAATACCCCTTGCAGGATAGTTGATGACCCTTTTGAAAGATTCGTCATCCTTCTGGTTGATCACCAGCCTGAAGTAGGCCAGGAGATCCTTGATCTCTTTCCGCTGGTAAAAGGAGAGGCCTCCGTAAATCTTGTAGGGGATGTTACGTTTGCGCAACACCTCTTCAAATACCCGGGATTGCGCGTTTGTCCGGTACAAGATCGCGAAATCTGCATAATTGTCGTGTTCTGACATCCGTTTCTGAAAAATCTCATTGACCACCAGAAAACCCTCCTCCTGGTCGTTCAGCGCGTTGAGGACCTTAATTTTTGCACCGGTATCGTTTTCGCTGAACACTGTCTTCTGCAGTTGGTTCTTGTTTTTGGCGATCAGGCTGTTCGCCGCATTGACAATGGTCTGCGTGGAGCGGTAATTTTGTTCCAGCTTGTAAACATTGAAGTCGGGATAGTCGTTTTTAAAGTTGAGGATATTTTCGATGCGGGCTCCCCTGAAGGAGTAGATGCTCTGCGCATCATCCCCGACAACACTCAGGTTGTGGTGCAGTTCTGCCAGTCTCTTGACAATCAGGTACTGCGAGTAATTGGTGTCCTGGTACTCATCCACCAGTATGTATCGGAAGAGATGCTGGTATTTCTGCAGGGTCTCGGGAAAACGTTTGAACAGGATATTGGTCATCAGCAGAAGATCGTCAAAATCCATAGCACCCGCATTTTTGCAGCGTCTTACATACTCTTCATAGATTTCGCCTGTTTTTGGGATACGTGCGGCCTGATCGGATTCACGAACAGTTTCGTTTTGCCGGTATCCAACCGGCAGCACCAGGTTGTTCTTGGCGGCTGAGATCCGTCCCATGATCAGGGATGGTTTGTAGGTATTCTCTTCCAGTGCCATGCTTTTGATGATGGTCCTGAGCAGGCTTTTGGAATCCTGGGTATCGTAGATGGTAAAGGTGGAGGGATAATCGATCAGCGTCGCCTCAGCTCTGAGGATTCTTGAGAAGATGGAGTGGAAGGTACCCATCCACAGGTATTTGGAAACCTGCGGTCCTACCACACCGGCAATCCGCTCTTTCATCTCCCTGGCTGCCTTGTTGGTGAAAGTCAAAGCCAAAATGGAGGAGGGGGGAATTTTGTTCTGCAGCAAATGAGCGATCCGGTAGGTAAGTACCCTGGTCTTGCCTGAACCCGCACCGGCGATGATCAGGGAAGGACCTTCGTAATTCTTTACTGCCTCTTGCTGGGCTTCATTCAGATTGTCGAGATAGTTCGCCAAAATGGAAAATTTATGGTTGTTGTGCTGCAAAGATACGTCCGTTGGGGAATCAATTGTCAGAATATGCCAATAACTTTTCCAAAGTTTTGAATTTGGAAAAGTTAGTAACGCAAGAGTTTAGTACTTTGAAAAGTTAGCAGCTAAATCGAACAAAATTATGCTTGGTCAGGCCGGATAGTTGTTTAAATTTGTAAGCTGGTTGGTATACCTCTTTCAAGACACGCACATGAGATTTTTAGCTTTTTTGGTCCTGTTGGTTTGGTTGACTGTTTTTTCCTCCATGGAGAAGCTGCAAGCGCAGTCACTCGCCCCGGGGAATGCCAACAAGCAGGAAACTACGGCCTATCCAACCTTTCCCATCAATGATCCGATCTACTTTTTTTGTACTCAACAGGGGGTCAATGCTGCCTCATTGACAGCAAAATCAGCTGGTACGACGGTCTCCTTTCTTTGGGAAAAATATGATCCCCAGACTTTGAAATTTCAAATTTTTTCGAACGAGGCAGCCCCCGTTTCTACCATCAGCAATCTGACAGATGGTTGCTACAGAGTTACTTTTGCGGAGAGCGGACAGAGTTTTCAATACCGGGCCTGGGTAATGAATGGCTGGCTAGCGCCGGTTGCAGCCATTTCGCAGTCCACCTGCACGGTTTTGAAGCTGACTTCGGCTGTTACAGGGGCATCCTACCAATATTTTGACCTCACCACCGGCAAGCCGGTTCAGCTGAACCCTGACTACAAATACCGCTGGTACTCCGGAGCCACCTATTTCACGGCACTGCAAAACCCAACCATTGCACCACCACCCTCCAAAAATATTGTTTACAAGGTCGAGGTCACCGACCGTTCAGGATGTATGAGAAGCTCCCAGGTAGATTATACTTCACCGGTTCCCATTGCCAATTTTTCCTGGAGTACACCCCAGCAAAATGATCCGCAGTATGTATTTCCCCAGGCACCCGCAAACATTGACTTCAAGAATCTGAGCGAAAACAGTGATCCAGGCAAGTATGAATGGTACCTCTTCAAGGAGAAGGAGATTCTCGCCGCAATGGGGAGCGGAACCGCTGCCATCGACTCCTTTCAGGATGTATTGTACGATGAAAACCCACTTTACACCTATTACCTCTCCGGTAAATACAAGGTCAAGCTGGTGGCTTCAAAAACCGTTCAGTCGCTGACCTGCCGCGATACCTTCTATCTCCCCGATTACATCATCGTGGATACCTCCCTTGTAAAGGTGGCCCCGGTTTTTACCCCTAACGGGGATGGTGTCAATGACAAACTGATTTTGAAGACCAGGTCACTCGAAACTTTAAGCTTTACTGTATTGAATCGTTGGGGGAAGGTGGTACATCAGTTTTCCTCCAATAATTACATTCCCGATGAGTCGGAATTTGCTGCCTGGGATGGCACTGTAAACGGAAAACTGTGCGCACCTGGCGTCTATTTTTATGTGGTGGATGCCCGAGGAAGGGATGGGGAGCGACGGCGATCGAAGGGGTTTGTGGAAATGATCTGGTAATGTGAAAGTTGGGAAATGTGAAAATGTGAAAATGAGGTTTTTGTGAAAGTGGAATTATCGTTTCTTATTTGCTTAGGTTTAGAGCTGAATAGTTGAGTGTAGCGCAATTTCCACATTTTCACATTTCCCAATTTTCACATTCTTTAAATAGTTAACTAATTTATGGATAAAGAACTAGAAAATGCCAGAAGCATACTCTGGGCCCAGCAACAGTGGCCGGGGATCTATTTCTTCAAGTTTATCGTGCCCAATGACAAGGATAAATTGGAACTGGTCAGAAAATTGTTCCAATTTGAGGATCAGATAACCTATCGAACCTCCAAGGACATCCGGTTTATTTCACTTTCCTGCAAGCAGGAGATGAAGAACCCGGATGAGGTGCTGGCAATCTATCAAAAAGCCGGGGAGATTGAAGGGGTGATTTCGCTTTGAGAAGGTCTATGGGACTAAGGGACCAAGGGACTGGGAGACATAGGGACTAAGAAGACCTGGAGCGTGTTGCATTGGAAGTTTGTAGGTTTCATAGAGCGTTATGAAGGAAAACTAATGCAGATTTAATGCTCTCCCCAAGTCTCCCAATCTTTCCTGATAAATTCGTGCAATTCGTGTAATTTGTGGTTTGGAGGGGTTTAATCTAAAATCGAAAACAGTTAAGAAATGAATCATACCAGTTTTAAATCATCGTGGGGGCGTTTGGCCCTTTTGCTACTATTATTTCTTGCATTTCAGTCGCTTGTTGCGCAATCTCTGCAGGTGCGGATCAAGGCATTGCCCGGTATCATCTCGGTAGAGAAGTTGGAGCAAAATGGCTTCTTCAGTGAAGCCTATGTTGTCAATGTCAAACAGCCAATCGACCATATGCATCCTGATAAGGGGAGTTTTTCGCAACGGGTATTTGTTTCGCACCTGGCCTATGACCGTCCTGTCGTTTTCATCACCGAGGGTTATGGCGGCGGTTATGCAGCAAGCAGCAGGCACCTGAATGAGCTTTGCCCCTTGCTGAAAGCCAATCAGCTCTTTGTCGAGCACCGCTATTTTGGGAAATCGATTCCTGAAGTTGTCGATTGGGCCGACTTGACTGTAGAGAATGCAGCCGCAGATCAGCACCATGTAGTGGAACTTTTCAAAAGTATCTACAACCAGAAGTGGGTGAGTACGGGCATTAGCAAGGGAGGGGAGACTGCCCTCTACCACCGGACACTTTATCCGGATGATGTAGCAGTTACAGTGCCTTATGTGGCTCCCCTTAACTTCGCCGTAGAGGAGCAACGGCATCCCCATTTTATTGAAAAAGAGGTTGCTACCAAAAAGGAGCGCAAAATGGTAAAAGAGTTTCAAATGGAGGTGTTGAAACGAAAGGATCAATTGATGCCGCTGTTCGAAAAACTTTGCAAAGAGAAAAAATATCAGTTTAAAGCTCCTGTAAGAGAGATCTATGACTATTCAGTCCTGGAGTTTTCCTTCTCTTTCTGGCAGTGGGGCCATTCGGTGAAAGAGATTCCTCTCTTGACTTCGACCGACAAGGAGATTTTTGATTATTTCCAAAAGGTAAGCTCCTGCAGTTATTTTGACATCGAAAGCGGAAAGGCCAACATGCCATTCTTTGTACAGGCACACCGGCAACTTGGTTATTACGCATACAATCCAAAACCCTTTAAAAAGGTGATAGAAACCAAAGATATGCGTGGTTACATCGAAAAATTGTTTTTGGAGAAGGCGCAGGTTTTTCCACACGATCCGTCCATGAGCAAGCTGAACGACGAGTATCTGAAGAGCTCAGCTACCAATGTCCTGCTGATTTATGGCGGAATCGACCCATGGTCAGCATCTGCGGCTACAGGGGGAAAGAACCCAGGGGTAGTAAAGTTTGTACAACCGGGAGGCAGCCACAAAACCCGCATCTCCACCATGCCAGAGCCCATGAAACAACAAGCGATCGATACACTTAACGAGTGGCTAAAGTAGAATATTTCAGCAAGTAGGTATTTGTTTGAAGGGTTTGAAATGTTTAAAAGTTTGAAATGTTGTGGCTGCTAACACTTCAAACCACACAAACATTTCAAACCCTTCAAACAATTTTGCTTTTACCGCTTCTTCCAGACCGACACCTCTATCTGTTTTAAAATGGATTTCCGTTTGTTGACCCTGAAAACGGAAGGCAGGGTTGTCGTTTGTCCAGTTTTGGTAAAGTGCTCTTTCAACAATTCTTCCAGTGTTTCCATCCCGCGTACAGGTTCAGCGGAGCTTCGGTAACCACCCAGCCAGTTTTCGGGTTTTGTGTACTTTTCGTCCCAGTCCCAGGCGGTTGCCACAACCAGGATTCCACCATCGTTCATCCGGCGGTAAAGTTGTGATAGTAGCTCTTTGGGCTGATAGATCCGGTCGACGATGTCATTCAGGAGTACCAGGTCATATCCGCTGAAGACATTCTTCAGGTTGCTAAAATCGGATTGCAGGAATTTAACCTTTCCGACGAGTGGTTTCAAGTCGAAATCATCCAGGGTTACCTGGCGGTAATCGCACACTTCACCCTCTTCCGGGAAGGTGTAGTTGAACCGTCCCTGTTCCTGAAGCTGTGACGCAATGCGTATGGTTCTTGCAGAAAGATCCACTCCTGTGACATTTTGAAAAGTACGGGCCAGCTCCCAGCTACTTCGGCCGGTCTTGCAACCCATGTCCAGTGCGCAGCGCTGATATCCGTCAACGGACACATTGGAGCAGAAATCAGCAATTGCTTTTTGGAAATTTGGGATGCCTTCCGAATTGGCGCCGTAATGCGTTTCGCAATATTGGATGACCTCCGGATCTGTTTCATAGCCTTGGTCTTTGATGACAACTTCCTGGTAAGAGGATACATAGCGGAATCCGGCATGCTGGTAGAAGTGCCTTCTGAAGGCATACCTGGAATTGCGGATGGCTTCGTTTCCTGTTGAAATCCAGGATCCTCCCTTGATCATGTTGTGCCGCAGATCGAAGGTTGGGGTAGAGAAATCATCGTAGGAGGGATGAATCTTGAACCCTTCGTATCCAGAGATGGGTGTTTCGGTCCACTGCCAGACATTGCCAACCAGATCGTAATACTCGCCAAAGGCAAAGTGATTTACCGGACAGGGGCTTTGGTAATGCTCGAGATTGATGTTGCCGGGGGCTTTTTCCCACTCGGGCACATCAGGTATATTGGCCCGATCGCGGAGCAGATACCACTCCTCTTCGGTCATCAGCCGGATGGGCAATCCTGTTTTTTCGGCTTTCCAGTTGCAAAAGGCTTTGGCTTCCAGGTAATTGACTTCAACCGGCCAGTTCCAGGGCATCTCTACCTCTTCAAAAACCAATCTTAATTTGAAATTGTCCCCTTGTTTGCGCCAGAAAACGGGATGTTCTGCCTTGGCAAAATTCCTCCAGCGCCATCCCTCTTCTGTCCAGAAATGTTCGGTTTGATAACCCTTGTTGTGGATGAATTCAAGATATTCTCCGTTGGAGCACAACATGGAGGCGGCTTCGAAAGGTTCAATAACAGCCTGGTGAATGCCATATTCATTGTCCCAACCGTAAAGGGAATCCTCAAATTTCTTGCCCAGTTTAATGGTGCCTCCGTTTGCTTTGATCAGTTTGTTGGCTGGTGCCGGTGCGGCCAAATTGCAGGTTTTCCAACCGTTGATCGGTTTTAGGTATTCCAGTGGAAGCTGGCGAATGAGGACAGAAGAGGTTTCGATGTGGATCCTGGAGTGTTCGATACCCATCAGGATGATCCAGATGGGATCCTCCCAGCGTATGGGCAACTGGATGGGCAGCGTCTCAATCAAATGGACCACCGTTTCAAATACCTGATCCCGGTAGGCTTTTACCTCCTCTACGGAAGGCCATTTGTAATTGCTTTGGTTGAGGTCGTCCCACGACATTTCATCTACCCCGATGGCAAACATGGATTCAAACCTGGGATTGATCCTATCTTCCAATATTTTGGAAATCACAAGTTTGTTGATGTAAAATGCAGCGGTGTGGCCATAATAGAAGATCAGGGGGTGGCGCAGGGGATCAGCGGTCCGGTACATTCCGTCTGTGTCAGCAAATACCTCAAACAGGTGTTCATCCAGACGGTAACTATTCTTGAAATAGGTGAGGATTTCAGCCCTTTTTTGTTCGGGGTTTCCAGAGTCCAATAGGATGGTTCTGGTTAGGAAACGGGGATCCATATACTTAAGATAAAAGGATTTATAAATATTTTCCGACCTCTTTTTTAAGGTCCGACAAGGCCAATGCCACCGGAGCGGGATTTTCTCCCATATAATTGACAAAGATCTTTTTGCTGAGTTCATAAGCTGAACCATCTGGATCCACCTCTTCTGCCGACCTGTTGATCAGCACGATGAGCTTCTCCTTGGCTCCCTTGATCGTTTCCCAAAGCAGGGGTGAAACATAGATTTGCTGGGAGAGGTTGTGCTCATATTCCTGCCTGATCGTTGTAAGCAATAATTTGTGGTATTGGGCTGCAGACAAATCCTGTGGGGACTGCCTGACCAGCATCGATTCGGGGGAAATTCTTTCGAGAAAAAGCGTCAGTCGTTCGTAGGACTGTAGTTTTATGGGGGTCATCTCTTTGGCATGCAGTACTTTGAATTCAAATTCCCTTCTGCGCTTGTCATTTTCGAGCATGTCGTGAAAGAGGAAATAGGCTGTAATAAAAACGATCAAAGCCGGCAGGACAATTTTCAGAATTTCATAAAATCCGTTGATATCGTTGGCCATAGATTGTCTTATTTAATTGTATATATGTTGGATAAGTACGTTGAACTTTTACTTGGGTTTCTGCAGCAGTCCGTAGAATTGAAAAAATTGAATCGAGAAGAAAAAAATCGTGAGCACTGCCAAAAGCAGGTATCTTCTTTTTTTGAAATAGAAAAAAAGAAGGGAGGCAAGTGCCAAAAAAGCACCGGCAACATTGAGCCATCCGGAAGCAATGAGCAATTCTGCCGTCTCTTTCAAAGGAGCATTGTCCACAAATTGGGCTGCATTAATTTGAAACAGATTGCAAAAGAGGGAGAACAAACCGGTAGCCATCAGTACCCCCCATCCGGAATAGGTGAAGCCGGCTTTTTTGTCCACAAATCCTATGATAACCAATGCTATGCCAATGAAAATTCCCCAGGATGGGATGAGCATTGGAAGATAAAGTTCAGAACTCTGCATGACGTAATCAGATTAAATTGATGGCTGATTTTGAAGATGCAAATTAGCAAAATATAGTGGATGATGTTGATCCATTTCCCTTGAAAATGAAGATTACAGTTTTATATACTGCTGTTGAGGGCTAATTCATTATTTTTGCTGAAAATTAAATATTGCCGATGTTGACAAAACAAGTTTTATCTGTTGATCCAAGGGCCAAGGGTCTGATATTTGACATTGATGGCACCATTTCTGATACCATGTCTATTCATTTGCTGGCCTACCAGCAGACTGCCGCAGAGTATGGTTTTGAGATCACATCAGAAGTTTTCTACAGCATGGCCGGGGTTCCTGCTTATCAGACCAGTTTGAAGCTGAAGGAGAAATTCAAAATAGATTTTGATCCTCAGGTATTTGCAGATAGAAAAGAGTACTATTTTCTCCAGAATATTCACAAGGCAGCAGCCATTCAACCCGTGATTAAAATTATTGAGGAGTACGCCGGAAAGTTGCCCATGGCTTGTGGCACCGGTGGTACCCGGTTTTATGCCAACAAGACCCTGGAGCTGGCAGGTGTCAGGAATCATTTCGAACACATTGTTACGGCGGAGGATGTGGAAAACCACAAGCCTCATCCGGATACTTTTTTGCGGGCAGCCGAATTGATTGGTGTCGATCCGGAATATTGCCAGGTTTTTGAAGATAGTCCGCTGGGTATCCAGGCCGCTGAAACTGCAGGGATGATTGCCACGGATATTACACCTTTCTTGCAAGGTTAAAGGATAAAGGATAAAGGTTAAAGGTTAAAGGGAAGAAAACTACAATCAGTGTCTTTGAGGGTATATGTATTAATTTTTCAAGTTAATTTAAGTACATCATGTGGGGCTCACTTTAACCTTTAACCTTTATCCTTTAACCTTTATCCCTCTTTTAATGAAATATTAAGCATGCAATTCAAAATTACCGCAGACTTCATTCCTACTGGAGACCAACCTCAGGCCATTGAACAGCTGAGTGCTGGCATTTTGTCCGGTGTGCCCTACCAGACCCTTTTGGGGGTTACAGGATCCGGCAAGACCTTTACGGTGGCCAATGTGATAGAGAGCGTTCAGAAGCCAACGCTCATCCTGAGTCACAACAAGACCCTGGCCGCCCAGTTGTATGGGGAGATGAAGCAATTTTTCCCTGAGAATGCGGTACAGTATTTTGTCTCCTACTACGATTACTACCAGCCCGAAGCCTATTTGCCAACGACGGATACCTTCATAGAGAAGGATCTTGCCATCAACAAGGAGATAGAGAAGTTAAGGTTGGCTGCCACCTCTTCCCTTTTGTCCGGAAGAAGGGACATTGTGGTGGTCTCTTCTGTCTCCTGTATTTACGGTATTGGCAATCCGGAGGACTTTCATGCCAACGTTACCCATATCAAGGTGGGAGAGCAGTTGGGCAGGAATGTAATGCTCCGCAAGCTGGTGGATGCCATGTATGCAAGGACCGATGCTGATTTTCAGCGGGGAAATTTCAGGGTGAAGGGAGATACTGTCGATATTTTTCCGGCCTACGCGGATGATGCAGTTCGGATACAATTCTTCGGCGATGAGATAGAGGAGATTTCTACCTTCAATCCTGAAAGTGGAGCTTTTCTGCAGCTTCATGACCACTATTCGATCTATCCTGCCAATATTTTTGTTACCACGAAGGAACGTACCAAGGCCGCCATCAGTCAGATCCAGGATGACCTGGTCCGTCAGATAGACTTCTTCAAGAATTCCGGAAAGTTTTCTGAGGCAAAAAGGATCGAAGACCGCGTAAACTATGATCTGGAGATGATCCGTGAGCTCGGATATTGTCCTGGTATAGAGAATTATTCCCGATATTTTGATGGCAGAACAGCCGGTTCTAGACCTTTCTGTCTGCTCGATTTTTTTCCGGATGATTTTCTGATGATCATCGATGAGAGCCACGTTACCATGCCACAGATCAGGGCGATGTACGGGGGCGACCGTTCGAGGAAGACTACCCTGGTGGATTATGGGTTCAGGTTGCCAGCGGCCATTGACAACCGGCCTTTGAAATTCGATGAGTTTGAGGATATTGCCCGGCAAATAATTTTTGTAAGCGCCACGCCGGCCGATTATGAGTTGCAAAAGAGTGAGGGAGTCATCGTTGAGCAGATCATCCGGCCAACCGGTTTGCTGGATCCAATCATCGAAGTGAGACCGGCGCACAACCAGATTGACGATTTGATTCACGAAATCCATCTTCGGATCGAAAAGAACGAGCGTATTTTGGTAACAACACTTACCAAGCGGATGGCCGAAGAGCTCTCCAAATATTTTGACCGGATCAACATCAAGTGCCGCTACATCCACTCGGATGTGGATACCATGGAGCGGGTGGAGATCATGGAAGAGCTCCGAAAGGGCGGATTCGATGTACTGGTGGGGATCAACCTCTTGCGGGAAGGGCTCGATCTTCCCGAAGTTTCGCTGGTAGCCATACTGGATGCTGACAAGGAGGGATTCCTCCGTTCTGAACGATCCCTCACCCAGACTGCCGGGCGAGCTGCCCGGAATCTGAATGGGAGGGTGCTGATGTATGCAGACAAGATCACGGATTCCATGCAGCGCACCATCGATTCTTCCAACTACCGACGAAACAAACAGCATGCATACAACCTGGCCAATGGAATCACACCTACGGCCATCATCAAACCAACCAGGGAGATCATCGGATTGGAGTACCGACCTGCCAAGGGTGGCATAGCCAAGGCTTACATTCCACCTGAAACTGTTGATTATGCTGCCGATCCGGTTCTTGCCTACCTGAAACCAGAAGCCCTCGAGCAAGCCATTCTGAAGACTAAGAAAGAGATGGAAAAGGCGGCCAAAGAGTTGGATTTTATTGAGGCTGCCCGATTAAGGGATGAGATGTTTGCGATGCAGAAACTTTTAAAGGAGCGTAAGAATGGATAAGTTGGTAGCATTGGCCTTGCGGGAGATGATCCGGCACAACAGGGGTGACCAAAAAAGAGTGGAGCATTCGGTGAAAGTCTTTGGTTATGCCCAAATACTGGGAAGGCTTGAAGGTCTAAGCATTGATAACCAGTATGTACTGGAGCTTACAGCAGCTCTTCACGACATCGGAATACATGTTGCAGAACTGAAATTTGGTTATTGCAATGGTCAGCTTCAGGAACTGGAAGGTCCACCGGTTGCCCGGGAAATATTGGAAGCAATCGGGGTGAGTGCGGAAGTTGTTGACCGGGTTTGCTTTATTGTAGGCAAACACCATACCTTCTCTGCCATTGATGGAATTGATTTTCAATTGCTGGTGGAGGCGGATTTTCTGGTGAATTCCGTGGAGGAGGCGGTATCTCCGGAAGGGGTCAGGAGGTTTGTGGAGGCAAACTTCAAGACAGAAAGCGGGCGGATGTTGATCTTGGACTTATTCCCATTGAACTTTCCCAGCAGGTTTCTTTTTTAATTTTGGTTTATGTTAAATCTCGAAAGCTTTTAAACAATTTGGGGTCAAATCTGTTATTTTAACAATAAGTTATCCAGCTCCTTCCAATTGTTGTATTTTATTCATTGCAGTCCATGCTTCATTGAGTGAGACATCTGGTAACTTATTTTGTTCCGCCACAAGGTGATGCTTTAGTCACGCAATCAAACAGTGAATGTGGAACATCTGTTCCGTATATCCAACTGGGGAGGTTGAGTGGTGAGTTAGTTGATTTTTAATTTTTGTATGCAATGGGATCTGAAAAATCAAGACTATTCGGCAAACTAAAATTTGAATACAACATAGCATTTTTATACCTGCTGTTGGGTTTCCTATGGATTGTCTTCTCCGATAAGGCTCTCGACTTTCTGGTGCCGGACGATACTCTGCTAACGAAATTCCAAACCTGGAAAGGCACGTTTTACGTCGTGGTGACCGCCTTGATACTATACTTCCTGGTAAGAAGACATATAAGCAAGCTCAACAAAGCCGAATTTCAGAGAATTGAAGGAGAGAATAAATACAAGGCGCTTTTCCTCGAAAATCTTTCTGTCATGATGATCATTGATCCCAAAGATGGCAGAATTGTGGATGCAAATCAGGCTGCTTGCGATTATCATGGCTGGAGCCATCTGGATTTGTGCAGGTTGAAAATCTTTGACATCAACCCAGGTCCAGTGGAAGAGATTGAGGAAATAATGAATGATACCGGATTGAAGAACCAGAATCAGATGATCTCCCAGCACAGGTTGGCAAGTGGCGAACTCAGGGACGTGGAGGTGTTTTATGGGCCTATTACATTCGGAGACACAGTATTGCTTTATGTTATACTCCACGATATAACTGACAAGTTAAAGGCGGAAGAGCAGAACAGGCTATTGAACCTGGCAATTCAACAGAGTTCAACCATCGTGCTCATTGCTGATTCCAACGCCAAGGTTGAATACATCAATCCTGCTTTTAGTGCCATAACCGGTTATGGTCAGGAGGAGGTGATTGGTCAGGCTTCATGGACTTTCTACTCGGGCGAACATCCAGCTGAATTCAGGAAACAGGTCTTTGAAATGGTTAGGAGAGGGAAGAATTGGTCGGGAGAATTTCTTAATCGGAAGAAAAATGGCGGGTTGTACTGGGTAAATGCAAGTATCTCCCCACTGATGAATGAGGCTGGCCATATTACGCATTTGGTGGTGATTGCAGAAGATATAACCACCAGGAGAAAAATGTTGGAGGAGTTGATTGAGGCCAAGGAGAAGGCGGAAGCCAGTGACAAGCTGAAGACTGCCTTTATGAACAATATTTCCCATGAAATCAGAACTCCATTGAATGCAATCCAGGGTTTTGCCCCTTTGATTATTGACCCGATGCTGAGCCTGAAAGAAAAACAGGAATTAATCAAGATACTAAATTCCAGTAGCAATCGACTGATTCAGACCATCACAAATTATGTTGACATCGCACTGATTACCACCTCCAATATAAAGGTAGTCAAATATGATTTTCGTCTGGAGGGAGTGCAAAGAGAGGTGTATGAACAGTTTCAGCCCAGGTGTAACGAAAAGAAAATCAGCCTGATTTTCGATGTGCCGGAATATCTACGCAAGTCGGTCCTTCATTCTGATCAAGGGATGATCTTGAAAATATTATGGCACCTGATGGACAATGCCGTCAAATTTACCGATAAGGGTACCGTATCATTTGGCATTTCATGTACGCTTGACAATTGTACATTTATTGTCAGTGATACCGGTGCAGGAATTTGTATAGCGTCGCTTTCAAAGATTTTTGATCATTTTGTCCAGGAGGATAATTCAATTACAAGAGTCTATGAAGGGAGTGGCCTTGGACTCTCAATTGTCAATGGCCTGGTTAATTTGCTGGGAGGTAAAATTGATTTAGTCTCGGAGAAGGGAGTTGGCAGTACTTTTTCATTTACTGTCCCCATGACAGCACAATCACCCGGTCCAAAAGAAAATGAAGCACCAATGGCCGAAACAACAGAACTGGGACGACCCCTGGTTCTGGTGGCCGAGGATGAAGATTCCAACTACCGGTTAATGGAAATCATCCTGAAAAAGCAGTTTGACCTTGTCAGGGCTGAAAATGGTTTGGAAGCAGTGAAAATTTGTCAATCCACGGCTGGACTTCACATGGTACTCATGGACATGAAGATGCCCGTGATGAATGGATACGAAGCGACGAGGTTAATCCGGCAATTTAACAAGGATATCTACATTGTTGCCCAAACTGCCTATGGCCTAATTGGAGACAGGGAGAATGCCATTGAGGCAGGTTGCAATGAGTATATCCTAAAACCAATAGGCAAGCAAAGATTACTGGACCTGGTGACAAATAGGGGGGGAGCACAGCCATAAAAAAAGAGGCTGTCTGAAAAGGCAGCCTCTCTTTTTTATTGACAAGTAGCTGAAAATTGATATTAATTGAAAATCATTGACCACTCATGGCTATAATTGAGTATAGAGTCAAAGATTTGGTTTTTA
Organism: Tangfeifania diversioriginum; assembly: GCA_945873105.1. GTDB lineage: Bacteria > Bacteroidota > Bacteroidia > Bacteroidales > Prolixibacteraceae > CAINVV01. Next base: position 37,493 of record CAMCBW010000051.1, read on the forward strand.
ATGGTTGATTTTGCTACTTTTAA
>CAMCBW010000052.1 GCA_945873105.1 Tangfeifania diversioriginum
GGATGCTGCTTTCAAATGCTCAGAAACAAAAAATTGATCTGCGTTAATTTTTTGAGCTGTTGCACTCAACAGGGTATTGCAACAAAAGATAATTACCAGGAAAATTAGCCTCATAGTTTTGCCTTTGTAAGAGACGGTTTAAATTTATATCACAGAGAATATCTAACTATCTATCGAAAACAGAGAGCAGATAGAACTTTCTGCTATTTTGAATTTTCTTTAGAGAAACTCCGGGGTTTCTCTTGTAAATTTTGCACAAAGCGACAATTTCAATGACATGATCAGTTTCATCATGGCGTCATAAATACTCTGTGTAGTAATTTTAAGCAGTTTGTAAATTTCCAGGCAAAGTTATACTTCCCTGGAGAAGTAAAAAATCAGAACCAAAATCCCAGGGAGAGAAAAGGAATCACATTCTTCCTGTAATTGGAGAAGCTCAGATTAAATTCCATGGGACCTACCAAACTATCGTATCCGGCATTCAAGCCAAACCCATAGATCGATTTCGGATGACCTATAAATAGACTCTCTTCGCTGTACAACCCGAAATCACCCATGGCAGAAAAATATATTTTTTCCCACATTCTTAAACGTGCCTCGAATCTACCGGTGCCAACACTTCCGGTATTAATCTCCATCCGTTCCACCCCGCAAAAGGGCAAACTATTTTCCATGTAGTTGGTACGTTGAGACCCCCCCAGGAATGTCCTGTGAAAATAGGATTCATTGGAACCAAAAATCATACGGCTATTGAGGGAGTACAATAAGGTAATCCGGTCTGATACCGACCTTGCCCGCTTGAAAGAGAAGTCCCCGATCATGACAGGATTGCCATTTCCATTGTTCAGCAGCATTTTAGCACCGGCAGATACATTGGTTCCGCGGGTTGGAAAATAGATCTTGTTCAGGCGGTTGTGTTCGATCCTGGCAAAAAGGTTGAAATAGGCTTTCACCTTGAGGTTGTATCCTGTGGTATCTCCAATAATGGTTCCGGTATTGTACCTGTCCATCGAGGCGCCAATCGTGAACCTGGTCGCATCCGTGATAAATGAATGGGTTGCAAGCTGCAGGTCGAGCAGTGAAACATCAATTTCGGTTACTTTTTTGCCTTTGTTGTAGGTATAAATGAGGTCTTCAACGAACATGACCCTGGAGAATAAGCCCGGTTTCCATCCCTTGTCAATAGAATATTGTGCCGCAAACATGGGGAATTGGGAGAGTCTGGCATCCACGGCAAGCCTTGATCCGAAGAAATTTTGATTTCTGAGGGTAATGTTCAGCAGCATGGCTGTTCGCAGATCTGAGTCATAATGAAATCCGGCATTGATGGTATTGTTTTTCCGTTCCTTTACCTCTATTCGAAGCGTTTTTGACTTCTTGCCAACCAGTTGGTAATTAACATATTCGTAATTTCCGGTGGAATAGAGTCTGGAAATACCATTTCTAAGGTGTTCCAACGTTACCCGCTGATCGTGTTTAATTCCAATCTGTCCAAGGTAGAATGCAATTTTGGCGTTGTCGGTTCCGGTCACTTCAATATGATTGACCACCAAGGTTGTATCGTTCCTTGGTAGCCGGTGAATGGTTCGCGGCTTTGCCATCCTTTGGATGGAATCCCTAATCTGGATCAATTGCGGCAATACCCTTCGGGCTGCCTCTTCTCCTCGCTGCATGAGTACTTCAGCTGATTCGGCATCAAAACTGGCGGCAGAATAACCACGAATGTAGGGTCGTATAGGCACATCCACTGCCTTGGCATTGTTGTTGGTCCTATCCATTCCCATAAAGATCATCATCTGGGAAACAACTTCAGGAATTGCCTGCAATTCATCCTCCGTCAGCAAACTGTCCATGATATCTACCCCAATGATGATGTTCGCCCCCATTTGTAGTGCACGGTCGACCGGATAGTTGTTGATAATTCCCCCATCCACCAGCATTTGACCGTTGATCTCAGTGGATGTAAAAGCGGCAGGAATCGACATGCTTGCCCGTATGGCCTTGGGGAGGTATCCATTCTTGAGTACAACCTCCTTTCCGGTCGTCAGATCTGTCGCGATGCAAAGAAATGGGGTGGGCAGTTTTGAAAAATCGGAAACATCGTGAAATCCCAGCGTCAGATAGGAAAAGAGCTCCATTGCATTCTGCCCGTTGAGGAGTCCATTGGAGAGTGCCAGTTTCTTTTCGGCAAAGGGGAAACTGACATTGTATCTCGATTTATCCGCCTTGTCAAACGGGGAGACAAATTCCTGCTTGTATTCATTGCTGAGAAGTGTTCCCCAGTCCTGGCTTTTCACAATTTGTTCCAGGGAAGCAGCATCATAACCACAGGCATACAAACCACCTACAATGCTTCCAATGCTCGTTCCGGCAATGTAGTCAATGGGGATTTTTGCCTCTTCCAATACCTTAAGCACCCCAACATGGGCAAAACCTTTGGCTCCACCCCCGGATAAGACCAACCCAATTTTAGGTTGGTTATCTCCTGGTTGACCGAATGATAACAGTTCAACCAATAGCAATGCCAGTAAGATTGCCAGCTTTTTCACTCGTAAATATAATTGTTCATTTATTGAATATCTTTAAGTACTCATGGAACTCGCAAGTGCATTTACATCGCCTTTTGCGGGATTGGCCTATGCTCGTTTCACACGATAATAATTTAACTAAATCAGGTAGTATGGAACTCCATGTTGCCGAAATTTTGATCCTTTGCCCCGGATGTTGGGTCGCAACATGTTCGTTTCATTTTGACCTACAGATTAGAAGCTAAATTTAGCAATTTATTGAAATTTATTCTTTTGTGGCGCATTGAAACCTTGAAAACTTTACAATTCCTTAAACAAATCAGCTACAAAATGAAATACCCACGTGAATATGTTCGCACCACCCGAAAATGAATATCCGGGTATTGGCTTCGCCCATCTTCGATTCTATGCGGCAGTTAAAAAACAAATGACTGAACCTTAAATTTTACAGATTTCCAATAAGGGTATAATCCTTTACATCTGTCATGTTAACAGAAGCGGGAGGAAAATGATAATTGGTCCTGCTTGAAAGAGAACTTTCACCAAATATTAATAGGAAGATCATACGCTTAAATCTGTAAATCTTTAAACAATGAAAACGAAAATCAATTCCCGGTTTGGCAATCTCATCAGGCTTATGGCGCTGATACTGATTGTTGGTTTCTGGAGCACAGGAGAGGTGGTTGCCCAGATGAATAAAAACAGTTCAGATACACTCACTTATGTTCAATACAAAGGAACTGTTGTAGATGCAGAGTCCCGCAAATCCCTTGGTTTTGCAACGCTAACGCTGGAAGGGACCAACCTTTCCACCGTTGCAAACAGTGAGGGGGAGTTCTCCTTCAAAGTCCCTGCCTTGAAATCAGACGGCAATGTGGTGATCTCCTATCTTGGGCACAAGGATAAGATTATCAGGCTCTCTACTTTAAAGCCTGACAAAAATCGTATCGAACTGGAGCTGTTGACCGTAACGTTGAGCACCATCAGTGTTCATCCCAAGGATCCCACCATGCTGATGCGTTCGATTATGAACCAGCGGAACCAAAATTTCAGTCCGGATCAGCAGAAGATGATCGTGTTTTACCGCGAAACCATTAAAAAGAACAAAACCTATGTTTCTCTTTCAGAGGCTGTTCTGGATCTATACAAACAACCGTGCCTCTCTTCACGCGGGGATCAGATCGAACTCTCCAAAGGAAGGAAGAACACCGACTATACCCGCTTGGATACGATAACCTTCAAGCTGCAGGGAGGGCCCTATACCTCTGTGATGCTGGATATCATGAAAAACCCGGAAATGATCTTCACCGAAGATATGTTTGGAAATTATGAATTCTCCATCGAGAATGTATCCAAGATTGGCGACAGACTGATGTACGTAATTGATTTCAAGCAGTATGCCCATATCAAGGAGCCATTGTACTATGGTAAACTCTACGTTGATACCGAGAGCCTTGCCATCATCAGTGCCACGTTCAGTCTGAATGTATCTGACAAATTTGCAGCTTCCGATCTCTTTATTCGCAAAAAACCTTCTGGAGCCAAGGTTTATCCAACCGAAGCAACTTACCAGGTAAACTACCGTGAGAAAAATGGGAAGTGGTTCTTCGGATACTCCAGGGCTGAGATTGTCTTCAAAATTGAATGGAAGAAGCGTCTGTTCAACACCCACTATGCCAGTACCATTGAGATGGCCGTTACCGACTGGGAAAAGAGTCCGGTCAAAAATGCCAAACCAACGGATCGCCTGAAACCATATGTGGTAATGATGGAGGAGGTATCAGGGTTTGCTGATCCTGAATTCTGGGGGGAATACAATGTCATCGAACCTGAAAAACCGATTGAACAGGCAATCAGGAAAATCCAGCGAAAGATGGGCAAAGACTAGCTCCCAGATTTTGACCGGTTAAATTGTATCTCCAATCTTCAATATTACATCATGTTGAGGATTGGAGATACTTTTATCTGTCAATTTAACCAGGTTGCTCACTTTTTCCCTTCGGAGGAGTAACGGGATATATATGTAAATCCTGTTGCGGAAATGGTATGACGATATTGTGCTCTTTGAAACATCGGTCTATCGCTACCATCAAATCGCTCTTGAGTTCAAACCCTGTCATAAATTGGGAAACCCAAAATTTCAGGACAAGGTCAACAGAGCTATTGTTAAACTGTGTAACCATGACAAATGGTTCAGGGTACTTAAGTATCCGATGATCCTCCTTCATCAATTGCATCAGCAGTTGAATGGTAACGTCCAGATCTGTGCCATAGGCAACCCCCACTGAAATTTCAAAGCGGCGCCTCGTATTGCCCATGGTCCAATTGACCAGGTGCTGGGTCATGAGGTCCCCGTTGGGTATTATGACATCCGCTCCATCCCAGGTTGTAACCACACTGCTGCGTATGCCGATGGATTTCATTTTTCCGGCCTGACCTGAAATCTCGACAATGTCCCCCACATTGATGGTTTTTTCAAATGCGATAATCAATCCTCCGATCAAACTATTGACCAGCGGTTGCATCCCAAAGCCAATGCCTACTCCCAGCGCCCCGATAATCACAGCCATTCTGTCCATCGGTATTCCGGCTGAAACAAAAGCGAGCAAAATACCTGCAGTAATAATTGCAATCCTTACCAGAAGGAGCCAGCTTCCGGGCTCTTTGGCCGTTGTTGAACCCACCACCACATTGACATCAGCTGTCAGGAAAGAGACAATCTTCGAGATTACCCCTGACAGAAAGATTACAATGAAGAATATTGAAACACTTTGAAAGGTAAAATTAAATTTCCCAATAGACCACTCTTTGTAAAAAAGATCAGAGAGTGGACTAAACCATGCTTGAAAGGTATGGGTATTCCTGCTGATCAGGATAAACCATCCAACAAAAAGCACCAGGTACAAAAATGCAGGTAATCTTAGACTTAACTTCTCAAATGATATTTGTTGCTTGTTATCCAGTGCAATACGGTGAAAGTGTTTTGATATTTTTAAGATGTCCAGCGAAAGAAGAATGGTCCAATAAACCATGAATGCCACTGCTACCGTGAAATACCCATTCATCATAAATCCTTTGGAATAGTTGTAGTTGCCAAGAAGGTTGAAGAGCGTCGAGATGAATTCATACGAAGTAACGATGATCAGCAAGGTGAGAATCAATTTTTGATTTGGAACCTTACGCTTTAGTTTTCTTACCAAATAGATGCCTGCAATCACACCTGTGATACTCATCATCAATATGAGCAAACGTTCACCTTCGGACTGGAGTAGGATGAAATTGTGAAGCATAGTAACGAATAGAAGCAGCAAATACAAAAGCCAGGCATAATACCAGGTTTGGGAGATGGATCTCCTGATAATAAATGTGAGTGCAATTGAACAGGCAATCCAGAAAAAACTGGTAACAATAAACGGTGGGGTAGGCAGAAAAAACTGGAAGATACAAACCGTGACAAGGGTCGCTGTTGCAATTGGATGTTGGAGTGCAAAGCTTTTATCCAACATTTTTTCCAGGATATTTGCAGCTTTGCTTCTATTGATGAGAATTTTGAGATAGACGGTAAGGCCGACCAAAGCCAGAAACATCAGCAAGATGGTATAAATATGATTCGCAAGATAAAAGACAATCAGAAGGTCAGCTTTGTTCTTTGAATAAGCAATAATCTCTGACAAATGCCTTTTTTGGGTCGCCATCTCACGCATTGAAGCCACTTCCTTGAAATCAATCTTTTCATCCTGTTTTTTACGTAATAATTCCGTCTCTCCAATAGCGGATTCCAAACTGTTGCGAAGCATTCCCACTTGCAATTCGATGTGTTGAATGCTGTCGAGTGCCCCTGAAATGGAGACACTCACAGGTATCAGTTTGGATTTCAGGCTATTCAGTTTCTGAAAATGATTCAATTCATCCGCTGGATCTTCCGGTAGTTGGTACAAAACACTGTCTTGAGCCAGAGAATCAAGCCGATATTGCAAAACTCCCAGCGTTTTATGGTATTTTTTTATCTTTATTTCCCATTTATCAATCCTGCTGGCCAATTCGTTCAGGAGTATTGAGGTGGCAGTCAGATTCCTGACAGATTGGAGACTATCCCTGTTCTTAACAACACCTGCCACCGCAATCTCCTTCCATTCGGTTACCTGAGAGATAAGATCCATCACTTTCCTGTATTCAAAACCCCCTTCCAGAAAAATTTTTACTTTTTGAATTTCGGTGGAGATTTCAACCAATTTTTCACCCTGTTTCAATTGTTGCCTGTGAAGCAAATAATTTCTGGCTGATTGCTGCTGTTGCTCGTCTGCCAATGTTTTCAGGGATACACTTCGAAGGAGGAGGAGAGAGTCGTTCCCCATCACCGGGGTTGCATCCGATTGTGCCCAAAGAGGGTTCATGGACCATAGTATCGAAACCAAAATGGTGAAAAATTTAATTCCAGTCGAATTTGGAGTTGAACCCATCTTCCTTTTTTTTGGAAGATGCTGGATACCGGTTTTTGAGGAAACAAAGTTAGGGGAATTCAATTCGCTCATATTGAATCTATTGTTTTACCAAATTTAATACGTTTGAGAACGTTTTGGGTTACCGGGCAAGTGATTTTTACATTAACAAATAGTTACGGGTCCAAACTGAATATGAATTGTGAGACAGATTGATTATCTTCGTGCGGATTTTTTAATCAATCAAACAAAGTGGCTATCTTTCGGGTAGCGAATAAATTGTATCACTTTAATATCACACAAAATGTTAATTAGTAAAGTCGTCGGAAGAGAGATTCTTGATTCACGCGGAAACCCTACTGTAGAAGTAGAAGTAACCCTTGAGAGCGGTTTTGTTGGCCGTGCTGCTGTACCATCCGGAGCGTCTACCGGGGAAAATGAGGCAATTGAGCTTCGCGACGGAGACAAGAAAAGATATCTCGGCAAAGGTGTATTGAAAGCTGTTGAAAATGTAAACACGATCATCGCCGAGGCTGTAGTCGGCATGAATGCATTGAACCAGGTTGAACTGGATCAGGCACTCATCGCACTGGATGGAACAAAGACAAAATCCAAATTGGGCGCCAATGCCATTCTGGGCGTATCTCTTGCAGTTGCCAAAGCAGCAGCAGCCTACCTGGAAATGCCACTCTACCGCTACATTGGAGGTACCAATGCCAAAGTATTGCCAGTACCCATGATGAACATCATCAATGGCGGCTCCCATTCGGATGCCCCTATTGCTTTTCAGGAATTTATGATCCGCCCCATTGGTGCGGCCACTTTCCGCGAAGCCCTTCGCATGGGTGCAGAGGTATTCCACAGCCTTAAAAAGGTGCTGCACGACCGCAACCTGAGTACCGCCGTAGGCGATGAGGGTGGTTTTGCCCCGAAATTGGAAGGAACGGAGGATGCCCTTAACAGCATCATCCTTGCCATCAAAAATGCAGGTTACAAACCTGGTCGCGCAGAAGAGGGTGGCGAAATCTCCATTGGTCTTGACTGTGCCGCTTCTGAATTTTACAAAGATGGCATCTATAACTATGCCAAGTTTGAAGGAGCCAACGGGGCAAAACGCAACAATGTGGAGCAGGTTGAATTCCTGGCTTCCTTGGTGGAAAACTTCCCCATCGACTCGATCGAAGATGGTTGTTCCGAAAACGACTGGGATGGTTGGGTAATGCTCACCGAGAAACTTGGTGACAAATGTCAGTTGGTAGGGGATGACCTCTTCGTAACCAACGTTGAGTACCTGCAAAAAGGGATCGAGCTGGGCGCTGCCAACTCTATCCTGATCAAGGTAAACCAAATCGGGACCCTGACCGAAACGCTGGATGCCATCGAGATGGCTCATCGTGCAGGTTATACCAGTGTTACCTCTCACCGCTCCGGAGAGACAGAAGATGCAACCATTGCAGATATTTCCGTTGCTACCAATGCAGGACAGATCAAAACAGGTTCCCTCAGCCGCTCCGACAGGATGGCCAAATACAACCAGCTGCTCCGCATCGAAGAAGAGCTTGGTTCAAGGGCAATCTATGGTTACAAGAAAGTGGTAAAGGCTTAAAAGGTCTCCTTAATAAATCAGAAAAGGCATCCGGGAGGATGCCTTTTCTGATTTATAGTATCTCCAGAATAAAGATGACAGGAATCCGGTCCCTGAGCTTGACGAAGGGCGGAAGGGGAATGGTGAGATTGTCTATCTGTTATCTACTTTCTCCGGATACAGATCCACATTCATCAGCCTGTACTCAGCCATCTGTTCAAATTTTGTGCCCGGCTTTCCGTAGTTGCAATAGGGATCAATACTAATTCCACCCCTGGGGGTAAATTTGCCCCATACTTCGATGTACCGGGGATCCATCAAGCGGATCAAGTCTTTCATGATAGTGTTGACACAATCTTCGTGGAAATCACCATGGTTCCTAAAACTGAAGAGGTACAATTTTAAACTCTTGCTCTCCACCATCTTCCTGTCGGGGATGTAACTGATGTAAAGGGCTGCAAAATCAGGCTGACCGGTAATCGGACAGAGGGTGGTAAACTCCGGACAATTGAACTTCACCCGGTAGTCATTGTCAGGGTGTTGGTTGTCAAATGTTTCCAACAAAGCCGGATCATACTCGAAATGGTAGACATTTCCTGCCCTGCCCAAATGGGTTAGGCCTGCCTTGTCTCTGCTGCTCATAACTCTTTTATTTTAAACGGATTGTAGGAGACACCCACATCAAAGGTATCTATGTTATCGATTTTTTTGATCAGTTTAACCGCATGTACGGTCAGTGGCAAAAGCAAAACTTCAAAAAGTGTTTTGACAATTGCCTGTGTCACAATCATCACAGGCAGCTGGCTCCAGGGAATGATCCCAGCAAAAGCAATGGTAATGAATATCGCAGAATCTGCTCCTTCTCCCAAAATGGTCGAAAGAACTGCCCTGAGGGAGAAATGTCTACCTTTTGAACGGATTTTTAACCTGCTCATAACATAGGCATTGAGGAAAGATCCCACCAAATAAGCCACCAGACTGGCGGCAGCAATTCTTGGTGTGCTGCTCAATACCGCTGCGAAGGCTTCCTGGTTCTGCCAAAATGGGGCGGCCGGCCAGTTGACACTCAATGCGTAAAACAATACCGCTATTAAATTGATGATAAACCCGGTCCAGATAATCAGACGGGCTTTTCGAAAACCCCATACCTCGGCAACTACATCGTTGAGGATGTAGGAGATTGGGAAAATCATCACTCCGGCCGGCACATACCAATTGCCCAATGCAATGATTTTGGAGGAGATGAGATTGGAGATCAGCAGGCAGGAGGTAAACAAAACGCCCGCCAAAAAGAAGGCAATACTTACTTTTTGTTTCATTTTACTTGTTTTTTACGTGGTGTTCAAGCACACGGATTAATCGGGACAAAGGTAAAGACAAAATGGGAAAACTCCTAATTCTCTGCGTTCAGACAAAATTCAGTGGAGTTGACCATCAAAAATTAGCAGTTCGACCAATCAGTTCTTAATTTTTAACCTATTTTTAGACAAAAATTTAACTATGGATCAGAATTTGGAGGATTTAATACGGATCTCACGACTCTTTGGTAGTGACCCGGCTTTCGTTATTGCCGGTGGCGGCAATACATCCTATAAAAATGAAGAGAAAATTTGGATCAAAGCCAGCGGGATCTCCCTGGCAACGATCGATGAAAACGGATTTGTCTCACTTTCCAGGGAGAAATTGAAAGGCATCTCCCGAAAGCAGTACAGCTCAGATTCCCTTTTGCGCGAAATCGAGGTAAAGGCGGATCTGCATGAAGCAATTATTTCTCCCAAAGAGTTAAGACCCTCTGTTGAGACCTCCCTCCATGAGCTGATTGATTACCGGTATGTGGTTCATACCCACCCCACCAAAGTAAATGGGGTAATGTGTTCCAACCAGGCAGCGAAAGTTTGCCGGGAGCTTTTTGGTGCACAGGCGCTTTTTATCCCTTATACCGATCCGGGTTACGTGCTGTTCAAGGTGGTGGCCGAGGGAATCGCAAAATACAAGGAAGCGAATGGCTCTCAACCCCAACTGATTTTTCTTGAAAATCATGGAGTCTTTGTAGGCGCCGATACGACGTCGGAGGTAGAGATGCACTATGCGGAACTCATGGCTTCCATTGAGAGCCGGTTAAGCCAACAACTTCCGGGTACGGAAAGGCGATCCGTCACCACCGTATTGACCGGAAAGGTTGAAACGCTTCATCCGGGCCTGGCAGGTTTCACCGCATTGGGAATTACCAGTCCTTTGATTGACCTCTATACATCAGACGAAGAAATGTTTGTCAAGGCCAACAAATCTTTTACCCCCGATGATATTGTGTATTGCAAAGCGCATTATCTTTATATCCCCGAACAAGGTGGAGAAGAGGAGCTTCTGGCAGCAACATCCGCGAGAATCGCCGGATATTTCGATCAATATGGTTATTTGCCAAAGGTTCTGGCCCTTCAGAACCTAGGAGTAGTGGCGTTGGAAGATAGCCTCAAATCTGCCCGGAATGTATTGGATGTTTACGAAAACATTTTAAAGATCAGCTTCTTTTCTGAAAATTTTGGTGGACCAAAATTTATGAGCGATGATCAGATTGCCTTTATCGACAACTGGGAAGTTGAGAACTACAGGAGAAAAATAGCTAAATCCTGATTCTTTCTGCTGAATGTGTGTTATTAATAATACTCCTTTCTATGTTATTCAAGAGAATTCTACCTGTTTTGCTGCTCCTGACAATTGTGGTCTATTTTATTGCCAGGTACAATGGACCCGAACCGGGGTTAATCACCGCTATCGACAAGAGTAATCTGGAAGAGTTTTGGAAGATCAGCGATGTCGCTGTGGAGGAGGGGCAATTCCATTTGGAGAAGGAGAGTGCTTCCATCACCTCCAGGTTCAGACTGCGTGATTTTGAATTGAGCCTAAAAATGAAAACAACCCCCGGTGCGGTTGGCCAGCTCAATTTTGCTACTTCCAAGCGAAACTGGGGCAAAATCCGCGGGTATTCTGTAATGATCAATAACAGTGATTACAGTACCGGCAACGTTCAAAAGACCGGTAGTCTGAGCAAGATCCGCAACAATTTTATCCGGACAGCAGCAGACAATGAGTGGTTTGATTTGAAAATAGAGGTACATGGCAACCATATTCATGTCAGTGTCAATGATAAACTGATCAGTGAGTATACGGAGCCATTGAATGCGAAAAGATTGGAGGGCCTTACCGGGATGGTGCTTTCACGAAGCTTCATCTCTTTGCGAAAAACCAGTGCCACAGGTGAAATGCTCGTGGGTGAAATGAAAATTAAGCCGATCGTTGAGGAGGAGAACCGAAAGATTCTGGCCATCCAAACCGATTCACTGGCAGATGTGGCTGATAGTCTGAATCAGCGGGAATTTCCACTGATAGATTTTCATGTTCACCTCAAAGGCGGACTGACCATGGATCAAGCTTGCGAACATGCCCGGACGAATGGCTTCAATTATGGGGTTGCGGCCAATTGTGGGCTCAAATTTCCGGTTACCAACGATTCTACACTGAACAGTTATTTAAAGAGTATTGCGGTGGAGCCGGTTTTCAAAGCCATGCAATGTGAGGGACGCGAATGGGTAACCCTTTTTACACCCGAAGCTGTGGCGGGATTTGATTATATCTTCACGGATGCCATGACCTGGACCGACCACAAAGGCCGGCGACTGAGACTCTGGATGCCGGAGGAGACATTCGTTGACAACGATCAGGAGTTTATGGATATGCTGACTGGGAAAATAGAGGCCATCATGGATGGTGAACCAGTTGATATCTATGTTAATCCAACTTTTATCCCCGCACAGTTGCAATCGCGTTACGATGAGTTATGGACCAATGAGCGGATGGACAGGGTGGTCAATGCCCTGCTAAGAAACCAGGTTGCCCTGGAGATCAATGCCAGGTACAAAATCCCGAGCATCGCCTTTATCAGGAAGGCCAAGGCTGCCGGTGTGAAATTCTCCTTTGGAACCAACAATGTCAAGAACGATGACCTTAACAGATTGGAATACTGTCTAAAAGTAATCAAGGAGGCAGGATTGACGGCTGAGGATATGTTTATGCCACGCTCCCGGCCAGAACGGAAGATCCTGAAGAAGGGATTACCTTCCGCAATCACAGGATAGAAGTGGGGGCGGAGGAATGACGGAAAGACTGGAATGACGGAAATGACGGAGAGACGGAGAGGAATGACCGAAAAATGACGGGGAGACGGCGGAATGATATGGGGAAGGAATGACTCCATCATTGGTCTCAGCTTAATCTTCGTATTTCGATAATTTATACTGAAGCATTGCTCCAAAATCCAACCCTTCGACACGCTCAGGGACCGAATCGAGAATCTATAATAACTTAAAGGACAGCAATTTAGTAAAATTAAAAAAATGTTCAACAAAGAGACCTATATCCAAAGAAGAGCCACCTTGCGCAGCAAAGTTGGTTCAGGCTTAATCCTGATCCCCGGCAACCAGGAGTCGCCAATGAATTATCCGCAGAACACCTATCATTTCAGACAGGACAGTACCTTCCTCTATTTCTTCGGTCTTGACTTGCCAGGAATGTTTGGGGTGATCGATGTGGACAACAACCACGATCTGCTTTATGCCAACGATGTGGATATTGAAGATATTATTTGGATGGGTCCGCAAAAATCTATTGCGGAACAGGCATTTGCCATCGGAGTGGATGTTACTGCTCCCCTGGAAAAACTCGCGCAAACGGTGGAACGGGCCATCAAAGCCGGGAGAAGAATTCATTTTACCCCTCCCTATCGTGCTGAAAATCAATTTTTATTAAGTGATTTGCTTGGAATTAAGGCGTTTAAAATCAAACAATATGTCTCCCTGGCCCTGATTCAGGCCATCGTTTCCATGAGGTCAGTCAAGGATGCGGAAGAGATTACCGAAATTGAGCGGGCCTGTGCCATTGGCTATGAGATGCATGTGACCGCCATGAAAATGGCAAAACCTGGGATCATGGAGCAACAGATTGCCGGCGCCATCGAAGGAATTGCACTTTCCAAGGGAACAGGAACCTCCTTCCCAACCATTCTCACCCAAAACGGGGAGACCCTCCACAACCACAACCACTCCTTCGCGCTGGAAGCCGGAAGATTGATGATCGTGGATGCCGGAGCAGAATCCAACGGTCACTATGCCTCCGATTTCACGCGGACTATCCCGGTAGGTGGAAAGTTCAGTCAGCAGCAAAAGGATATTTACAACATCGTCCTGGCTGCCAATGACAAGGGATTTTCCCTTTCCAAACCTGGTGTTACATACCAGTCCGTGCATCTGCAGGCCGCCAGGGTGATTGCCTCCGGATTGAAAGAGCTTGGACTGATGAAGGGAGATGTGGATGAAGCCGTAGCTTGTGGCGCACATGCCCTTTTCTTTCCCCACGGACTTGGTCACATGATGGGCCTTGATGTCCATGATATGGAGGATTATGGACAGATTCATGTTGGTTACGACCATGAGGTCAGGCCGATCGATCAGTTTGGCACTGCTTACCTGCGGATGGGACGCAGGTTAGAACCGGGATTTGTCATTACCAACGAACCCGGGATCTATTTCATCCCTGCACTGGTTGAAAAATGGGAAAAAGAGCAAATCAATGCTCAATTCATCAATTATGACAAGGTCAGATCCTACCTGGGATTCGGGGGAATTCGCCTGGAAGATGACATCCTCATTACCGATAATGGAGCACGACTGCTTGGGAACCGCGTCCCAATTGACCCGGCCGAGGTGGAGGCAATCGTGGCTGGAATTGAAAGTTAGCTATTTGTTGAAAAGAAGTTTTGAGGGAAAATTCAGCAAGTAACTGAATTTCTGCACTAAATTGACAATCAATTTTCCGGGGAATAGCTTTGATGCAGGGGTGTTAGTTATTCTGACTGAATGTTGTAACCTCCTTTTAACAACAGTTTTCCAGTTGGAATTTTTTCTCTTAGTTCAACCATGTTGTTGCTGGTTCGCCCTTTGACAACTTCAACTTTGTCAAACAAATAGTGCGTTCCTTCCTCCTTTGTGAGACTCAGGACAAAACTCCGATTGGCTGAATTGACAATTGCGCTTTCCGGTACTGCCATGACTGAGTCGGTTGAAACAATGATATCTCCTTCTGCAAATTGGTTGCTGACGAAATTGTATCCTTGTAAATTTTCGATGTTGGCATAGCAGTCAATTGATTTTGACTCTTTGTGAATGGTTTTTCCGGCTGAAATTAGTTTCGATCTAAAAGTGACACCCCCGTCTCCTGCCAGGGAAAATTCGGCAATTTGATCTGGTTTCACCTTGCTGATCTCATTTTCGAAAACGGCAAGTTCCAGCATAAATGAACGGGTGTCAATAATTTCCGCTATGTTTTGCTGGGATTCTGTGTATTGTCCAATGGTGGCGCGGATTTGGGTTATACTTCCATGGATGGGTGAACGGAGAGAGTAGGTGCTTTGAAAAACATCTCCTTCCATCTTAATCACATCGAGTCCAATATTCTCCAGTTTAATTTTCAGTGCATTGTATTTTGCTTTTTCAGTAAGGTAGCTGCTTTCAGCCAGCATGAACTCTTTCCTGGTTCCGATTTTCTCATTGGTAAGCTCTTTCATTCTTTCATATTCGCTCCTTAACCTGCTAAGGGCAGCGGCTGATTCGGCGAAATCCCGCTGCATATCTATCAATTCATTGCCGCCAACTTCAAACAGTGGATCCCCTTTGCTTACCATCTGACCGGGCCGGCAATGGATTTTGCTGATTATGCCTGGAATAGGCAGGCTGATCTGTGCCCAACCATTGGGTGAAGGAATGATGGTACCGGTAAAGTGGACCAATTCCGAAAAAGCGGTAAGTGAAGGAATCCCCAACTCCATCTTCTCGGAGTCAAATTGGGGCTTGGTTATCAGAACCAGGCCCGGGTCTTCAACAGGCGCCTCTTTCGGTGGGTTGGTGCATGCCAGGAAGAGGATGGAAAGCAGTAGGATGGGTAGAACTAATTTTGAAGTCATGTTATTCCTGTTTTATTTTGAATAATTAAGAATGGCCGATGCTGACAAATTGTACCTGTAAAGATTTTCAAAGTACTCCAGCTGAATTTGAACCGCAGATTCATAGCTGTTTACAAATTGATAGAAATCAATCTCTCCGAGGTTGTAGTACTTTAAGGCCGTACGCATGATCTCATCGTGCAGAGGTTTGCCTGTGGTGCTGTAATTGTCAAGCAGTGTCTTGTATTTCAGCTGCTCGTTGATCAATTCATTCAGTCTGTTGTGGATGATATTCACTTCGTTGTCTGAGAGAAGCGTTTGAACGTTGTGCGAAATTTTGGCTGCCTCAATTTTGGCTTTGTCACTTCCAAAAAAGAGGGGCAGCGAAACTCCTACCTGGAATCCATGGTAGTACTTCGAAGGGTCATAATGGTTGGAACCCAGGAAATAGTTTACCGAAAGATCCGGCAAGGTGCTATTTTTGGCAACTTTGACCAAGGTATAATAATAATCGTTCTCAAGTTTCAACAACTGAAAGATAGGCAGGGAATCCGGAACCATGGTCGTGGTTGGCAGAAGCTCCAACTTACCGGTGATCTTGAAACCTGCCTGATGGTTCATAAGGGTTTTCAACTTCTTGTAGCCATTTTCCAAATCGATGATCAATGACCTGCTCTGGGCGGAGATCTTACTTTTCTTGGCTCTTATGTTCAACACCTCCAGCTGGCCTGTTTCGCCGATCGATACTTTCTTCTCTGAGTTGACCTGTAGTTGGGTATAAAGGCTATCCAATTTCTGATAGAGCAGCTGTTGATGCTGGAGCAGCTGGCAGTTAAAAAAGGCATCTGAGACCCGCTGGATCAATTCATTCTTTTGAATTTTCAATCTTGTTTCAGCCATGGCGACCGCAATTTGCCTGCTTTTCCCTTCAGCAGAATAGAGCGTAGGAAAATTAAAGCTTTGTTCAACTCCCCATACTTTCAAGGGATAGCCGTTTTCAGCGATGTTATTCTGGTCGGATCCATAACTGAAATTTGTTTTGTCGGGAGAAAAGGCAGTCCGTTTCAAGGCAATGCGCTCTTCCACCCTTAAAGAGTCGGCAACCAGGGCCTGGTTGTTGTGCAGTGCAATCCCGATAACATCTTTCAAACTAAGTTCCGATGGTTGTCCTATAGCAGAAAGGATCGGCACAAGCAGGAACAGCACCATCAAGCTACTTTTAGACCGGATGAACCGCAACGGGAAAAATTTGATACCCTGGACATTGTAAAAAATCTCGAACAGCAACGGCAAAGCAATCATGGTTAGCAATGTGGAAGAGAAGAGTCCGCCGATCACAACGGTTGCCAAAGGCCTTTGAACCTCTGCTCCTGCACCGGAAGAAATTGCCATCGGCAAAAATCCCATGGCAGCAGCCCCGGCAGTTAGCATCACCGGGCGAAGCCGGTTCTTGGTACCTGTCAGTATCAATTCACGCATACTGGTCATTCCTTTGTGCTGCAGCTCCTTCAGGTGCTCAATCAATACGATCCCATTGAGGACGGCGATCCCAAAAAGCGCAATAAAACCAACCCCTGCCGAGACACTGAAGGGCATTCCCCTTGCCCACAAAAGGAAGACACCACCTACCGTAGAAAGGGGAATGGCAGAATAGATCATCACTGCGTCTTTGAGCGACTTAAAGGCGAAATGGAGAAATATAAAAATCAGCAGCATGGCTACCGGAACAGCCAGCATCAGCCTATTGGTCGCATTTTTCAGGTTTTCGAACTGCCCACCATATTCGATGTAATTTCCGGGTGTTAATTTGATCTCCTTGTCAACTTTATGTTGTATGTCCTTGATAACTGACTGTAAATCCCGATTTCGTACATTGACACTGACGACTACCCGGCGGTGGGTATTGTCGCGGGATATCTTTGCAGGACCCTGGGTGTACTCAATTTCAGCCAGTTCAGCCAGTGGAACCAGTAGACCGTTTGCTACCGGTACCTGCAGCTGACGAATGTCTTCAATTCCCTGTCGGTCCTGGCTGGAAAAGCGCAGCGCCATGTCAAACCGTTTTTCCCCTTCAAATACCACCCCTGTAATTTTTCCCCCAAATGCTGCGGACAAACAGGTGTTCAGATTTTCTATGTCAACGCCATAATAGGCGATTTTGGCCCTGTTGTAGCTCACCTTAATTTGGGGCAATCCGGATGTCTTTTCCATGATGATGTCGCTTGCACCGGGCACATCCGCTATCAGCTCTTTTACTTCAGCAGCCTTTTTTGTGATGTAATCGAGGTCGTCCCCAAAAATCTTGATGGCAATGTCGGAGCGTACCCCTGTAATCAACTCATTGAAGCGCATTTCGATGGGTTGGGTAAATTCATATTCTATGCCTGGTATGATGGACAGTGCCTCCTTGAACTGATCTGCCAGTGCCTCCTTGGTTTTAACCTTCTTCCATTGATCCTTGGGTTTAAGTTTGATAATCATATCGATCTCCTCCATCGACATGGGATCAGTGGGCACTTCAGCCGCTCCGATCCTTGATACGATCTGGTCTACTTCGTCCGGAAATTCCCGGATCAGGATGTTCTCCATTTTGGTGGTCATCTCCACAGTCCTGGTAAGCGATGTCCCTGTTTTCAGGACTGGCTGAATCACAAAATCACCTTCATCGAGGGTTGGAACAAATTCACCCCCCATTCTGGAAAACAGTACACCTGTAAGTATCAGCGACAACAATGCTGCCCCCAGTACAATTCGCTTGTGACCGCATGACCACTGTATAACCGGGTAATAGGATTTGTAAGCCTGATCCATGATCCAATCTGATATGTTTCTCTTTTTCGTTTTGGGTGGTTTCAAAAAGAGGGAACAGGCAACAGGAAGCCAGGTAAGGCCCATGATCATTGCCCCTAGAATCGCAAATGAGAAAGAGAGGGCCATGGGGTGAAACATCTTTCCCTCCACTCCGCTGAGCGATAGGATTGGAATAAAGACAATCAATATGATAACCTGCCCGAAGATGGCTGATTTCATCATTTTCGAGGCCCCTTTGAAGGAGATCTTATCCATAATCGTTTGACGCTCTTCTCCCTGGGTGTTTAGTATCTCAGCCTTTTGAACAGTCATTTTGATCGCGATAAACTCTACAATAATTACCGCACCATCTATAATTATTCCGAAATCGAGTGCCCCCAAACTCATCAGGTTGGCATCAATTCCAAAGATGTACATCATGGAGATGGTAAAAAGTAAGGCCAAGGGAATCATGGAGGCTATGACCAGGGCGGAACGCAGATCTCCCAATAACAGCATGACCGTCAACATGACGATGATGGCCCCAAGTATCAGATTCTCGGTAACGGTGAAGGAGGTTTTTGCTATCAGTTCACTTCTTTCCAGGATCGGATTGATGAATACCCCCTCGGGTAAATTCTTCTGAATGGCCTCCACCCTACTTTTTACCTCACTGATAACCTCTTTCGAATTGGCATTTTTGAGCATCATGATCTGTCCCAGGACAGTCTCTCCCTTGCCATTTGCAGTAATGGCCCCAAACCGGTTGGCAAATCCAAATTGTACCCGGGCCAAATCTTTGATCAATACTGGGGTGCCGAGCGTGTTCCTGACAACGATTTTTTCGATGTCGTCAAGCGATTTTACCTGGCCATCCCCCCTGATGAAGTAGCTTTGATTGGTCTTTTCGATGTAGGAGCCACCCGAAATACTATTGTTCTTTTCCAGGGCATCAAAAACTTCCGTAATGCTGATCCCAAAGCTCGTCAGCCTGGAGGGTTCGAGGGTCACTTCATACTGCTTCAGGTAGCCTCCCCAGCTGTTGATTTCCACAACTCCATTGATCCCTGAGAGGCGTCTTTTGATTACCCAATCCTGGATGGTTCGCAGGTCCATTGCGCTGTATCTCCCTTCGTAGCCGGGTTTCACATCCACAATGTACTGGTAGATCTCCCCTAGACCCGTGGTGATTGGACCCATTTCCGGGCTGCCATAAATTTCCGGAATATTGGCTGATGCACTCTTGATCTTTTCCGCAATAAGCTGACGGGGAAGATAGGTTCCAGGGTGATCAGAAAAAACTACCGTAACTACGGAAATGCCAAATTTCGAGATGGATCGGATCTCCTTGACATCCGGAAGGTTGGCCATCTCCATTTCAACCGGAGCAGTAATGAATTGCTCAATCTCCTGGGTGGACAGGCTTCCCGATGTCGTAATGACCTGCACCTGGTTGTTGGTGATGTCGGGTACGGCCCCTACCGGGATTTTGTAGACAGCATAAAACCCGTAAGCTGCAATTGTGAAGGTAAATAGTATAACAATCAGCTTGTTCCTTACACTAAAGTCAATGATTTTTCCGAGCATGGTATTTTTTATAATTCATTTTTTTGCATGAAGTCTGCTTTAAAAATTCGATTAATGATCATTTTTAACGCGATGAATCGTACCTGCCGTTTGATAAGCCAGACACTTACTGCTAAAGATATAAAAATTGAATGTAAAGAAGGTTGAAAAGTGCGATTTTTTACTCCTAAGAGAACGAAAAGTCATCATAACTGCAGGAATAGAAATTGGGAATCAGAAGATCTAATTTTAGTGAATTTTTTTTTCGCCTTCGGTGTAACTTTTCAAAATTATACCTGTCTAACAACCTATAATTGTCAACTATAAAAGGACAATCTTCTAATCGCTCACAAAGATGTAACTTTGAGCTTTAATAATTCATTATCAAAACTATGAAGAACAAATTATTTGCTATCTCAACTTCTCTTTTTATGATTGTTGTAACCTTGTTGTCTTGCTCGGAAGCTCCAAAGCCGGCTTCGTCTCCTGCAATTGATCTGTTTAACCTTGACAAGACGGTAGTGCCAGGAGACGATTTTGATACCTATGCCAATGGAGGCTGGAAGAAATTGAATCCCTTGCCAGCCGACCGTAGCCGTTTTGGTTCCTTCGACCAACTTGCCGAAGAGGCTGAAAAACAAGTGAATGATTTGGTTAAAACTACCGCAGCCGCCAAAAACGTCAAGGGGTCGGTCCCGGATAAAATCGCCACCCTCTTCAACTTGGGAATGGATACCGCCAGGATTGAGCAACAGGGAGTCACAAGCCTGGAACCCTACCTGAATGAGATTGACCAGATCGGCACACCCGAGGAGGTTCAACAGGCCATTGTTCGTTTCCATCAATTTGGCCTGTCACCCTTGTTTGGCATCTATGGGTCGGCCGATGCCCGGAACAGTTCGATGGTCATTGCCCAGTTGACCCAGTCGGGAATGGGTATGCCTGACAGGGACTACTACCTGAACGATGATCCAAGGTCCGCAGATCTGCGGGCGAAATACATCGCCTACATGACCACCGTTTTCAAACTGATTGGTAACGATGAAACCACCTCTGCCGGTCATGCACAAAAAGTGATGGCACTCGAAACACGGCTTGCAAAGGCCGCCATGTCCCGTCTGGAGAGGCGCGATCCCAACAAAACCTACAACAAGGTCTCTACTGCAGAGTTGGCTAAGCTATCTCCCGATTTCAACTGGAACCGTTACTTTGCCGAACTTGGCCTGGGAGATCCGGGAAGTGTGAACCTCAACCAACCGGCGTTCATCAAAGAGATCAGCATCTTGTTGGCTACTGTCCCAGTGGAGGAGTGGAAGGTCTACCTCAAATGGACCCTCCTCAATGAATCCGCATCCTACCTCTCTTCCAACTTTGAACAGGCAAGTTTTGATTTCTACAGCAAAGCCATGACCGGAACTGAAGTGATGCGTCCACGCTGGAAAAGGGTTTTGGGTGTCACGAGTGGTGCTTTGAGCGAAGCATTGGGTCAATTGTATGTCAATGCCTACTTCCCGCAGGCATCCAAGGACAGGATGGTGAAGCTTGTTGAGAATCTGCGTCTATCACTGGGTGAACGCATTCAAGGTTTGGAATGGATGGGTGCTGAAACCAAACAAAAGGCGATGGAGAAGCTGGCTGCCATCAGCGTGAAGATAGGCTATCCTGACAAGTGGAGGGACTATACAGAACTCGACATCCAGGAGGATTCCTACGTCATGAATGTGATGCGTTCCAATAAGTTTGACACGGAATACAACCTGGGTAAAATCAATAAGCCGGTCGACAAGCTGGAGTGGCACATGTCACCCCAAACCGTCAATGCCTATTACAATCCAACCATGAACGAAATTGTCTTTCCGGCAGCAATACTTCAGCCACCCTTCTTTTTCAAGGATGGGGATGATGCGGTAAACTATGGCGCCATTGGCGTGGTGATCGGCCATGAGATGACCCATGGCTTCGACGACAAGGGATGCAAATTCGACAAGGAGGGCAACCTGACTGACTGGTGGACACCGGAAGATGCCACCCGTTTTGAAGAACGAACCAAAATACTGGTGGACCAGTACGATGGTTTTGTGGTGCTGGATACCCTGCATGCCGATGGAAAGCTGAGCCTTGGCGAAAATATTGCCGATTTAGGGGGCTTGAACATCTCCTATCAGGCATTTCAAAAGGCAAATACCCAGAAGGAGCCTATCGATGGATTCACTCCGGAGCAGCGCTTCTTCCTGGCCTACGCCCATGTTTGGGGACAAAATATCAGAGACAAGGAGATTTTGCGACGGACCAAGGAAGATGTACATTCGCTGGGCCGTTTCAGGGTACTGGGGCCATTGCAAAATCTGCCTGAGTTCTATGCCGCTTTCGATGTAAAGGAGGGTCAGGCAATGTTTTTGGCTTCAGATAAGCGGGCTAAAATCTGGTAGGATTCCCAATTAAAATCAACCACAATAGGTGCAAAAGCTCAGTCTGAATCACCAAAGGAGCCAATGTGCCTATTGTGGTTAAAAGAACTACCCATTGTGGGTGCTCGGTCTTGGTTTGTTAATCTTTTCTCCTCAACAAAAGTTCATCCCTCTTTTTCCCGTTTCTGTCAAAAAACTGGAAATGCAGCTCCTGTTGGTTCACTGTAAATGTGGAATAATTTTGTAGTGTAAATACTTCACCCCTTAGCCAGGGATATCTTCCTGGAATCAGCTCTTTGGCCAACACTACCGCCTGGTAAGGCCTGGCATATTTCTGCGGGTACATCTTGGCACAGGTCGAACCTCCAATCAGGTGTACCGTACCAAACTGATCCATGGGCACTACCTCACCATCGTTTTTCAACCGGTCGTACCGCATCGGAAAACTTCTGAAATAGTAATGATCGTGTCCTGTGATTACGATATCAACCTTGAGGCTGTCAAAAATAGGTGCCAATACCTCCCTCAGCTCCTTTTCATCCCTGTTGGCTGCATAGATCGGTTGATGCATGACCACAATTTTCCATTTCTTTTGCGCAGTAGCAAGTTCGAGATCCTTTGTGATCCAGGCAACAGCACTCCGGAGATATTTCCCTTCTCCTGTTTTTGCCTTGATTTCCATGGCATCATCCAGGTTTTGGTTGTCCAGGCAGGTAAAGTGTGCATTGCCATAATTGAATGAATAGGTACTTCCCTCTGCAAAGATTCCTGTTTGGTTGGAGGGATTATTGAAGTAGCCCAAGTAGGCCGTGTTCTCTTGTTGAGGTCCGGTAATATTTAGTCCTCCGGTCTCATGGTTCCCTACCACAGATGCCAATGGCAGGTTGCGGAATTGTACTTCTCCGGATTCGAAAAACCAATTCCACTCCTGACTATTTTTTCCACGGTTGACCATGTCGCCGGCATGGACAATGAAACGAATATCCGGGTTTGTTTCGAAGGCCTTCTTCAAAATTGCTTTGTAGTTGGATTGATAATTCTCTCTGCTAGATTCCTGTGAATCTGCTGTGAACAAGAATTTGACTGTTCCATTTCCGGTCGGATCCGGCGCCGTCTGGAAGGATCCTTCCTGCCAGTATTTGCCATCCCCAACCCTGTAAATATATTTTGTATCCTGCTGAAGGCCTTTCACTGTAGTTTTGTGAATGGTTACCTGGAAACGCTTTCCCTCGGGTTTGTCTACATCAATCAACTCCTTTGGAATTGAGCTTCCAATGGAACGGATTGTTCGATCACTCTTAAATCCGGCAGGATCACCGGCCTGGACACATTCTGCAATGGTTGTTTTGATCTTTTCCATCGTGTGCCAGGTGAATGACATTGAATTGGAAGGATCTTCCCCCATGCTGATAAAAGTTGGATAGGGATATTCAGAAGCAACCACCTGGTAAGTCACTTTGTCACTGCATTGCTCGTTGAGGCATGCCTTGAGTGAGTATTTAACAGCAGCCGTATTGAGAAGATTAGTAGCCAGTTGTCCCTTTTCGTCAGTCTTACCCAGCAGCTCATCACCCCGGTAGACCGATGCATCTGCAGCAGGCTTTCCCTCTTTGGTGAAAGTTACATGTAATTTGGCCGGATGGTTGAAAAGATTGTCCTTGCCTTCACGCCAGCTGATCTTGAGGTCCGAGCCCAACAAAAGGGCAGACCAAAGCAATAGAATGGTTAAGAGTGCAAATTTTCCTAGCGTCATGTTGTTTGATGTTTTAAGGTTTTAATGGGCGTTTTTAGATTTTGGATTGGAACGGAAGCGCACTGTTTTATGTTGTTTTAATTCTCTCAAAGAGAACAGCCTATTGCTAACTTTGAATTGCTTCAAACAATATCTCTATTGGATGCACTGCCCTCTTGCCTGTTCCGTCGAGGATATGGTGTCGGCAACTGGTGCCAGGTGCAGCAACGACTACGTTGTCTGCCAGTTTGAGCAATTCGGGAAACAGGACCAAATTCCCGATTTTCATCGAAAGATCGTAGTGCTCCTTTTCATAGCCGAAAGAACCGGCCATCCCGCAACATCCCGAAGGAATCTCCTGTACATGGTAGTTTTGGGGCAGGGAAAGCATCTTTTTCGTGGGCAGGGTGGAGGCAATGGCTTTTTGCTGACAGTGTCCGTGAAGTTTGATGGTAAGTTCTTTGGCCGTAAATTGGTCGACAGTTATGTGGCCTTGTTCCATCTCCCTTACCAGGAACTCTTCCAGCATCATGCTGTATTTTGCAACTTTTAGTGCGGCAATTTTTTGCTCTCCACGGAGCAAATCAGGGTATTCATCCCTGAATGTCAGGATGGCTGATGGTTCAATGCCAACCAATGGATGGTCCGTATCCAATACAGACTGAAAGATGGCAACATTTTTTGCGGCAATTTTTGTTGCTTTCCTTAAATAGCCTTTTGACAGGAAGGTTCTTCCACTCACCGCGTGGTCAATCACCAATACTTTGTATCCCAAATGGTTCAGTACCCTGATGGCTTTGATTCCAATTTCGGTATCGTTGTAGTTGGTAAACTCATCTACAAAAAGATAAAGTGATCCCTTTGGTTGGGTGATGTTGCTGTTCAGCAACTCCAGCTCTCTTTTGCACCACTTGCGCAGGGTCGTTTGGCTTATTCCCGGGATACTCCTCTTTGTGGCAAATCCGGCAGCCGATTTCAATGCTGTGGCAGTCAAACTATTTTGAATGGTAAAATTGAACAATCCTGGAGCAATGGATCCCAATTTGTAGATCGACGCAATGTTGGCCACCAGTTTCGATCGCAGGGGGGAGCCCTCCGTGTCGTATTTGTGCTGGAGAAATTCTGCCTTGATCTTGGCCATGTCGACCCCAGACGGACACTCGGATTTGCATCCTTTGCAGGACAAGCACAAATCGAGGATGTCGTACAGCTCTTTGCTGCTGAAAATTTCACGGGTACTTCTGCTGCGAAGGTAGTCGTTCAAAAGGTTGGCTCTGGCACGTGTTGTGTTTTTTTCCTCCCTGGTGGCCATATAGCTGGGACACATGGTTCCGCCAATAATTTCTGACTTGCGGCAATCACCCGAACCATTGCACTTTTCGACATGTCTCACAAACCCCATCGAGTCGGACCAATCAAAATAGGTCTCTACAACCGGATCATTCTCTCCGGGTTGAATGCGCAGGGAACTGTC
Organism: Tangfeifania diversioriginum; assembly: GCA_945873105.1. Taxonomy (GTDB): domain Bacteria; phylum Bacteroidota; class Bacteroidia; order Bacteroidales; family Prolixibacteraceae; genus CAINVV01. The sequence continues at coordinate 25,514 of CAMCBW010000052.1, forward strand.
CATGGGAGGGGTATTGACAATCTTGCCGGGATTGAACAGGTTGTCTGGATCCCAGCACTGTTTTACCTCTTTGATCAGTTCAAAATTGTGTGCACCAAGAATGACCGGAATGAATTCACCTCTCAACCGGCCGTCCCCATGTTCCCCGCTCAGTGAACCACGGTATTTTTTGACCAGGTGGGCAATCTCTGTTGCAACAGTACGAAATAGTTTGACTCCTTCAGGATCTTTCAGATTGATGACCGGTCTCAGGTGCAACTCTCCGGTGGCAATATGGGCATGGTAAACACAGTTCAACCCGTGACTGGCCATGATCATCTTGAATTCTGCGATGTATTGAGAGAGTACCTTTGGATCTACAGCAGTATCTTCCACAAGGGAGACTGGTTTGGCATCTCCCGGGACATTGGAAAGCAGTCCCAATCCTGCTTTGCGAAGGGCCCATACTTTTTTGGTATCTTCACCGGTTACCAGCGGAAAATGGTATCCAAATCCGGCAGCTTTTAATTCATGCTCCAACTTCTGGTGGAGCATGGCGATCTCTTCCCTTGTTTCTCTCGCCCACTCCAGCACTAGAATTGCGGCAGGCTCCCCCTCCACGAAAAATCTGTTTTTCCTTTGTTCTATGCTATTCAGCGTACATTTCAGAATTACATCATCAATGAGTTCAATGGCTCCCGGATGGTATTTCAAAGCGAGCAGATTGCCCTCCATCGCCTCTTCGAGGGTATGAAAGTGTATACAAACCAAACCGACTTCTTTGGGAGGAAGAGGTACGAGATTCAGTTTTATCTCTGTTATAAACAGGAGGGTCCCTTCTGAACCTGCCACCAGCTTGCTAAAGTTAAAATCTGCCGGGCTCTCAGAAAAGGGGGAGCTGTTCAGCAATTCATCCAGTGCATAGCCGGTGTTTCTCCTTCGAAGTGATTTCTCGGGGTATTCTGATACTATTTGAGCCTTGTTGGTTGGATCAGACAGCATCTCATCTATCTGTTTGTAAAGTTTGTTTTCCAGTCCATCGCCAACAGTTTTCTCTTTAAACTCCCGGTAGGAGAGGGGCTTGAAATGAACCTCGGAACCATCGGAAAGAAATCCCCTGACTTCGAGGAGGTGGTCCCTGGTACTTCCATAGATGAGCGAATGAGCCCCACAGGCATTGTTTCCCACCATTCCGCCGATCATGCACCTGTTGGATGTAGAGGTTTCGGGTCCAAAAAACAGGCCAAATTGTTTCAGATGCAGGTTGAGTTCGTCGAGGACGACACCTGGTTGTAACCTAACCCAATGCTCCTCTTTGTTCACTTCAAGAATCTGTGTCATGGTTCTGGAGAGGTCCACTACAATGCCGCTGCCAACCACCTGCCCTGCCAGGGAGGTTCCAGCTGTCCTGGGAATGATTCCAAGCTTGTGTTTGCGTGCGAAATAAATTACGCGATAAATGTCCTGGTTGTTTTTTGGAAATACTACCGCAACAGGCATTTCTTTATAGGCAGAAGCATCTGTAGAATATAGTATTAGGGTTGATTTATCTGTCAGTATATCCCCTGACAGCTCCCGCTCCAATGTCGAAAAATCAATCATCTACTGTGGCGTTATTAAAATAAATATGTAGATTTATAAAAATTTAGTTCCCATTCAGCCGTTTTTGATTAATATCAGCACAGGCACTGATTGGAACTGAAAAACATTCCTTTACCGGAATACGAAGTTAGGAGAAAATCTTGTTTCTGAAGTTGCAGTTTGCACAGATTTACTACGAAGTTTAACGATAACAAACCATTACAACCATGGCATCAGAAGTGAATACCAATTTTTTGACAGACAAAAGGCTAGATCGCATTGCTGCAGATGTTTTGCGCCCGGTGGGGGTCGACAGAAATTTTATTATTTGGATGACCAGTCTAACAGCTCTTTTGTTTGTCTGTATGTATGCCTATTACATTCAGTTGGATAAGGGATTGATTGTTACTGGACTACGGGATTATGTCAGTTGGGGGATGTACATTTCAAATTTTGTTTTCTTCGTTGCAACCAGTTTGGTGGGAATGCTGATCAGTTCCGTACTGGGGATGATGGGTTACAAATGGGTCAAACCCATCGGCAGGATTGCTGAAATCATTGCGGTGGCCTTTTCCGCCATTGCCGGATTGGTGATTGTTTCAGATATGGGTCGCCCTGAGCGTTTACCCTATGTTTTTATGTATGGCAGAATTCAATCTCCAATTTTATGGGACGTTACAGTGGTGACGACCTATATGACACTCAGTGTTTTGCTCTATCTCTTCACCATGATCCCTGATATGGCCATTAGCAAGGGGAGGATCGGTCACACTCCGGTTTGGTTGCAGAAAACCTATGAGCTGCTCTCTTTCAATTTTCAGCACAAACCTGAGCAATACAAAATTTTACTGAAGGCTGTACGTATCTTATTGATATTGATAGTTCCAACAGCTTTTGCCATTCACACTGTTACTTCATGGCTTTTTGCCGTCACTACCCGGCCAGGATGGGACAGTACCATTTTTGGCCCTTATTTCCTTTCAGGTGCCTTTGTCGCTGGATGTGCCGCTGTGATCATCCTGATGTTTTTTGTCAGGAACAACTACAAGCTCAGCCGCTATATCACCCAGGAACATTTCGACAAGATGGGAAAGTTGCTTTTTCTGGTTTCCATCGTCTATTTTTATTTCAACCTGAATGAGTATCTGGTCCCGGCTTACAAGGCAAAAACGTTTGAAGCACATCACCTGCATGAGTTGTTTGCCGGTGAATTCGCTTTCATGTTTTGGAGTGTCCAATTGCTCGGATTGATCATTCCAATGATACTTCTCCTTTTCAAGCAAATGCGCAAACCATTTCCGATGGTCATCATTGCCATTGTAGTTTTAATAGCCTCCTGGTTCAAGCGTTTGTTGATCGTAGTTCCTACCATGGAAGCACCTTTTTTGCCAAAGCAATATGTGCCTGATGCCTGGATGGTCTATCATCCAACCGTCATTGAGACTGCAATTACTGTTGGCACCCTGACGCTTGCAGTCATGATTATATCGGTACTGATGAAATTGTTCCCGGTCATTCCAATTTGGGAAATCGCAGAAGAGGAGAGTGCCCATCCTGATCAGCAGCCTGTTGAATAAATCTAACAGCTTAGCCATGTTAATCAGATTGACACTTTTTTGCTCGCTCATCATGGTTGCCTCGCTGGTATCCGGCCAAACACCCTGGGTGGTGCCTTCCGATTGGAATGCTAAGTTGAGTAGAACTTCCTTTACCGATCAAAACAGGAAAACCGGCGGTGAACTCTATCTGACCAATTGCAAGTCCTGTCATGGTGATCCAGGCAAAAACAATGTCATTCTACTGGTTCCGCCTCCCCCAGATCCATCTTCAGTTCAGATGCAGCAAAACAGTGATGGTGCGCTTCACTATAAAATCAGCGAAGGACGTGTAACCATGCCCTCCTTCAAAAATATCGTGAATTCTGCGGATATCTGGAATATCATCGCCTACCTGCGCAGTTTTAACAAGGAGTACATTCAACAAACAGCGCCAAAACCTCAATTTGCCGGGGAGTCGTTTGACAAGGTTAACCTGGAACTTTTTTGGGATGCGCCAAATAAGCGGGTGGTCGCATGGTTAACCGGAGTTCAGGGGTCAGTGACCAAACCAATCCCTTCGATGGAATTGAAACTTTTTGCCAAAAGGTACTTTGGCAATCTGATGATCGGTAAGCCGGTGGAAACGAATGAAGAGGGGAAGGCTTCCTTCCTTTTTCCTGAAAATTTGCCTGGTGATAGCACGGGCATGGTAACTTTGGTGGCACAACTGACGAATGAGGAGATATTTGGACTTGTCAAGGCAGAATCGCCGATGGCAATCGGAGTGGCCTCCAACAGACCTCCGCTCAACGAGCCGCGTGCTCTGTGGAACGTGGGCCTGAAAACCCCGGTTTGGCTCCTGTTCACCTACCTGACGGTTGTATTGGGCGTCTGGGGTTCTATCTTTTTTGTCATGTTGCAGCTCAGAACTATTTTCAAAATTGGCCAATAGATCTCCGAAGAGCTAGAATTATTCCTCTCATTTCGTCAGACTTTTGATGACCTTGAATTCGATCAGGAATTCACTGGCAATGACTCTTAGCACGGTATAGGCAGGAATACCCAGAATCATACCAGGAATACCTGCCAGACTCCCGGCAATCAAGGTTACAAAGAAAATCTCCAGCGGGTGGACTTTGATGCTGTTGGAATAGATGATGGTCTGAAAAATCATGTTGTCAATAAATTGAACCAGCATGACTACCAGAATGATCATTCCCATCAATGGCAAGGTTACCTCCACAAAGTTGGCATTCAAATTGTTGGCAACAGCGACAACCAATCCGAACAGGGCTCCAATCCAAGGTCCGATGTAAGGTATTACATTGATTAATCCTGCAAAGACGCCTACAATTACTGCATGCGTGAATCCCAGGCCTACTATGGTAAAACCAAAGGTGGAGATCATCATAACTCCCAGCATCTGCAACAACATACCTGTCAGGTATCTTTTCAGGAGAATCCTGATGGATGCGATAACTTTTTCTACCCGTTCGACCATATGGTCCGGAGACAGCAACAAAATCCATTTGCCGAACATTCCCTCTTCCTGCAGGAAAAAGAAAAGAATGAAAGATACGGAGAAAAACATGAGAAAGAGGTTTCCTACCACCTGGGCAATTGAGCCAAAGACAGAGCTTACCTGGCCAAAATTTATGATCCCAGAAAATTGAGACTTGAGATAGGTTGCAAGATTGTCGGTGTGTGTGATGTTCGATACCAGGTCTGGGTATCTGATTTGTACCTGTTCATAGGCATTGTTTACATAGCTAGCCACCTCTTGTATGTTGATGGAGGAGAGTTGATTCACCTCCGAAGCCACCATTGGAATCAGGAAACTGAAGAATCCGATAATCCCAAGCCAAAGGGTGAGAATGGTCAAAAAGGCAGCAGCACTTTTGCCGATCCGGAAACGTTTGTAATGAAGGCGCTGGAACCCTTGTGTGATAGGGCTTCCAACCAGTGACATGACGGCAGCAATCAGGATATAAGCAACTATATTGCTTAGAAAATAGGCAAGGAGGCCGAACAACAATATTGCAACAGCAACAATGCTATTTTTAATTCGTTGGTCCATACGGTGTCTATTTAAGTTATTTGATGTTTATCAGGTCAAAAAAAATCTCAGTCATACCACGACCCATAGCAGGAGTGGCCTAGATGAAGGAGAAGAAAATCCCAACAAATATAGGGTATAATTTTTTTACCTCTTACCCATTTCTTCCAATGGTACCTCAGCCATTTTTAGCGGAGAAACTGCGATTTTTCGAATATTCAAACAAATTAATCTAACAAACTGAAAGTCAATAATATGCAATTTGTATTTAATTAAATTGTTTTTATCTTCGTCCCGGATTTGATCCAATTAACTCTTCGTTCCCGGTCTGGTCAATGCTTCATCTATGGAACAGTTATTATTTAAACTTATTGTAAATTCGATATAGTTCAAATCATTGAAATTAAAATTATGAAAAAATTATTTGCAACAGCAGGAATGTTGATGTTTTTTGGCGTTGTTTTCGCCGGCGGACTTCTTACCAATGGAAATCAAAGTGCACAGTACATCAGGATGTTATCCCGAAATGCCTCTACTACCTATGATGCAGTTTACTTTAATCCGGCAGGTTTGATGAAGATGGACAATGGCTTTTATGTAGCGATTCACAGCCAGACGCTATTTCAAACCAAAACCATTACAAGTGGTTATCCTTATTTGAATGATTCAAAATATGAAGGAGAAGTAACAGTGCCTGTTTTCCCAACAGGGTTTGCCATTTACAAGTTGGATAAGGTTGCCTTTTCATTGGGTTTTGGTCCGAACAGTGGCGGTGGTAGTGCAGAATACGGAGAGGGATTGCCATCCTTTGAAAAAACCATTTCGGGTCTGGTTCCCGGTCTTGCAGGTTTAGCCAAGCTCAACCAAAATGTAACCAATTATAAAACGGCTATTTCCTTCAAAGGGGAATCAATTTTCTGGGGAATCCAGGGAGGGGCCTCTTATAAAATCAATGACATGTTTGCAGTGTATGGTGGCGCCCGTTATGTTCCTGCAACCAATACCTACACTGGATACATCAAAAACATTGAGGTAAAGGTCAATGGTGCTTTTAAAAATGCCGCGACCTTTCTTGGCAACGAAATCGCCCCTGCCTTAAAAGGAATGGCCAATCAATCAACAGCGGCAGCCAGCAGTGTACAACCTTTGATTTCTGGTGGAGCAGGTGGCCTGACATTGGCCCAGGCCAATGGAGCAGGATTGATTACCGCAGCACAGCGGGCCCAGTTGGAAGGTGGATTGTTGGGTCTGGGAGTTACTTCCGCACAGATTAGTGCCATGCCAATTACTACTGTTCAAGGAACTTACAATGCTGGTGCTGCAACCCTGAATGGACAGGCAGCCCAAATGACTGCTACAGGTGCCCAACTGGCAGATAAATCGGTGGATGTAAAACAGACAGGCAGCGGAATTACACCGATTATCGGTGTAAATATTACTCCTGTTGAAGGATTGAATATTGGGATGAAATATGAATTCAAAACGACCTTGAAGTTGACCAATGCCACCACCATTGACGGTACTGGTATGTTTCCTGACGGTGCCGAAACTTCCAGTGATCTTCCTGCACTTTTTTCGGTTGGTGCGGACTACAAAGTTAATCCGGATATGAATTTTTCCATCTCCTACAACAATTACAATGACAAAGGAGTAGACTGGGGCAAAAACATTTATGGGGAGCCACGTACCATCAGCGACAATTGCTGGGAATTGTCAGTTGGTGCCCAACGGACCATTGTTAAAGGTTTGGCTGTCAGTGTTGGTTATCTGCATACAGATATGGGTGTTACCCATGAATTTAACAGTGATTTCAGTTATTACAGCAATTCAAATACCTTTGGAGCCGGTTTTGAAATTAAGCCAATGGCCAACCTAACCATTGATCTGGGGATGCTTCTCACCAATTATGCTTCTGCAGCAAAGTCGTTCAAAGACACCAATCCGGCGGTTGGAAACTATGTTGAAATGTACGACAAGCACAACCTTGGATTTGCCATTGGGCTGGGCTATCACTTTGGTGCCAAATAATGTAGTGGTTTTTTACTTGCTTCATCAAAGTACAGGAGAGCCTGCAGGTTAAATCTGCAGGCTCTTTTGTATTGATGTCAAGTGTTGAGCTTGTCTCTTACCAGAATACGATGCAATTAAGAGGAAGGTCTATACTGTTTCATGGAACTTGCCTTTAATTGGATCAGCCATCTTTGATACTTACAATGAAAAAAGTTCAGATACCTTTGAAATCTGTTCAGTTTTGCCCAGCAGATAGGCCACATCTCCTTCCTGGAATACCATGCTTGGTTTTGGGTGATCCATCACCTTGTGGTCGCGCTTGACAGCTACCAGGGTTATCCCGTATGCCTGCCTCAACTGGCTTTCTGCAAGTGTTTTACCGATGATGGGTGACTGGGACATAACCTCCATCGGAATGATTTCGACATCGGGAATATCCTTGGAAATATTGTACCTGGTATTGCCATTCTCCTCCATGAAAATTCCATAATGATCGCTCCGGATCTGGTCGATGGCAATGTCAATGTCTTTGCGTGGCAGCAAAAAATTGGCCATAACCCGTTCAAATAGATCAATGGCTGTCTCAAATTCCTCCGGGATTACCTGGGTCGCTCCAATTTTGTACAGGGCTTCAATGTCTTCGATGTGACGGGTCCGAACGACAATGGCAGCATGCTTGTTCAGTTGTCTCACCTTGTCGATGATTACTTTGAGCACATCCAACTTTCCAATGGAGATCACCACAATGTGTGCATTTTCCACGTGTGCTTTTTGCAGTATCGGGATGTTGAAGGCATCCCCATAGACGACTGTCTCTCCTTTTTCCTGCCTTTGCCTTGCGATCTCGGGATCGAATACTATGGATACATAGGGCAGGTTGTAGAATTTTGCCATTTTGGAGAGGTTCTGGGCCCTGGAGTCCTTACCAATTAGGACCAGATGGTTGCGAAGGTCGGGAATCTCTATTTGTTTCAATGGGAATAGTCCTTCAATCATTCTTTTTGGAATGGGGAGCTTGAGCAGTAGATTTGCAATGGAAGAGCCCAGTTGAATCATAAACGGGGAGAGCGACATGGTGATAATTGCGACTGCCAAAAAAAGCTGGTAGAAATAGTTGTCGAGAATGGAATAATCCTTTCCCATTTTAGCCAGAATGAAGGAAAACTCCCCCACCTGACTGAGGGCAACACCTACAAGTATGGTTCCTTTAAAAGTGTGACCCAGCAGGAAAGCTGTCAGCACCCCCACAATTAATTTGAGGAATACCACGGCGATGACGGTCAACAGAATAATGACAGCATGTTCAGCCACGAAACCCAAATCGAGCAGCATACCAATGGAAACAAAAAAGAAGCTGGTAAAAGTGTCCCTGAAAGTGATGAGGTTGCCAAAGGCATCGTGGCTGTATTCCGATTCGGAGATCATCAATCCTGCCAGGAAGGCGCCGAAAGCGAGCGGCATTCCCATTTGATAAGTCGCCAGGGCAACTGCAAGGCAGATGAGCAGGACGATCATCATGAACAGCTCCTGGTTGCGTGTCATGGCAATTTTGTGGAGTAGTTTGGGCATCAGCCAGCGGTTGCCAACATAGAGAAATCCGATAATGATAACGGATTTTATGGCCAGCAGCACCAATTGGCCGCTGTAGTCTATCTCTGCTCCACCCAGGAATGGGGTGAAAAGCATCAATGGAACCAATACTACATCCTGGAAAATTAGTATTCCCAGCACTGTTCTGCCGTAGTTGGAGGTGATTTCAGAACGATCCTGTAAAATTTTCAGTACGATGGCAGTGCTGCTTAAGGCTGTCAAGAAGCCAATAAATACGGAGGCCTTCCAATCGAGGTCATACGCATGTGCCAGCAATGCTGTAACGAGCGTGGTCAGTGAAAGCTGCAAAAAGCCACCCAAAAATACCCTGCGACGGATTCTAAAAAGATGGTTCAGTGAGAACTCCATCCCGATCATGAACAGCAGCAGAACTACCCCAATTTCTGCCATCAGCTCTATCTCCTGGGGAGCCTTGATGATCCCCATCAATTTGGGACCTACCAGGATACCCGTCAGCAGATAGCCGATGATGGTTGGAACCTTAATCCTTGTAAACAAATAGTTTACAAACGATGAAAGTGCAAAGATGATGACGATGTCCTTTAAAACTGAGAGTTCCATGACCAAAGAGGGTTAAAGGATAAGGGTAAAAGGATAAAGTTATGAACACTGAAGGATAGTACTGCTTGCATTGAGTTATAAGTTATGAGTTATAAGTTATGTGCAAAGGTTAATCAGAGCGTTCTTCCCTTCATCCTTTAACCTTTAACCTTTAACCTTCATCCTTTATCCTTTAACCTTTTATCCACCAGATAATGGTTTCGGCCGGAGGAGGTACGGGAGATAAGTTCCCCCAGGAATCCTGCCAGGAACAATTGGGTCCCCAGGATCATGGAGGTAAGCGCCAGATAAAAATAGGGACTCATGGTGACACGTTCCACAAGTATTCCATTGAATTGTTGGAAGATTTTGTAACCTCCCAACCAGGTAACCGCCAGGAATCCAAATAAGAACATGATGGATCCAAGAGTTCCGAACAAGTGCATGGGCCGTTTTCCAAACCTTGATATAAACGAGATGGACATCAAATCGAGGTATCCAAAAATGAAACGACTTAATCCGAACTTGGTGGTGCCATATTTTCGCGCCTGGTGTCTTACAACCAGCTCGCCGATGTTTGAAAACCCGGCTTGTTTGGCCATATAGGGGATGTACCGGTGCATTTCACCGTAGACCTCAATACTTTTGATGACCTCTTTTCTGTAAGCTTTCAATCCGCAGTTGAAATCGTGCAATTGAATGCCCGTAACCATGCTGGCAGTTGCATTGTATATTTTACTGGGAATTCTCTTCGAGAGCGGATCGTAACGCTTCTTCTTCCATCCGGATACCAGATCGTATCCCTCTTCCCTGATCATCCTGTAGAGTGCAGGTATTTCATCGGGGTTATCCTGCAGATCTGCATCCATGGTAATTACCACCTCCCCCGCTGCCTCTTCGAAACCGGTATGCAAAGCGGCTGATTTCCCGTAATTTCTCCTGAAACGAACTCCCCTGACATTTGGATTTATTTTGGATTGCTCCTCGATGCATTTCCAGGAACCATCGTTACTCCCATCGTCAATGAACCATATTTCATAGGTATAGGAGGAGGCTTTCATCACCCGGTCAATCCAGGCCGTCAGCTCAGGCAATGACTCCACCTCATTGTACAATGGAACTACAACAGAAATATCCATGAATAGATTTTAATAAATTGGGGTATCCCAAAGATATGGAACTACAAAAATTGATCAATGATTATTCGTATTCTTCTTCTTCCTTGTCTACTTCATAAAATGGATTTTCCGGTTCCTTCTTGAAGAAGATGGCCAATATCAGCGAGAAGAGAAAACCCATCAGGGTGACACTGAATATTTGGGCAAAAGACATGATGGCGGGTGACATAAACCCCTTTTGTGCGCCGAGCATCTTTTCTACCATGTCATCATTGTATCCCTGTGCCAAAAGCTTCTCCTCCATCACCACCAGCATTTTATCAATCATCCCTGGTTCAATGTATTTGTAAAGTATAAAGGTGAAAAAGGCAAAGATGGAAGATCCGAAAAGTGCGATGAGTGTTCCGAGACCCAAGGCCCTTGAATAGGGAAGTCCCTCTTCCGTATTTAGTTTCGCAAAGGTCCGCATGGCATAACCAATGCCTGCAACAAGAATGAAGTAGGTAAGGAGTCCGGATATATCAGAGAAGGGATTGCCTGCAATGTAAAAAATTAGTAGGTTAAGGATGAGTGCCAGTCCAAGGTAGAGACCATGCATCATGGCATAATAGTTGACGGAGGGATGTTCGTGTTCCATACAGTATTGAGTTTTGAATCAAATAGAAGAGCAAATATATTCTAAATTTGGCAAAAGTGCCTCATGGCCTGAAAAACCAGGGAAATTAATTGCTTCTATAACTAGCTGTTATTTAAAGTAATGTGTATAATATTCTAAAAAAATGGAGTGTAAGTTTTTTTTTATTTGGTACAAAACGATTTTTTCCTACTTTTGCGGCGGGTAAGTCCTGCACGATCAGCTCCTGTCGAACTCCCCCAGGGTCGGAAGACAGCAAGGGTAGATGGTCGCAGCGGTGCGATGTAGGTAGCTTACCCACTTGCCGAATTAGCTCAGTTGGCCAGAGCACGTGATTTGTAATCTCGGGGTCGTCAGTTCGAATCTGACATTCGGCTCATTCAAGTTCTTTGTTTAGTTATTTTTGGGGAAATACCAAAGTGGCCAACTGGGGCAGACTGTAAATCTGCTGGCGTACGCCTTCGTAGGTTCGAATCCTGCTTTCCCCACACCAGATGCAGATGAATGATAGTCCGGTAATTTGCATTGTATCATCTAAAATCATTTTGCGGGAGTAGCTCAGTTGATAGAGCATTAGCCTTCCAAGCTGAGGGTCGCGGGTTTGAG
>CAMCBW010000053.1 GCA_945873105.1 Tangfeifania diversioriginum
AAGTCGGGAGATAATCAATCTTTCAATCAACAAAAACCCGGAGTACTCTCTCACTCTTGCGAGCGCTCTCTTGCGAGAGGTGATTTCCTTCGAAAACTTTCCGGGACTTACGAACCATCCGATCTTCGACCTTTCTGCTACAACATTCATAAGAACACTCGGTACCTTTTTGGTGGCCCGGATTGCCCGGATTGCTCCGCCGCTCCTGAACCCCGACCCATCTGTGGCGCGGACCTTGCGACCCGACCGATTTAGCCTCCAGTTCAATTAAGAACTTTTGGCCGCTTCCACCATTTTTGGGTGACCCTTTATGGCTGACCTGATGATTCAAATGTAATGCAATTGATGCTTATCCTCCAATTTTTTTTGACCTTTTATACGAACCTTGTATCAACCAGGGTTATCAACAATTGTTGATAACTATTTAATTATAAGTTTCAGATAATGAATAGGATAGATGAGTTGTTTTAAGCTATATCGGTCAATGAAGCTGGAAAATTTTTAAATCGGCATGGATTAAATATTTTTTCAGGAAAAAATAATTGTTGACTAAGGTAGATTATCTTTGTGTTAATTTTTAGTGTCGGGCCTTGGCAGATCTAATCAGGTAAGAGTTGTGTTTAATTTAGGACTATTCATTGGATGAAAATTGGTAAGGAAAGCAAAATTGTAGCACAGCGCTATCTATTTATTCTCAATCCCATGGCTGGAGTTGGCGGGAGAAGGGATTTCCTGCAGCTCATTGAGAAAGCATGTACCGCGAAGGGAGTGAAATTCAAAATCCTTTTTACCAGGAGTCCGGGGGATGCAAGAAAGATTATTCTGAAAAAATTTGACAAGTACGACATTTTTGTTGCTGTAGGCGGAGATGGAACCATGAATGAAGTGGCCTCTGCCCTGGCAGGAACAACAGGAATCATGGGTTTGATTCCGGCAGGTTCAGGAAATGCCTTGGGCCGTGAGCTGGGCCTGTCCCTGAAACCTGAGCAGGCAGTTTACCAACTGTTGGAAGGACACCCGATCCGGATTGATACGGGACTGGTCAATGGACGCAGATTTATGAACGTTTGTGGTGTCGGTTTTGACAGCCATATTGCCCGTTGTTTCGCGAAATCAACCAGCCGTGGGCCGATTCCCTATTTCAAGGCGGTGATGAAGGAGTTTTTCAGGTACAAACCGGAGACCTATACCGTTGAAGCCGGTGGGAATATCACCTCCCATACCGCGTTCGTTTTGACCCTGGCCAATACCTCTCAATATGGCAACAATGCCTACATTGCTCCCGGCGCTACAGTGACGGATGGTTTGCTTGATTTTTCCGCACTCAGACCATTTGGCCTTCTCGGGGCACTGGGATTGGGATTCAGGCTTTTCAACAGAACCATCCATCGTTCCAGGTTATCGACCAGCTTCCAAACCACAGAGGTTGTGATCAATGGAGAAAACCTGAATTTTCATGTAGATGGAGAGCCGGTCAAAAACAACAAGCCCCTGCGTATTTCCATTGATCCGCTGTCGTTGAATATCGTAGTGCCGGGGAAAGCTATTAGCTATTAGCTGTTGGCTTTTAGCTAATTGGCCCAATGATAATTAGATTGCAAATTTCTTGGAGTTCACTCTAACAGCTAATTGCTAATCCCTAATAGCTAACTGCTAACATCCAAAAGCTAACAGCCTGTTTACCTCCCTTATCCAACAAAGCTTTCTATATCCTCTGCTGCAATGGTTTTTCCTCCCAAAATAATCAGTCGCTCTATCACGTTCCTGAACTCCCGGATGTTGCCGCTCCAGGTGCGCAGCGCCAACATTTCTAGTGCTTCGGGGGTAATCTCTTTGACCGGTTGCCCATATTCACTGCACAGTTGTTCAATAAAATAGTGGGAGAGGAGCGGAATGTCCTCTTTCCGCTGATCCAGCGACGGTACATGGATCAGGATGACACTCAGCCGGTGGTAAAGATCCTCCCTGAAATTGCCGTGCCGGATCTCCTCCTGCAGCTCTTTGTTGGTCGCCGCAATCACCCTGACATTTACCTCAACAGGTTTATCACTGCCCACCCTGGTGATGATATTCTCCTGCAAGGCCCTGAGTACCTTGGCCTGTGCGGAGAGACTCATATCTCCAATTTCATCCAGAAAAAGGGTGCCGCCATCTGCCTGCTCAAATTTCCCTTTTCGTTGCTTGATCGCAGAGGTAAATGCCCCTTTCTCGTGACCAAACAACTCACTCTCAATTAATTCCGACGGTATTGCCGCGCAGTTGACTTCCACGAAAGGGTTTTCTGCTCTGGAGGAGCGTTCGTGCAGTCGTCGGGCTACAAGTTCTTTGCCAGTTCCATTGGCCCCGGTGATCAAGACCCTGGCTTCTGTCGGTGCAACCCTGTCGCACATTTCCAGCATCTTCCTGGTGGCGGCTGATTCACCGATGATTTTGAATTTTCCGCTCACTTTTTGTTTGAGAAACTGCGTCTCCTTGACCAGGGCCGTTTTGTCGGAGGCATTGCGAAGGGTTATCAGGAGGCGGTTAAGATCCAATGGTTTCTCAATAAAATCAAATGCCCCCTTTTTGATGGCTTCCACGGCGGTATCGATGGTGCCATGTCCGCTGATCATCACGATGGTGGATTCAGGTTTGATTTTCATGATCTGCTCGAGTACCTCCAGTCCATCGATCTCCGGCATTTTGATGTCGCAGAGGATGATGTCGAACTCGCTGGCCTGGGCCATATCGATCCCGCTTCTGCCATTTTCTGCCAGCTCAACCTGGTATCCTTCAAAGCCCAAAATATCCTTCAGGGTATTCCGGATACTTCTTTCATCATCGATCACAAGTATTTTTAACATGAGAGATTGTTATATGAAACCTCAGACCTACTAGATTATAAAAATTATTTTGGTCTCGCAAAGCTCGCAAAGTTGCGCAAAGGGCGTTTTTTGCTTTGCGTAACTTTGCGAGCTTTGCGAGACCTTTTTAACTGCACATCTCATACATCACCCCTTCCTTCAGCGAGAAATGAGTGTGGATCATCTCCCGGATCTCCAGTTTCCGCAGGATGAAATTAATAAATAGGATGGCAATGACGATCATCTCCACCCTGTTTTTATCCACACCGGGAATGAGGGAGCGTTTTTCCTTCCCCACGGACAACAATTGTTGGTGAATGCGGAAAAAATCATTCAACGGGAAGACGGATGATTTGCGGAAAGTTGCATCGGGTTCCTTCTCTTCAAGGATATCCATCAGGGTATCGAACGCCCCTGAACATCCTACCAGGATGCGGGGATTGTGAAGGTGGCATTGTGCTTCAAGTTCAGAAAGGTGTTCCCCGAACCAGGTTTCCACCAGGTTAATTTCCGCTGTTGCTGGAGGGTCTGACAAGGTGAATAGTTCAAGAACCCTGGCAATGCCGATGTTGATGCTTTTCTTCCAGATGATCCTGTCGCTCTCCGCCAGGATGAATTCGTTGCTACCCCCGCCAATGTCCAAAACCAGGTATTTCTCCTCCAGGGGAGGGAGCGAGTTTACCGTGCCCCTGAAAATGTATTCGGCCTCCCTGTTTCCATCGATTACCTCTATTGCCCAGCCAAACTGCTGCTTCACCAGGTCGATAAATTTATCCCTGTTGGCAGCACCGCGGATGGCTGAAGTACCTATTACCCTTACCCGGGTGGCTCCATATTTTTTGATGTTTTTTTCATGAAGAGAGAGGGCACTCAACCCTCTCTCGATTGCTTCGGGAAGCAATTTTTTCTTGTGAATACCTCCGCTGCCCATTTTGACGGCAATCCGCTCCTCGTGCAGTACCCTGAAAGCACCTGGTCCTGACATTTCTGCGATCAGCAGGTTGAAGGTATTGGTACCTAAATCGATAACGGCATTTATGATTTGTAGGTCAGCCATTTGCCCAACTCCTTCCAGGAGGCTTTTTTACCGTACATCAGAATTCCGGTCCTGTAGATTTTACCAGCCGCCCATACCATGCCTACAAATGAGACAATCAGTATAATCATGGAGAGTGCCAGCTGCCAATAGGGTACTCCGAAAGGAATTCTGGCCATCATGACAATTGGCGAGGTGAATGGGACCATGCTGAACCAAAAGGCCACACTGCCTTCCGGATTCTTGATGGCACTCATCATTACCATGATCGACAGGATAATGGGCATCATGATCGGCATGATAAATTGCTGAGCATCCTCCGGAGCATCAACTGCTGAGCCAATGGCAGCATAGAGGGAACTGTACAATAGGTATCCACCGATGAAGAAAAATATAAAACAAAAGATAATCAGCGGGAAATTTACAGAACCAAGGCTGGAAAGTATATCCTGCATCTTGTCAAGTTCGGCCGGAGAACCAGCCTGTGCAGCCATTTGTGATTGCGCCATGATCTCTTGGGCTGTTCCTGCTTTTTCAGCACCTGGTAACATTCCCCTGGCGCCTGAAATAATCGCGATACCAAGGATGATCCATATGGCCAGCTGGGTCAGGCCTACCATGGCGATACCAATTATCTTTCCCATCATCAGCTCGAAGGGTTTGACGCTCGAAATAATAACCTCTACGATGCGGCTCTGTTTCTCTTCCATGACTCCCTGCATCACCATCTGGCCATAAATCAGCAAAAAGAAGTAGATCACAAATCCAAAGATGTAACCCAGAATCATTCCGATTTCTGTGGAACTTTTCTTGGCTTCCCCACTTTCTCCCAATTTGATGGTATTGACACTGATGGGGGTTTTTGTGGCTTTGATTCTTGCTTCCAGGTCAGGAATGGCTGTTTGTTTGATCACCTCCGCCATCTTCTCCTTTTCGATCACAGACCTGATCTTGTTTTGGATCTGGTTTTTAAGATCAAATGGGATGTTGCTGGTGGATACTAGTTGCACCGTTTTGGTTGTCAAAATATTGGGGTGAATGATCAACAAAGCATAATATTCTGTTGATTTAAGATTTTCCTTGATCTTGTTGTACTCCTCCTCCGGAATAAACTTGTATTTGGTATACTCGTTGCTTTCGAGTTGCCCCAACAGAATGGTGGATCCGTCGTAAACGGCAATGGTACGAACCTTGGTATCGTCCTGCGACATGAAGTAGGCGGGCAGAATGAACATGGCCGCCATAAGCACCGGCATCAGGAGTGTCACGACAATAAACGACTTTTTCTTGACCCTGGTGGTGTACTCTCTGGAGAGAACTAATCCTATTTTGCTCATCTTGTTTGGTTATGCGTTTTGTTTGACAACTTTGATAAATACCTCATTCATACTGGGTATCAGTTCGTTGAAAGAAACAATTTCCACGTGGTCCACCAGATCCTTGATCAGGGAACCCGAACTGCTGCCATTTAGAAACTGAATCTTCAGACTGTTGGTCCGGCCTGTCTCGTCGTGGGCCAGGATGGAGTATTTGTTGGCGAACTCCTGCTCTATTTTGGCAAAATCGCCCTTGTAGGCAACATCAAAGATGTTGGATTTGTATTTTTCACGGATGTTGAGTGTCGGACCATCCAGTATTTTTTTGGATTTGTCGATCAGGGCAATGTGGTCACACAGCTCTTCCACCGACTCCATGTTGTGGGTAGAGAAGATTATGGTGGCTCCTTCTCTTTTCATACGGAGAATCTCATCTTTCAGAATCTCCGCGTTGATTGGGTCAAAACCACTGAAAGGCTCATCAAAAATCATCAGTTTGGGTTTGTGCAAGACGGTGCAGATGAACTGAACCTTTTGTTGCATCCCTTTGGACAGTTCCATCACCTTCTTGTCCCACCAGGAAATAATTTCAAATTTTTCAAACCAGATTTTGAGTTCCCTCATGGCATCCCTGCGGGATAGCCCTTTCAGCATCCCCAGGTAAAGTGCCTGTTCGCCCACTTTCATTTTTTTATAGAGTCCGCGCTCTTCCGGCAGGTAACCGATCCGGTAGATATCGTCTTGCTTCATGGGACGACCTTCGAACCAGATGGATCCGCTGTCGGGTGCCGTGATCTGGTTGATGATGCGGATCAAGGTCGTTTTACCAGCCCCGTTGGGTCCCAGCAATCCGAAAACAGTGCCCTCCGGCACAGAGATGGAGACTTCGGATAGCGCTTTGAAGTTGGCGTAAGATTTGGTGACTTCCTTTGCTGAAAATAGATCCATGCTTCCTGTAAGTTATGGTTAATATCGATTGAACGAAGATAAGAATAAGTATTCATTTCATCGAAACATTACAGCTCAATTGGAATTTAACTTAATGAAATCCCCAAGAAACAATATTCACACCAACCGAGAATGAATATCTGGGGATTCCATCAGACCTTAAAGAAAGCAAATTATATACTGATGAAATGAATACTTAAAAGGATAAAGGGCAAAGGCTAAAGGATAAAGTGGATTTGTTCGTGGCGAATAGACGTTCTTTTGTACAAGTTTTTTACTTTCCGTATTTAAGAGGATAGTTATAATGCAAAAACGCCACAATCATGACCGCGGCGTTTTTACTTTAACCTTTAACCTTTAACCTTTAACCTTTAACCTTTATCCTTTATCCTTTTTACTTGTACTCATCCCACGATTTGATGCTGATATCATCCATCTCCATCTTGCAGATGGCATAGATGAAGGCACTGGCCACCCGGGCATTGGTAATCAGCGGAATGTTGAAATCGATGGCATTCCTGCGGATGCGGTATCCATTCGACAACTCACGTTTGGTGTGGTCTTTGGGTATATTGATGACCATCTCGATTTTGCGTTGTTTGATCAGATCGAGT
This sequence comes from Tangfeifania diversioriginum, assembly GCA_945873105.1. Classification (GTDB taxonomy): domain Bacteria; phylum Bacteroidota; class Bacteroidia; order Bacteroidales; family Prolixibacteraceae; genus CAINVV01. The sequence goes on from CAMCBW010000053.1 coordinate 6,758, forward strand.
GTGTTGGGTGACATATCCTCCTCGTCTGGCCAGTAAACCTTCTCGGTTTCGACACCATTTTCCTGGAAGAAGTGGTGTGTGCCCCCCGTTGAATAGATGGTAAAACCGCGCTCCTGCAGCATTCTGGCACTGGCGAGCAATTCAATTTTACCTCTTACCGGACCAGAAGAGATCAGAATGGTCTTCTTCGGGATCCTGTAACCAACAGACAACATGGATTTCAGCAGTGCCTCGTAGAAATTTTCGCCGATGCAGCCCACTTCGCCGGTGGAGGCCATGTCGACACCCAGCACGGGGTCGGCATTCAGCAACCGGTGGAAGGAGAACTGCGGAGCCTTTACCCCCACATAATCCAGCTCAAACAATGATTTGTCAGGTTTTTCAAACGGAACATCCAGCATGGCCTTGGTGGCAATCTCGATCAGGTTTGTTTTCAAAACCTTGGATACAAACGGGAAAGATCTGGAAGCCCTCAAGTTGCATTCGATGACCTTGATGTCGTTGTCCTTGGCAAGGTACTGGATGTTGAAAGGACCTGTTATTTCGAGCGCTTTTGCAATCTTCTTGGAAATCTTCTTGATACGGCGGATGGTCTCCACATAGAGTTTCTGCGGAGGAAAGACGATGGTGGCATCCCCCGAGTGAACCCCTGCAAATTCGACGTGTTCGGACAGTGCGTAGGCTACAATTTCTCCGTTTTTTGCAACGGCATCTACCTCTATCTCTTTGGCATTCTCGATAAATTCTGATACAACTACCGGATGTTCCTTCGACACATGGGCTGCCAGGGCAAGGAAATGTTCCAGCTGGTCGCGGTTGGAGACCACGTTCATGGCTGCACCCGAAAGGACGTAGGAGGGACGGATCAGTACCGGGAATCCGACTTCATCCACAAATTTGTAGATCTCTTCGATGGTAGTGAGCTGGCTCCAACGGGGTTGGTCTACCTCCAGCTTGTCGAGCATGGCCGAAAATTTGTTGCGGTCTTCGGCATTGTCGATTTTCTCGGCTGTGGTTCCCAAAATTGGGACATTCATGGCATGCAGCTTCATGGCCAGGTTGTTGGGGATCTGTCCACCCATGGAGAGTACGGTCCCTTTGGGATCTTCCAGGTCACAAATATCCAGCACCCTTTCCAGGGATAGCTCATCGAAATAGAGCCTGTCGCAGTTGTCGTAATCGGTTGAAACAGTCTCAGGATTGTAGTTGATCATGATGGCACGGAAGCCTTCCTTACGTATGGTATTGACGGCATTGACCGAACACCAGTCGAACTCCACGGAAGAGCCAATCCGGTAGGCTCCGGAACCCAAAACGATGATGGATTGACTGTCGTGCTGGAATTCCACGTCGTGTTCTGATCCGTTGTAGGTCAGGTAGAGGTAGTTGGTCTGGGCCGGATACTCCCCGGCCAAGGTATCAATCTGTTTGACAAAAGGCAATATCCCATGTTTTTTGCGGAATGATCTTACCTTCAGGCTTTCCACATTCATGTCGCTGACGGAGGATTTTACGACGATCCTGGCTATCTGGAAGTCTGAAAACCCCAGCTTTTTTGCATCCTGCAATAGGTCTGCCGGAAGATTTTCCAGGGTATCGAAGCCGATCAATTGGCTCCTCAGCAGGTAGATATTTTGAAGGCGCATCAGGAACCACTTGTCAATCCGGGTGATCTCCCAGATTTTATCCACAGAATAACCTTTGTGAAAGGCTTCGGCGATGGCGAAAATCCGGCGGTCAGTCGGATTCACCAACTCTTCATCAATGTCGATGATCTCCATGTCACCCCTGTTGCCGACAAAACCGTGCATGCCGATGCCAATCATGCGGAGTCCCTTTTGGATGGCCTCCTCAAAATTCCGGCCAATGGCCATGATTTCGCCAACTGACTTCATGCTGGATCCCAAATTTTTGGAGACTCCGACAAATTTGCCAAGGTCCCAGCGGGGGATTTTCACCACGCAATAGTCGAGCGCTGGTTCAAAACAGGCAGTTGTCTCTTTGGTCACCGAATTCTTCAGTTCATGCAGGCCATATCCCAGGCCCAGTTTGGCAGCCACGAAGGCCAGCGGATAGCCAGTTGCTTTGGAGGCTAGTGCTGAAGATCTTGAAAGTCTTGCATTTACTTCAATTACCCGATAGTCTTCTGAATTGGGATCCAGGGCAAACTGAACGTTGCATTCTCCAATCACCCCGATTTTTCGGATGATTTTGATGGAGAGGGCACGCAGCTTGTGGTATTCATCGTTCGAAAGCGTCTGGGAAGGTGCCACCACAATCGATTCGCCGGTATGGATACCGAGCGGATCAAAGTTCTCCATGTTACAAACCGTGATACAGTTGTCGAATTGGTCGCGGACCACTTCGTACTCCACCTCTTTCCATCCCTTGATGGACTCCTCTACCAATATTTGACCGGAGTAGGAAAAAGCATTGTCGGCCAGTTTGTTGAGTTCAGTTTCGTTGGAACAAAAGCCCGAACCAAGACCACCCAAGGTATAGGCTGCACGAATGATCAGCGGATAACCCAGCGTGTTGGCAGCTTCCCTGGCTTGCTCAATTGAGGTACAGGCGATGCTTCGGGGTGTCAATACATCGATTTCATGCAGAATGCCGGAGAAAATTTCGCGGTCTTCGGTATTGATAATGGACTGGACGGGTGTACCTACCACTTTGAGGTTGTATTTCTCCAGGATTCCCTGGCGAAAGAGATCTACTCCGCAGTTGAGGGCAGTTTGTCCGCCGAAGGCAAGCAGAATGCCGTCCGGTTTCTCCTTCTGGATCACTTTTTCAACAAAATAGGCCGTAACCGGAAGGAAATATATCTTGTCTGCGATCTCCTCAGAGGTCTGAATGGTGGCAATGTTGGGATTGATGAGGATGGTATAGACCCCCTCTTCCTTCAATGCCTTCAATGCCTGTGAACCTGAGTAGTCGAATTCACCGGCCTCCCCGATTTTCAATGCACCTGATCCGAGAACGATAACTTTTTTGATATTTGTGTTGAGCATAGCTATTTGTATTTGAGTGCCTAGAGTGCGCTAAAGTGAGCTAAAGTGCCTAAAGTACTTTCGCCAAATGCAACATTTGTTCGGAGTCCATAACTTTAGGCATTCTAGGCACTTTAGCGCACTTTAGGCACTTTTATGTTTGAAATAAAATCGTCAAATAAGAACTCGGTATCCACCGGACCTGAAGAGGCCTCCGGGTGGAATTGGGTAGAGAAGAAGGGTTTCGTCTTGTGGCGGATTCCTTCGTTGGTGTTGTCGTTCACGTTGTAGAAAAGTGTTTCCCAATCCTCCGGTATTGATTGTGGATCAATAGCATAGCCATGGTTCTGGGAGGTGATGAAACAGCGGTTGGTCCTGGCAAGCAGTACGGGTTGGTTGTGGCTCCGGTGTCCGTATTTCAGCTTGTAGGTCTTGCATCCGGCTGCAAGTCCAAGCAATTGGTTGCCCAAACAGATTCCCATGATGGGTTTATCCCGGGAGATGGCTTTGCGGATGTAACCTACCGTGATATCACACATGGTTGGATCACCCGGGCCGTTGGTGAGAAACAGTCCATCGTAGTCGAGGGTGTTGAAATCATAATCCCAGGGAACGCGCACCACCTTCACCCCTCTTTTGATCAGGCAGCGGATGATGTTGTTTTTTACTCCGCAGTCAACCAGCACCACCGTCTTGTCGCCCTCTCCGTAGGTCTCAACACTATTTGTACTGGCTTTGGCCACCAGGTTCATCAGGTTGGGGTCGACCATTTCTATGGGTTCATCTTCAAACTCAATTTTCCCAAGCATCGAACCCTTTTCCCTCAGGATTTTGGTAAGCGCACGCGTGTCGATGCCATAAATTCCTGGAATTTGCTGGGATTTCATCCAATCGGCCAGACTGGTTTGTGCATTCCAGTGGCTGTAACCAAATGAATAATTGTCAACTACAAGGGCAGTGATGTGAATCTTATCTGACTCAAAATGGCGGTGAAGTCCATTCTCTTTTCTGTCGGAGGGAACACCGTAATTGCCGATCATTGGATAGGTAGATACCAGAATTTGCCCGGTGTAGGAGGGATCTGTCAGACTCTCGGGGTACCCCGTCATCGCCGTGTAAAAAACGACCTCCCCGGTAACAGATTTCTCGTATCCGAACGATTTTCCTTCAAAGGTTGTACCACATTCCAGTACCAACTTGACTTTTCGCATAGCTATTGTATAGTATTATCTCTTTATTGTTTATCAGCACATCCTTCATTAAAGAAAAAATGCGTTTCCACTACTTTTTTATCAGCAGCAAAAACGCATTTTTTGCGTTAACAAGATCGATATACCCGGATGTTGTCGCACGGGTCAAAAGTAGGTAATTCTTCCGATCCGACCAAAGGAAACCACGAGATTTATAAATATTCATAAATATTTAACATACGACGAATATTTGACATTTATATGCAAAATAATCATATTCATTTATAAATATTCATTATTTTTGCATTTTAATACGAATAAATATACATAATTCTATTTGTTTTGAAAAATAGGGAAGAGAGATTTGAGTTGATCAAAAAGATCATCTCGGAGGAAGTAATCAGCAACCAGGATGACCTTCAATTGCGCTTGCACAGCCTGGGATTGGAGGTGACACAGGCAACCTTGTCACGCGACCTCAAATCTTTGCAGGTGATCAAGGTCAGTGATGCCAAGGCTGGTTACGCCTACCGGCTGCCAACCTATGGTAGTGGTCAGTCGGGTCAAAGTGAGTCCAATAGTTCGAGGATGAATTTTCTGGCGGATGGTGTATTGGGGATATCTTTCTCAGGGAATCTTGGGGTAATCAAGACCTTACCAGGATTTGCACCCAGCACGGCATTGGCCATCGACGAATCCGGATGTACCGAGATCATTGGAACCATTGCTGGTGACGATACCATCCTGGTGGTGATCAGGGATGGGGTTGGCCGCAACGATGTGACCAGGGCGCTGGTCGGAATCATGCCGAAACTTGAAAACAAATTATAAGATTTAGGTTCTATCAATGATCAAGGAAGAAAATGGTTTGAAGAGTTTTTTGAGTTTGAAATGTTTGAAAAGTTAAAACCCTTCAAACTTTTTAAACCCTTCAAACATTACAGAAAAAATTTAAATTAGACATTACTGTAAAACGATGATATTCAAGAAGAAAAATATTGCAGATAACAAACCGGAAATCAAGGTGTTGCTGGCAGATGAATCCCATCTGAAATATGTGGATGAAATCAACGATACCATCGAGAAGGCTTCCAAGGAGCGAGGTACCGGTATAGCGCGGCGTACCTACGAATACATCGCTGGAAAAATCAGCGATGGGAAGGCAATCATCGCTTTGGACGGGGAAAAATTTGCAGGATTTTGCTACATTGAATCGTGGAGTGACGAGCAATATGTGGCCAATTCCGGTTTGATTGTTCATTGGGATTACCGTGGCGGCGGACTTGCCCGCCGGATCAAGCACAAGGCTTTTGAAATATCCAGAAAGAAGTTTCCAAAAGCCAAGTTGTTTGGACTGACCACCGGCTTGGCCGTCATGAAAATCAACTCCGAATTGGGCTACAGGCCGGTTACCTTCTCCGAACTTACAGATGACGAACAATTTTGGAAAGGCTGTCAGAGTTGCGTCAACTACGACATCCTGCTTCGGATGAAACACTCCAAGTGCTTGTGTACCGGGATGTTGTTTGATCCTGCCTGGCAAAAGGAGAAGAGCAAAATGAACATGCCATTTGAGATGTTCAAGGAGTGGCTGGAGAAAAAGAATAAGGCTAAAGGCTAAAGTTTAAAGGATAAAGTGGAAATATGTGCAGGTGGAGGATAAGAGCTAAAAGTTGCGGGATACGGGAAACGAGTTACGAGATAATATTGATTGCGGCGTTCTTCACTTTAACCTTTAACCTTTAACCTTTATCCTTTATCCTTTATCCTTTATCCTTTTGAAGGATGATAGTGAGTAAATAATGAATTCAAAATAAATATTGAAAGATGAAAGAAAAAGTAGTACTGGCATTTAGCGGAGGTTTGGACACCTCTTTTTGCGCTATTTATCTTGCCAAGGAGAAGGGTTTGGAGGTTTATTCTGCAGTGGCCAATACCGGTGGTTTTTCGAAGGAGGAGCTGGCGGTGATTGAAAGCAAGGCTTATGCCCTGGGGGTAAAGAGTCACAAGGCTCTTGACATCACCGCAGATTATTACAACAAAGGAATTCGCTACATGGTATATGGCAATGTATTGAGGAACAATACCTACCCGATTTCAGTCAGTTCGGAACGAATTTTTCAGGCCCTGGCAGTCATAGAATATGCCAAGAAGATTGGCGCCCAGTATGTGGCTCATGGTAGTACCGGGGCAGGAAATGACCAGATCCGCTTCGACCTGGCGTTTGAGGTCCTGGCACCGGAGATTAAAATTCTTACCCCTACGCGTGATCTTGAACTAACCAGGGATGCGGAGATTGAATACTTGCGCAAACATGGGGTGAAGGATAATTTTGAGAAGATGGCCTATTCCGTCAACCAGGGATTGTGGGGGACCAGCATCGGCGGAAAAGAGACGCTTACGAGCAACAAGACCTTGCCGGAGAGTGCCTACCCGACCCATTTGTCCAAGGAGGGGGAGGAGCTGTTGACGCTCGACTTTTTAAAGGGACAGCTAAAGGCAGTCAACGGTAAGACGCACCACACCCCGGTGGATGCGATCTCAGAGGTGGAGAAAATCGGTGCTGCCTGGGCCATTGGCCGTGACATGCATGTAGGAGATACCATCATAGGGATCAAGGGAAGGGTAGGGTTTGAGGCTGCAGCACCCATGCTGATCATCAAGGCCCACCACCTGCTCGAGAAACACACCCTCACCAAGTGGCAACAGTACTGGAAAGAGCAGTTGAGCAACTGGTACGGCATGTTCCTGCACGAGGCACAATACCTGGAGCCTGTGATGCGGGACATGGAAAAATTCCTGGAAAGCAGCCAGGAAAACGTAACCGGAAGGGTGATTATCAAGCTGTTGCCCTACACCTTTCAGTTGGTGGGAATTGAATCGGAACACGACCTGATGAACAGCAATTTTGGCTCCTATGGTGAAATGAACAAAGGATGGAGCGCCGACGATGCCAAAGGTTATACCAAGATTCTGAGCAACCAGCTAAAAATTTTCTTTTCGGTCAATAAATAGGACACCAAGGTTTGAAGGGTTTGAAATGTTTAAAATGTTTAAAAAGTTGCGAACCCAAAACATTTCAAACCCTTCAAACCTTCAAACCTTTCAAACAGAAATTAAATTATGCCAAAAACGAAAAGTATTTCCATCGGAATTGTCGGGGGAGCCGGCTACACGGCGGGAGAGCTGATACGGATCCTGCTGTACCACCCCAATGCCGAATTGAAATACATCCAAAGCAGCAGCAACAACGGCGAACCCATTGTGGCGGTGCACAAAGACCTGGTTGGTGAAACGGATCTGCGCTTTACGGACATCGACCCCGAACAGGTAGATTTGCTGTTCCTTTGTTCGGGTCATGGCAAATCGCTGGAGTACATGGCACAATCGGACGTTCCGGAGCATGTAAGAGTGATCGATCTTAGCCACGACTTCAGGCTGAAAAAAGCGGGCAACTCCTTTGTTTACGGTCTGCCCGAATTGAACAGGAAGGAGATAAAATCAGCTTTGTGCGTTGCCAATCCCGGATGTTTCGCCACCGGAATCCAGCTGGCACTGTTGCCACTCGCAGCGGCAGGACTACTTCAGGATGACCTGCATGTGAATGCCATTACCGGTTCTACAGGGGCTGGGCAAGCTCCCTCCAAAACTTCGCATTTTAGTTGGCGGGACAACAATCTTTCTGTCTACAAGGCATTTGAGCACCAGCACCTTGGCGAGATCTGCCAGAGTCTGGAACAAGCCCAGCCGGGTTTCAACCATGCGCTGCACTTTATTCCGGTGAGGGGAAATCACACCCGCGGCATATTTACCATGGCTTACACCCGGTATGGTGGAACACTTGCGGATGCTTGCCAGCTCTACGCAAATTATTACCAATCACATCCGTTTGTCCATCTTACCGATGAAAATCCGGATATGAAACAGGTGGTCAATACCAACAAATGCCTGCTATACCTCGAAAAGCACGGTGATCAGCTGATGATCATCTCGTGCATCGACAATTTGCTGAAGGGCGCCTCCGGACAGGCGGTTCAAAATATGAACCTGATGTTCGGCATTGAAGAGACGGCAGGACTCAATTTGAAGGCGGTGGCATTTTAACAAAAAAAGTGATTTTGGATTTTCGATTTTGGATTTTGGATTGCGCTACGGTGTAGGTTAGCAATGTAGTATAGTTTTTTTTATATCGTGGGTATCACAGAAGTTTATATCCCGTGCTTCATTCCAAAATCGAAAATCCAAAATTATTGTAACTTATTAATTGAAAATATTGTGGAACTATTTGACGTTTATCCCCTCTACGACCTGACTCCTGTTTCGGCCAGCGGTTGCTATATTACCGACGAAAAGGGAACAGAATACCTGGATCTTTACGGTGGTCATGCGGTCATTTCGGTGGGACACTCCCACCCGCATTACATTCAAAGGATCAGCGACCAGTTGAAGAAGATTGGCTTTTACTCCAATTCAGTTCAAAATCCGATGCAGGTTGAGCTGGCAAAAAAGCTGGGTGAGCTTTCCGGGTACGGAGATTACAGTCTTTTCCTGTGCAATTCGGGGGCAGAGGCCAATGAAAATGCGCTGAAACTTGCCTCCTTCCTTACAGGCAAGAAGCGGATTGTGGCTTTCGACAAGTCTTTTCACGGGCGCACCTCTGCGGCAGTGGCAGTGACCGACAATCCCAAAATTGTAGCCCCAATCAACGATGTGCACGACCGGGTGATTCTTCCGCTGAACGACGTCAACGCCTTGCAGAATGCCCTGTCTACGGGTGAAGTTGCAGCTGTTTTGGTGGAAGGAATCCAGGGGATTGGTGGTTGCAGGGTGCCAGAACCAGCTTTTTTGCAGGCTGCCAGCCGGTTGTGCAAAGAGTCGGGTGCACTCTTCATCCTGGATGAAATTCAATCCGGTTACGGCAGGAGCGGAAAATTCTTTGCCCATCAGTATGCCGGAATCCGTCCGGATGTAATTAGTGTGGCCAAAGGTATGGGGAACGGCTTCCCGGTAGGGGGAGTCCTCATCGCCCCTGAACACCAACCCTGGCATGGCATGCTGGGCACCACTTTCGGTGGTAATTACCTGGCCTGTGCGGCTAGTCTGGCTGTACTGGAGATCATGGAGCAGCAGCAATTGGTCGAAAATGCGGCGAAGGTTGGTGGATTTCTGCTCGATGAACTTGCTTCTTTCCCGAAGCTCAAGGAGGTCCGGGGTATGGGACTGATGATCGGGCTGGAATTTGAGGAGCCGGTTGTTGTCTTGCGCAAGCGGTTACTCTTCGAAGAGAAGATATTTACCGGTGTAACCGGAACCCATGTCATCAGGATCTTGCCGCCGCTGACCCTGTCGATGGCTGAGGCAACCCGCTTTCTGGAGACCTTCTACAGAGTCTCAAAAAATATGTAATTTGCAATGGTTACCACAAACTTATCTAACATGAATATCAACCAGATCAAAATAGGCATCATCGGAGGAGGCAACCTCGGAAAATCAGTGGCTGAAGGCTTTCTGAAGGCAGGTATTGAGGCCTCCAAAATTGTAGTTACCCGTCGCAGGGTACATCTTTTGGCGGATCTTCAGCTGAAGGGGGTTCGTACTGAGAAAGAAAATTCTAAGGCAGTAATCGGTAATGATGTTATTGTTTTGGCGGTAAAGCCTTACCAGGCCATTGAGTTACTCAGCGAACTGAAGCCATTTCTCAGACCCGGGCAGATTCTCCTTTCCCTGATGACAGGCATCTCTATCGAGGAGCTGAATGAAAATGTACCTGAAGGCGTGCTGGTTTTCAGGGTGATGCCAAATACGGCCGTCGCACTTCAGGAGTCTATGACGCTGATTGCAGCACCCGAATGTGATCCGGAAGTTCAAAAAATGGTGGGTGATCTCTTTGAAACACTGGGGAAGGTTATCTTTATCAACGAAGAGCTGATGGCAGCGGCAACGGTATTGGGAGCATGTGGGATTGCGTTTGCCCTGCGCTTTATTCGGGCAGCCATCCAGGGTGGAGTGGAGATTGGCTTTGGTGCGGATGTAGCACAACAGATCGTTGCCCAGACAGTGAAAGGGGCTACTGAGTTGATTCTTCAAACCGGACGTCATCCGGAGCAGGAGATCGACAAAGTGACAACCCCCAAAGGAATTACCATCTCGGGATTGAATGAGATGGAACACCAGGGTTTCTCCTCCGCACTGATCCGCGGACTACTTGTCTCTTACAACAAGTTGAACAATATCAAGTAAATCAGGCTATAAATCGATAAAAACGAAGATATGGAAAAGCAAATACTTGAGATCGCCGATCGTCTGAAAAATTTGCGCGAGAAACTGGAATATTCTCCCGAAAAGGCAGCGCAAATCTGCGATATCCCTGTGGTTGATTATCTGAATTACGAGAGTGGTGAAGCCGATATTCCGGTGGGAGTGCTGCACCGGATGGCCAGGCACTTTGGGTTTGATATCACAACACTTTTGACCGGAGAACAGCCTCATGTTCATACCTTTGATCTTACCAGAAAGGGCAAGGGAGTGACGGTGCAAAGACGACGCTCCTACAATTATGAGTCACTGGCGGCCAATTTCGTCAACCGGAAGGCCGAACCCTATTATGTCATTGTGGAACCCAAAGAGGATCCGGAGATCGTGGTGAATTCGCACCCCGGACAGGAGTTCAACTACATGCTGGAGGGACAGCTGAAGATTCTTATTGGAGACAATGAGGTGATTCTCAATCCAGGAGACTCTGTCTATTTTGATTCGGCTCTTCCCCACGGCATGCAGGCGATGAACGGAAGAGTGGCAAGGTTTGTGGCGGTGGTGCTCTAATATAATTACGAATTAAGTTTAGGATGAGCTTGTTTTTTTGTGGGAAGAAGTAGCTAATTCCTAATTGCTAAAAGCTAACAGCTTGAAGTTTATATAAATAAAATTAATGGTTCATTCTTTGTCATACAAAAAGATCGTTGTAAAAGTTGGCAGCAATGTGCTGACCCGTGCGGATGGGATGCTGAACATCTCCCGGATGGCACACATTGTGGAACAGATTACACAGCTGAAACGGGAAGGGGTGCAGGTGATCCTGGTCACCTCCGGAGCCGTGGCAGCCGGTCGTGCAGAGGTAGATCCGGTGAAGAAGCTGGATCCGGTCTCCAGCCGGCAGCTCTGGTCGGCTGTCGGACAGGTTAAGCTGATCAACCGGTATGCCGATCTTTTTCAGGAGCAAGGCGTTACCTGTGCCCAGGTGCTGACGACGAAAGAGAATTTTGGCGACAGGCTTCACTACCTGAACATGAAGAACTGTATGCAGACCCTGCTGGAGAATGAGGTGATCCCCATCGTCAATGAAAACGATACCATTTCGGTTACGGAACTGATGTTCACCGACAACGATGAACTTTCTGGTTTGATCGCCTCGATGATGGACATGGAAGCACTGGTTATCCTGTCGAATGTGGATGGCGTTTACACAGCCGCACCCGATCTGCCCGGCAGCGAACTGATCCGCACCATCCAGCACAACAAAACTGCAGAAGGGATCTCTATCTCTGCCAAAAAATCGAATTTCGGAAGGGGCGGAATGCTGACCAAGTACCACATTGCCGCCAAACTGGCAGGGCAGGGGATTTCGGTCTTCATTGCCAATGGATTCAAAGACCAGATACTGACCGATATTCTTCACGAAACCAATCAACCCGCATTTACCCATTTTCTTCCAGCTGCGAAAAAATCGAGCGGGGTGCGGAAATGGCTCTCCCATTCGGATGATTTTGCGCGCGGTGAGGTGGTGATCAACGAAGGAGCCCGCACTGCATTGCTTTCCGACAAGGCGGTAAGCCTGCTGATGATTGGAATTACCTCCCTGTCCGGTTATTTCAAGGAGGGAGACATTGTCAGGATCAAAGACCTTGGTGGAAATTTGCTGGGTTTGGGCAAGGCCTCCTTCTCTTCCGATGAAACGTCGGTAGAAAAGGGTGGAAAGAAGACCAAACCCTTTGTACATTACGATTACTTATACCTGATTTGATGTTGGAAGACCTGCAATACAACTTTGAGCTGGCCCTGGCTGCCAGCAGAAAACTGGGAAGCCTCTCAGGGGTGCAGATCAATGCACTGCTCCTCCGGCTGGCAGATGCAGCTGAAGCATCAGCTAATGAGATACTTGCCGAAAACCAGAAGGACTTGGATCAGATGGATCCCTCCGATCCAAAATTCGATCGGCTGAAGCTGACAAAATCCCGGATTGAAGCGATCGCTGCAGATATCAGGAATGTGGCTGCTTTGCCTTCCCCGTTAGGGAGAATCCTTACTCAAAATACCTTGCCCAATGGGTTAAATATTAAAAAGATAAGCGTGCCTTTTGGGGTGATTGGTATCATCTATGAGGCACGCCCCAACGTTACTTTTGATGTATTCTCCCTCTGTATCAAATCAGGTAACGCAGTGGTATTGAAAGGGGGCAGCGATGCCGACTATTCCAACCGGGCCATTGTGTCCTTGATAAAAAACGTATTGAAGGATTGCGCTGTCGATGAAAATGCGCTGGTTTTACTGCCTCCTTCGCGTGAAGCTACTACTGCCTTGCTTCACGCCAGGGGATATGTAGATCTGATCATCCCGCGGGGTAGTCAGGCATTGATTGATTATGTAAGGGAGAATGCCAGAATTCCGGTCATTGAAACTGGTGCAGGTATTTGCCATACCTATTTTGACAGGGAAGGAGATCTGGAGATAGGCAGGAAGGTGGTACACAACGCCAAAACCCGCAGGGTAAGTGTTTGCAATGCGCTCGACTGTTTGGTTTTACACAGGGAACGAATCGGCGATTTACCCGAACTGGTTGGCTTGATGTCCGGCCACCAGGTGGAAATTTATGCCGATCCGGATGCTTTCGCTGCCTTGACGGGGAAATATCCGGCTCATCTGCTGCAACCAGCAGTTCCAGCCTCCTATGGCACGGAATTTCTCGATTACAAAATGGCGGTAAAAACTGTATCTTCGTTGGAGGAGGCATTGGATCACATTGCCACCTTCAGTTCAAAGCACAGTGAAGCGATTGTAACTACCTGCCGGGAAACTGCAGATCAGTTCTTGCGCGACGTGGATGCTGCTGCCGTTTATCTCAATGCAAGTACTGCATTTACCGATGGCGGACAATTTGGATTGGGTGCCGAAATAGGCATAAGCACCCAAAAACTGCATGCCCGTGGCCCGATGGCCTTGCAGGAGATCACCACCTACAAATGGATCGTGGAGGGGGAGGGGCAGGTAAGGGAATAATGTGAAAATTGGGAAATGTGGAAATTGGAAAATGTGAAAATTCGACTATTCGACAATGAAAGAACACGCTAATGTACATTTTCTGGTAACTCCTAGCCCATAACTCATAACTTATAACTCATAACTCATATATCATAACTTTCTTCTATTATGCGTCATTTTACATCAGTTTACGACTTGCCAAATCTGGAAGATGCGGTAAAATTAGCCAGGGAGATCAAGCAGAATCCTTATGGATACCAGCATCTTGGTAAGAATAAAACCATGGTTTTGATCTTTTTTGATTCCAGTTTGCGTACCCGTTTAAGTACCCAAAAGGCGGCAATGAATCTCGGAATGAATGTCATGGTCCTCAATGTGAAGCAGGATGGCTGGAGCCTGGAGACTGAACTTGGTGTAGTCATGGATGGCGATAAGCCCGAGCATCTGCGCGAGGCCATTCCGGTTATCGGCACCTATTGCGATGTGATTGGGGTGCGGGCATTTGCAAGGTTTGAGAGCAAGGAGGATGACTACCAGGAGAAAATTCTGAATCAGTTTATTGAATTTGCGGGGGTGCCTGTGGTCAGCATGGAGGCAGCTACCCGTCACCCGTTGCAAAGCTTTGCCGATCTCATTACCATCGAGGAGTTCAAAAAAAGACCAAAGCCCAAAGTGGTAATTACCTGGGCACCCCATCCAAAAGCATTGCCGCAGGCAGTACCCAACTCTTTCATCGAGTGGATGCGGCAGACCGATTACGAACTGGTGGTAACCCATCCGGAGGGATATGAGCTGGCTCCTGAATTTATGGGTGACCTGAAGGTGGAATACGACCAGAAAAAGGCATTTGAAGGGGCAGATTTTATCTATGCCAAAAACTGGTCTGCCTATGAAAAGTACGGAAAGATCCTGTCCAGGGATATGGACTGGACGGTCACCATGGAGAAGATGAAGCTGACCAACAATGCCAGGTTTATGCATTGCCTCCCGGTTCGGAGAAATATGATTGTAACGGATGAAGTTCTGGACAGCGACAGATCCATTGTTGTGAAAGAAGCAGAAAATCGTGTTTATTCGGCTCAGGCAGTTTTAAAAATGATACTGGAGCAAATAAAATGAGAGATCGTCTGACAATCATCAAGGTAGGTGGAAATGTGGTGGAGGAAGAATCCTCGCTGAAGTCCTTGTTGAAGGACTTCTCGCGTATTGCCGGCAACAAAATCCTGGTCCACGGGGGTGGCAAAACAGCCACAATCCTCTCCGAGAAATTGGGAATTGAGAGCAAAAAGGTGGAGGGACGCAGAATTACGGATGCCGAAACCCTCAAAGTGGTGACCATGGTGTATGCCGGACTTGTCAACAAAAACATTGTGGCCGGGTTACAGGCACTGGGAAACAATGCCATCGGACTGACGGGGGCGGATCTGGATCTGATTAGAGCGGCCAAACGTCCGGTAGGAGAGGTTGATTATGGCTATGTTGGCGATATCAAAACAGTCAACTACCAGGCCTTGAATGAACTTCTTAACAGTGGAGCCATTCCTGTGGTAGCACCGATTACCCACGATGGTCACGGTCAGTTGCTCAATACCAATGCTGATACGATTGCTTCTGAACTGGCAGCGGCCATGTCCTACGATTTTGAGGTACAGTTGATTTATTGCTTTGAGAAGAGCGGAGTGCTGATGAATGAGAACGATGAAAGTTCCAGGATCAACGAGATTAATCCTGAAGTTTTCGGCGAACTCAAAGCCAATGGAGTGGTATCGGGTGGAATGATCCCCAAACTCTCGGATGGTTTTGCGGCACTCAACAGAGGTGTAGGAGTAGTAGTTATCACCAATCCTTCCGGGATTTCGGAGGGGTTGAGGGGTACGAGGCTGGTTTTGGAGTAGGAAGTGCCTAAAGTGCCTAGAGTGCTCTAAAGTGCCTAAAGTACTTTTTGGAGGGCAAGTTGGGAGTCCATAACTTTAGGCACTCTAGGCACTTTAAATACTCTAGGCACTTGTCGCATAGGAAACAAAAGTTAATTATAGTTGCCAATGAACCCGGTATTTCTGAATGATTCCATTTCGCTCCTGAGGGCAATGGTAGCCATTCCTTCGTTGAGCAGGGAGGAGCATGTCGTGGCAGATCTGATGGAGCGCTCTTTGAGGGGGTGGGGGTACCTGCCCTACCGGGAAGGCAACAATGTGTGGATTCGGTCATCACATTGGCAGGCTGACAAACCTACCATCCTGCTGAATTCTCATGTTGATACGGTTCGGCCTGCAAAAGCCTGGAGTTATGACCCTTATGGTGCAACGGAAGTTGACGGTAAGCTGATAGGTCTGGGCAGCAACGATGCCGGTGCTTCAGTCGTCTCTCTTTTGGCCGCTTTCAGGCATCTTGAACTAAAACAGCAATCCTATAACCTGATTTTCTGTGCCAGTGCAGAGGAGGAGATATCCGGCCTCAACGGTGTCGTCTCGGTACTGAAGCACTTTGGAAAGATCGATCTGGCAGTGGTAGGTGAGCCTACCGGGATGCAGATGGCAGTCGCAGAAAAAGGGTTGATGGTACTGGATTGCGAAGCCAAAGGCAAATCCGGTCATGCAGCCCGCAACGAAGGGGTTAATGCCATCTACAAAGCCATGGCGGATATACAAACCCTGGCTGGATTGTCTTTGCCCAAAATTTCAGATATGCTGGGGCCTGTAAAAATTACGGTTACCCAAATTGAGGCAGGAACCCAGCACAACGTGGTCCCGGATTCCTGCAAGTTTGTGGCAGATGTTCGGACCAATGAGTTGTATTCCAACGAAGAGGTCTATAAAATTATTACCGAAACCATTGAATCTGAAGTGAAGCCACGCTCCTTCCGGCTAAATTCTTCCAATATCCCCCTGGATCATCCGCTGGTGCAGCGCGGGATTTCTCTCGGCTTATCCCATTACGGTTCTCCGACTACTTCTGATCAGGCCGTCATTCCCTGTACCTCAGTGAAGATTGGGCCAGGCGACTCTGCGCGCTCGCACACGGCTGATGAGTACATTTTCCTGGATGAAATAAGGAGGGGGGTAGAGATTTATTTGGAATTGTTGGATCAGCTACAGATCTAAATTAATAGAACGGGTGTAGAGACGCACGGCCGTGCGTCTCTACGAAACAAACCGACATCAAATGTCAGATAAATTTGCAAACAGATTTCGGATACCCTCTGCCCGATTGAAGAATTGGGATTATAGCAGCGAAGCAACCTATTTTATTACCATTTGCACCGCGGGCCGGGAATGTTTGTTTGGTTCAATTACTGGGGAGATAATGAATCTTTCTCCTATTGGTCAGATTGTCAAGGAGGAATTTGAAAAATCATTCGCCATCCGTGCCGAATTGTTCTACGATGCTTTTGTTATCATGCCTAACCATTTACATGCCCTTTTGCGCATTGAAAACGATCCTGTAAACTATCAATTGCAGGATGTAACCGCTGTAGAGACGCACGGCCGTGCGTCTCTACCACCATCACCAAATTATGGAATTGCGTTTAGGGCCAAAAAATCTATTTCATCTTTTGTGGCTGGATTCAAATCAGCGGCGACAAAAAGGGTAAACCAATATCGCCAAATGCGCGGAATGATCCTGTGGCAGGAACGGTTTCACGACCATATTATCAGGAACGATGCAGAATATCAACGAATTTTGGAATATATTGAAACGAATCCGACCCATTGGGAAACAGATTCCATGCGAGATCCCTTGTAGAGACGCACGGCTGTGCGTCTTCCCCGAACAGGGCGAATAAATATTGATTACAGAGACGCACGGCCGTGCGTCTTCCCCAAACAAGGCGAATAAATATTGATTACAGAGACGCACGGCCGCGCGTCTCTACCGTGCGTTCTATCAATTCAGCGACAGATCATCCTCTTCCTCAATTTCTTCTGTATCATCCCCCCCGAAAGGGTCATCCCCATTGATGATTTTGGTGAAATTATCAGGCATTTTCTGCACCTCAGGGACATAGGGGAAAACATCCACGATCGGGCTTTCGGTGATCCCGCCAATTTCGAAGTCGGCCATCATTCCTTTCATCGCTTCGATGACCTGGTCGTAGGCACTCTTCACGTTGTCTGAAAAGACCAGCACAAACTGACTGACCCTCTTCTCCTTGCCATTCTCTTCGTCGAAAGTGATGAAAGTGACCTTTGCCTTGTACCATCGGTCGCCCATTTCGGAGGGAATGATCTCTGCCAATTTTGTTTTGGAGATACGGGTCACTGTAAATTCTCCGCTTACCATGGAAACCAGCTCCTTGTAGATGCGTGTCTCTGCTTCGGTGAAGGAGACCGCATCCAATAGGTAGGTCTCGCTAACTTTTTTCTCGCGGCCATCTTCGCCCATCTTGGCATATTTTGCCGTACATTCAAACCAGGTATTCATTTTCTATATAATTATTTTGTATGCTTTAATTGGGAAGTGACTAAAGTGAACTAGAGTGACTAGAGTGCCTAAAGTATTTGGCGCCCTTGGCCACGAATAGTCTGAGCCAAATCTAATTCATTTTACTTCAATGCCCACTTTACCCCTTATCCTTTACCCTTTACCCTTTACCCTTTAACCTTTACCCTTTATCCTTTTACTAATCTCCGCCTTCACCAAAGCACTCCAGATCTTGTATCCTTCGGGGTTGAGGTGAAGCAGGTCACTGCGAAAAAGTTCGTTGCGGGGTTCCCCCTTTTCGTTCAGGAAATGCTGGGCTGTCTCGATGAAATAGACTTTTTTCTCTTGTTGGCAGATTGCTTTCAGTTTGGCATTGTCTTCCTGGATGACACTCCATTTCTTCCACCGGCTCCCGGTAGGCGTGATTTCGATGAGGAAGATGGGTTGCTTCTTGTATTTGGCACGAAGGACCCTGATAATTTTCCGGAAGTTTTCGCTGCTCTCCGTGGGAGTAAGATCATTGGGGGACCCTGTAATGTCGTTGGCGATAAAAATCACGACTCCAGCCAAATTATGGGGATAGGCAATCCGTTCAATGTATTGTAATACGGCAGGGGAATTGGATCCTCCAAAACCTCTCTGAATGACAGGATAAGGCGCCATATCCTCCTTCAGGGTACTCCACAAACGGATACTTGAACTCCCGGTAAACAGGATGGAGTGGCCGGAATATTTCTCCGTCTGGTTGAGCTTGTCGAAGGCAGCAATTTCGCCTTCCCATTTGGTGGTTGGTTGAGCCTGTTTTTCCTGTGCAATAGCGGTGGAAATGAAAACCAGCGTGGCGAAAATCAGTGTTGATAATCTAATCAATGAAAAAGCTCTTCTCTTGTTCATAATCATTGGTCTATTTTTTTGTTTATCCGCTACGCGGAAATCTACTTGATGGTTATGTCATTCTACCATACTTAATCAGCTACGCGGAAAATAATGTGTAACTAATTAATCTTGAGGCATATGATTGCCAAATACAGAAAAGGACAGTTCTAAAAACTAGTTTTCCGCATAGCGGATAAGGTATTGTAGAAAATATCGTTTCAGTGAGGGAAATTACCAAAATTAAACGATTTCGCCATAGAGGTCAAACTCTTCGGCATCAGTAATTTTCACCTGATAGTACGCCCCAATGGTAACGCGTTTTCCGCTGATAAGCACCTCTCCGTCCACTTCTGGTGAATCAAACTCGGTACGTCCAATAAAATAGTCTTCCTCTTCCCGGTCGATGACCACCTTCATGATAGTCCCTATTTTCTTGCGGTTGATCTCCAGGGCAATCTCCTGTTGGATGGCCATGATCTCTTCGGCACGTGCCTGTTTTACCTCCTGCGGGATGTTATCATCATACGTTTCTCCGGCATAGGTATCTTCTTCATGGGAATAGGGAAATACCCCAAGTCGTTCGAACCGCATCTCCCTGACAAACTCCTTCAGCTCTTCAAAATCTGCTTCTGTTTCGCCCGGGTGACCCACAAGGAGAGTGGTTCTGAGGTGAATTCCCTGTACCTCTTCCCTGATTCTGCGAATGAGGGCAATGGTCTCAGCCTTGGTGATATTCCTGCGCATCAGCTTCAGTACCTTGTCGCTACAATGTTGCAAAGCGATATCCAGGTAACTGGCAATATTTTCGTTTTCGCGCATTACCGGCAAGAGATCGTACGGGAATTTGGTGGGATAGGCATAGTGCAGCTTAATCCATTCGATTCCGGGGATGGCTGCCAGCTTTTGTGTCAGCTCAGCCAATTTCTGTTCCTTGTAGAGATCTATGCCATAGAACGAGAGATCCTGGGCTATCACCAACAGCTCTTTGACCCCTTTTTCTGCCAGGGCAGTTGCCTCATTTACGAGATCATCCATGGATATGGACTGGTGTTTGCCGGTCATTCTCGGGATGGCACAATAGGAACACTGCCGGTTGCATCCTTCCGAGATCTTGAGATAGGCATAGTGGGCCGGTGTGGTTTGGTAGCGTTGGTGGGAGAGGCTCATCCGGTATTCGGCCTTCAGATCCTCCACCATCTTCTTTACCTGGAATTTTCCGTAGAAACCATCTACTTCCGGTATCTCCCTGAGCAAGTCATCCTTGTATCGTTCAGTCAGGCAACCAAATACGAATATTTTGTCAATTTCCCCCCTGCTTTTTGCTTCGACAAATTCCAGGATGGTATTGATCGACTCCTCCTTGGCATCCAGGATAAATCCACAGGTATTGATGGCTACTGTACGGGCATCCGCAATTTCTCCATCATGAACTACCTTGTAGCCATTGGCCGCCATTTGTGAAAGAAAGAGCTCCGAATCAACCAGGTTCTTGGAGCAACCCATGGTGACAACGTTGATAGATTTGGCCATAACACCGGGAATTGTTTGAAGGGTTTCTTATGGTTTGAAAAGTTTGAAAGGTTACGGGTTGCCAGCCAGAGTTCCCATTCAGTCGAAGAATAGAGATGTTGCCAAGCGTACTTCAGTCCCTGTCGAATCGTCGAATTGTCACATTGCCGAATGGTCGAATTATTTGAAGAGC
The DNA here is from genome assembly GCA_945873105.1 of Tangfeifania diversioriginum. GTDB lineage: Bacteria > Bacteroidota > Bacteroidia > Bacteroidales > Prolixibacteraceae > CAINVV01. Next base: position 27,193 of record CAMCBW010000053.1, read on the forward strand.
GAATCGACAAATTCTGTGCGGTGGAAAAGCTGCAGGTCGTCCAGTCCTTCCCCGATGCCGATGTATTTGACCGGAATTTTGAACTGATCAGAAATACCGATAACCACACCGCCCTTGGCAGTACCATCCAGTTTGGTGAGGGCCAATGCGGTCACTTCCGTAGCGAGGGTAAATTGCTTGGCCTGCTCGAAGGCATTTTGTCCGGTAGAGCCGTCCAGAACCAGTAATACTTCATCCGGAGCATTCGGGAATACTTTCTGCATCACCTTCTTCACCTTGGACAGTTCGTTCATCAGGTTGATCTTGTTGTGGAGCCTGCCCGCTGTGTCGATGATTACCACATCGGCGTTGGTTGCCTTTGCCGAAAGCAGCGTATCGTAGGCCACTGAGGCCGGATCTGATCCCATTTGCTGCCGGACGATCGGAACCCCGACCCGGTCGGCCCATATCTGAAGCTGGTCGATGGCTGCCGCACGAAAGGTGTCGGCTGCACCCAGGATCACTGATTTTCCGGCTGCCTTGAACTGGTGTGCCAGTTTCCCGATGGTGGTCGTTTTTCCCACCCCATTGACACCCACCACCAGGATCACGTAAGGTGTATCCGTCTTGGGAAGATCAAAATCCGCCACTTCATCGGAGTTGTTCTCTGCCAACAGTGCGGCTATCTCGCTGCGCAGGATGCCGTTTAACTCTGAGGTACCGACATATTTGTCGCGGGCTACCCGCTTTTCAATGCGGTCAATGATCTTGAGCGTTGTGTTGACTCCAACATCCGAAGAGATCAGTATCTCCTCCAGGCTGTCGAGCACCTCCTCGTCCACCTTCGTTTTGCCGATAACGGCACGCGAAAGCTTGGAAAAAACACTCTCTTTCGTTTTTTCGAGACCTTTGTCGAGACTCTCTTTTTTCGATTTTGTGAAACTGAAGAAACCCATGTTGCTATTGGTTGAGGGAGGTTCCAAAGATAGGAACAAAATGGTTGTAAAACAGGGGGATGATTTGGTTCGGGTAAAAAAAGAAAGCTCTCATCAAAACTGACGAAAGCTTACTTTTAATATTTTAAGGCATGAACTACTTTTTGGCAAAATAATCTTTTACCATTTCGTTGGGAACGATCTCCTCAACAAAAGTATATGCACCGGATTTCTCCGATTTAACCATTTTGATAACCTTGGAATATGCTTTTCCGGCACCTTTCTGAAGTGATGCAACTACTTTCTTTGCCATAACTCAATTATTTTATTTCGCGGTGTACGGTTACACGCTTCAAAATTGGATTGTATTTTTTCAATTCAAGACGTTCCGGAGTATTCTTCCGGTTCTTTTTTGTTACGTATCTGGAAGTACCAGGAAGACCACTCGCTTTATGCTCGGTACATTCCATGATAATCTGCTGTCTGCCAGTTTTCTTAGCCATTGTTCAGTGCGTATTAAAAAGTTTCGATGAAGCCTTTTGCTTTCGCCTCTTTCAAGGTGACGTTCAGGCCGTTTTTATTAATTGTTCTCAACCCGGCGGCTGATACATTCAGTTTGATCCAACGGTCTTCTTCCGGAAGATAAAACCTTTTGGTGAAGATGTTCACCATGAATTTCCTTTTGGTTCTCCGCTTTGAGTGGGAAACGTTGTTCCCAACCATCACTTTTTTACCTGTAATCTGACAAACTCTAGACATTTCGCGTATTTTTTAAACTTCTGTCCTACTTTTTTTAAACAGTGTGCAAAGTAACTACTTTTTGTTTTAATAATCAAACAATGGCAGCGATTTTATTCCAAGTTTTTTTGCATCAGGATTATTTCTCTTTTTAATTACATTTGGATGGATTTCAGTCAGCAAACATGCAGCAAAAAACATACAAATATTATCCCACTTTTTGGCAGGCAGTCAACCTGGTAGTGCTCTATACTTTTTTGCAATCGATCATCGATTTTCCGTTGGCGCTCTACGATTACAACCATGGAACCGATTGGTTGCAAGAGCCATGGCTGAAATTGCCCGTCTTCTTTGGTACTACTTTTGTCATACTTTTACTGGGGGTCCGTTTTTCCGGGTTGCCCTACCGGGAGATTTTCCCATTGAAGCCTTTTCACTGGCTGGTCGTTCCTGCCTTGTTGATTTCTTTGGTTTCACTGCAGTTCTTCATGAATGAAATATCCCTCAGGGTGGATACCCTATTGCCCCCACCCGGATGGTTTATGGAGCTTTTTGCCCGTCTCTTTGAATCTGACAAAGGAATCTGGGCAGGCGTGTTAAGAGTAGTTATTTTGGCTCCGATCGTTGAGGAGTTGATATTCAGGGGGGTCATCTTTTCCGGATTCCAACGGATCTATTCCGCCATTTGGGCCATTTTCTTCTCTGCACTGCTCTTTGCCCTTTTTCACCTCAATCCCTGGCAACTTGGACCCACCTTCCTGCTTGGTCTGCTGCTTGGATTCGTTCGCTTGCGTACCGGCTCTTTGCTGGCCGCCATCTTCACCCATGCCCTGCACAATGGGATGATTTTTTTGTCGGTTCTTCACCAGGAGAGCTACAAAAGCGTTGGCTGGTTGCAGACCGGTAAGGTTCAGAATTATGCAGTACATATTTTGTTGCTGGCCGGAGGAATGGCATTAATCTGGTATGCCAGCCGAAAACGTATTATGAAGTAGAATTGTTGGATAGTTTCAGAAGAAAGTCTTCACATCCAATCACTTCTATGTCACTAAAATAAAAGTCTTTCTGGTTTTCCGTTACGATGAAATCACATTTGTGCTGAAGGGCTGAATAGTATTCCATCCCATCTTCAAAGTCATGGATGAGTCTGTTTTGGATGGCCTGGGTGGTTGTCTTCTCATCCATGGAGGTGGTTCCGATGTGCTGTAGCAGCAAGCTGATTTTTTCTCTGGCCACCTTTTCTCCACTTTTTTTGCTGGCAAAGTAAAAGGCAATGGCCAGGCACAACGGTGAGGTTAACAGTGCGATGTTCTGTTTCCCCTGAAGGCTCAGCAGCCGGGAGGACCAGGTATAGAGCGGATACTCTTTGTTGAGGGTTGCCACCAGGATATTGGCATCGATGAAAAGTCTCATTTGGCCTGGCCGAAGAATTCGTCTTTCAGTTCTTTTCTGGAGCGCCGCTTGTAGACCGCTTCCCCTTCAGCTACCTGATTGACCCATGCAGCAACCGGAAAATCTTCGATGGTTTTGTAGTTCCCGGAGGTAATTTGGCGGTAAAGAAATTCTGTCAACCTGGAGAGGCTGGTATTGTTGGCCGCTGCAAATTCCTTGGCTTTCTCAATCACCTCCTGGTCGAAATGAAGTGTTAATTTTGTTTCCATATGTTTTTACGTCAAATATAATTAAACTCTACGTGAAATAAAAATTTTGGATCTGTTTTTTAATCGCCAGATTATGGATTGTGAATATCATGCACCAGAGACAATTTTAGCATCTATCGATTTTTTTGGCAACACCAGATGTCTGCAGCGGATTGTTGACATTCACCTTCTTTGACATCACCAAAGAAGACTGTTGATTTTTTGTCGCTAACGGGTTAAAAGTTCCAGTTTTGTCTCATTGTTTACATGCAATGAAAATAGGCATCTACCAATTTCCCGATTTCTTCATTTTTTCCATACAGCTGTTCGCTGAGATGCTGGTCATCATACGATTTAAGCAGGCGAATCATCCTGTCTATGGCCCCTTTCGGGAAGATGTTTTTCTGTTCGTAGAAACTCCGGTCTGCCTCCAGGCATTCTGCTGAACTCCAGCAAGAATCGGGAAGATGTCTTAGCTTTTCCATTGTTCCTTTGTTTTCTTCCTTGAAGATGTTGACTCCCACGTAAAGCTGTTTTGCCTTCTTCAATGCATCTGGCATTTCCAGTCCAAGCTGCGCCGCCATGATGAGTCCGGCTATTAAAAGGTAGAGATCGGCTGAACCGTCGGGTGCACGAAATTCAACGGTTTGTTTGCCCGGAATATAGGGAACATCGTACCGCTCGTGCGGATTGGCGTCTTTGATCATGTGGGTCTTTGCAATCCAGCCAAGCGGTACGCGGACCAAAGCGGAGCGGTTGGTATCTCCCCAGCAGATGTTGGTGGGAGCCTCCTGGTGGGGCACCAGGCGCAGGTAGGAGAGGGGTATGGTATTGCCGAAGGCGGTAAGTGAAGCAGCTCTTTCAAGCAGTCCGGCCATGATCTTGCGCGCAGTATCGCTGATGGCATCGTCTGCTACCATGCAATTGACCCCATCTTTTTCAACCATCATGTGAATGTGCAGTCCGCTACCCGCCTTACCGACGGTTATTTTCGGGGTAAAACTGACATTTACCCCATATTGCTGACCCAACATGCGCAAGATCCATTTGGCAATCAAAAGTTGTTCCACCGCCTCTTCCGGTTCTACCGGCTGAAATTCAATTTCATGTTGCTCGTAATAGTGGGTCTCAGTCGTGAAATTGCCGACTTCAGAGTGGCCATATTTAATTTTGCCCCCCGCATGCGCAATCAGGTTCATCGCTTCAGTACGCAGATGCTCCCATTTGGAGAAGGGAGGCGAATTGTGGTATCCTTTTTGGTCGATGGCCGGATAGTGTGAATCCACTTCACTTACGATGTAAAATTCAAGTTCGCCCATGGCCTTGAAGGTGAGTCCGGTAGCCATTTTGAACTCGTTGTATGCTTTTCTCAGGATGTATTCAGGCGCACTTTCCAGTGGTTTTCCCTCCTTGGTGTAAAATGAGCAAAGCAGATCAAGCGTTGGCACTTCAGCGAACGGGTTGACATAGGCTGTCCTGAATTTGGGGATGACATAAAGATCGCTGGAGTCGGCCTCGATGTAGGAAAAGAGGCTGGATCCGTCCACTCTTTCTCCGGTGGCCAGAATGGATTCGAGGTAATCCTTGCTGGTAATGACAAAGTTGAGGGTTTTCAGTTTGCCATCTTCACCGGCATAACGGAAATTGACCATTTCGATGTTGTTCTCTTCAATGTATCGGATGATGTCATGCCTGTTAAATTCGGAGGCAGGTTTGCGGAGGTACTTTACCAACTTGTTGGGATTGAGTACAATTTCAAGTTCTCTCATGGAAAGGGTCTGTTTTGGTTCGAATTGCGGAGTGCAAGTTCAACAATAACTGACCCTTTATCTATGACGATTCTCAATATTTTGAATAGAAATCATTGAGTAAATCCTCTGAAGGAAGGATCGACATTAAACTGAGGATTATTTAGCAGGGCCAGATGGAACTCCCATTCATCCTTGTCACTTTTATGAAACACTTTTACGGGTCATTTAAGTCGATTGGATTCCATAAATACTTCCAGCTGATCAGGTTTCCTGATTGCATGTTTGGCTTCACTCAGGTCATTACCAATCAAGGAGATGTTCCTGTTGTTCAATCCACTGATGGACAGGAATAGTTCAGTCCCTACTGGTGCCCTGCAGGATTGAATCATTGAATTCCGAACATCCCTGAATTGCAATTCAGCCTCTTTGCCGGTCATAGCTTTGATGCGATGCAATTCCAAATCAGCAACATCCTCAAAAACCATGGCAGGACGGGCATCAGGCATAGTGAATGACACCTCAACATCTTTAAAAACCAGATTTTCAGCGTGACGGCAGTAAAATCCATAGGCCGGGAGCATCCCAAACATCCTGAATTCTGGATATTTTTCCGGAATTTCCGGAATTTCACGGGTCACAGATTCCTTTGTTCCACCACCTTCGAAAGTTAGTCTAATGTTACTCAGCATTATATTCTTCACCGGATATCCGGGCAAACCTGTAATTGAACAGCCGATATTCCCAACATTGGTGGCCTGGATATCGCTAAATATGACGTTGGATAAACTTCCCATGCCGGGTTTATACATTTTCTCCAGGAATTGACGTGCCCTGTTCCCCAAACGTATGAAGATTGCAGCGCCAACATGGTTCATGGTAATGTTGGATACTGAAACCTTGTCAAGGATACCTCCATCTACCAATTCGAGACAGATCCCCCCCAGTTTGGTATCATAAATAACACTGTTCGAAAATGTTATGTTCTCAAATCCCCCATTTGATTCTGTCCCTAATTTAAACCCATTGCAATTGGAGCTAATCACGCAATTGGTCACTACAATATTTTTACAGGGTTCGTTGAAGGTGCTTTTCAATACGATGGCATCATCCCCGCTGAGGATTTCACTGTTTGAGATGCGTACATTCTTGCATCCGTCGATGTCAATTCCGTCATTGTTTACAAAATCCCGGCGACTATCAACGGTGATACCGTCTATATTGATATTCTCGCAACCCAGGTAGTGTTGTACCCACATGGGAGAATTCAGGAGGGTAATGTCCCTGACCAAAACATCTTTGCAATTGACCATTCGGATCATGTAGGGGCGCACTTTGTAAGGACCCTTGAAAGCTGTCCCGTTGCCATTCAGCGTGCCATCCCCGATTATACCAATATGTTGCAGATCCTCCCCATAAATGAGGCTCTTATCTGTGTAATTATCGGTATAGGAACGCAAAGATGGAACTGTGACCGGATAGTCATTGAGATCTCCGCTTCCGATTAAAACTGCTCCTGCATCCAGAAGCAACGTCAAGTTACTTTTCAGGAAGAGCGTGCCTGAGATGTATTTCCCGGCAGGAAAATAGACCGTACCTCCACCAGCTTTGGCACATTCGTCAATGGTTGATTGTATATACTTTGTGTTAAGTGTGGAACTATCTCCTTTGGCTCCATGGTCGTGGATATTAAAATAGCGCTGTTTGGGAGATGCGGATAGATTTAAAGTGAAAAACAGGGAGGTTATCACGAAAAAAATTGCCACTGAGCAGCTGTACTTCATGTTTTATTCTTTTGGTTACGAGTTTAATTCCATTTATTCAAGGATGGAGTGTTATCGGGGATTTCTCTCCGGCAGCATGCTGCTTGATCGTTAAATGGGCTAATGTGGTGCAACCATCTTCGACCAATTTGGTTAATAACCATTCTATTCAAACGTACATAAAAAATGATTTACACACGCACGTAATAAAAATCAAGCCCGCATCCGTAATTTTAATGACGAGCTCGAAGCTCAATTAACATTTATTGTTTCACTTAAAAACAATTGTTATGCAAACGGTATGCGGACTTGACGTACACAAAAGTATGATACTCATGTGTATCCTCAAAGGAAATGGGTCAAAAGTTATTCAAGAATTTTCAACTTTAACCTGCGATGTAGAATCAATGCGAGATTTAATGAAAGAGCACGGAGTAGAGGAAGTAGGAATGGAAAGTACAGGTGTTTACTGGATTCCCATTTGGCGGATTTTGCAGGGTCAATTCGAATTAAAGTTGATCAATCCCTATTTCATTAAACAGTTGCCGGGTCGAAAGACGGATGTTAAGGATTCAGAATGGATTGCTACGGTCGTTCAAAAAGAACTGGTCCGTGGCAGCTATGTTCCAGGCAGGCGTATTCAGGAACTGCGCCAATATGAGCGCAGGTATGTAAGGCTTTGTGAGCAGTCAACGCGCATAGAACAAGAGATAGACCGTCAACTGCACCGATGCAATATCCAGATCACAAATTATGCGACCAAGATAGGAAGCACGTCGGTTATTAATGTTGTGAAGGCCATTATTGCCGGAGAGACAGATCCTGTTCAATTGGAAAAGCATGTACACGGACGGATCAAGAACAAGCATAAAGAAAAAATTGCAGCAGCTCTTACCGGTGTTATATCCCATACAGACAGATTTATTTTCGGCCAAAACATCAGGGAATACGACATGATATTGGTACAACAGGAGGAGTGCTTAAAAGAAATGAGCCAGTACTGCGAGAAATATTTCCAAAACGAACTGCTGTTGCTTTGCACTATCCCGGGGATCCAAAAATTAAGTGCGATGATTATTATTGCAGAACTTGGGGTTGATTTAAAAGCATTTGTTACCGCTGCTGCATTGACCGGATGGGCAGGGCTGCGCCCAAGAAATGATGAGAGCGCAAAGAAAATTAAAAGTCATAAAACAACCAAGGGCAACAAATACCTGCGACGAATACTTGTTCAATGCGCATGGGGAGCTTCCCGACAGAAAAACTGCTGGTTAAAGACCAAATATGACCAACTTTGTGTTCGCAAATCAAATAGAAAAGCACTTATTGCAATAGCTCGTAAACTGTTGGTAATTATATGGAATGTCCTTGCAAAGCAAGAAGCATATCACGATTTTGTACCCAAAATTGATCCAAAACAAAGACAGAAAAAAATTGATTATCACAACAGGCGGCTTCAAGAGCTGACAGTCGAAATTTAGTATCGCATTACAGAAGTCGGGTAAATTTGTGGCGGTTCGTCCCCGTTTTCAAACTGACTGATATTTTCAAGCACACGCACGTGAGTCTCGAACTCGCAGAGGAAATTGTTTCATAAACTCATGATTTTAATGAAGTTAAATTAACTTCAGAGTGCAATATTATGTCCTCATTTAGGACAGAAAGCTACATTGACTTGATAATGAGATATTTTCAAAAAGATTATTCAAAAGATTTATAGAGGAAAT
>CAMCBW010000054.1 GCA_945873105.1 Tangfeifania diversioriginum
CCATCCCTGACATGCTCTTCGATGAACCCATGAACACCCTCCTCATCGTGGTGGTCGGTATCAGACCCACCCTGGTCGGAGGGGGTAGAGATCAGCAGCATGCCTCCCGGTTGCAGTGATTCCCCAAAATTCCGGAAGACCATTTCATCTTCCAGAATATGTTCCATTACGTCGACCGAAAGGATCAGTTGGTATTTGGCAGGAGCCTTGTATTGCGTCAAATCGGCTACTTCAAAAGTGACGAGATCCGATTTTCCTATTTGCCGGAAGAAATGGTTGCAGTCGTCGATCTGCTCCTGCTTGACATCCACACCCAATATTTGGGCTTTGGGGAAAAGCCGGGTGAGACGAAAACAATACTGTCCAAATCCGGAACCCGCATCCAAAATATTCAAGTTAGCTTGCGAACCAAGCTGACTGGACTGCAGCAATGCTTTTTTTACATGCCAGGCTCTCAGCAGCAGCAGATCCAGCAAATGGTAAAAAAGCTTGCGCAAGAAGGGGGATCGGTTGAAAACATTTCCCAGTTGTCGCTTGATTGGATCGTAGTGCATGAGCAATCAGGATTTTAAAACTTACTTGAGAAGGTTGTCAATCTTTTCGATGTAATCAAGACTATCGTCCAGAAAGAACTCCAGCTCCGGAACATGTCGAAGCTGAAAGCGAACCGCCTGACCCAGTTCCCCGCGCAGGTGACCCTTGTGCAGTTTAATTTCAGCGACCACGGCAGCAGCTCCTTCAGAAGGAAAGATACTGAGGTAACACCTTGCAAGCGACATATCCTTTGTAATACGCACAGCCGTTACCGAAACCATTTTGCCCTTGGCCAGTGTGAGCGCCTCACGCCGAAAAAATTCGCTCAGCTCTTTTTGGATGAGTCGGCCGATTTTGTTCTGCCTGGTTGTAAATTGTTCCATGGTGCACATGTTATATTTGACACAAAAATAGGCAAAATCAGCGGGTTCTTCATTTTTTTATCTTTTGAACCCGTTAAAAAAGATTAACCCACCATTTTAGCAAAAATAAAATCCTACTTTTGGTACAAATCATTGTGGGATTGACAGCTGACACAAACTTACACTGTCAGGTTCCGAATGATCCTGTTCAGCAATTTATTACCCAACAAAATTTATACCATGAAGGAAAATATTTTCAAATTGTCGACTGGTCAGCTGAAAGAGATCGCCAAAGATCTTCAGCAAAAAGTGGAAAACGGATTGAACAATGACAACACAGAGATCCAGTGTATCCCTACCTACATCAAGCCCAAATCACAGGGGGTAGAGGGACAGGCAACGGTTCTCGACCTTGGCGGAACCAACTACCGCGCTTCTGTGGTAAGTTTCAGCGATGGCAAGACCGACATTTATCCACCGGATGGTTGGAGCAAGGATCTTAGCATCATGAAAACCAAGGGATTTACTGCCCAGGATCTGTTTGCAGAGCAAGCCTCTTTTCTCAAGGATTTGAAGATGCCCGACAAATCCCCGATTGGATACTGTTTCTCCTATCCTGCCGAATGTTTGCCGGACGGGGATGCCAAACTGCTTCGCTGGACCAAGGGAGTCGACATCCCTGAGATGATCGACCAGCCGATCGGCAAACCTTTGAAAGAGTTTTTGAATACCCAGAGTGCGGCCGAATTTACCGCGGTAAAAGTGATCAACGATACCGTTGCCAGCCTTTTTGCAGGTTTGTCGGACAGCTCCTTCGATGCCTACATCGGCTTAATCGTTGGTACAGGTACCAACATGGCCACTTTCATCCATTCTGACAAGATCGGGAAACTGGACAAGGAATTGAACTGGTCGGGATTAACTCCTATCAACCTCGAATCAGGCAACTACCGTCCATTGCATCTGACGGCCATCGACGACCAGGTAGATGTTGCTTCAGGTACCCAGGATGCCCAAAGATTTGAAAAAGCCGTTTCCGGAATGTACCTGGGCAAGATCTTCACAACCCTTTTCCCCAAGGATGGTTTTGACGAGAAGTTTGATGCCAAGTCGATGACCGACATGATCAACAAACCAGACAAGAACAAAAAGAAACATGTAAAGGCTGCCCGCCGCATCTACAAACGGTCGGCCAAGCTGGTCGCTGCTTCATTGGCCGGTCTGGTGGCAGTGATGGTTGCCCATGATCCATCCATCAAAAAAGTTTGTCTGACGGCAGAAGGAAGTCTCTTCTGGAGCAAGGTAAAGAGCTGCAAATCCTACAACAAACAGGTCGGAAAATGCCTGAAAGAGTTGTTGGCAGAGTTGGGACACAAAGATGTTAAGGTGAAGATTGTGGGAATCCACAATGCGAACCTTATTGGATCGGCTGTCGCTGCGTTATCCTAAAAAAGCAAGTGCCTAAAATGCCTAGAGTGCGCTAGAGTGCCTAGAGTACTTCACCCAGTGCTCAATTACATCGAAAGCTGGGAGTTCCCAACTTTAGGCACTCTAGGCACTTTAAATACTCTAGGCACTTTTCATGGTAGATTTTCTTCAGCAATACGGCCTTTGGGGCCTCTTCCTCTCAGGATTCCTCTCGGGATCGGTATTGCCATTTAATTCTGAGGCGGTGATGTCGGTACTGATTCTTGCCGGGGTCAATATCACTTCGGCCATTGTGGTTGCCACGGCGGGAAATACCCTGGGGGGTATAACAATTTTCTACCTTGGTTACCTGGGCAAGATGGAGTGGATCGAAAAGTATGGGAAGGTCAAAATGGAGAAGATCCACGCCATCAACCCAAAACTGCAAAAGTATGGCCCCCTCTCAGCCCTCCTCTCCTTCGTTCCGGTTATCGGGGATCTGCTGATACTTGGGTTGGGGTTTTTCAGGATTTCGCCCAAACTCACCATCCTCTTTATGTTTGTGGGAAAGTTAGCGAGATACTGGCTATTGGCACAGACATTGCAACTAGTGATGTAAATTTTGGATTTTCGATTTTGGAATAGGGAACTCCGGAGTATTATTCATCTATCGAAGACGAATTGCTAATAAATGAAAATCGCTAATTTTGGTTGGAGCAGTTAAATTGTGGGTTTAATTTCTGGATAGGAGTACCGATGACCGGAGTCCCCCAATCCAAAATCCAAAATCCAAAATCCAAAATTGTATGAGGGTTGTTGTTCAAAGAGTCACCAATGCATCCGTTGCTGTTGATGGGAAAATAATCTCTTCCATCGGATACGGGTTGCTGGTACTTGCCGGTTTCGAACACAGCGACACGGCAGAGGATCTCGACTGGATGAGCGGCAAATTGGTCAACCTGCGAATATTTGCTGATGAGCTGGGGGTGATGAACCTTTCGGTGAAAGAGATCAGCGGAGAGATTTTGCTGATCAGTCAGTTTACGCTCCATGCAGCAACCAAAAAAGGGAACCGCCCCTCCTATATCCGGGCTGCACCACCTGAAATTTCCATCCCATTGTACAACCAGTTCATTGATAAAGTGGCTGACCAGTTGGGGAAAAGTATTCAAACCGGCATTTTTGGCGCTGACATGAAGGTAGCACTGCTCAACGATGGTCCGGTAACCATCATCATCGATTCGAAAAACAAGGAGTTCTGATCATCAGGCACCGGGGAGAGTTAGAACCGGATTTTCCGCTTGCCACTAAGGCGCTAAGACACAAAGTTTCACGAAGAAAAAATCAAGACAATATTCGTTAGAACTGAATAGTTAATTAACTTTATTGCCTCGATAGCAGACAAAAATTATGGGCCTAATTCATCCAACCTTGGTGTAAACTTTGTGACTTGGTGTCTTTGTGGCCTAGTTTATAGATATTTTATACAACAATATATGAACGGGTTATTAGAAAATAGAGATCGTAGCTTCCAGGTAAATGAAGTCCAAAACGGATTGGCTGCGATCCGCATGAAAATGGGAAGCGCGCTTTCCGGGGAGGAGTTGAAACTGGCCTTTTCCTGTATCGATCTGACCACACTGGGAGCGGAAGATACGCAGGAAAAGGGTAAAAATCTGGCTGAAAAGGTATCCCTCTTTCCCCGCCATTTTATGGAATTGCCCAATGTTGCCGCAATCTGCGTCTATCCAACCCTGGTGAAAACTGTCCGGGAAAATCTGAAAGATCACAATGTGGCATTGGCCGCTGTTGCGGCCGGGTTTCCCTCTTCCATGACTTTTCTGGAGGTGAAGGAGCTGGAAACCGCTATGGCTGTTGCGGCTGGTGCCAACGAAATAGATATCGTCATCTCCATCGGAACTTTTCTGGAGGGAAACATTGACCAGGTGATGCAGGAGATCTCCAGCATCAAGAAGTGTTGCGGGGAAGCCCACCTGAAAGTGATCCTTGAAACAGGTGCGCTTAAGACCCCGGAAAAAATCTGGAAAGCCTCCATGTGTGCCATGCAGGCGGGAGCCGATTTCATCAAGACCTCTACAGGGAAGATGGAGCCTGCCGCCACGCCCGAGGCTGCCTGGGTGATGTGCAGTGCCATCAAAAAATTTCATGAGCTTACGGGCATAAAAATAGGGTTCAAGGCTGCCGGCGGGATCGTCGAAAGTGCCGATGCGCTCTATTATGTAGCCATTGTAAAGGAGATTCTAGGTGAAGACTGGTTGAATCCCCAACTCTTCAGAATCGGAGCCAGCCGATTGGCCAATAATCTGTTGACCTCCATCACAGAGGAAAAGATTTCTTACTTTTAAAAGAAGTGCCTAAAGTGCCTAGAGTGAACTAAAGTGCCTAGAGTACTTACGCTTTAGCCCCTCTTTGTTCGGAGTTCACAACTTTAGGCACTCTAGACACTCTAGTGCACTTTAGGCACTTTAATTCATACTCATGGAAACAGCAATTGACCCGATCTGTTGTCCCAAATTTGACCCCATCCCCTGGGACAATGTTAATTTCGAATGGAAAGACAAACTGTTTGTCAAAGGTTCTGTCTGTACATTTTTCTACATGCCTTTGAACTTTGGTGGAGTGATGAGAAAAATGGACGAAAAGATCAGGGCAGCAGGAGCAGATTGGTCGGAAGGAATCTGCCTCTCCGACCATACCTCCAAATGGAACCAGGATCTTTACATCTCTGTGGACAAGGAGGTAACGGGTCTTGAAAGCAAAACCCTGACAGGCAATTTCTTCAGCAAGGTCTACGAGGGATCCTTTCAGAATTCCGGAAAATGGTTTGCTGATTTCAAACAGATCATGGAGGGGAAAGGCATAAGTCAACCCGGGATTTATGCCTGGTACACCACCTGCCCGAAATGTGCCAAGAAGTATGGGAAGAATTATGTGGTGATGGTGGCACAGGTGGGTTGATACGGCTAACGCCAATTGTCGCTAATTTGTCTGCCTCCGTCGGCTGAACAACAGTCGCAGGAGCACCTTGTCAGCAAACAGGATAAAATTCAGGGTCAAAACCAGGAAGCCGACAACTACCCAATTCGCAACGAAGAAGTTCAGTGTCCGGAAGAGCAGATCCTTGTCCACCAAATAATATACACCAGTTAGCAGGGCTATCAGTCCGAAGACAATCGCCGTCAGGTAAAAATATTCCTGGAGGTCCGTTTTCCATTGTTCTTGCCGAATAACCGAGGCGGTAACCCTTTGTGCAAATCCTTCCTGCAACCGGAATTCTGGCGCAGCACCGAGCGACTGCTCTATCATATCTGTCAGTTCATCCTTTCTCATTGGATATCTCCTTTACCAATTTCAAACTGTTATCGTCCACAATGTGTTTCAATTTCTCCCTTAGCAGTGCCTTTGCCCTGAAAAGGTAGCTCTTTACCGTGCCTTCCGGCATTCCCGTAATCTGTTCAATCTCCTGGTAGGAAAATTCCTCCAGGTGAAACAGGGTCACCACCGTACGGTATTGGATCGGCAGCAGTTCGATCTGCTCCCGCACATAGCGCTTTAAATCTGCTGTTTCGTAGTTTTCATTCCTGAAATCGGTCAGATTGCGCAAGGCTACCGAATCCTCCGGATTGACCTCTTCAAATTTTTTAAATTTTCGCAAATAGTTGATACTGGTATTGTAGGCAATTGTGGCAATCCAGGTAGACAACTTGCATTCGTTGCGGTACTTGCCGAGATTTTGGTATACCTTGATAAATACCTCCTGGCAAACATCCTCCAGCTCCTCCTGCCGCTGCACCAACCGGCCGGTAATGTGAACCACCAACTTCTGGTAACGGTTTACCAGAAAAGTAAATGCATTCATGTTCCCCTCGAGGATCTGGTTGATTAGCTCAGTATCATTCATACCTCTAGTATGACACTATTTCTTGAACAATGTTGCAAATTTTGTCTTTTTTTGCACCTGGCTGGTTGGACTGAAGTGTTTGAGGTTGTTATGACTGATTACTTTATAATGTTAAGAGTCTGGTATTGACCTACTCATCTAAGATAAAGTAAGTTAAAAAAATCGATTGATCAGTAGTTAAATACACCAGCCTGTCTGGGTATAATCTATATCTTGATCTTTGGGTGCTTGTTTTAGATATCACATCAATATCACAATAATGACCATGCGGAATAAACTTACAGTCGGTGTAATGAATTGTCTGGGAAAGAAAATCAATCACTGTAAACCCATAAGTATTTAGCTTAGAAATATAACCGTAAGATATCACATGCTTTCCTCTATTTTCGCTATGGACAAATGTTTTACCTTCCAGAAACTTTACCGCATCGGATTCAGATTTAAATGGAGATTGCGCATTGGTTGTAGCAGAAAACAGCAAGAAGAGGGCAAGCAACGTGAGTATTTTCACTGAGAATGAGGCCTTGGAAACATCTTCACGGATTTTGAACGTTAATTTCTTGTTAAACATGGTCGTAGGTTTTAAAATATGCTGAGACTATACGGTACTTTAAAAATAATAATTTATATAGTTGATTGTTTAATCTAAATTTTTTAAAATAATGATTGAGCTGCAACATTTTGCTAGCTACCCTTGTCACATGATACAAACACTTTAAAACTTGAAAATATGAGCGAAGTATTAATGTCAGCAGTGGTATTATTTGCCTTCTACCAGATCATCAAAAATTTCACCGATTTCCTGCTCCGCAGGAAGATCATCAAGGCCGGGCATTTCGAAAACGCGGGGATATTGGAACAGAAAATAGCCTCCTCCATCAGTGAGAACCAGGAAGCCAACAAATATCCCTCCCTCAAATGGGGGTTGGTCGCCCTCTTCGCCGGACTGGGTTTTATCCTGATACACCAGATGGGTCCCGGAATGAGCAACGAGGATGCCTACCGTAATTACATGCAAGAAGGCCTCTTGCCTTTTGGCATTGAATTGGTCTCCATCTCGATGGGCTTTATTGTCTATTTCCTGATCGTCAATTTTAGTAAGAAGAAGTAAAACCCTTTTCAATTTTTGCCCGTCAGGGCATTAAGATCAATAGAAAATTTTGATTATCAGATACGTTTTCCCGTCAGGGAATAAACGGGAAGCAAGAGCCTTCTTGAATTAAATTGCTACCTGGGGTTTATCCCCTGACGGGGAAACCGTTTTTCCATTGCTTTTCTTCTATTGATCTTAATGCCCTAACGGGCAAATCAAAGTACTCCAGGCACTTTAGTCACTCTAGTTCACTTTAGGCACTTCTTTCTAACTTTCCCTGGTAGTGATGTATCCTACAAATGCAACCAATGCCCGTTTGTATTCAGAGTCAGGATAGCTCTTCAACTGCTCCAGGGCCTTTTGGTGGTACTGCTGCATCACAGATTCGGCATAATCGAATCCTCCCTTCTCTGCTATGAACTTAGAAACCTCCGTAAGATCAGTGGAGGTTTTACTTTTCTTGCGCACGATCTCGAGTATCTTTCGTTTTTCGGAGGAACTGCCCTGGTTCAATGCATAAATCAGGGGCAAAGTAATTTTCTTCTCGTGAAGATCATTCCCGGTAGGTTTTCCCAGCAGATTGGATTTCTGAAAATCGAAAAGGTCGTCCTTGATTTGAAACGCAATCCCGGCATACTCGCCGAAAAGGCGCATCGTTTCAATGGTTTCAGCATCTTCCGTGACGGAGCAGGTACCTACGGCTGCACTGGTGGCCATCAGCGAGGCTGTTTTTTTCCGGATGATCTCAAAATAGACAGATTCGGTGATGTCAAGCTTCCTTGCCTTCTGGATCTGCAGGATTTCCCCTTCACTCATCTCACGTACGGCAGCAGAGATAAACTGCAGGATATCATAATCTTTGTGCTCGATCGACCACAACAACCCTTTGGCGAGGATAAAATCCCCCACCAATACCGCAATCTTATTTTTCCAGATGGCATTGACGGAGAAGTATCCGCGACGCTGATAAGATTCGTCTACCACATCGTCATGCACCAGAGTGGCTGTATGCAACAATTCGATGGTAAGAGCGGCATGGTAGGTACGCTCATTGAAGGTGCCATTCAGCTTGGCTGAAAGAAAGACCAGGATGGGACGCATCTGTTTTCCCTTGCGCCGGAGGATGTAATTCATGATGGCATCCAGGAAGGGGATGGAACTTTTGGTTGCTTTTTTGAAATAGGGTTCAAATTGCCTCAACTCCGCTTCTACCGGTGCCGTTATTTCATTTTTTGATGCCATGCTCTGTACGCTCTATCTATTGCCAAAAGTAACAATTTTTCGGGCACTCCGGCTTTGTTTGTATCTGTTCTAAATTAAACATTTTACCCGTTTGTTCCATTGATTAACTACATGTTATCTATATATTTGTATTAATGAATTGACATTGTTTATCCTCAAATAGTGACCCTCTTATGAGCCAATGCTCATTATGAAGCATTTGGTTGAGTGAGGTTTACCTCCGCTTTTGCGGAAATAAAAAAATATTTTACCCATGAACCCGAACGAACAAACTCTGGAAAAGTTGACGCTTGCAGCTGAGATGCTCAAAGCCATAGCCCACCCGATGCGCATCACCATCGTCAGTTTTTTGGAAGGTGATAAAAAACTTACGGTAACTGAAATCTATGAAAAACTGGGAATAGAGCAATCAGCTACCTCACACCATTTGGGTATTTTGAAATCCAAAGGTGTACTTGCTTCAACGCGTGACGGAAAAAATACCTACTATTTTCTAAAACACGCTGCGCTAAGCGGAGTGCTGTCGGCCATCGAGAGTTGTCACTGCAACGATTAGGGTGATTATCCATTAAAAGCCTGAAGCCGGTAAAATGATTTGCCGGCTTTATGCTTTTTAGTAGTTTTGATTCGACTAATTTTCGTTCGATGAAGAAACTATTTTTAATTGATGCCTACGCGCTAATCTACCGCTCCTATTTTGCCTTTATCAACAACCCAAGGGTAAACTCCAAGGGCATGAACACCTCTGCGGTATTTGGCTTTGTCAATACACTGGAGCAGATCCTTAAACTCGAACAACCTACCCACCTCGCTGTTGCCTTTGACCTGCACGGCCCTACTTTTCGCCACGAACTTTTTGACGCATACAAGGCAACCCGGGAAGCCATGCCGGAAGCCATACGGATAGCCATCCCCTACATCCGTCGGATGATCGATGCTTACCATATCCCAAAATTGGAATGCATTGGATATGAAGCTGATGATGTAATTGGAACCATGGCCAAGTGGGCAGAAAAAGAGGACTTCAAAGTATACATGGTCACTCCCGACAAAGATTATGCCCAACTGGTTTCCCCCAATATTTTCATGTACAAGCCCAAAAGAATGGGCAACGAAATGGAGATCTGGGGTGTGGAACAGGTATGCGAAAATTTCCAGATAGCCCGTCCGGATCAGGTAATCGACCTGCTGGGATTGATGGGTGACTCCTCCGACAACATCCCGGGCTGTCCGGGTATCGGGCCGAAGGGTGCCCAGCAACTTATTGCGCAATTTGGGGGGATAGATGGCATCTACCAATCCATCGAACTATTGAAAGGGAAGCAGAAGGAGAGTCTTGTGAACTTTGAAGCGCAGGTAAGACTCTCCCGGAAATTGGCTGAAATCATCCTGGAGGTGCCCCTCAACCACTCGCCGGATGAACTTGTCAGGATGGAACCAAACCACCAGCAGTTGAATGAGTTGTTTACAGAGCTGGAATTCCGCAACATGCTCTCTAAAATCCCCAGGAGTGAAGTTGTTCAGCCCAAGCCTGTCAATCCGCAAGGTTCACTTTTTGATTTTTCAGATACCCCTGTTTTTGTGGAGGCTTCCAACCTTGATCAAATTCACAGCTATGAACACACCTACCACCTGGTTGAGGGTGAAGCGGCACGTTCCAAACTGATCGCTGATCTTCACCATGAAAAGGAGTTTTGCTTCGATACGGAGACCACCGGGCTCGATCCGCTGTCGGACCAACTGGTGGGAATCTCCATTTGCTACCGCAAAGGGTTGGCTTTTTACATTCCCATACCGGCAGACCAGAAACTGGCCAAAGAGATCGTCGCTGAATTCAAACCTCTTTTCGACAGTGAAACGATTACCAAGGTAGGCCAGAACATCAAATTTGACGCATTGGTGCTTTCCGGGTACGGGATCAAACTGCACGGCCCCATCTTCGACACCATGGTTGCCCACTACCTGATCCAGCCTGAGTTGCGCCACAACCTTGACTTTCTGAGCGAGATCTACCTGGGATACAAAAAGATTGCCACCTCTGAACTGATCGGCAAAGGGAAAAATCAGACCTCGATGCGTTCCGTCGACTTGCAGACGATCAAAGAATATGCCTGTGAGGATGCAGATTTTACCCTTCAGCTAAAACCTCTGCTGGAAAAGGAGCTCACAGAAGGCAATGTACTCCGGTTGTTTGAGGAGGTGGAGATGCCATTGTTGAAGGTATTGATTGAAATGGAGCTTTCAGGAATGAGAATCGATGTGGAGGCATTGGACCAGTATGCAGTCATTCTGAGGGAACAGATCATCCAACTGGAAGAGGAGATTACGGCCATGGCCGGCGAACCATTCAACATCTCCTCCCCCAAGCAGCTGGGACACATCCTTTTCGACAAGCTTCTGCTCGATCCCAAGGCAAAAAAGACCAAGACCAAACAATATTCCACCAACGAGGAGGTATTGACCCTGTTGCAGGATCGCCATCCAATCATCGGCAAAGTATTGGAGCACCGAGGTTTAAAGAAATTGCTTTCCACCTATGTAGAATCACTTCCCAAACTGATCAATTCGAAAACCGGAAGAATCCACACCTCCTACAACCAAACGGTTGCCGTAACCGGAAGGTTGAGCTCTAACAATCCCAACCTGCAGAACATCCCCATTAGGGATGAAAATGGGCGGGAGATCCGTAAGGCTTTTGTTCCGCGGGATGCGGATCATCTCTTCCTCTCTGCCGACTACTCACAAATTGAGCTGAGGATCATGGCTGCCCTCTCGGGCGACAAGGTAATGATTGAGGCTTTCGCGAATGGAGAGGACATTCATGCAGCCACTGCGGCAAAAATTTACAACATCCCGCTGGGAGAAGTTACTTCTGACATGCGCAGGAAAGCCAAAACTGCCAATTTCGGGATCATTTACGGCATCTCTCCTTTTGGCTTGGCACAACGGCTCAACATTCCAAGGAATGAGGCGAAACAGTTGATCGATGACTATTTTATCAATTTTCCGCAGGTAAAACAGTACATGGACGATCAAATCATTTTGGCCCGTGAACGGGGATATGTAGAAACAATCATGGGAAGAAGGCGGTACCTCAAGGACATCAACTCTGAGAATGCAGCGGTGCGGGGTTTTGCAGAACGAAATGCCATCAATGCTCCCATCCAGGGATCGGCGGCGGACATCATCAAAGTAGCCATGGTCAGGATTCAGCGAAGGTTTGATGCCGAAAACATTGCCTCCAGGATGATGCTTCAGGTACACGATGAATTGAACTTCGACCTGCTCAAATCAGAAACTGAGGCGGTGAAAAGAATTGTCAAGGAGGAGATGGAGCATGCCGTTGAACTGGCAGTTCCCCTGGAGGTGGAGATGGAGGCTGCAGCAAACTGGTTGCTGGCGCACTAAAGAAAGAGGGGGAGACTGGGGGACAGGGAGAAGGGAAGAGATGAACTCCCTAATTTTGAATCCCCGAGGAGCATGTCAAAAGGTCGAATTGTCCCACTATCGAATCGTCGAATTACTCTTCGTTTCTCAATTGCAGAAAATTTTCCCGGACGGCAATCTCATATTTGGAGAGGTTCACCGATTTCTTCACCCGTTTGAAAGACTTGTGCGGATTGGGAAAGAGGAAAGAGAAGTATTCCCAGAACTTTGTCATCCGCGTAATCAGGTGACCCTGTCCGCTGAGCATCGTGGTATAGTTTTCAAGGATTTCCTGGTGGAAATCCTCCAGGATCCTTGCCTTTTCCATCCTACCGGGAAGTTGTTCTCCCCGCAGTTCCCTGGCCAGAAACGGATTTCTCAGCAAGCCCCTCCCGATCATCCAGGTATGGAGTGGGTCAAACTTGCCCTTTGCAATTTCAAAATCCTCCCGTGTAAAAAGATCCCCGTTGTAAACCAATGGAGGGCGAACCAGCCCCTGCAATTGCTTGAAGAGATCGTGGTCAGGTGTACCCGAATAGAGTTGTCTGGCAATTCTGGGGTGCACGATGATCTCCGATATCGGGTAATCATTTAATACAGGTACCACTTCCAAGACCTCTGCAGCAGATGCCAGCCCTGCCCTCAGTTTAACAGAGATGCTTCCCTTTACCATCGGGATGGATTGATCGAGGATCTCCCTGATCTTATCCGGACTGGGCAACAGGCCGGCACCCATGCCCTTGTTGGTAACCATGGGATAGGGGCATCCCAGGTTCCAGTTGAGCTCTTGATAACCGGATTCCACCAAATATTTGGCCAAAAAAATAAAATCGGAACTGTTACCCGCCATGAACTGCGGCACCAAAGGGTATCCTGAGCAATTCTCCATGGCAGTGTCCCGCAGGTGGGATTTCTTCAACGAACCATCCTTTTGCACCAGTAAATAGGGGGAAAAATATTTGTCAATGCCCCCGAAATGACGGGCATGAGCCTTGCGGTAGACAAAATCGGTAGATTCCTGAAGTGGGGCAAAATAGATAACTGGCTGCGAATTATTTTCCATCCTGCAAAGATATTGATTAGCTGGTACATTTGAAACTATCGAATGTAGGAGGCAGATATTTACGCTTTCCTCTCTTTTTGTTATCTTTGCCCCACAATATTATTCGTACAATGCTGCTCTCCTCTTCCTCACTTTTGTCGGTTTCCAAGACCAAATCAGGGCAGGCCTCTCAAAAGGGAGCCAAAGTAGCTTCACAAAAAAAAAGTACGAAAAAGGGACAGGCCACCTTAAAGAGTGCTAAACCGGTTGAGAAGGCATCCAATGAAGAAGATGCCCTAATACAGGCAGCAGAGCGATACCACCAGCAGATCTCCGGCAAAAAAATTGAACCTTCGGTGACACTGAGGAAAAATACGGCGACATCCATTCAAAACAATCATTCGCCGATGGTTGAAGCCACCTTTGCTGAACGCGATTTAAGCGTAAATATCTATACCGGTAATCCCGGAATTTATCAAACAGAGGGAGACACCCTCAATTTTTGGAGTTTTACCCCTGTACCAGTTGATACCATTCCGGTAGCTACCACCTTTTCTGCCTTACCGGAGAAACCCTATGGATTTCAGGGTAAGCAGATGCAAACAGTAGGACAGGACTGGTCATTTTTCCTGATATTGGTTGGCTGGACCGTTTTTGCCTCGCTACAGTTCGGTTTCTCCAAATACATTGTGCAGGTATTTCAAAGTATTTTTAATTTTTCCATAGCTGCACGTTTGTTCAGGGAGCGGGGATACAACAACAATTTTGGCATCTTCAGGCTTAATGTCATCTTCTTCCTATTTCTTCCCTTCCCTATCTTTCTGATTGCAAGAGACAACGGGATGTCGATGATGGGATCTTCCGGAATAGAGTTTTACCTGATCGTATTTCTGGTCGTGAATGGCTATTTCATGCTCAAAATAATGCTTTACAAAATATTGGGATCCATATTCTCCAAAAGGGAGACAACCGGGGAACTGATATTCAACATGATGCTATACCACAATGTATTGGGACTGATATTGTTGCCCGTAGCCACCCTGCATGCCTGGGTACCCGGATTTGCCCCATTTTCGTTGTTCATTGTCCCTGCGCTGATTGCCATTTTCTATCTTTTGTCCATCGTAAGAAGTATTTATTTTGCTTTCAGGGAGGGTATTTCAATATTCTATTTGATTTTGTACCTTTGCACCCTTGAAATTCTTCCGATCCTACTGGTAGTCAAATTGGCAACGGGAGCTTAATTAAGGGGAATAAGAATAATTCTAAATAAGCAATAAATTGAAAATCAAGAAGATATTAGTTACTCAGCCCGAACCGAATTTTCAGAATTCGCCCTACAATGATCTGGCTGCAAAGAACAATTTAAAGATCGATTTTCGCCCTTTCATACATGTTGAAGGGGTTTCTGCAAAAGATTTCAGAAAAGAACGGATCAATATACTTGATTTCTCTGCGGTGATTTTTAACAGTCGTACTGCCATTGATCATTTCTTCCGCATGGCACAGGAGATGAGGGTCGTGATTCCTGATACCATGAAATACTTTTGCATTTCAGAGGCAACTGCCCACTATCTGCAGAAATACATTGTTTACAGGAAACGCAAGATTTTTTATGCACCCGGGAAGTTTGCTGAATTGCTTGAAGTTTTGCTGAAGCACAAGGAAGAGAGCTTCCTGATTCCACTTTCCGACATGCACAAGGATGAGGTCCCGGAGAAGATGATTTCGGCCGGTCTAACCTTTAAACCTGCGGTCATGTACCGGACAGTATGCAGCGACCTGTCTGACCTTAAGGACGTGAACTATGATGTACTGGTATTTTTCAGTCCATCCGACATCAAATCCTTGTTTTTTAATTTCCCGGATTTCAAACAAAATGAGACCAAAATTGCCACTTTTGGCTATGCCACTGCCAAAGCAGTCAGGGATGCCGAGTTGAATGTGGACATTGAAGCACCTCTACCGGAAACACCCTCCATGACATCGGCCTTGGATAAATACATAGCAGATTTCAACAAAAACCACAAGTAGGAATTTGACAGATTTAGTTTCCCATACTTTTCGCAAAGAGGAAAAGTTGTGCAGCCAGAAATTGATGGGAGATTTGTTTCTCACCGGCAATAGCTTTTTGTCCTATCCGCTAAGAGTTGTATGGAAAATATATGATCAACTTCCATCGAATTCACCCGCTCAATCCGGTTTTTCAGTTCCAAAAAAGAATTTCAAGCGTGCGGTAGACCGAAACACGCTGAAAAGGAGAATAAGGGAATCCTTCCGGCAGCACAAGACTGTTTTGTATGAGCAACTTGCTCAATCTGATAAGCGGCTGGTGCTCATGCTTGTCTATATCGCCAAGGAGGAACTCCCATACGTTAAGATTGAACCGTCAGTGGTGAAGGCAATTAAAAAGATCATGGGGCAATTGACAGATTCTTCACCCGACAAGGAATAGAACAGTCTGGTTTTTATACTCTCCTGATCAGTCTCCCCTTCTCCAAGTCCCAAGTCCCCCAGTCTTCCAGTCCCCTTAACTGCAGTGGTGTTTCTAACCTAATCCCTGTCCATGATATCGGATTGCTGGCGGACAGAATCCTCGTGGATCAATTGGAACAAAGCTTTCACAAAGGCATCATCCAGATTGAGCTTCTCGGCCAGCCGGC
The DNA here is from genome assembly GCA_945873105.1 of Tangfeifania diversioriginum. Lineage (GTDB taxonomy): Bacteria > Bacteroidota > Bacteroidia > Bacteroidales > Prolixibacteraceae > CAINVV01. The sequence continues at coordinate 15,692 of CAMCBW010000054.1, forward strand.
TGCGGTCTTCCATGATCTGTGCCCAGCGGTTGATCTGGAGAGCAGTAACCTTGTTCTCCTTTTTGTATTGGCCAATTTGTTTGACGATTCCCATTCGTTGAGCCAGTACCTCCATTATTTCATGGTCAATTGAATCAATCCTGCCACGCAGGTTCTCCAGCTTGTTCTCAAATTGGGGATCCTCTGAGCTTGCATACCTGATGACCAACCTGTCCAGGATCTTTGCCAGATCTGCCGGAGTCACCTGTTGTTCTTTGTCACTCAATGCACAGGAGGGATCAATGTGAGATTCAATCATCAGACCCTCCATGCCGATATCAAATGCCTTTTGTGAGATTTCGAAAAGATACTCCCTTTTCCCTGCAATGTGACTGGGGTCGCAGATGATCGGCATATTGGGAAGGATCCGTTTCAGCTCTATGACTGTTTTCCAGTTGGGGAAGTTTCGGTACTTGGTTTCACTGAAAGGTGTAAATCCCCGGTGAATGGCCACCAGGTTTTTCAAACCTGCCTGGTTCAAACGCTCCAGTGCTCCGACCCATAGCTGAACATCCGGATTCACCGGATTTTTTACCATGATGATCTGGTCTGTTCCCCTGAGTACATCCGCAATCTCCTGAACTACAAAGGGGGAGGCCGTAGAGCGGGCTCCAATCCACATCACATCCACACCTGCCTTCAAGCACTCTTCCACATGCTGGGCATTGGCAACTTCTGTGCCGGTGAGCAAACCTGTCTCCTGTTTGACCAATTTTAGCCACTCGAGACCAATAGAACCAACTCCTTCAAACATTCCCGGACGCGTACGGGGTTTCCAGATTCCTCCCCGGTAGACAAATACACGCTTGTCTTTGGCAAGTTCCCGTGCGGTAGATAGTGCCTGTTCCTCAGATTCCAGGCTACATGGCCCGCTTATCAGCAAAGGGTTGTCAATTTTTGGCAACCAGTGGCTGATGGGCATTACTTTTAAATTCGTTACCATCTCTTCTATTTTTTAGTATATAATTTTACAATTGTCTCTTCATTTTTGGTCATGGAGGTGGTTGCTCCACTCAACACTGTACGTATTTTGTTTGCCTCAAGTATCAAATTGAACAACTGTTCCTCATCCTCCCGTTTCAGGGCTTCCCTGAACTCCTTCAAATGGTGGATGTAGGCCGTTACAGCCTCAATGACATAATCCTTGTTCTGCCTGAAGATAGGGGTCCACATCTCGGGGGAGCTTTTGGCAAGCCTGACCGTCGACTGGAATCCTCCCGAGGCAAGGTCAAATATGATGTTCCGTTCTTCTTTGGCCAATACCGCATTGGCCAGGGCAAAGGCGGCCGCATGAGGCAAATGCGATACGAAGGCTGTGGTATGATCCTGCTCATCACTACTCATGTAGGCTGTAGACATTCCCAGTGACTGGTACATCTTCTCCACCAGTGCCAGATGCTGGGGCCGTGACTGTTCGTGGTCACAAACAATGGTCAATTTACCGGCAAAGAGCTTTGCCAGCGCTGCTCCCGGACCGCTGTTTTCAGTTCCTGCCATGGGGTGTGTTGCCACAAAATTACCCCGAAGCGGGTGGTTGGCTACAGCGGCGACAATCTGCCGCTTGGCAGACCCGACATCGGCTACTGTGGTAGAGGGTGAGATCAAATCGAGCACATCTGGCAACAATCGGATGATCTGGTCGACAGGCAGTGCCAACAATACCAGATCTGCTGATTTGATACCACTTTCAAAATCTGTCACCTTGTCAACAATGCCCAGCTGAACAGCTTCCATGGCATGTTCCTCCAAACTGTCTACCCCAGTGATCTCAGTGGCAAACCCACATTTACGCAGGTCGATCGCCATCGATCCGCCGATCAGCCCTAATCCTATCACCGTTAATCTCATATCTAACTTTAAGTTATGAGTTATAAGTTATGAGTTATGAATAAGGAGAATTTGATCAACAGATACCTGGGTCAAAAAACTCATCACTCATAACTTATCACTTATAACCCTATTAAAAAAAGAGGCCTCCACCAGGGAGACCTCTTTGTATGTTATCGTTTTGTTTCAAACAATGCCTTACTCGCCGATCTCCTGTTGGAAGCGGGGATAATAAAACCAAAAATAAAGTGCATTGCCAGAAATCATCGTTCTTAACTTTTATTCTGTCGCAAAAATAGCATTATTATTGATAGATAGAAGAAAAAACAAGGGGTTTCGTTTATTTTTTTTGAAAAGAGGATTTTCTATTGCCAAATATCTCCTTGTCTACATACTCCCTGGGGCCATCGTCACCGCTTCAAGGTGATCCTTTTGGTCATTTCCCGGGATCCGCTTCAGCTGGACTCCCTGCCTCCCAGGTATCCAGCACCCCCTTCTCATTTTCCGGCCTGGCCTTGCTCCGGGTTACCAGGTAGACCCCGCAAAAAATAAGCACAGCAGAGAAAACCTTGGTCAGGGAGAAGTGATCCATGCCCAACGCTACTGCAATCAGGGAGGCAATCAAGGGCTGGAAGTTGTTGTACATGCTGATGGTTGTTGGCCTGATGCGCTGCTGGGCCAGAGGAATCAGCAAATAGGCCAGAAAAGTTGCGATGAATAGGGTGTAGAGCATCTGAAAGAGTGGAGTAATCTCTGGATGATGGTAGACCGGAGCAGCCATCAGTTGCTTGTAATAGAAAGGGGTTACCAATACCGATGCATAAAGAAACATCCATTTCATCAGGGTGATTGGGGAGTAACGGATGGTCAATGGTTTGGTAAAGACCAGGTAAAAGGCATAGATGAAGGCACTTCCCAATACCATTATATTGCCAGTCATGTTACTGGTATGGTTCGCCGATGCCTGATGACCATTGAAAACCAGCAGGATGGCGCCACTTGCCCCTACCAATACCCCCGTTACTTTCAAGGCAGATATCGGCTCTTTCAGGAGGATCGCCGCAAAAATCATGGCAAAAAGCGGTCCGCTCGTGATGATGATGGAGGCATCGATGGGGGAGGTCAGGCTCAGACCGGTGATGAAAAGTCCCTGATTGAAGACGACTCCGCACAAAGCCCCAACAAAGAAAAAACGGTGCTCCTGCCAGGTTACCCTTTCGCGGGTCATGAAGAGGGAGGCGACCCAAAAGGCCATAGTTCCGAAGAGAATCCGGGAAAGGGTAAGACCCTCGGGCGAGATCCAAACCGGTAACAGGGATTTGGAGAGCGGTATATTGATCCCAAATATCAAGGTTACCGCAAACATGATGAGATGTCCGGCTCTTCTATCCCCTGGCATATGAATGGGTTCTATTCAAGTTCAACAATATTTATGCTCAGACTGGGCTTGTCCGAACGGATGCAGCTGCAAAAGTAAGTTTAATTGGGCCAATACAAAGAAATGTTTGCTTGAAATATGACAGGGCCGTGAAAATGAACTATTTCAGAAAGAGATTCAGGTGAGGAGACTGGCTGCCTGTTCATCGGCAAACCACAGCATTTGACCGTTCACCGCCCGAATGTTGCCTGCAGGCAACATTTTACCTTTTACTCCTTCACTCCAGATCTCTGACAGTGGTTTTGCCTTGTTTTCACCTGTGACCTGGAAACAGATTCTTGACGCATGGTTGATCACATTGCCAGTCAGTGTAACTCTTTTTTGCTGGGTGACCGGATGGGTTGCCACCGCGCACAGGCGCCCGGATTTCAACAAATCAAGCTGGTTGGGAAAAATTGAGGCAGTATGTCCATCCTCCCCCATCCCCAGCAGCATGAAATCGAAAATGGGCCATCCATTCTGCGCGGGAAGAGTGTTTCGAAGTGCCGTCTCATATACTTCAGCTTCCTGGTAAGGCTCCTTCTCGCCCCTGATCCGGTGGACATTTTCAGCTGGAATGTCGATTTTGGAAAGGAGCAGTTCACGGCACTTGCCGAAATTGCTCTCAGGATTCTCTGGTCCGATCATCCTTTCATCCACCCACCAGAAGTGGCACTTCTGCCAAAGCCTGGATTCAGCATAGTTGGCTGCCAGTGCCGCGAAAAGCAGGTCGGGGGTTTTGCCACCAGAAAGGGCGATATGATAGCGCTCGCCGGCTGACTCAGCCACCCAGTTCATCAGCTCGTTGCAAAGGTGGTCGGCCAGTAGGATGGGATCCCTGAATATTTGAAGATTTCTTTCCATATTGTCTACAATTCACAGTATTCTCCGTCGTTCGCCAAATTTTTGCAGGGTCTGCGCCAAACGCCCTCCTCCACCAGCCCATCCACCATCTCGGGACCCCAGGTACCAGCGGGATAGCCAAATATTGGAATTTCAGGATTGTTTTTCCAGGCATCAAGGATGGGTTGCACATATTCCCAAGCCTTTTCGACGGCATCGCTTCTCGAATAGAGGGTCGCATCACCCTGCATGCAATCGAGCAAGAGCCGGCTGTAGGCGGAAGGAAGGTAACTGGTGGAGAGTTCGTTGTAGTGAAAATCCATGTTCATGGTCTGGACCCGGAATCCTGCCCCTGGAACCTTCATCCCTATTTTCAGCAACACCCCTTCATCCGGTTGAATTCGCAGTACCAGCTGGTTGTTTATTGGTTCGTTATCGGAATGGTATGTGAAGAGATGGTGTGGAGTGGTTTTAAAATAGATGACCACCTCTGTCACCCTGGTAGGTAGTTTTTTCCCGGTACGAATGTAAAAAGGAACGCCGGCCCACCTGAAATTATCGATGAAGAATTTCATCGCTACGAAGGTCTCTGTGCGTGAGTCAGGCCCCACACCACTCTCTTCCCGGTATCCTTTTACCGGTTGTCCATGGATGTGAGAGGCGGTGTATTGACCCCGAAAGACCTGTTTCGCAACATCCGCTTCCCTGATCGGCCGCATGGATTGAAAAACTTTCAGCATCTCGTTCCGGATGGCATTGGCTTCCACCACCACAGGAGGTTCCATGGCGATCATCCCCACCAGCTGCATCAGGTGGTTCTGCACCATGTCGCGCAGGGCACCCGAATGGTCGTAGTAACCGCCGCGATCCTCAACCCCAAGGGTCTCCGCAGAGGTAATTTCAACATGGTGAACAAAATTGCGGTTCCAGATTGGTTCGAAGATTCCATTGGAGAAGCGGGTGACCAGCATATTCTGGACGGTCTCCTTACCCAGGTAGTGGTCGATACGGTAGAGCTGGGACTCCTCGTAATTCGATAGCAATCCTTGGTTGAGCGCGCGTGCAGTAGAGAGATCAGTTCCAAATGGTTTTTCAATGATCACTCTTCTGAATCCCGTTGCCTCAATATTTAACCCAGCTTCGGCCAGGAATTGTGGTATGACCTGGTACATTTGAGGAGGAGTAGAGAGGTAGAAGATGTAATTGGGCGGAATGGAAAGAGCCTCTCCAATCTCCTCCAACCGAACTTTTAGTGTTTTGTATTCAACGGCATTGGAAGTATCTATCGATTGGTAAAACACTGATTCCAGGAAACGATCGATCCTAACTGCTGTTGCGGCAGCAGAAGGTAAAAATTCCTTCATCCTCTCCCTGAATAGCTGATCGGAAAGCACTGTCCTGGAGACACCCAGGATGGCGAATTTTTCCGGCAATAGCTGTTGCTCGTACAACTCAAACAGGGCAGGAATCAGTTTCCGCTTGGTAAGATCGCCGGATGCGCCAAAGATTGTCAGGATGTGGTTTTCAGGATGGTTCATAATAATCTATTTATGATCTCTTTGTACGAAGTATACCTTGTTCAAGTTCTCCAATTCGTGATTGGGGACTATTCTCCATTTCACCGTTTCACCGTTTCAATTTTAATCCTCTTGTTATCTCCCTGTCCCCAAGTCTCCCTGTCCCTTAGTCCTCTCCTAAAAAGCTGCCCTGTACCTCCCGTTGTCCTCCCCCATCAAAGAGCAGTAGGAGTCGTACCTGGAGGTGGAAATTTCTCCTTTTGTAACAGCCTCCTTGACGGCGCATCCAGGTTCGTGCAGATGGGTGCAGTTGAAAAACCGGCACTGCTCGAGTAACCTGAATATCTCGGGAAAGTAGTGTGAAATTTCTGTTTTCTCCATGTCAATCACGCCAAAACCACGGATTCCAGGCGTATCAATCAGATAGCTATCCTTTGAAAGCAGATGCATTTCTGCGAAGGTGGTGGTGTGCTTGCCCTGCTGGTGATGGTCAGAAATCTCATTCGTCTTGAGCTGAAGGTCCGGATTGAGGCAGTTGAGCAGGGAAGATTTACCCACCCCTGAGTGTCCTGAAAAGAGCGTCATTTTGCCTTGCAATTGATCCAGCAACTGATCAATGTTGTAGTGTGTTTTGGCGGAGACCTGAAAACACCGGTACCCAATTCGCTCATAAATGGATACCAACTCTTCCAGACGGACCAAATCTGCCTCATTGTACAGGTCAGTTTTGTTGAATACAATCCCGGCAGGTATCCGGTAGGCCTCCGCAGAGATCAGGTAGCGATCGATAAAGCCAGTCAGGGTAACCGGATAATTGACCGTTACTATCAGGAATAGCTGATCTACATTGGCTGCGATGATTTGGCTCTCCTTCGACAAATTGGAGGATTTGCGAATGATGTAGTTTTTCCTCGGTTCAATCTCATAAATTACCCCACACCTACCACTGGGGGTGGTATCATCCTCCTGAATCTCATACCTGATACGGTCGCCGACAGAAACAGGATTGGTGGTGCGGAGACCTTTCATGCGTAGTTTCCCCTTGATGCGGCAATCGATTGTATCCCCATCATCATTTCTAACCGTATACCAGCTCCCTGTTGAACGAATAACCAGACCTTTCTCCAATATGCTATATTTATTTTCAAAAGTAGTCAAATTGCGCAAATTCAACAATGCAGCAATTTGATTTGGGAGGTTTGGATCGAATCAGGGAGCTTTTATTAACTTTGGCCCTTGCAACATGATCGTGTACAAAGAAATAATGAATACCCACGAGAATATTTTCACACCAACTGAAAATGAATATCTGGGTATTCCATGTGGCAATTTAAAAACAATTTATATACACATGAAACAGTGATGAAGACAAATCGGAATTTAAAGGCAGCATTGGCGCTGTCGATTGCTATCATCTTGGGATTATCGTTCTGGAGTTTCAGGACGGATCAGAAAAATTTTGCGATATCAAAAAACTTGGATATATTTTATACCCTTTTTCGTGAACTGAATCTTTTCTACGTGGAGGAGATTGAACCGGAAAAGTTGATCAAGACCGGCATCGATGATATGCTCGAATCACTTGATCCTTATACGACCTACATTCCGGAGGAGGATATGGATGATTTCAAATTCATGACCACCGGAGAGTATGGAGGAATTGGAGCGCTGATCAGCAGGAGGGGAAACCAGATCGTTGTGGCTGAGCCTTATGAAGGATTTCCGGCACAGAAAGCAGGATTAAAAGCCGGGGACATATTTGTAGAACTGGATGGCAAACCGGTTGCCAAATCTACCGTCGAAGAGGTATCGGCAGGATTGAAAGGGCCGGCTAAAAAGGCATTGAAATTGAAGATGCTGCGGCCCGAATCCAAAAAACCCTATGAAGTTGAATTGGTTCGGGAAGAGATAAAAATTGATCCGGTAACCTATGCCGGGATGCTAAATCAGCAAACCGGGTACATCAGGCTCTCCAGTTTCACGGATGGATGTGCCGACCGGATCAAAGATTCATTTCTTGAGTTGCGCGACAAGAAAGGTGCTACGCGGATGATCCTTGATTTACGTTCCAATCCGGGCGGCTTGTTGGGTGAAGCCGTTAAGATGGTCAATCTTTTTGTAAAAAGAGGGGAAGAGGTCGTGAGTACCAGGGGGAAAGTGGTGCAGTGGGACAAGACCTACCGTGCAACAGAACAACCCATTGATACTTTAATGCCGATGGTCGTCCTGGTAAACAGGGGATCAGCCTCAGCTTCTGAGATTGTCGCCGGTGCCTTGCAGGACCTCGACCGGGTGGTGGTGATGGGGAAAAGGACTTTTGGCAAAGGACTGGTTCAAACGACCAGAGATCTGAGCTACAATACCAAACTGAAGGTCACCACGGCAAAATATTACATTCCCAGCGGCAGGTGCATACAGGCAATCGACTATGCGCACCGCGACAAGGATGGCAGTGTAGGATCGATTCCGGACTCCCTTATGCATGAGTTCTCCACCAAGAAGGGACGGAAAGTCTTTGATGGCGGGGGTATAATTCCCGATGTGAAAATGGAGCAGGATACCCTTTGTGACTTGGCATACAAACTCATACAAGAAAATATCGTATTTGATTTTGCCACAAAATTTGCCAACAGCAATCCCTCGATTGCCGCTCCTGATCAATTTGTAATCACAGACCAGGTTTTTGATGATTTTCACCAGTTTATCCTGACCAAACCATTCACCTACGAATCGAGGAGCGAAAAGATGTTGAAGGGATTGATTGAAACAGCCAAAAAAGAGCGCGCCTTTGACGAGAATAAATCGGAGTTCGAAGCGTTGGAGAAAGGATTGGTAATCAGTGTGGAGCGGGATTTGAAAAAATTCAGGAAGGAGGTCTGCAGCGTTTTGACCGACGAAATTGTCTCGCGATACTATTACCAGAAAGGCGCAGTAATTGCCTCGTTCAAGGATGATTTGGACATTGAAAAAGCAAAGTCGGTACTGGCCAACACCAAGGAATATCATGCCTACCTGCAGCCAGTTGTAACGGCCACCAATCCGGTCAAAAAGAAATAGCCGTTAAGAGTTTAACGACTATTTCTTCCTATAGGATAGCAATCAGTTTACACAAAATGAAATTTACCCGGGAATAAAAAGGTAAGTCCGAACAAGAGTGAAACTATAACAGCCAGAACGATAAAGAATACAATTATACCTGTTTTGTATCTTTTGTTGCTCCTTACCAGTGCTTGCAAAGCCAGGATCTTGGTGATTTTGTCCAGCATCTTTTTTAGCGCCATCTGATCTTTCACAATGTAATCATATGCGCCAAGTTTCAAGGTATTTACGGCAACATCCACACTATCCTGACCGGATAAGAAGATAAATTCGGTCTGTGGGTGAATTTTCTTAACCTGCTTTAGCACGGCTATACCATCAATGCCTTCCAGAAGATAATCCTGGATGACAATGTCCGGATGCTCATCAATTCTTTGTAAACACTCTTCTCCGCTGAAGAAGCTTTCAATCCTGTAAGATTTTTTGGATTGAAGATAGTTGACTATCAACTTGTTGTAAACAGGGTTGTCTTCAACTATAAAAATTAACGGTTCTGTCTGTTTTTGCATGATGGTTAAAATTATGCTAAATAAAAAAACAAAACACTCACTTTACAACTTTGCCAATAAAATTTTATTGCAGGAACAATGAGGTAGAAAAAGAAATCGTGGGATGACAATAGCTTTTACGTTGTTTTAGTTTTGATAGTTACAAAAGATGTCTTTAAATAGCTCCTATTAGCAGAAAACACCACCTGAAATTAATTGTACAACCCAGACCTTTATTCGAATGAAATTCTCAAAAGATCGATTATGAACCGTACTCTTTTGTAAAAAAAATGTAATTTAGCAGAAATCAATGATTTTTTTCGATTCTGCCCAAGATATTCCGAATCAGTTAAATATAATTAATTACCAAGAATATGAGAAATCTAAATTTGTTTTTTTTACTTATTGCCTTCGTTTTACTGGCAGGATGTAAAACCCAAAAAATAGCTCCAAAACCGCAACCTGTTGCCCAGGAAAGTGCCGCTCCTGTCAAGGATGTTCCGGCGCCAAAGCAGGTCAAGCCCGTCAATGTTGCTTCAAAAGAGGAACGTTTTTCAGTTGCAGAAGGTGAAACTGACAATTATGGAACCAACAAGTACTTCGTAATTATGGGAAGTTTCTCAGTTCTGGAGAATGCCAAACGTTTAAAAGAGACCCTGACAGCAGAAAATTTCAAGCCTTTGATTGTGATGAACGAAAATGGAATGTATCGGGTCTGTGGAAACAATTACGACCAGGAGTCTGCTGCCCGTGCAAGAATTGCTGAAGTCAGGAGTGAATATCCCAAATACAGTGACATCTGGTTGTTGATCAAAAAGCAGTAAGAAAAGGAGATACTGATCAGATGGTCAGTATCTCCTTTTCCTTTGCCTGTAACATCAAGTCTATTTTCTTTGTATAGCTGTCGGTAAGTTCCTGAATTTGTTCGACGCTTACCTTCTCTTCATCCTCTGAGATTTCTTTTGCCTTCAGCATTTTCTTCAGGAAGTCGTTGCCATCTTTTCTGGCAGATCGGACACTCACTTTGGCCGTTTCGCTCTCCTTGTGTGCGTCCTTAACGAGGCTGCGTCGACGCTCTTCTGTTGGGACAGGAACATTTATTCGGATGATTTCTCCGTTATTTTCGGGATTAAACCCCAGATTCGAATTGATAATTGCCCGTTCAATGGTGTGAATCATTTTTTTCTCCCAGGGCTGAATAGCAATGGTACGTGCATCCGGCGTGCTGATGTTGGCCACCTGAGGAAGTGGAGTCATTGCGCCGTAATAATCAACGTTTACCCCGTCAATCATTCTGGTAGATGCTTTTCCTGCCCGGATGTGGGCAAGTTCATGATCGAGGTGGGCAATTGCATGCTCCATCCTTTCGATGGTCTCGTCAATCAACATTTGAATTTCCTCATTCATACAGCAAAATATTTACAGCTTTTATAGAACAGTACAGTACAATTTTTCGGTTATCCGTTGTACACATAGGTGCCAACCGGTTCGCCATGTACTACCTTCAATAGATTTCCCTTCTTATCCATGTTGAATACAATAATGGGGAGGTCGTTTTCTTTGCAGAGCGTAGTCGCAGTAAGGTCCATGATCCGAAGACCCCTGGAATAGACCTCATCGAAAGAGATCTTGTCAAATTTAGTGGCATCTGCATGCTTCTCTGGATCGGAGGTATAGATGCCGTCGACCCTGGTTCCTTTGAGCATCACATCGGCGCCTACCTCGATGGCACGCAAGGAGGCTGCTGTATCCGTCGTAAAGAAAGGATTTCCGGTACCTGCCGCCATAATAGCGACCTCGCCCTTCTCCAGTGCTTTGATAGCCAGCTCTTTGGTGTAGAACTCACCAATTGGCTGCATCGCGATGGCTGTCAGAACCCTGGCTTTTATTTGCAGGGATTCCAATGCCGAAGCGAGGGCCAGACTGTTGATCACCGTAGCCAGCATGCCCATTTGATCACCCTTGCAGCGATCGAATCCTTTGGAGGCACCACTCAAACCGCGAAAAATGTTTCCACCTCCAATGACGATTCCAACTTCTATGCCAATGGAAATTATTTCCTTGATCTGGAGGGCATAATCAGCCAATACTTCAGTATCGATACCGTGCTGCAATTTCCCTTGAAGTGATTCTCCCGACAACTTCAATAATACTCTGTTGTATTTTATCATTTTAGCTTTATTATCCATACAAATTTAAGTTAAAAAATTTGATTACAAACCTTATTTTAACCTATTGCAACGACATTTCCACCAATAAAAAAACCGTTGCGCAAAAAAAAAGCCTCCAATTGGAGGCTTTACTATCAGGGGGAATACCATGATCAGACGTTCAATGTAAAACGCTTGATCGCAGTTACTTTAAGGTCTTTGTCCACACTTCCAAGATATTGACGAATGGTCATCTTGTTGTCTTTCACAAAGTCCTGGTTTAATAGGGTACTTTCCTTGAAGAATTTGTTCAGTGCGCCCTGGGCGATCTTGTCGAGCATGTTTTCAGGCTTGCCTTCCAACCGGAATTTTTCCTTGGCAATCTTCAACTCCTGTTCAACAATTTCAGGAGCCACATCGTCATTGTCGATGGCGACAGGACTCATGGCAGCAATCTGCATGGCTACATCTTTACCGACCTGAACATCCACTACTTTGTTAAAACCAACCAGCGTAGCCAGTTTGTTTCCGGGGTGGATGTAGGGTACAACAAAGGCAGCAGCGATACATTCGTAGAAAGGCAATTCAATCTTTTCTCCGATGATACCGGTTTGTTCCATTACCTGTTCCCCGATGGTGCGTCCATCCATGCTCAATGCCTTTACTGCATCCAGGCTGGTGCTTTTGTTCTCCAGTGCCTGATCCAAAATCTTATGGGTAAGGGCTACAAAGTTGTCATTTTTGGCTACGAAATCTGTTTCGCAATTGAGGGAGACAATCGCTCCAAAGCTTTGGTCGGCAGATACTTTGGCCAGAACCACACCTTCAGATGATTCCCTGTCGGCACGTTTGCTGGCAACCAGTTTGCCCTTCTCGCGGATAATTTCTACCGCACGGTCAAAGTTTCCTTCGGCATCAGCCAAGGCATTCTTGCAATCCATCATTCCGGCGCCGGTTGCTTTGCGCAATTTGACTACATCAGCAGTACTAATTTCCATCTCAGAATAAATATTTTGAATTTATTGAAATAATTACTTTACCTCCTCAGGGAGATCTTCCTCTTCCTCCTCTGCAATTTCCTCATCATCCAGAATTGCATCGAGTTCTTCGTCAAGGATCTCCTCTTTGTCGTCAACCTCTTCTACCTCCTCATCGTCTTCAACGATGATTTTGGCTACGGCCTTCCGGCCTTTCTTCAGGGTTGAAAGCGGTTTTTCATCCTTGTCGTCGTTTTCACGCTCAACTTTACGGTCAGAAAGACCATCCTTGATGGCGTCGCACATCACTCCCACGATCAGATCGATGGATTGTGAAGCGTCGTCGTTGGCGGGAATGACGAAATCGATGCCATTGGGATCAGAGTTGGTATCTACCATTCCGAAGATTGGGATACTCAGGCGCTGGGCTTCGCGAACTGCGATTTTCTCTTTCATCACATCAATGATGAAAAGGGCGGCAGGCAGACGGGTAAGGTCAACGATTGAACCCAATATCTTCTCCAGTTTGGCCCTTTGACGGGAGATCTGAAGTTTTTCACGCTTGGAAAGGTTGTCCCAGCTGGAGTCCTTGATCATCTTGTCGATGGTCGACATCTTCTTTACCGCCTTACGGATGGTTGGGAAGTTGGTCAACATACCACCGGGCCAACGTTCAACAACGTAAGGCATATTCACAGCGGATACCTTCTCTGCTACAATTGATTTAGCCTGTTTTTTGGTCGCAACGAACATAACCTTACGGCCTGAACGGGCGATTTGCTTGAGTGCATCGGCAGCTTCGTCAATCTTTACAATTGTTTTTTGCAGGTCGATGATATGAATCCCGTTCTTCTCCATGAAGATGTAAGGAGCCATGTTTGGATTCCATTTGCGTTTCAGGTGTCCAAAATGAACGCCTGCATCCAGCAACTGCTTAAATTCTGTTCTTGGCATAATAATTTGTTTACTTTCTGTTCAGTCAATTTCCCGGTAGTTCGCTTGGGAAGTCCGGAAAATTTAGATGCTAAACCTGTTATTAAAAATAAAAAGTGTTTGAATCGATTAACGTTTCGAGAATTGGAATCTCTTGCGTGCTTTTGGTTGTCCTGGTTTTTTACGTTCCACTTCGCGTGGGTCACGGGTTAAAAATCCGGCAGCCTTCAGCTTGGGCCGAAATTCGGCGTTAACTTGCAGCAAGGCACGTGAAATCCCCAAACGAAGCGCTTCAGCCTGACCAGTCAGACCGCCACCGTCGAGATTGACTTTGATGTCATACTGACCGGCAACTTCACATAGGTGCAAAGGTTGCTGAACAACATATTGCAGGGTACCTACCGGGAAGTACTCGTTCAATTCTCTCTTGTTGATGGTAATATTTCCTTTGCCTTCAGTAAGATATACACGGGCAACAGCAGTTTTTCTCCTGCCTAAAGCATTAATTACTTCCATGATACTTATCTAATATTGTCAAGGTTAATAACTTTTGGCATCTGAGCTGCATTGTCGTGCTCAGCGCCAACATATACATGCAAATTGGTGAACAGCTTGGCTCCAAGACTATTCTTCGGCAACATACCTTTAACGGCTTTTTCGACCATACGGGCAGGATGTTTGGCCATCATCTCTTCAGCCGTTGTAAAACGCTGACCACCCGGGTGCCCCGTGTGGCGGATGTAAACTTTGCCTTTCATCTTGTTTCCGGTCAGACGAACTTTCTCCGCATTGATAACGATAACATTGTCACCGCAATCCACGTGAGGAGTATACCCCGGTTTGTGTTTGCCTCTGAGTACCAATGCAATTTTGCTTGACAATCTACCCAGGATTTGGTCTGTGGCATCTACCACTACCCATTCTTTTTGTACCGTTGCTTTGTTGAGCGATACGGTTCTGTAACTTAAAGTGTCCACTTTCGGTTCAATTTATAATGTGATACAATCCATTTTTTGTCGGTTCACCTGTCGAATCAGCGCTGTACCAGTTCACCGGATTCCACTATCCGAAGAATTTTGCTAAGGTTGATACCGCCTCCAATCCGTACAACGACAAATTAGGATAAAATCGGGACTGCAAAAGTAGCGTATTTTTTTAAAACAACAACTCCTGCTAAAAAATAAGTAGTACAATATCAGGAGTTAAAGCAGATATCTGGAGCAGAGTTGGTCTAATTGGCTTTTTTCAGGCACAAAAAGGAGAGATTGACCATCAGGTAGAGCCCTGCACTGGTGGATAGCTTGTTGAGCGAGGGGTTGTAAAAGAGGTCGCTTGTGAATCCAAACTTGCTCTGATCAAATATCTTGCGGTTGTATCGGTAGGAAAAGATAAACAGGTAATTGTTTTTTAAGGTGATGCTGCTTCCAATGATCCCATTTTGGAAAAGGGGCATTCCCAAGGGGGTAAAGAAGTTGCGACTTTGCCAGTAACTCGTGCCAAAGGTTCCATAATCGGTATTCATCGCTGTCTGGATGAAAAAAGCATACCCACTATTTCCCGGTAGTCCGGTTTCCTGCATCGGATAGACTGACTGAAGAAATGAGCCTTCCAGTCTGCCTGATTTTATGAGCGGGCTTTCAGATTGGTATTCATACCGGATGCCTTCAGATACAACGACATGTGTTTGTGCCGGATCCGGACTGGTATCAATCTCACCCCCTTCGTGGAGCCCGTTAAATGCCAGTGGAAATGTGAGCTTTTTCCCCTCCTTTTCAAACAATGTAAATTCGGCTGCTGTTCCAAACACAAATTCCTCCCGGTAAGGATCTCCCGCGAAAATCATCTTTTGCCAGTCGATCCAGACATCTGTCTTGAGCCAATGGTTGGCGAATTTAGCCTGGACACCTGCTTCCGGCTTCTCCTTTAGAAAAACCTCACTGTACTGCATGGGTTCTGCCAACCCATGATTCAGGTCCTGATTCAGGTTTCCCATCCGAAAAGAGAGACCTTTGACAGGCATGTACAAGGCCGAAAACCATGGATACAACTTGTATTTTTCATACCCGTTGTAGGCCAGTACCTGGGCTCCCAGTTCCAACCTTAGCTTATTGTCAGGATAATAGAGCAGTTTGGGTCGTAACCACAAGCCTGTCAGGGTAAGTCCATCCACATATTCACTTTTGTATTCGCTATCTTTAAAGAAGCTGAGGTTGTCGACTGTTATGAACAATTTCCCCTTGCCCGTTGAATCCATTGGTTGATCAGCAACAAAGGCCTTGCTTATCTCCTGTGAGTACAGTGCTGCAGAGAGCGCAATGAATAGCATGGTGAGAATGATTCTGCTGCTGATTTGTGGCATCTTTTGGTTATTGAAATGAATGACTACTTATTTTCGCACCAAGCGATCATAAAGGAAAAGGGCGATCATGGCAGCTATCCCGATACCTGTGATCACCATCCAGATGGAGGATGGATCGTACTTATCCCACAACAACCGGGTAAAAGTTTCATTGTTCATCCCCAACTTTCGGGCAGCCGCATAAAGGTAATCATTTTGGGAGAACTCTCCCCCGATAACGGGCAGCTGAAAATTGTGCGCAGCCATTTCCTGTTTGGCCAGAGATATTTTGTCTGACATGGCCTGGTAAACATTTCCTGATATGATACCTGCAAAAAAAACTCCGATGGCCACCGGAATAAAAGAGTATCCCATGTACATGGCCGTTTTGCCGGGGGGAGCGATCCGCCCGATGTATTCTGTAATTTTGGGAGAACTTGACATCTCCCCAAAGGAGAAAAGCAGTAAAAAGAGGATCAGCAACAGTCCGTTTTGGGTTGAAAAGCACAATCCCATCCCAATGGAGGCAATCAGGATACCGGTGGTCATCACTTTCAGTGGCTGGAACCGCATGGCTACCGAAGATACCAGGATCTGGAACAAAATAATAAATCCGGCATCGATGTTGACCATCAACTCCGCGGGTATGGTCCCCTCCGGGGTTCCCAGTTTGGCCGCAAGCCATGGTGAAACCGAGTGGATTAAATTGTAGACGGCATGTGTATCACCCCACTGTTCAATAAAGACCGGAAGCGAGAGGAAAAGCTGGAAATACATGGTCCAGAAACCGGCAATAATTAGCAGGAAAAGCACAAAACGCCAATCCAGCAGGGCTTCCAATATGTTGCGGAACAATCGCTGCAGCTCTCCTGCCAAACTAAGGTTGAGTTGTGTCCCCTTCTCCTTGCCGGGTTCCTTGAAAAACAGGATCAACAATACAAAGTTGAATGCAATGACAGCAGCAGAGGCGTAAAAAACATAATCCCAGGAGTATTTTCGGAAGAAACTGGTCACAAACGGACCAATAAATGCACCGATGTTTACCATCATGTAAAAGATGCCAAAGCCAATGGAGGAGCTCTCCTTGTCCGTTGTTTTTGCTATCGTAGCCGAGATAATCGGTTTGAAGAGTGCCGCTCCGATGGCCAGAAAAAGGTAGAAGACAAATACCATGGCATAGGAGTGGAAAATCGGCATCAACAAAAATGCCACAGTATAGATGGTATAGGCGATAAAAAGTGTTTTGCGGTAACCGATCCGGTCGGCAATGGCTCCGGTAATGATTGGCAGAAAATAGAGGATCGCTGTTCCGATCCCCATCATCAACCCCTTCTGGGTCTGGCTGAAGCCCAGTCCTCCCTCATCGGTCGACCCGGTCAGGTAAAGGGCAAAAAGCATGTAAAACCCATACCAGGCCCATCTTTCAAAGAGCTCCATGGCATTGGCATACCAAAAGTTGGAGGGGAATTTTCGAAAAGCAGTAATTGGCGTCATCTGTTGGTTGCTTTTGATCGGCTCAAATGTAATTTTTTTCATTCATTTATTATTTTGTAACCTGCAGTTAAGATCTATTATAGGGGAGAATCCGAAAGTCGATAGTAACTGAATTGTGAATATCAGTTTAAAAAATTGAGTAAATTTGTTCAGAAATATAGCTAACATGAAAACGATAAGTTTTACTGCCATAATAGAAAAAAGCCTTGATGGGTGGTATGTAGGTCAGATTGAAGAGTATCCTGAAGTTATCTCTCAAGGTAAAACCATGGAAGAGCTCAATGAAAATTTAGTAGACGCCCTAAATTTGGTAATGAAGACACACAAAGAAACGACACAAGGGCTTTATCAAGGCAGAGAAACAATTCGCCGGAAAATTTTATTTGCCTGAAATTTTAGCTGTATACATCTCATAACTAATGTATTTTGGAGATATTCCTTGAGACCTACCCCTTAGTTTAATTGATCTCCGATGAAAAGGAATGAATTCCTGAAGCATTTAAAAAATAACAATTGCAATTTACTCCGAGAAGGAGGACGACATAGTTTATTCATCAATGCAACAAATGGCAAGCACTCAGCAGTGCCGCGACATCCCGAGTTGTCTGACTTACTGTGCCAAATAATTTGCAAGCAGCTAGAAATACCCATAGTAAAAAAATGAATATTCGTCAAAAACCCGATTGGCTGAAGATCAAACTCCCCACCGGAGCCAATTACAGACAGGTAAAACAAATCGTGGAAGGCAATCACCTCCACACCATTTGTTCCAGTGGAAGATGTCCCAACATGGGCGAATGCTGGGGAGCAGGTACTGCTACGCTGATGATTCTGGGCGAAATCTGTACCCGGTCGTGCAAGTTTTGTGCGACCCTATCGGGAAAGCCACTCCCGCCAGATTCGGAGGAACCCATCAAAGTTGCCGAATCGATCCGTTTGATGGGATTGAAACATGTGGTGGTCACCTCCGTCGACCGCGATGATCTCCCGGATGGGGGTGCAGCACATTGGGCGGAAACGATCCGACAGATCAGGGAGGTCAATCCGGGAACTACCCTGGAAGTTTTAATTCCGGATTTTGATGGCAGAGCTGAATTGATCGAACAGATCGCCCTGGCCAAACCGGATATCATCTCGCACAACCTTGAAACAGTTGCGCGTCTGACACCCCAGGTCAGAAGCCGGGCAAAATACGATACCAGCCTGAAAGTGATCGGGTTGATCGGCTCATTTGGGGTTACTTCCAAGTCCGGAATCATGGTTGGCCTGGGTGAAACCGCGGAGGAGGTACTGCAGTGTATGGACGACCTAAGAACCGTCGGCTGCGAAATTTTGACGATTGGCCAATACCTGCAACCCACAAAGAGGCACGTTGAGGTTGCTGAATACCTGCATCCCGACCGGTTTGCATGCTACCAAAGAGAGGGTTTGTCCCGAGGATTCAGGGTGGTGGAGAGTGCCCCGCTGGTCCGCTCCTCTTACCATGCCGAAAAACATCTGATCGCCAAAACCTAATATGAAAACGCTGCAATTCTTCGATCTCGGACTCTCCGAATATGGTGCTACCTGGGAAAAACAGGAGTCACTGATGAAAGGGATTGTCGATCTGAAACTCGCAAACCAAAGGCTGCCCGAGTCCGATCGGACCGAAACCCCGGGATACCTGCTTTTCGTGGAACATCCGCCGGTCTTTACCCTTGGCAAAAGCGGGGAGATGCACAATCTTCTGCTGAGCAGCACCCAGCTCGCGGAAAAGCAGGTCAGTTTTTACAAAACCAACCGCGGGGGCGACATTACCTTTCATGGTCCGGGACAATTGGTAGGGTATCCTATTTTGGATCTCGAAAATTTTGGGATGGGTTTAAGGCAATATATATACAATATAGAAGAGGTTGTCATTTTGACGCTTGCCCACTATGGGATCATAGGATTGCGCGATCCTGATGCCACAGGTGTCTGGCTGGATAGCGGACTTCCGGCTGCCCGAAAGATTTGTGCCATTGGGGTAAAGAGTTCCCGACATGTTACCATGCATGGATTTGCCTTGAATGCGAATACAGACTTGAATTACTTTCGCTACATGCATCCTTGTGGAATTGTTGACAAGGGAGTCACCACGATGCAACAGGAGTTGGGGGAAACTGTAGACCTGGAACTACTCAAAAAAACAGTTTTGAACAATTTTTCAACAATTTTCGACGCCAATATCATTTCTTTCCAACAATAATGGCCGCCTGACCCGTCGTTTTTCAGGGAAATCCTCTTCGTTTTTAATTTGTATGTCTCTGTTTTTCATTGATTTAATTCATCAATATTCTTTTTACCAAAAAAAATATTGATCTCCTTTGATGGAATGGAAAACTCTCTATCTTTGCACCCACGTTTAAGGGAATACCCAACGGTGTAAAAGCCGGTAAGTTTTTAGACGAAGTTCATTGAAGGGCACACCGGGATTGAGTTTACTGAATACCGGCAAAGCAAAACAGTCGATAAATTTTTAAAAAACAGCTTAAAAATTTTGGTTGGAAACAAAAAGTACTGTACATTTGCACCCACTTTCGCATAAAAAATGACGCAAGGAGTTTAAATGCGAATAGAAACATGACACAAGTTCATTGAAGGATATTGAGAAGAAGGTAAGAAGAGAAAATACTGGGTTTCGGATATTCTTTGGGTTTAAGCTGAATAGGCGCGAGTTTGTTTAGCGGGGATCTTAGGAGTAGTTTAACAGGTATTATTGAAAAGAAGTAAAGCCTGAGGTTCTAGGATATATATTAAAATTTTCTATACAACGGAGA
>CAMCBW010000055.1 GCA_945873105.1 Tangfeifania diversioriginum
TTGTGCACACTTCTTACCGCATTGAATTAAAAGGTGAAAGTTTAAGAAAAAAACGGTAAAATTGTCAGCCTCTCGAGTTCTTTGAACCTTATCCCTGAGAGGGGGGTCAATATCACCGGAGGAGGGGTCAGTATCGCCGGATTATCCAGCACTGTATGCGCATCGCAACCTGCTGCAACAAGCTCTTCAACCGCCCTTGCACCCGCCTTTTGGTCACGGGCGGTGACTACAACTGTATATCCGAGCAACCCTAGCTGACGTGCAATTTCCTTGCCAATTCCTTTGTTTGCCCCTGTAATCAGGACAACTTTTCCTTTTTTACTTTCCATCATATTACTCCTTATATTTATCAATATTTATTTGGATTTTTTGTTTTTGTCTGCTTTGCCAACGATTCATGGCTTGGCGAAGGTGACCATTTTCACCACAAATGTGTATACGGGGGTTGCAAGTGCTAGGTTTTCTTATTAACACCCTTAATGGCAAATCCGTGCAAGCGGGGGTTGTTATATTCCATAGACTTATAATTATCATCCCCCACTGAGTCAACAATCAAAAGTCCGTCTCCAATTCATGTCCGTTTTCTTTTAACCACTGTTTGGCTTTATCGTAGTTGGGTAATTGGGCTGAAACACGGTTCCAAAATTCTTGCGTATGATTTGCTACCAATAAGTGTGTCAATTCATGTACAATAATGTATTCAATTACAGTAATGGGCGCTTTTATCAAACGCCAGTTAAAATGGATATTATCTTTTGGTGTGCATGAACCCCAGCGAAATTTAATGTCAAGAATATTAATGTTATTGTATTTAACTCCTATTTGATTTGCAATTGCTATTGCTTTTGGAGTGATAATCTCATTCGCAGATTTGATATACCAATTTCTAAATAACTTGTTTGCCTGCCTTTGATTGGCTTTGCTGATAAAAAACTTATTGTCAAAAACTACACCTTCAATAGCCTCATCAACTACATTTAATTTGTAGTTTTTACCCAAATACATCAATGATTCACCAGGGACAAATTCCTTGGACTGTTTTTCGAACGGATACTTTTGATTGTGTTCTATTTTCTTTTGAATCAATCGTTTTCGTTTGTCTACTTCTTTCTCAATGAGCTCTTTGCTCGTATTGTTTGGTGCACGAACAATCACACGACGGTCACGCTCAACAATAATGCTTAGGGTTTTCCTTTCAGAGTATACTATTGTATATTGGAAGTCCATTTCAATCTTCTGAATATATTATTGCTGATGTAATTCTTTCATCTTTAGACCACGCCAAAATCTCTTGTGCGATTTCATTTCTATTTCTAAAAGCTGCCGGAATAGAATGACATTCTGATGCAATATAATTGGATATTTCACCTCTTAATCTTGCCACAGATGCAGGACTACTCCAAAAGCCAATCAAGGCTAACTCAATTTTGAGCATTCCATAAATTTCTTTTGTCCAAATAAGGAGATTATTAACTTCATCGTCTGTTGGATTCTCTTTTTTATCATAGATCAACGCATTTAGTTTGCGATAAATTGGCATCTGTGTTTTCCGATTTAAGCCTTTGGTATCTTCCTCTTGTGCTTTCTTAATTCTTTTTCTCAATTCTTCCAGTAAACGATAAATTTCCTCCCAATTTTCTCTAAATGCAGCCAGGATTCTGGCTAATTCTTCGGCAAAGGAGGCATATAATTCAGGATCTTCGTCAATATTTATATTTATGATTTCACGAATTGCGTGTTCTATTCTAGCTGCCTTTGTCTCTTTACGTTTTATTGCCCTTACATGATCAAAAAATTTATCATCCAAAATCGATATCGGTTCAATCTTAGTTTCAATGCCTTTCGATTTCAAGAACTCATCAGTAACTTTTCTAAGCTTTTCGGAGACCCCTTTCATACTCATTTGTTGGTCACGGAAATGCTGCAAAGCCAACGTATTAATTTCAGCAAAACGGTTTAAATCATTGATATAGTCCAAGGCCTCTTTGCGTGGAAACACATTGTCCAATGCCCTTGAAAAACAACTGAAAGCTTCGGTAAAATCGTGCCGAATATCCTCATCATAAAATAAATTGAAGATGTCATCCGGATCGGAATAAGAAGACAGGCCATTTGTTTCAAAGACATTTTTCAACACATCATGAGCATTTTTCAATTCTGCCAATAATTCGGTATTATCTAACAAACAACCGGTAATTTCTTCCTGTTCTTTTTCCCAATAAGCATCTAAGGCACGTTTCATGTGATTGCCCATACCTACATAATCGACAACAAAACCAACTTTCTTTTCATCGTCATATACCCGGTTGACACGTGCTATTGCCTGAAGTAGATTGTGGTTGATGATGACTTTATCAAGATACATTACCTGTTCAATAGGCGCATCAAATCCAGTGAGTAACATATCGACAACTATCAAAATACCTATATTGCCATTGGCTGTTAGTTCATCTGACCCATTGACTTTTTCGCTTTTCCCGAATTTCAATTTGAAGCCCGCAATAGCCTTTTTTCTAGCCTTGCTATCTGCATATTGTTTTAAATCAGGTTGGTCATTATGGCTAACGTCAGAAATAACTACTGCTGTTTCCAATTTCTCCAATGCTTCAATTGAAATATTATATGGATTTTCTGTTTTCAATTCATCCAACAATTCCTTCTTCGCAATATCAAAAGCAAGGTTGTAGCGATGAGCTGCTTCCTTTGAAACAGAAACAACCTGAGCTTTATAACCATTTGAAAATACATGCTTCACGTAATGTTTCAGCATATCTCTGGCTTTATCTTTTATGGTTTCCAATGATTCGAGATAAGCTCGTTTTGTTCCATAAGCAAGAATTTCGATTTGTTCCCCAACATTGTAGTCTTTGAATACGTCCTGAAATTTTTTATCGGCTCCTGTCTGGTCATCAACACCTGCTTCGTGTGTTCTTCCTTCGTAAACAATTTCAAGTGTAACTCCATCTTTTATTGCCTGGCGCATGGTGTATTTGTCGATGTAGTCACCAAAAGTCTGTTCAGTGCGGGCAATAGGCGTACCTGTAAAAGCAATGCGGGTAGCATTTGGCAATGCTCTGTCTAAATTAGCACCAAGTTTAGTGTATTGAGAACGGTGGGCTTCATCTGTTAAAATCAATACCTTATCGGAAGTATTTAATTCAGGAAATGCCGTTTGATAGTCTCTTTCCTGAAATTTGTGAATCATCGCCGACACAATCTCGGAAGTATTGGTCCTAAGAATAGCTTTTAGTTCGGTTATGTTCCTGGGGTCATTGATCGTATAACCAACAGATTGTGCTGTTTCTTTTATTTGGTCGTCTAGTTGAGTGCGGTCGGTGAGTAATATTACTTTATACGACTGCAAAATAGAATGCAGATACATTTCGCGAATCAGAAACACCATTGTCAATGATTTCCCCGAACCTTGCGTATGCCAAATAATTCCGCTTCGTTCGTCTCTGTTTTTTCCGGTAAGCAAACGCTCCACGGTTTTCTTAACCGCTCTTAGTTGCTGATATCTTCCAACAACTTTTATCAATTCTCCATTTTCGGTAGTTGTCCAAACAGAAAAAGTTCGAATGATGCTTAATAAGTTTTCAGGCTTTAACATGCCATGAACCAAACGTTGCTGGTCGTTGGGCGAAGTACGGATATCCAAAGGTATATCAATATCGTCGTTCCCTTCCTGATCGACGAAGTATGTTTTTTGAGGATTGCAATATTCGGCAAGGGTTTCAACCGTTTCAGGATATGGGTCTGACCAACGATAAAAGTGTTTTTCTATGCTGGTTGTTACCGTTCCGAATTTTGCCTTGTTGCGGCAAGTGGCCACAATAAATTGATTGTAATAAAACAAGATTTTGGAACCTTCCTTGATGTAATCCCGCTGTTCTCCATATCGCAACAATTGGTCTATTGCATTGGGAATAGGGTCTTTATCGCGCGGGCTTTTACACTCAATTACCGAAACAGGGATGCCATTTATAAAACAGATGATGTCGGGATAAATATGCTTGTCGGTTCCAATAATCCGTATTTTAAACTGCGAGACGGCAACAAAACTGTTATTTTCAGCTTTATCAAAATCAATGTAACGCACAGGTTCATATCTTAGCCCTTCTGTCGTTTGACGTTGAACTTTTGTTCCGTTAACAAGTAATTCAAGTACATGCTGGTTGTTTTTGTATAGGTTATCTCCCTCAAAAAAAGAGATGTCGGTAATGGCTTCAAACACTTGCTGGTCGTTCATCCACGGATTAATGGTTTTCAGGGCTGTTTCCAAATCCTTTTTCATGATCACCTGCGAAAAATCTTCACGCTGGGTCTCTTGTGGCATTTGACCTTGCCCCATTTCCAGACGCAAAACTTTCCAGTAGATGCCAGGCATACTTTCCAGTTGCTTTAAAAAAGGCTCTTCTACATGATTTTTTTCATCAAGCCTGATGTGAGGAGGTGTCTTATCTGTTGCCATTGAACAAGCATTAGTTATTTTGTCATTACCAACTTTAGCATTTTAACGGACATGTCCGTTAAAATGTCCGATATCCTAAATTACGAAGCATTGTTAGTTGCAATATATCGGACATTATCAATAAACGCATGTCCCTAATCTTCTTTCCAATCACTCTTTTATCAGCATATAGGACACTTCGTCCTTTATGGTGTCCTTTATCTTTGAAACTACTATCACATTGTCCAGATTCACTCTATTATCAATTCCTTTTTCATTATCCGGACATTCATGTCCGGATAGATGTCCGGATGCATGTCCTGATTCAACTATTCTTCCAATATCAACTATATGTTTAAACGGACATGTCCGTTTAAATGTCCGATATTCTAAATAGCGACGCATTGTTAGTTGCAATATATCGGACACTACTATCTAAACCACCTCCTTAATCTTCTTTTCTAATCATTCTTTTATGATAAAGGACACTTTGTCCTTTATCTTGTCCTTTATCTCTATTATCATCTATAACACTATCACTATAAAGGACAGCTTGACCTATAAAATGTCCTTTATAAGCAATAGGCTAATCAATAGCTTTATATCTAGCACCTTTTCTATCACCAGTCATTTCAACTAGATTTAACTCTATTAGTTTAGCCAAACGTCGTTGAGCTGTTTTCTCATTAAAGCCAAATTCAGATACAATTTCACTTCTGGAAACTTCACCCCGTTGTTGAATAAAAAGAAACACTTCTTTAAAAGCATCAGTAAGAGCTTTTAGATCTTTCAATCCTGCTTTTTCGGCAAGATAATCTTTAGTTCTACCAAATGTTATTTCCAACATTCCAGACTTAATGGTAAAAGATGGCAAAGGAAATCCTTCTTCAGGCAAATGCTTCATATTCCTCAGACCAATACCGCGTTGTTCAGCCAGATTCATTTGGTTGAAAATGTACATTATTTTGGGGTTGCGACTTAACGATGGAGCATCAAAGGAGTTTAAATCGGCTAAAGTAATTGGATATACAGGAGCTCCCGGACTACGAATAATAATTTTATCGGGGTCGATGTATAAATAATTTGTTGCACCTTCTATGGAATAATCCCTGTGAATTACCGCATTAGCAATGGCCTCTAACAGCACCACAAAAGGGAAATTGGCTATTTCTTCTCTTTTGCCGCTCGATTTGTCCATGGTCATTTTGAGCCCCTTATCTTTAACATAGTCCAAAATTTCAGGCAATTGGGCAACCAAAGGACCTTTGAAATCCTTTATTTCTGGCTCTCCTTTGCCATAATTAATTTCCACTTTAAAAATGGTTTGTGGGAAAGCGTTTTCGGGAGTTTTGCCAAAAAGCATAATACCCAGGCCAGTGGGTAAATAGCCATCGCCTTTGGCATCTTTTTCAATAAATCCAAACCCTTGAGCCCATTTATTAAAATCGGAAGATGGGTAGTTGAATTCGGCTTCTGATTCTTTGATAAACTGATTAATCGCTTTGTCTGAAAAACTTGTAATGCCTGAGCCTGCGACAGTTTGTTCTAAAATGCTTAATTGAGGTTTATCTTTTTCTAACTTAGCCTGTAAGGCTTCGGCTTCCTTTTCCTTTATGAATTTCTCATTGTCTTTCCTGATTCTTTCCTGCAAATCGGACGGAAACATTTCAACATCAATCCTATATTCTCTAATTTTTGCAATTCCCTTTTTTGCAATTTTGGGATTGGGGTCTTCAACTCCAATATAAACTTTACTTAAACGAGCTTTTCTTATATGAGTACTACAACCTCTTTTTTTAACCTTACTTGGGTCTTTTCCCTGATTTCTTGATTCATCAGTACAAGGTTCAAGCGTAACATATAAAACACATCCTTTCAGGTTCATACTAGCCAATTTGCGTTCAATGAGGGTAAATTCGCAATGTTCCCCTTCACGAAGTTCGCCTCGGTGGGCTGTAGCTAGATTTTTCCCGTCTGCTGTAGTTAAAATTTTCCCATCTGCAGTTGCAATAATTGCACCTACAAGCGGGTCTGTTTTGTCGGTATGCTCAGGAATAGAATTATGACTTTCTTCAATGGCCAATTCCATTAATTCGCGAGGCGTATAAAACTTTTTTGCCATGGCTATATGCTATAGTATTTTTTTAAAGTATTGATAACACTAGTGCCGTTCTCATTCAATTCTGTTTTTGTCCATTGCGTCTGGTATTTGTTGAAAACCCGCAAAGAATTGGGAAATGTATTTATGTTATTTGCAAAGTATCTCTGATGCTTTAGTGGATACTCCAATCTTCCCTGCGAAGCGTTTTTCCCTCTGCCTAATAAAATCAGATTGCCAATTTTGTTCGTTAGTTCAGCTCTTTCCATCTCAGTAAAATCCCTCTTCCATTGGCTGTTATCTTCTGGAGTTTGTGGTAGAATGTGTTCGACCGTCAATTGACTGAAAGCACTCCACTTGGTTGTTTTATTATCATTCAGTAGAAAATCCAGTTTCAGTAGTATGTTCTTTGCAAACTGTCTGCCGTAAACTTTTCCTTCAACGTTTTTGAGAAAATCAGTCTTGTTAAAGTTAAATAAATTGGTTTTGAATAAATCATCAGGTGTTTTTTCTGCTTCAATGCCTTTTAGTATGGCATTCATATTTTCAATTCTTTCGGTTGGGGTTAATTGTCCCACCCAGTCTCCTGTAAACTTCTTATCCAGTAGTAAAAGAAAGTCAAATATTTTGGTTGAGTTAAACTTGTTGTAATACGAAAGCAACGGCGGAATCCAGTCGGTTGATGGTAAAGTTGTTTTCATGCAAATCAACATGTTATTGAATTCAAAACCATTGGTAAAACTGTGGTTATCGTTTTCAAATAACTGATCGTAATGCTTGTAATATTTGTCCAATAAATCAAAGGTTTCTTTGCCCATTTTTAACAAGGCTGGTTTTAATTGCCCCGTTGATTTATCTTTCTCCTTTGGGTTGTAAATTTTATCTTCAAATTCCTGAAGCAAATTCAACCTGGCTTTCTCTTTTACAACAATGGTTCTAATGAACGAAAGGAAACGGTCGAAATCTTCGCCCAATTCGCTTTCCAATTCTTCCCATTTTATGCCGTATTTAATACGTTCTGCTTCGGGCACGTATTGAAGATTCTGGGCTTTTAGAATGTCAGAATTTCTAAGTTTAACGCCTCTGTCATTCAAAATGGTAAAAAGACGGAAAGCATCTTCCAGTTGTTCCGAATACACATAAATCATTAATACATATTGGAGTAGATAAGGAAAAAAGGTGTCGATGTTTTTGTTATCATCAAAATAGGTGCGAATGCTTATTATGGCGTTTGCCATGTTTTTGATCGAAACATCTTTTTCATCATTGGCTTTGCGTTTGATTTCGTCCCAATTGTCAATGATGCTGTTTTCGGTTTTAACGTATTCATCAATGAATTTTTCAACTTCAGGACGGATTTTATATAGCAAACGGATTCTTTCAGGTGTGTAGGTGTCTTTGTCTTCTTCCTGAAAAATATATTTCTGGCAATTCTCCTTACGCTTTTTGTTGGTTTCGATGTCTCGGATAACCGCAAAAAGCAAGAATATGGTAGTAATACGCTGCTGTCCATCCAGTAAATCATTCTCAATAAATGTCTGGTCACCACCAGCTTTTTTATGCTGATAAACAAACGAGCCCAGAAAATAATCGTTGGACGGTGTGTTTGCTGCTGCATAGCTGATATCATCAAGCAGGTCAATTACTTCGTCCTTGCTCCAAACATAAGGGCGTTGATATTCGGGAATACGATACCATTGCTCAAAGATATCTTTGATGTAAATCTTATCAGTTTTAATTTCGTTGCGCGGTGTGATTGCCATTGTTAGGTTTTAATTATTGGTTTCTAATTCGTTGTCAATTTTTACCCTCACTTTCCCACTCAATAAATCCTGCATCAATCCGGTCTTTAAGGATTGAAGTTTTGAAAGATGTGTTTTTGTGGTCAATATATTTGATTCATTCTGATTTATAATACTTTGAATAATTTCTCTTTCGTTTTTTGGAGGAATTAAGATTGTTAAATTCCTGATTTTTTCCATCCCGAAAGCTGGTTGAGATGTTGAAT
Source organism: Tangfeifania diversioriginum (assembly GCA_945873105.1). Classification (GTDB taxonomy): domain Bacteria; phylum Bacteroidota; class Bacteroidia; order Bacteroidales; family Prolixibacteraceae; genus CAINVV01. The sequence continues at coordinate 8,557 of CAMCBW010000055.1, forward strand.
GAATTGAATTTTTAACTTGTGTTTGTATGTATTCAGAGTTTAATACCCAAAATATAAAATCAGGAGTATCATGAGGTTGGATCAAAATAACGTTAGCACTTATTGTTATGTTATTCCAAGCTTTTAATCTTTTAGGTTCGCCTATTGTACCTATTTTGCCAAATATTATATCACCATCTCTGAGTTTATATCTTCTATTATGCTCCTCTAAAACAGAATTTGAAACTTTTCTACATTTTTTAAAATCAACGTTGCCATTTTCATCAATGTCGTTTATTCCTAAATAGGGAATTCCATTATCAACAGATGGTGGAGTTCTATGATTGGGTTGAGCATCAACGGCTTTAATTAAAGTACCTAATGCATCCACCTCCCATTCCTCCGGCACTTCAATGCCATTTTTTACCACAAACGTATGCGTTTCCTTGCTGCGGATCGTACCGTTTTCGTCGATGCCACGGGTGAGCAAATCTTGCATTAGGCCGGTTTTTATGCGCTGGTATTTGGCTATCAGAGCTTCTGTGCGGGCTATGGCTTCGTCGGCTGTGCTAAGGATTTCGGCTATGCGGGTTTGTTCGGGTTTTTCAAACTTTTCAACATTCAGTCCAAGCAAAATTTCTCTGTCAACATGAGGGATTCCTGAACCGTTTGTTTGCGATTTTAAAAAGCCTTCAACTGCTTTTAATTGGTAAAAAAGAAATTCGGAATTATACTCAACTGGGTCAAAATCAAACATAACCATTGTCGAAGAAAGAATTCCGTTTTTACCTTTAAAAAATTCTCCTGCATTTGAGCCATCCCAAAGCAATAGCAAATCGCCATTTTCAACCTCCACTTTAGATAAGAAATTCGGAATATAACTTGGAACGGCATTGCCTCTCAAATATTCAGGAGTGAGATACAAAATCAGACTATCGTCAAAGTTTCCTTTCTGAGGGGATTTCCCTTTTTTATATTTTAGGACCTTTTCTAACTTCATTAGCTCAAATACTTTAATTCGGTTAGAAACTGGTTTAATTTGTCCAATGAGTCTTTGCGTTTGTTTTCCAATTGCTGCGAAGTTACTTGGTACTTGTCCCAAAGCTTTTCAATACCCGCAATTAATGTCCGTTTTTCGGCATTCAGGTATTTGAGCAATTCCTGTTGCACTAAACTGTTGTGCTTTTGCAGTATCAGGGTTTTGCATTCTTCGGGAGTAATTATGCCACCAATGCTTGCCAGAAAGGCATCTAAACCTTTCAGCTTTTCTTCCATTTTCAGGCTATCAGCTTTTAGAGCTTTCAGTGTTTTATTGTAAGCCGGTTTTTCTTTGGCTGCTGCGGGTTCTCCCTGTCTCATGAAGTCGGCAAGGCGTTTTAAGGTGTGGGTTAGCAGGTTGTTGATTTCCTCTTTCTCATCATCCACCCCGTACATCTTCAGCTCAATTTTCTTTTCCAAATCGGCTTGCAGGGCTTTTACCTTCTCTTTGGCTTCCTTTATTCCGGCTTCAATGGTTTTAATGCCTTCGAGTGTATCGGTCAATTCTTTCAGTTCCTTTTCAGCGCCTTTTTGTTTTTTTAAATCTCTAATTTGACTAGCCAGATAGTCTTTAATCACTTTTGGGGTAACTTCAACAGGGTCCTTTCCTTCTTCGGGTTCTTCGGGTTCGTATTCTACCGCTTCAAATGCTTCCTGTAAAGCACTTTCTTTTTCTCTTATTAAGTTTTCAGCATCCAATATCGCTTGCTGTTCGGCTTTGAAATAGGTTTCGATAAAATATTCCTTTGGCACCAAACTCGGCACCCAGCCAATGGTTGCAATGGTTTTAAGGTCGTATTTAATGTTTGTCCACCAGTTTACAAATACACCGGCTACTTGAAATTCGTCAAGAACATTTTTAGAAATGAGATCAGTTTTTAAAGAAGCAATGAGCTTTTGCCGAACCACAGGCATTTTAGTCCCACCCAGAGTAAGATAATCGACCATGGGTTCATTTACCCCGTTGGCTTCTGATTTTTCATCTGTAGATTTAGCTGCTATTCTCGAAAATTCATCACGGGCCAGCAACCACCATTCATCCATGGTCTGCTGCATATTGGCAATGGTTTGCTGCACCGGTTTATTTTCTTCAACGGTTGATTTTAAAGCAGATTTTTCGAGCAGCTCGTCTTTAAATAACTGGTAGTTTTCTTTAAAATCCCGGAATACTTCATTGGCAGCAAAGCTAAATTTATCGTGCTGTGGTTTTTGGTTTTCAATTTCTACGGAAGGCACACCACCTGTTAAATGAGCCTTTACATCTTCGGGTTCAGGGTCGGGCGTATTGTCAACATAACGCCGAATGTTCAAGTTGTAATCGTGTTCTTCGGCAATGGTTTTCTTGTCAACCAGCTTGCTGTATTTGTCTATTTCAATTTTGTGTGTGAAAACAAAGTCAATTTTTTCAATGTCTTCGGGGCGCAAGAAGTTTTGCACTTTTCCTTCGCCATATTCGGCATCGGCATTGATAAAGAAGATTTTATCTTTTAGTTTTTCGTCTTTGTTCTTATTCACAATCAGGACACAGGCAGGAATGCCGGTTCCGTAAAACAAAGCAGGCGGCAAACTTATAATTGCCTCTATGAGGTTGGCATCAACAATGCCTTTGCGAATAACTTTCTCGGCACTACCACGGAACAAAACACCATGTGGCATAATGGTTGCCATGCGTCCACGGGCATTCAGGCTGGCAATCATGTGCTGTACAAACATCAAGTCAGCCTTTTTGCCCGTTTCGGGAGCAAAACCATAAGCAAAACGGGCGTCAAACTTCATCGTAGCCCTGTTGTAATTTTGGCTAAATGGCGGGTTGGCAATGACCATGTCGAACTTTTGCCACGATCCGTCTTTCAGGTTTTTCGGGTCTTCGAGGGTGTCGCCATCTTCAATCGTAGCCGAAGTAATGTTGTGCAGAATCATGTTCATGCGGCAAATAATCCAAGTGGTCGGATTGCTTTCCTGTCCGTAAAGCTTGAGATTCCGGGCGTTTTGTCCCTGCTCTTCAACATACTGCAAGCTTTGTATCAACATACCTCCCGAACCAACTGTTGGGTCATAAATTTCCATGCCTTCTTTGGGCTTCAGCAATTGCACCAACAAACGAACGACCTGGTTTGGTGTATAGAACTCTCCTCCTTTTTTACCGGCGCTGTCGGCAAAATATTTTATCAGGTATTCATAAGCGGCACCCAATAAATCGGGGAATTCAAAATTCTCATTGATCAGCGAAGGCAGTTTGCTGTTAAAATGATTGATCAAATCAATCCAACGTTGGTCTGGTATCGATGATTTTCCCTTTTTAATGTTGAAGTCAATGCCCTTAAGTACGTTGCTTAACAAATCTGCATTGCTATCTTCAACAGCATGTAAGGCTTTATTGAGCAGCGATCCAACATTTGTTTTTGCATCACGGAGCGGCGCATGATAGATTTCTTTTTCTTCACCCTCTTCGTCCTTTATTTCTATCCAACTATCGTTCCAACGCGCACGTGGTGGAACATAAAAGTTTGTATAGGGTTTATAAGTAGTAGGGTCGTCTAAAAGTTCGCGAATTTGCTCAGGGCTCAGATGCTTAAACTTTTTCTTAACTATTATGGTTGCTACTTCAAATTCATCTGAAAGTCTTTTCAAAAACAGTATTCCGAAAATAAACTCCTTAAACTCCGAAGCATCCATCTTTCCGCGCAAAATATCACAAGCCTTTAACAGGAAGTCTTCGAGTTGCGAGAGCGTAATTTTAGTTTGTTTCATTCTTTAATTCTATCGTATAAATGAACCATAAAAGTAACAAAAAAGCTCTGGTGTGTTTGCAAATTTGCTGCTCCAAGCCTTCATAATCGAGCGCTGACTCTTAGGGACATGCAAATGTGCTACAATATGGGTTGGGTTCCTTTTATTTATTCTGAGGAAGACAAAAAAAATTTAAATTTTCCCAATTCTGCAGCAACATATTAATAAGATATATTCTGCTTGTCATATTTCTTTCAATTTTGCAAATATCAGCCAAGTTGCGTTACCTCCTTTACACTTGCCCCAAATGGTTTGCGAATTGGCTAAGCAGCAAATTTTTTAACACCAAAGTACTGCTGCTTGTTCAACCACAAATGTGTCAAATAACCACGTCCCCTGCCATTTTTTCCAGACGATTATTGTCAGCAAATTTGTTACGTTAGCTGCTTGACTTTTTTATATAGGTCAACTAAATGGAATACTGAAATGTCTATTATTGGTTCATACATAAAAGCATTTACATGAATATTTTCTGGTGTCATTAAATTAACTCTGTCTAATATCGTTAATATAGCTTTATCATTATTTGTCGCCTTATAATGAAATAACAATTCCGAAGTTTGATTTGATACTATTACAATTGCCTTGGAATTTGGAATTTTGCTTAACATATATTCCTCTGCTTTAAGCCGAATAGCTATTGATAAAGTTATTTTGTTTTCCAGTAGTATTTCGTCCAGTGGGTTCTCTTGTTCAATTGCGTCAGCCGTTTCGAAAACAAAGTCTTTTATGGGCATTGCTCCAAACTTAATGCTCTGATTTGTAGTTGTGGGAAAGCTGCCATTTATGAGATTTAAGACGTCAGAACAGATTATCTTGCTTGTGTCAGTCTTCAAATGTAAACATGAGGTAAGCCGATTATAGTTTTGACTTGACTGTCCTTCAATGTACTCAATTAAGTTTCGTACGAGTGGAATAATACTTACAAATACTTTTGGTTTCGATAAGTTATTTTTGAAATGACTAAAAATGTCGTTTAAATAACCTCCTTGTTTTAGCACAATTTCTCTTGCATCACTTCTCAAGGTCATGAGAATGCAACGTCTGTCCATATTCAGACGTTTAGCAACTGTTCTATAAAAGTCAAAGTTATGTGTAAGTATTAATAGCTTGAATATTGCATTTTGATGCAACTCTTTAATATATTCAATGATAGCATACTTATTTTTATAATCAAATGAATCTGCGATGTCATCTAATATAAGTAGTGTTTTTTGATTCGCATGCCTTCTTGACTCTACATCAAAAAGGAGCTGTAGAATATAATAAGCTCTTTGCTCACCTTTACTTAAGATTGAAAGCAGCGAATTCCTGTCTTTTCGCACAGGGGGTCCATTGGGGTCTTTATAATCAAATTCAAGATTTGCGGTTTCTTCTTTTAAAACTACATCTTCTTGATTGACTAATTTGATTTCAAAGGGAACATAAAATCTTTCATTGAATGTTTTTATAATTTCCTCCCAAATCGCAAATTCCTTTTTTGCATCGTTGATAATCTTTTCTAATTCTGTTTTTTTACTTTCATAAAATTTGGCCAGTTCTTCCGTATCCTTTGAGAGAGATGAAACATAACTTAGCCAAACTTTTTGTCTAAACTCTTCATACTTGTCAAGTTCAATAAGCAGAAGATTGTCTTTCTCAATTGCACTCTTGAAAGACCTCATTTCAGCATTTGCTCCAATTGATTTATCAACTTGTTCAAATGATTTTTTTAGCTTTTCGTCATTTAGAATAGACGTTATTTCCTTTTGTAGTAACTGTTTTAATTCTTCTGCCGATTTAATCTCAGCATTGTTACTTAGTGTAAACTTATGACCTGCCTCAAAAAATGAATTATCTTCAGTTGATTTAAATAATTCATTTGCTTGATATGTGCCAAAAGAATTTCCAGAACTTTTAAAGAACTTTGAATTTCTTAAGAGTTCATCATATTTGGTAACATAATCAGATAAAAGTTTTTGATTCTTTTCTAAGAACTTCTTAACGTTTCCCTTTTTATCAAAAATATCATTGTAACGAAAACTATAAATGCTTGGCTTTGATAATAAAGTCTTTGAAATTGCTAAAAAGATTTCAAAAAAGGTATCCTTTGAAGATTGACTATAAGCATTTACAAACTCAGTTTCACAATCTGTACTTTGTGAGACAAGTTTTAGTTTTTTTATATAATCGTTCTTTTTAGTTTCTAGCTCTATATATATTTCGTCATATTTTTTCTTTAAATCTTTGCTTGCAATAAATGAACTTATTTTACTCGAGGAATCATATGTAATATCTTCTGCATTGACCACTAGTAATGATTCATTCTCAATTGTGTTTCCATCAGCAAGAATATTATGAGTGGTCGCTCTGTTGTTATAAACTCTGTCACATGGCATCGATTTAGTATCATTCTTAGCTATTAGGTCAAGTGTTTTAGCAAATGAGGTTTTCATTGTCCCATTCGGGGCATAAATGAGAAAAGAGTTACTATTTAATTGCCCAAAGTCAAATTTGTGGTCAAACTTTCCTATTCCAAAGCAGTTTTCAAGTTGAATTTCGATTTTATTCATTTAAATTAAGTTTGTCTGAAGTAGTTAACATGATCTCGTGTGTAGGCGAAACCTGTCTTCGCTTTGCCAGAGATTTTGGGGTTGTGGAACAAGTTCTGCTCCGCCTTACTTACCCATCACCATTGGCAGTTTTTCTCCAAAACACTGTCAGGGATGGTGAAGGCCGATAGAGTCTGCCGTTTGCGCCACTCTTTGATCCAATGAGGCTTGGACACCAACAGCGTGGCACTTGGAAGGAGGATTTTGAACATGTAGGAGATTTTTGGTTGAAGCATTTCAAAGCTAACAAATTAAATTTTATTCAAGTTGTCATTTGAAATATTAATTTTTTGAATATTTAGGGGTAACCTATTGGGCCTTTGTGGTATTAACCCATGTAAAAGGCAGGCAACCCGCCGCCGACCTTCCCGACCGCTCACCTGGCCCTCCCTTCCAAAGTTTCCAACCATTTAAAATCAATCCCTTAAAGTATCTTAAATGGAACCTACACCACCAACCTGTTCTGCGCAGGGAGACCGATAACCTGGAGATGCTCCCTGCCGGAGGTCAACCACTCCTCCACAACCTGCATTAGCTCTTTTCCATTGTTGGGAAGCTGTTTAATCTCTTGCACAGCTTGTCACACCGAATCGGGCGTTGGAAAATCGCCTGCGATTTTCTCCCTCTGTGTACTCCGGGGTTTCTCTTTTGAAATTACCCAAAAGCAGAAATTCCCAAAAACCTTCAATTTTTGATTAGTCTATATTCATTCTCTGTGTTTTAATTTAAACATGGGGACTTACTATTCAAACCATCTAAATTTTTTGCAATGACTATTTTTTCAGAAAAAGGTCATGCCAGGAATGTAGCAAACCTTGGTACCTTAATTTCATTCGCTACCGGATTTGGAGCCGATTACAATCCCTCCAAGAAGGACATCTCACTGGCCGCGCTCAATGCCCTTAGAGATGAAGCGGGGAAAGACCTGGCCCTGGTCAATACCCACTTCGCCAACTGGGTAGTGGCCGTGAAGGCACAACAAACCCAATTTGCCAGGCTAAACATCCGCCTCACCCGCATCATCAACGCAGTCGCAAACAGCGAGGTCACTCCGGCAGTCATCACCACGGCAAAGGCCCTCAACAGGAAGCTGCAGGGATCCGGCTCACGCAAAGCCAGGGAGCTGGCGCTTGCCGAAGGCAACAACACTGCGGAGGAGGGGACCAAAACCATCTCCACCTCCCGCCAAAGCCATGAGAGCCGCATCGAGAACCTGGAGAGGCTGGTACAGCTGCTCTCCGAACAACCGGGCTATGCACCCAACGAACCGGATTTGAATCTATCCGCCCTGCAGACCCTTCTGGCCGATTTCAAGGCCAGGAACGAAGCGGTCAAAAACGCCTGGATGATGCTCAGCAATGCCCGCATCAGCCGCAACAACCGCTTCTACCAGGCCGAATCGGGTCTGGTGGAGCTTGCGGCCGATGTCAAGAGGTATGTCAAATCACTCTATGGAGCCGGTACACCCCAATTCAAACAGGTAAGCAGCTTGTCTTTCATCCGCATCAAAAGTTAACCGCCATCCCGATCCCGGAAGGCATCCAAACCTGATGGGATGTTCGTTCACAGCCTTGGTGCGGCATACAGGCCACATCAGGGCTGTTTTGCATCCGCTCCCACGATTTTTGAGGGCCGGGTCGCAAATGTACTTTAGCTCTGAGTAAATGTACTTTCCTGAACTGCGAATGTCCTTCACGGTACTTAGGATATACATTTACCCTACTGCGATTATCATTAGCGGTATTACGATTATACTTGGAGCTACTGCGGATGAAGCAGACCGTACTGCGACTGTACTATACGGTACTGCGGATATGCTTTGAGTTACTGGGAATAGTACCACACGATTCTGCAGATATACTTTATGTTACTGCGGATGTACTTTACCGCTCATTGGAGGTGACCCTTCTCCCATAAACTAAAAAATCCCCTCCGATCATTCGACCGAAGGGGATCTTAAAGTCTGCAACTTGTACCCGGGGCGGGAATCGAACCCGCACGATGTTGCCATCACTGGATTTTGAGTCCAGCGCGTCTACCAATTCCGCCACCCGGGCGTTGGTATGCTTTTCTCAATGCGGTGCAAATATAATCCAAAAATCTTAACCCAAAAATATTTTTTCAAAAAACAACTCCCCAAATAAATTGTTTGTCGTAATTTCAGAAAATTATTTGGAGCAGGACCGGGGTGTAAAGGGGGCTTGGAATGGTACAGATTGAAATTTGTATTTCACAGATAACAAGGTTCTGTTTTTTCTTTGCGTTCCTTGCGTTATTTGCGCGATACTGCTGCAATTCGATGGAGCAGTGGAATTTACAGCTACAACATGGTTTGGTTATTTTAACTTAGATGGGTGTGAGATGGGAAAGTGTAGGACAAGCAGCTTAAGGGGTAATTTATGAATCCTGCCGGGGAGAAAAATAGCATGGAGGCCATCCGTCTGGACGACAGGCAAGCTTTTGAGCAGCTGTTCAGGGAAAACTACCGGCCGCTCACAGCCTATGCCTTCCGCTTTGTTCGGGAGCTCCCCACCGCAGAGAACATTGTCCAGGATGTGTTTCTTAAACTGTGGCAAACCCGTCACGAACTGGTCATCACCACCTCACTCCTCCATTACCTCTTCAGATCGGTGAGAAACCATGCCCTCAACCATCTTGACAAGAACAAGGTACGCTCCGAATACCTTCGGATGCAGTTGGCCAGGACGGAAGAGGAAGAGGATTTCAGCGCTTTCTATCCGGAGATAGGATTGCTCGACAAAATAGAAACGGCCATCCTGGCACTCCCGGCCAAACGGCAGGAGATCTTCCGGCTGGCCCGTGAAGAGGGGCTGAAATACCGGGAAATTGCCGATCAGCTGAACCTTTCGGTCAAAACAGTAGAGGCCCAAATGACCCTGGCCCTGAAACAACTTCGGGATGCCTTGAAAGAATACCACCACCTGGTACTTTTTTTACTGATCCCGGGTAAGGGTATTTCCAGCGGAACATGTCATTGTGGTAGGGAAGTAGTGAAGAGGGATCATCAAAAAGAGGAGCAGCGGGGGAATTTCCGCGGTTGCACCAGATCCCGGAATTGAGTATATAATTTTTATCAGTCACATTGTTAGGGATATAGCATCATATTGAATGGAAGAGAACAGAAAATCGGAAGAGCAATGGGTCTCCTGGATGACCGGAGAATCAGAAATGGTTCCAGGGACAACGAAGCAGGAGGAGGCTTCAGTTGCGGAACTGGAAAAAACCTGGGAGCTTGCGGGAACGGCTTACAGTTACCGTAAGAGTGATCCGGACCAGGCCTGGGAGAAATTGCGTGAAAAGATGGAACCCAAACCTGCCACCACAATCCTCAGAAGGTTGGGATATCTCCGGGTGGCCGCTGTTTTCACGGCGCTTGTCGCCCTTGGTTCAATGGCCTATCTCCTTAGCAGGGATACATCACTGGTGCCTGGTCAAATGAGTGCCGCTGCCATTGAAATGAAAAGGGTAATTACCCTGCCAAATCCGGCAGAGGTGACTACCATCCTGTTGCCGGATGGTTCAGTCGTCAAGGTGAATGCCAACTCCACCCTTGAATATCCTGCCCAGTTTGCCGCCGGTGTCAGGAAGGTCAAACTGACCGGAGAGGCCTATTTCGAAGTCATCCACGACGCCGCCAATCCATTTGTAGTCGAGCTTAACGACATGGTCGTGGAGGATCTGGGTACCTCTTTCAATATTTCCGCCTATCCCGACAAGAAGCAGGTAGAGGTGAATGTATCCAGTGGGAGCGTCCGGCTACGGAACCTCCAGGCGAATCAGGAGGCGGTGCTTACGGCGGGCTGGAATGGCAGGTACACCACTGAAAACGGGAAGATTGAAACTGCCAACACACTCACCCCCAATTACCTCTCCTGGATCACCAAAGAGGTCTCCTTCCGCCATACCCCCCTGGCGGCAGTTTTTGAAGAGCTGGAAAACATCTACCACGTGAAGATCAATTTTGCAGACCAAAGGATTGCTGACATCCCCTATACCGCCAATTTTGCTAAATTTGAACTGGAAGAGATTCTCCATATTATCGCCAAAACAAACCATCTTTCTGTCACCAAAGAGGTGGAGGGGTATATTTTAGCCTCCAAATAAAGGGTTCAAACCGACATCCTGTCTCAAAAAGAGATGACCATGCCACGAAGATCAAAGCTTCTGTTTTTGATCCTGCTGTTTACCCCTCTTGTGCATTTGTCTGCACAGGAGAAGCTGCATCCGTTGCAAAGGGCCATCACCCTACAAATGGATTCGACCACTGTTGAATCATTCCTGGAGAAATTGGTGGCCGAAAATGAGCTCTACTTTTCCTACAATCCAGATCTCCTTCCTACCGGGAAACAGAATTTTTCCTACCTCAATCTTCCCTTGGGAGAGATACTCAGGAAGGTGCTTCCAGACTCGCTTTTTGAGGTGGGAGTCATTGACCGGCAGCTGATCATTACCAGGGTGGAACCAAAACCGGTAAAAGTCTCCGGTCGGATCACCGAAATGGATGGCAAGAGTCCCATCCCTTTTGCCGCGGTGGCCATGGAGGGGAGCTACCTTGGAACCATGACCAACCGGGAGGGCAATTTTGACCTTACCATACCCTACCCGATGCGGGACCACAATGTTGTGGTGAGTTCACTGGGATACAAACAGCGGATCCTTTCGCTACAGGAACTCCAGCGGGAATTTACCGTCCGGCTGCAGGACGAATCGATCAAATTGCGTGAAATATTGGTCAAGCCTACGGATCCCAAATTTATATTGAAGCAATTCAGAGACAACATCCTAAAAAATTACGCGGATGAACCACAGGTCATGGTTACCTTCTACCGTGAAACCGCCCGTCAGGACAACGACTATGTCGGAATCTGGGAGGCTGCCATGGAGATCTTAAAGGCTCCTTACCAGGAAGATGTGCCCGATCGTGTCCGCTTCCTAAAAGGCAGGAAAGCCGACCTGAACAGAAAACCGAAGGAGGTGTATTTGAAGGTGCAGGGAGGACCATTGAGCATCAACTCTCTGGATGTAGTCAAAAACCTGGAAACCTTTCTGGATCCTGAATATGAACCACTCTACCAATACCGGTTCGAACAACCTGAAATCATCAATGGAAGAATTACCTGGATCATCCGTTTCAACCGGGTAGCTGAGACCGATTTCCCCTGCTTCAATGGGCGGATCTGGATCGATTCTGACAGCTATGCCCTGGTAGCAGCGGAATTTTCCTACGACAAGAAAAGCTTGAAAATCAATGGAGAAACCTTTATTCAGAAGGAACCCATCGGATTTGATACCCGGCCGGAGAATGTGGACTATGCCGTGCAGTACAGGCTGCTCAACAACAAATGGCAGTTCTATTCTGCCCACAGCGATATCCTCTTCAGGGTGAAACAGAAACGCAAATTCAAGACGGATTACCGCAATGTGACGGATGTACTAGTCACACAACAATATCCTTTTCCCAAAAAAGCAAGGTTTGGACCGGAAGGAATCTTTCGGGAAAAGGATGTCTTCTCCGAAAAGATTGTCAACTACGACAAGGAGTTTTGGGGAAATTACAATGTCATCAAACCCGATGATGAATTGATCAAGGCGCTGAAGGATTCGAAATAAAAATCAAAAGAATTCCTGCTCTGTCGAAGCATCCTCCGCCTCTTCCTTCATCACTTTGCTGCAATCCAGATCAACATTGAAGCCGGGAGGAGCTTCAAAAAGGGAGGTCTGTGAGTAACCCAGGGTACGATCACGGTAGAGTGAGTTCATGAAATAGCCATAGATGGGCAGCGCCATGCTGGCGCCCTGCCCAGTAGATAGTCCTTCGAAGTGAATGCTGCGCAGGTCACCTCCGGTCCATACGCCGGTCACCAGCTCAGGGGTGATGCCCATGAACCAGCCATCCGACTGGTTTTGCGTCGTTCCGGTTTTGCCGGCAACATCGGCTGTGATATTTCCGTAAGCCACATCCCTTCTCAACCTTGCACTGGTTCCCTGGTTGACGACTGCCTCCATCAGGTTGATCATGAGGTAGGCGGTCTTTGCATCGATGGCATCGTGCGACTCCGGAGAAAACCGGGCCAAAATATTGCCGTTTCGGTCTTCAATCCTGGTGACGCAATAGGGTTTGGTGTAGACCCCATGGTTGCCGTAGGTTCCATAGGCACCCACCATCTCGTAGACCGACACATCAGAGGTTCCCAGGAACATGGAGGGAACAGCATCGATCGGACTGGTAATGCCCAGTTTGTACATCATGTCGGCCATGGCCTGTGGATTGAACTGTTTCATCACCCAGGCCGAAATCTGGTTGACCGAATTGGCCAATCCCCATTTCAATGTTACCATCTTTCCGTCCATTTTGGTCTCCCCTGAGTTTTTGGCAGTCCAGGTGGAGCCATCGAACAGGGTGAAGGAGTGTTCGGTATTGGGGACCAGCGTACAGGGGGAGAAGCCATTTTGCATGGCAAGCGTATAAAGGAAGGGTTTCACGGTGGAGCCTACCTGACGCTTCCCATTCTTCACCATGTCGTACATGAAGTGTTTGTAGTTGGGACCTCCTACCCAGGCCTTGATTTTGCCGGTCTTAACCTCCATCGTCATCATCGCCGAGCGAAGAAATCCAAGGTGGTATTTGATGGAATCCAATGGCGACATGGTGGTATCGATCTCTCCGCGCCAGGAGAAAACCGTCATGTCGGTGGGGGTAAGGAACGACCGCTTGATCTCGTTGGCGTTCAGCCCTTGCGAACGCAGTGAACGGTATCGGTCACTGCCCTTCATCATGTTGTCATACACCTGCTGCGCCTGATCGTTGGTCAGGTCGTTGGAAAAGGGACGGTTCCGCTGGCTCTTGATCCTTTCGTTGAACAGTGGCTGGACATTTTTGCCAAGATGGGTGACGACCGCTTTCTCGGCGTAGGTCTGCATCCGCATATCGATGGTCGAATAGATTTTCAGTCCATCGGTGTAGATGTCGTACAGGGTACCGTCCGGCTTAGGATTTTTTGCACACCAACCGTAGAGCGGATTGTTCTCCCATTCAACGGAATCTTCCAGCAATTGCTGCATTTGCCAGGCTTTGTAATTTGCCCTTTCAGGTTTCCTGGAGGTCAGCAGGGTGCGAAGGTACTCCGTAAAATAGGTGCCCGGCGTCGACTTGTAGTCCTCCTTTTGAAAATTGAGGTTGAGTGGCAGGACCTTGCACCGGTCATACTCCTCATCCGACAAGTATCCGTTGTTGTTCATCTGCGACAGCACCACATTACGGCGGCTCCTGACCAATTCGGGTCTGCGGATGGGATTGTACAAGGAGGAGTTTTTGGCCATCCCTACCAGCATGGCCGACTGTTCGAGCGTCAGCAGGTCAGGGGTTGTCCCAAAATAGATGGCTGCTGCAGATTTGATGCCAACGGCAAGGTTTAGGAAATCATATTTGTTCAGGTACATGGAGATGATCTCCTCCTTGGTGAAATTCCGCTCCAGTTTCACCGCGATCACCCACTCTCTCAATTTCCGGATGGCCAACTGAAATTTATTGGTGATATCTTCCCTGGGGAACAGCATCTTGGCCAGCTGTTGGGAGAGCGTACTTCCACCGCCGGCACTCTGGTTTCCTGTGGCAATCCCCTTAAAAACCCGAAGGAGTCCACGGAGGTCGATGCCTGAATGTTTGTAAAAACGTTCATCTTCCGTGGCAATCAGCGCTTTTATCACATAAGGACTGATTGCTTCAAAACTGGTAAAGGTCCGGTTCTCCTTGAAGTAATAGCGGCGCATGACCACGCTGTCGGCGGTATAAACTTCGGAGGCCAAGGAAGATTCAATGTTTTCGAGCTCTGTCAGGGTGGGCATATAACCCAGTTTCCCATTGCCAATCAGGGTGAAAAGTACCACTAAGGCAAGAATACCTCCAGCAAAAACAGACCAGAAGATGATCAGGTATTTTTTGAAAGGGTTGTTCGAAGTCATCATCATAAGGCATTTATCTTTTCCCTTTGCGAATTTCTTCGTGAACCCTTTGGATCCTGGGCGATGAAAATGTAACTAAACCACTCAGGGAGACAAGGTACACACAAAGGTGCACAAAGTTAGGATTTAGAATTGATAGTTTGAAGCACAAGTTTCTGAATTTCCTCACATCGCCGGATCGTCTCTTTTTCAAGGAGGTCAGCCGACAACAAGGTCCCTTCGACCAGGGAGCGATCTTTTAGTTCGACTGCATTTATTTTTACATTCAGACAGGCGCCGGATACTGCACTCCTCAAACAAAGGGCACCCACTGCCACGTCACTGGCAGAGTTGGGATTACCGATTACCGCCATCTTCTCCAGCAAACTCATGCAATCAGCTGCATTTTGCATCACCTGGAAGGGAACCTCAATGGCATGCAGCGTTGCCTGCTGAATAGCCTGATTTCTGGCCTCCTTTTGAGCGCTGCTCTCTTTGGGAAGTCCGAAGGCATCCATCACCCGGTTAAAGGCCTTCGTATCCTCATCCACCAGGCTGAGCAACTCGTTGTAGGCGACTTTCCCTTTCTCTGCCCAATCTGAAAACTCCTTCCATTGATCCTCCCATCCCCGTTTGTGGCAGGAGAGGTTGGCGACCATGGAACCCAGTGCAGCGCCCAGTGCCCCGACGGCTGCAGCAATGGATCCCCCTCCCGGTGCGGGTGATTCTGAGGCCGTCTCCTGGGTCAGTCTTCGCAGGGAGAGATCGGAAAGCAGTTCTTTTTGCTCTTCCCGGAGCAGGTATTCGATGATTCTTTTTTGCGGGTCGAAAGGGGCCAGTTCACCCAATCCCATTGAACGCACCGCCATTTCAATGATCTCTTCGTCCGGTATTCCGGAGGAGCGCTGCTGCTTGTGCAGGAAGTACTTTCCTGCATCCAGCATGCACTGAAGGGGCACTACACCAATCAGTTCAGAACCGGTAACCCGGATGCCTCTCTCAGCAGCCTTTGCGCAAACCTCGTCAAAGGCTACGTGAACCGGTGTTGCATGGATATCGGTAAGGTTCATGGAGATTTGTGCCATTTTGTACTCCTTGATGTACCATCCTATGGCACGGACTTTCTTCAGGGTGCCTGGAATCCTAACCGGATCTCCGTTTTCATCGTTGACAATTTTTCCGGTCACCGGATCACCCGATCTCATTACTCTTCCTGCCTCCCTGACATCAAATGCGATGGCATTGGCCCTGCGCACAGAGGTGGTATTGAGGTTGATGTTGTAGGCGATCAAAAAATTTCGGGCCCCAATGGCAATGGCGCCTGACCGGGCATTCAATGTGGAGGGACCAAAATCAGGTTTCCACTGCGATGATGCCAATTTCCCGGCAAGCCCCTCGTATTCGCCGGAACGACAATTGGCCAAACTTTGGCGCTTGGGTTCATAGGCTGCCTGCTCGTAACAATAGACCGGAATCTGCAATTCTTCACCCACCCTTTTGGCCAAAGCCCTGGCGAACACGACGGTCTCCTCCATGGTAATGCCTGAAACAGGAACCAGCGGACATACATCCGTTGCCCCGAAGCGGGGATGTTCACCGGTATGGCAGCGCATGTCAATCAACTCGGAGGCTTTCGCAATGGCCAGGTAGGCTGCCTCTACCACCACCTCAGGTGCCCCGGCAAAGGTGACAACGGTGCGGTTGGTGGCGTATCCAGGATCCACATTGAGCAGTTTGATGCCGGCCACTTTCTCAATTACTTCCGTAATCTGTCGGATTACCTCCAGATCCCTTCCCTCCGAAAAGTTGGGTACACACTCAAGTATTTGCTTCATATTTTTCTATTTTTCCGAAAGTTGAATATCTATAACGCTGTCTCTTTTTCATTGAGTTATGAGTTATAATTTATGAGTTAGGGCGTCCCATAACCCATAACTTATAACTTATAACTCATAACTTTCTACTTTAACTCATAACTTCCACCAACCCTGTTCCCTTTCTTCCACACCATCGTTGGCTTCAGCATCCCCTGATGGTAGAGTATTTCCTTGTAATTCCTACCGGGAAATCCAATAAAATCAGCCAGGTTGCCCATCCGGAGAATACCCCTGTTGGGTAGCTTCAGCGCATGTGCTGCCCTGAAGGTGATGGCCGACAGCTGCTCTGCGTTGGTCAGTTTCTCAAAAGTACCCAGGATGGCTGTCTGCAACAGTAGATCTCCCATCGGGGCAGATCCTGGATTCCAGTCCGATCCGACTGCCAGGCAACAACCTGCGTCCAGAAGTTTCCGGGCAGGAGCAAACGGACAACCGAGTCCAATCGAAGCTCCGGGCAAGGCAACAGCCACAACATCTGAACCTGCAAGCTTTTCAATGGCTTTGGGTCTTATCACCTCCAGGTGATCGACACTGGCTGCTTCCACCTTTACTGCCAGCGATACTCCTCCGGAGGTAAACTGCTCCCCATGAACAACCAGGTCAAATCCCATTTTCTTTGCACTGGTCAGGTATTTTCCGGCTTCAGAGATCCCGAATGCTCCCTTTTCTACGAAAATGTCGATCCGATGGGCGAGCTGGGCATTCCTGATCACCGGCAGCAGTCGTTCGGTTAAAAAACGCAGATACTCCCCGGAGGATCCATCGAAATCATGAGGCCTGATATGCGCCGCAAGACAGGTTGCCACCAGGTCAATGGGATGATCCAAATGGACACCTTTGATGATTTCAAGCAAACGAAGTTCGCCGGCAAGATCCAGGTCATAGCCGCTTTTAACTTCGCAGGTTGTAATTCCATTCGCCAGCTGCCTGGATGCCCTTCCTGTCAGCAGGTTTTTTAGCTCCTCGTCCGTGGCATTTCTGGTTTTGGTCACCGTATCCCATATTCCACCACCGGTTTCGGCAATCTCGGAGTAACTCTTCCCCTCCAAACGCAAGGCATAGTCATTTTCACGACTCCCGGCCCAGCACAGATGGGTATGTGTATCGATCAATCCAGGAAGTGCGATTATATCGGCATCGATGAACTGAATATCCGGATTGCAGGAGCTGTATATGGAACAAAGTTCATGAAAAATCCCGATCTCCGATATTTTATCCCCTTGTAATACAATTCCAGCCTCCTCAATAACCTCCAATTGGGCATCCATCAGGCTGCCTTTCAGGGGCAAATGGTCCATGGTCAGAAGCTGCCTGAATGGACCGACGATTTTTATGGATGGATTATACATAAGCTGTTAATTTGTTATTGGTTTGAAGGGTTTAAAAAGTTTATAGGGTTAAAACATTTCAAACATTTCAAACATTTCAAACATTTCAAACATTTCAAACATTTCAAACATTTCAAACATTTCAAACATTTCAAACATTTCAAACATTTCAAACATTTCAAACATTTCAAACATTTCAAACATTTCAAACATTTTATTTAAACTCCATCCCAAATTGATGAAGTGTCTCTGTCGCTTGTTCGTACCCGGCATCATGGTGCCTGAAGATGCCCATGGCAGGATCGTTGTAGAGTACCCGACGGATGCATTCGGCCGCCCTGTCGGTCCCATCCGCAAGAACGACCATCCCGGCATGCTGGGAATAGCCCATTCCGACGCCGCCTCCATGGTGGAAGGAGACCCAGGTGGCCCCCCCTGCCGTGTTGGACATCAGGTTGAGCAAAGGCCAGTCTGAGACTGCATCGCTGCCATCTTTCATCTTCTCCGTTTCACGGTTGGGGGAGGCAACTGAACCACAATCGAGGTGGTCGCGGCCTATCACGATCGGAGCCTTCACCTTGCCCGTTCTGACCAGCTCATTGAAAATCAGTCCGGCCTTCTCCCTTTCGCCCATTCCGAGCCAGCAAATTCTGGCCGGCAATCCCTGAAAGGAGATGCGTTCCCTGGCTTTTTTCAGCCAGTTGATCATATGGTGGTTTTCCGGAAAGGCCTCGATGAGCGCCTGGTCTGTAGCATAAATATCTTCCGGGTCGCCGGATAGTGCCACCCAACGGAAGGGTCCTTTCCCTTCGCAAAACAGCGGCCGTATAAATTTAGGGGTGAAACCATCGAAGTTGTAGGCATCCGGCTCTCCACCCTGTTTGGCCATTTCACGAAGGTTGTTGCCATAGTCGAAGGTAACACTACCGAGCTCCTGCAATTTCAGCATCAGGCCGACATGACGTGCCATGCTTTTCATGGAGCGTTCCCGGTAGGTGTCAGGATCAGCATTTCTTAGCAGGATCGCCTCCTCCAGTGAGATGCCGCTGGGGATATAACCGTGGAGCGGATCGTGGGCCGAGGTCTGGTCGGTCAACACATCAGGGACAATTCCATCGTTCAGCATATTTTGCAGGGTATCTCCGATGTCTGCCACCAGACCGACCGAGATGGCCTCCCCTTTTTCCTTGGCCTTCAAAACAAGATCTGCAGCTTCCCGGTAGGAATAGGAAATGTGGTCGATGTAACCGGTTTGCAATCTTTTTTTGATCCTTTCCGGATCAATGTCAACGCCCAGGAAGGTGGCCCCGGCCATGGTGGCTGCCAGGGGCTGTGCTCCGCCCATGCCTCCCAATCCTCCGGATACCAGCAATTTATGTTTCAGATCGTTGTTGAAGTATTTCTTGCCGCAGGCGACGAAGGTCTCATAGGTACCCTGCAAAATTCCCTGGCTACCAATGTATATCCAGCTGCCGGCCGTCATCTGACCGTACATCATCAATCCGTCCTGCTTTAACCGCTCGAAATGCTCCCAGGTTGCCCAGGCAGGTACCAGGTTGCTGTTGGCAATCAATACACGTGGTGCCTCCGGATGGGTCCTGACAATGCCAACGGCTTTGCCCGACTGCACCAACAATGAGTGGTTTTCATCGAGTTCAAGCAGCTCTTTGATAATTTGGCGCAGCGCCCCAGTGTTGCGGGCTGCCTGGCCTGTACCCCCATACACTACCAACTCATCAGGGTTTTCAGCTACCTCATGGTCGAGGTTGTTTAGCAGCATCCGCAGCGGGGCCTCTGTTTGCCAGGATTTGGCATAGAGCTGGTTCCCCCTTGGGGCAAAGTAATTGGGGTGAGCAGCGTATCTGTCAATAAATTCCAAAAAATTCATCCGTTTCATTTTTAAGAGTTATACCGTGTGCGGAAGCAGCCTCCCCGGAACGCTTCACCAGTGACTTGTTTTTTACCATGGAAATGGCCTTCTGCATCTCTTCCGACATCACGTGATCAGATTCGGCAAAGGGTATCTGTTCCCGTACCAGGTCATGGCAAGCCTCCAGTACCAGACCGGATTTCAAAGGTTTTCTGAAGTCGAAACCCTGTGCTGCACAAAAAAGTTCGATCCCCTGAATTTTCTCCAGGTTGTCAATGATCATCAGGCATTTGCGGGCACTGATGGATCCCATGCTGACATGATCTTCCTGGCCCAGGGAGGTGGGGATGCTATCGGCAGAGGCAGGGAAACAGAAAGTTTTATTCTCGCTGACAAGGGCGGCTGTGGTATACTGGGGAATCATGAAACCTGAATTCAATCCGGTTTCGCGCATCAGCAATTTTGGCAGTCCCGGAATGGTGTCTTTCAGCGAAAGGTAGATCCGCCGGTCGGCAATATTTCCAAGTTCTGCTGCTGCCACCGCCGCATAGTCGAGGGGCATCGCCAGTGGCTGTCCATGAAAATTTCCACCGGAGATGGAGCTGCCATCCCTTAGCAGGATGGGATTGTCGGTAACGGAGTTGAGTTCAATGTGCAGCAGCTCTTTCAGATGAAGAAATGCATTCCTGGAAGCGCCATGCACCTGGGGAATGCACCGGAGCGAATAGGGATCCTGGACCCTGGTGCAATTTTGGTGGGATTGGACCATTTCCGAATCTGCCAGCAATGTTCGCATCCTTTCGGCCACATAGATCGTTCCCCGGTAGGCACGAAGAAGATGAAGCTCCGCCGTAAAAGTCTTGACAGAACCCAGCATGGCTTCGAGGTTCATGGCGGCAATCAGGTCGGCGTTGTCGAGGCAGTTCTGGAACCGCTCCACCACTTTGATCGCATGAGCCGCAATAAATTGTGTGCCATTGATGAGTGCCAAACCCTCCTTGGCACCCAGTTCAACCGGCAGGAGCCCAAATTTTTGCAGTACCTTACCAGTATCTTGTCGTACTCCCTTGAAATATACCTGCCCCAATCCGATCAATGGTAAAAACAGGTGGGACAGAGGGGCCAGATCTCCCGAGGCGCCAACAGATCCCTGCGAAGGAACGACAGGGATGACGTTGTGGTCGATGTGCCAGATGATGCGTTCCAGGGTAGTGAGTGCAATGCCTGAATATCCCATGGAGAGCGCATGGACCTTGAGGACCATCATCAATTTGGCGATCTCAGCATCGATGGGGTCACCGACCCCAACACTGTGGCTTTTAAGGATATTGTACTGAAGTGTTTTGGTATCCTTTTCAGAGATGATGGTGGTACACAGCGGACCAAAACCGGTATTTATGCCATAAACATGCTGGTGATCTGCCACGATTTCATCCACCCTCTGCCTGCTTTTTTCAATGACAGTAGCTGCAGTGGCGGTGATTCTTCCGGCAATTTCCCCGGAAGCTATCTGAAGTGCCAACCCGGTGGTTAGCTGATCTTCCCCGTAATTAAAAAATTGCATTCTGGTCATAATCCTTGTTTAGTTTATTAGTGTTGAAAATTACGATTCAATTTTCAATCAATACCTAACAATCGTCATGCTATGACCTGTTTTCAGCAGCTAAAAAAGCCCGTGGATCTGGGCATTGATCCGGTCAATGATCTTGCTGAGATCTTCCTGGTTTTCTTCAAAATTAAGGTTGTCAACATTAATGATCAGCATCTTGCCCAGCGTATAGCGGGTAGCCCATGCTTCGTAGCGCTGGTTCAGCTGACTGAGGTAATCCAGCCTGATGCTGTTCTCGTAGTCACGGCCCCGCTTCTGAATGTTGTTGACCAGGGTTGGAACCGTCGCCCGAAGATAGATCATCAGTGTTGGAGCCTTGATCAGCCTGCCCATCAGGGTAAAAAGCTTGTGGTAGTTGGAAAAATCACGGGAGCTCATCAACCCCATCTCATGCAGGTTGGGAGCAAATATTTCGGCATCTTCGTAGATCGTGCGATCCTGGATGACCGTCTTGCCGCTATCCCTGAAATCGAGCACCTGGGTAAACCTTGAATTCAGGAAATAGACCTGCAAATTGAACGACCAACGAAGCATATCATGGTAAAAATCATCCAGGTAGGGATTGTTGTCTGCATCTTCGTAATGCGCCTCCCATCCGTAATGTTTGGCCAGCAACCTGGTGAGCGTGGTCTTTCCGGCACCAATGTTTCCGGCGATGGCGATGTGCATGTTGGTAGGTTCCTTTTTCATGAATGGCTTTTATTTTATACGTTTTTGTTTTGTTGAACAGTTTTGAATGTGAAAATTGGGAAATGTGGAAATGTGGAAATTCTGCTACAAATTTGCATTCCGACCCCTGGTTCTAATATAAATCCTCTAATTAATTGATCGAAAGAATCTCTTCCCACGAATGCCAATTTACACATTTCCACATTTCCCAATTTACACATTTATTTTCAGCAGTTCATCCAGGTACTCCCTGTTGTTGGCGAGCCGCGGAACTTTGTGCTGACCTCCTACTTTCCCTTTTTCACGCATCCATTGCAGAAAGGTCCCTTTGGCTGCTACAACTACTTTCGGCTGATCCAGGGTAACACTCTTGAAGCGTTTTGCCTCATAATCCGAATTTAGCTCCTGAAGCCTGGCGTCAAGTATCCGGGCAAACTTCTCAAGATTGTCCGGTTGGTTTTCAAATTCAATCAGCCATTCATGGGATCCCTTTTTGGCGGTGTCGCTCATAAAGATGGGACCTGCGGTGTATTCTGTGATGACGGCACCTGTCGCACTGCAGGCAGCTTTCAAGGCCTGCTCGGCATTGTCGACAATGATTTCCTCGCCAAAAGCATTGATAAATTGTTTGGTGCGACCTGTAATCCTTATTTTGTAAGGGTTTTTAGCGGTAAACATCACGGTGTCACCGATCATGTACCGCCAAAGGCCTCCGTTGGTCGAGATAACGATCGCATAATTGATCCCAGTTTCTACCTCCCAAACCGGCAAGGCGGTTGGGTTTTCATCCCCAACTTCATTCAATGGAATAAACTCATAAAAAATTCCGTAATCGAGCATCAGCAGCATATCGGGGGAGGCGGGATCATCCTGGATGGCAAAAAATCCCTCTGACGCATTGTAGGTCTCCATGTACTGCATGCTCTCT
Source organism: Tangfeifania diversioriginum (assembly GCA_945873105.1). Taxonomy (GTDB): domain Bacteria; phylum Bacteroidota; class Bacteroidia; order Bacteroidales; family Prolixibacteraceae; genus CAINVV01. The sequence continues at coordinate 31,198 of CAMCBW010000055.1, forward strand.
GAGGGGATCAGTTTTTTGAATTGTTCCCGATAGGGTTCAAAAGCAATCCCCCCATGGATGAATACTTCCAGATTTGGCCAAACCTCCAGCAAATTGGATTTACCGGTATAGTCCAGAATGTACTTCATCAAGACCAGGTTCCAGGATGGAACTCCGGCAAAGGAGGTGACATTTTCGTGGATGGAAGTTTTGGCAATCTCTTCAATCTTTTTCTCAAACTGCTCGATCAGGGCGATCTCGGTAGGGGGTGTACGGTGAAAATCTGTCCAAAACGGGAGATTCTCTATCATAATGGCCGATAAATCACCATAGAAGGAGTTGTTGTTCATGCTGTTAACCCTGTGGCTGCCCCCCAGGGTCAGGCTCTTTCCGGACAAGACCCGTGTATCCGGAAAATTGTTGTAATAGATGGCCAATACATCCTTGGCCCCTTGAAAATGGCACTCATCGAGCGACTCCTTGGAGACGGGAATAAACTTGCTTTTGGCATTGGTCGTACCCGATGATTTGGCAAACCATTTGATGTCACCTGGCCATAGGATGCTCTTCTTTCCCTCTATCATCTGACTGATGTAGGGTTCTATTTTTTCATAGGTGGATATCGGAACCCTCTGCTGGAACTCCTTGACCGTGGCAATCGATTCGTAATCATATTTCTTCCCCCACTCACAACTCTCAGCCGATCCGATCAGGTCAAAAAGCAACTCTACCTGTATCTCTTTCGCATGTTCCCGGTAGAGTTCAATCTGATAAATACGCTTGTAATTGATCCAGGTGATAATCGAATTAAGGATGGCCATAAAGGATGCTAAGGATTGTTATAGGCTTTTTACCGAGGTTAAAACTACTAATTTTCGTGCAATCAGCGGATGGAAACATTTAAATTTTTAACTTTAATCCCTAGATCCTTCGTGCACAAAAAATTATGAAACGGGCATGACCGGTGGTCTCAAACAAAATGGAATTTTTCTTACCAAGTATTGACTGACCTTTAAAATTTAACCATTACATACATGAACACGGTAGACCTAATCCTAATAATCATCCTTGCTGCTGGCGCCATCCATGGTTTTGTCAAAGGTTTTTTTGTCGAGTTTGCCTCTGTTGCCGCCATCGTACTGGGCGTATTGTGTGCCATGATGTTTTCAGATATTCTGAAAGTATGGCTTACCGGAACGGTTCCATGGCAACCAGCCACCATCAAGGCTGTCGCATTCTTCATCATCTTTATCAGCGTTCTCATCGTGGTACACCTGATTGCCAATGCGCTGGAGAAGTTTGTCAGGGCCATTGCCCTCGGAATTCTGAGTAGGATTGGGGGGGCAGTTTTTGGGGTTATAAAAACTGCGTTCATTTTGAGTTTCCTCATGTATGTCGTAGCCCGGATCGAATCTTACGATGTGACAGTTATCCCAAAAGGACCCAAAGGGGAGTCCAGAATGTATGTTCCAATCGAGAAACTGGCGCCCAACCTGTTGCCCTTCCTTCGTGAGGAAAAAAAGGAGATAGAGAAAAAGATTGTCTCTTGATCCCTGTTGGCAAAGCTAAAGGATAAAGGTTAAAGGTTAAAGGAAAAAGGTTAAAGGATAAAGGATAAAGGTTAAAGGTTAAAGGTTAAAGTTAAGAAAGCATTTCACCTGACTTTCAAATACATCCTGCCTGATATCCCAAAGTAACAGCAATCTATGGAGTCCCTTACTTTAACCTTTAACCTTTATCCTTCCAATCTTGTCCGAGAAATCCTTCCAGAACTTCAGGTGAAATTCCATGCTTTTGTCTTTGATCAGTAGCTCATTGGGCGAATACTCATTGCCCGGTGTTTGCGTATAACGGCTTGCAGGAAGATACAAGGTAGATTGTTCCGGATGAAACTGTACTCCGATCACCTCTTTGAATTGATTGTGCTGCAAACCTTCTACCACTTTCCCATCCATGGAGGTGGCAATTACCTCCAGATTATCGCCTTTTTTGCCCACCGCCTGGTGATGTGAACTCAGCACGTAGGGTCGCTGCTGCTCAAGTCCCAGACACAATTCGTGAAGAAAACCTTTGGACATAAGGATAACCGGGTGTAGAAACCCCCAGGAGAGATCGCAGCTGGGATTCAGCTGGGTATTGTAGTTGCGGTGACGGTTTTTGGCATCAATGGCCAACATCCCTTCAGCTGTTGAGATGTGGTAAATCTCCTGCGGAATATCCTGGGCTAAGGTCCCTCCGGCCGCCACATTCATGGTTTGCATGCCCAAACAGAAGGCACGGACGATCAGGTTTGGCTTTTGCAGCAACAATGGTTTGAAGGCAGGATTTCTGACACCTCCCATCATGTGAAAGAAAAGGGAGGTCTCCATCAAATGTCTGTAGGGGTCAGTGACTACTGTCAGCAAATGTTGCTTCTCTCCATAAATGATCGGCTGGATATCCGGACCACCGTTGAATAGCAGCGCATCCGCTTCCGTTACAATCTTTGTAAAAGCAGGTGTACACTCATTTTTGCCGTAAATATTTTGCGGATCAAGTTCTCCGGTAATCTTCATCAGGGTGAAATGGGCAATTTTGTTCTCCTTTAGGTATTTTTCTGAGAAGGCATAATCAAAAGTCTCCTTTTCGTGGTAGACCCCCACCATTTCCAGATCCGGTATGGTGATGACTTTCTGGCGGACCAATTCCAGGATGTTATCGATATTGTCGACCGTGGGATGAAGCATAAATACCTTGTGCTGAGCTACCGCCACAAAAAGTGAAACCTGCAGCAACAGCAGCAGAACGAACGTTTTCTGAAGGATTGGAATCTTTATCATGGTAGACTATATTAATCAATATTTGTTTTATTGTTTGAATTTATAACACAGAGAATATCTAACTATTTTTCGAAACCAGAGAGCAAATAGAAATTTCTGCTATTTTGAATTTTCTTTAGAGAAACCCCGGAGTTTCACAGAGTTGGAAAATCGCAAGCGATTTTCTCTCTGTGTACCTCATTTTTT
>CAMCBW010000056.1 GCA_945873105.1 Tangfeifania diversioriginum
GAACACAGAGTTGGAAAATCGCAAGCGATTTTCTCTCTGTGACCTCATTTTTTCTCTTGAAAATTTTTCACAAAGCAACAATTTCAAAGCTATAATAAGTTTCATCAAGGAGTCATAAATACTCTGTGTAATATTTTTAAACAGCTTCTAAATATAATTGCAGAAAAATAACAAAAACAGACCGAAGCAAAAAGAACTTTAATCACTTAAATACTCTAGGCACTCCAGGCACTTATTGCAGAAAAGGATTGGTATACTTTTCCCTCCCAATGGTGGTATCGTTGCCATGACCCGGGTAGACTTTGGTATCCTCCTCCAGTACCAACAATTTGGATTTGATGCCAGAAATCAGCAGGTTGTGGTTACCTCCTGGCAAGTCGGTACGCCCCACCGAACCTTCAAACAGGATGTCTCCCACGACCAAAAATTTATCCGATTCACACCAATAGGCTACACTGCCGTCAGAGTGACCCGGCACATGAATCACTTTCAAATTGGAGTGGCCAAAAAAGATCACTTCAGCAGGATCCAACACCGTGGGCTCCTCCGGGTTGGGCATGGTAAGGCCGAAAAACTGGGCCTGGTGTTTCGCCTGACCGGCCAGGAGAAGGTCACCCGGATGGATGAAGCATTTGAGCTTCCACCGATCGGTGGCAAAGTTGTTGCCCATCAAATGGTCAAAATGGCCGTGTGTATTGAGCAAACGGACGATCTGAAGTCCTTGGTCCGTTACAAATTGCGAAAGCCTGGACTGCTCCTCCGGATAAAAACAGGCCGGATCAATCAGTACAGCCTCCCTTGTTTCGTCCCAAAGCAGGTAGGCATTGACGCCTACCGGATTAAATGTAAATCTTTTTATATGTACCATACACCTATTTTATTTTTGATCTGCCGTACCGGGGAGCAAAGGTACAAAGACAAAGTTGCCATCTTCAGTTTCGGAATAATCGTTCTCCCCGATTCTGGTGATAATTTTCATGACCTGGTGGGCCCTATCCCCTACCGGGATCACCATCCTGCCCCCAACTGCCAGTTGCTCCTTTAACATCGGGGGGACTGATTCTGCTCCGGCCGTGACAATGATCTTGTCGAACGGGCCGTAGGTAGGCAAACCAAGGTAACCATCCCCGTAAAAAAACTGGGGGCGGTAGCCCAGCCTGGGCAATAAGTTCCTTGCAAACTCGTACAGGGAACGCTGTCTTTCGATGGTGTGGAGCAATACCCCCATTTCACAGAGTACGGCTGCCTGGTAACCAGAACCGGTGCCCACTTCCAAAACTTTTTCAAATCGTTTGATTTGCAATGCTTCCGTCTGGAAAGCAACCGTATAGGGCTGGGAGATGGTTTGTCCGGCAGAGATGGGAAAGGCCTTGTCGACATAGGCAAAACCCATGAAGCTGTTGTCCATGAAGAGGTGTCGTGGCACTGCATTCATCGCTCTCAATACGTTTTCATCATGAATACCCTTCGCGCGGATCTCTTCGACCAGTTTTTTCCGTAACCCCTTGTGTCTGAAAGTATCTTCCAATTTAACTACTTTTTGTGGTTTCACCTGCAAAATTACCATTCTATGCGGGTTTTTCAACACCGGAAAGTTGATAAATAGCAGGTGCCGGAAGTAAGAGCAGGGAGGTAAAAAAGTACATTTACAGCAAGATGTTACATGGAGCTATAATCTATCCAAAATTACCGGATGATTCATTGATCACCGCGTTGCATGCCATAAGGCATGTCGTGTGGGATCCTTTTGTCTCTACTGTTAACAGGCGATTCTTCAACGACCCCGACAAGTTACTTCCCGAGCACTGCAACCTGGCCATCGTGCTCGATCCTGAGTATACCACCTTTGGATTTCTGGAAGGTCTGGTCAGGAGGGGTTGTCATCTTTTTTTGACGGAGAAGCAGCGGATGAGCGCTGCAGAAAGAATCAAACTGACCGCCCTGGCAGAGGAGGGAAATACCTACATCCAGATACGGAATGACCTGCTTTTTCATCCAATTTTTCTGTCGGAAGGAAAGTTCAACCAGAAGTCCAAACTGATCGAGATACACCAGGTTGAACCCGGTCAGCCCGGTGCCCTGCAGGAGATGCTCTACAACAATCTGCTGCTGATTTTGAGAATGGTCGATTCGGAACCTTCGCATACCAGTGTTTGTGCCATACCCAATTCTGGCTACCAGCCGGATGTGGTGAACCTTCACCTCAACTTTCACAATGGATCGGCGGCCTCCCTCACCCTCTCCTTCATCGGAAAGCGGAAGGAGCACCTGCTTTCTGTTCACGATGCTGAGGGTGAAATGAAATACCAGTTCAATGAGCTCGACCTCTCTTCCATCACCGGTAAAAACACTACAGAGCATTTAAAATCATCCGGCAATCTTCTTCTGTTTAGTCAAATAGCCTATTTTTCGGATTGCATACTCAAACGAAGGAGTCAACGATTTGGGTTAAATGATGAGGCAAAGACCCACAAACTGCTCGAGAAGATCAACCAGAAGCTGGAATACAGTGCGGTGATGATTTAAGGGGAAGTGCCTAGAGTGCCTAAAGTGAACTAAAGTGCCTAAAGTACTTATGCATTAATCCTTATTTGCTCGGAGTTCCCAACTTTAGGCACTCTAGGCACTTTAGGCACTCTAGCGCACTCGCTATATCAAACCCAAATCTATCTGCACCACAATGTATTCAATGACCCGGTCTTCGTTTGCCGGATCGTATTTGGCCTTCAGGTCGTGACCGAAAAGTTTGGCGACCGATTGCCAGAAGAAGGCGGGGAAGCCTCCCTTGAACTCCTTGATAATTTCGTAGGATGAACTTCCGGTCTCCCTGTCCAGCAGTTTGATCAGGATACGCCCCTCCGATACTTTCATCACTTTGAACTCCTCCTCGTACTCCGCAAACAAATCCCTTTCCACCCTCTTCACGTAATCCTTGCGCTCCCTTTCGGTCTTGAAGGAGAGGTAGACACGGTTGTACTCAGCCAATTTGATCGCTGCGACCTTTGCTATCGGGTAAACCTTTTTAATCTTGTATTCCAGCTGCGTAAACTGCCTCAACTGACGGGGAGGCATATCCGCCTTGTCCGGGAAAATATCGATGGGATTTAGGAAATAGTGGGTCGTGGTATCGTTGGTCAACACCACAGAGTCCTGCACCACCCTGGTCCCATTTCCCCTTTCCTGCGCGGAAAGCAGGACCGGCGAAAATAGCCATAGCACCCAAAAAATCCATTTTACAGTTGTAACCGCCATATCTGGCCACAAATTTAAGAAAGGAATCAGCGATTCGGCAAATAAAGATCCGCTATTATTCGGCTATTAACATTCTTTACCGAACCGAATTCAATATCTTTGCAGCAAAGATTGCAACCAGCTGAACCAAAAAACAACAAAAATGGAAAAATTCAATGTGAATGTCACCTCTGAAATTGGTGAATTGGAAGGAGTTATACTACACAGTCCGGGTTCGGAGGTAGAGAATATGACGCCTGAGAATGCCCAACGGGCACTCTACAGCGATATTTTGAATTTGTCCGTTGCTTCGAGGGAGTATTTCGAATTGAAGGGGGTGCTGAACAAAGTGACAAAAACCTATGAGGTAAAACAACTGCTGACGGAGACCCTTTCGATCGGGAAGGCCAGGGAGGCATTGGTAAGGAATATTTGCCAGCACGAAGGAGCCCACGATGAACTCGACTATTTGCTGGAACTGCCTTCGCACCTCCTCGCCCAACAGCTCATCGAAGGGGTGATCCTCAAACGGGACAACCTGACCAAGTTTTTGAGCAACGAACGCTACTCCATAAGACCACTGCACAATTTTCTGTTTACCCGGGATTCGGCCATATCCATCTGGAATGAGGTGCTGATCGGGAAGATGGCCAGCAAGGTCAGGGAGCGGGAGTCACTGATCATGGAGGCCATTTTCAGGGACCATCCCTCCTTTGGCGTACCCACCATCAACCCTGAAAAGATTGCCGGAAACAGAAAAGGCTTCCAGCATGCGACACTCGAAGGCGGCGATATAGAAATTGCCAGCGAAGATATCATTTTGATTGGCAGTGGGGCAAGAACATCGACCGAAGGAATTGACCTGCTTACGGAGATACTCAGGGACAAAAAACAGGGGACCAAGCATCTGATCGTTCAGGAACTGCCTCTGACTCCCGAATCCTTCATTCACCTCGACATGACCTTCACCTTTCTTGACAGGAATGCATGCATGGTCTACGAACCATTGATACTCAAGAAAACCAAATACCACACCATCAAAATCACCATCGACAATGGCAAGGTAACCTCCATCAGGGAGGAGGCCAGCCTCCTGAAGGCACTCGAAAATTGCGGCATGGAACTCGCCCCCGTCAACTGCGGCGGACATGGTGATCCCTGGACCATGGAGCGGGAACAGTGGCACAGCGGGGCCAACTTCTTCGCCTTTGCGCCGGGAAAAGTGATTGGGTACGAACGCAACGAAAAGACCCTGGAGGAGATGAACCGGAATGGTTTCGAAATCGTGAAAGCCATGGATGTCATCGAGAACCGGGTGAAGCTTGAGGATTACTCCAGGGCGGTGGTCACCATTGCCGGGTCGGAACTTGCCCGGGGGGGCGGAGGCGCCAGGTGCATGACCATGCCCGTCAAAAGGAAAAATGTCAAGTGGTAAACGGCATGAGAAAACTTGAAAACAGTGAGCTAGGGAGAGTCAGTCCGGAAGATTTCACGGGAATTGAAAAAATACCGGTGGTCGTGGTGTTGGACAACATTCGCAGCTGCCACAACATTGGATCGGTGTTTCGCACCTCCGATGCCCTGTTGGTCGAAAAAATATTCCTGTGCGGCATCACCTCTACCCCACCCGACAAGGAGATCCGGAAAACCGCTTTGGGTGCCGAAAACACGGTGGCCTGGGCCTATTATCCCGATACGCTGGAGGCTGTCAGTACCCTGAAATCGCTGGGCTACACCATCGCGGCTGTTGAGCAGGTAGAAATGAGTATCAGCCTGACAGACTATGTGCCACCCGCAAGATGCAAGCTGGCCCTGGTCTTTGGCAACGAAGTGAAGGGGGTTCAGCAGGAGGTGGTGGACCAGTGTGATCTGGTCCTCGAAATTCCGCAGTATGGCACCAAGCACTCCTTCAATATTTCTGTGAGCGTGGGGATTGTTTTGTGGGATATTTTCTCCAAAATGAGACCTTCAAGGTTTTGGAAACCTTGAAGGTCTGAAGCCTGTAGAAACGTTACAAGTAACCGTCTAAGCACCACAAGTGGCATTCTAAGAACGACGAGTGACTGTCCAAGCATCACGGGTGACTGTCTAAGAACAACGAGTGACCTTCCAGGCATTACAAGTAATTGTCCAAGCATCACGGGTGACTGTCGAAGAACGACGAGTGACCTTCCAGGCATCACGGGTAATTGTCTAAACACCACAAGTAATTGTCGAAGCAGGAGGGGAAGTTTGGTCCTTCAACGCCCACCTACCTGTACCTATTTTTCGGAGGATACTGCCGGCACGACTGCTGCACCTGCAACGCTTTTTGAACTACGCCGCACCCGTTTCTGCAATTCGCTAAAGGTGTATTCCTGCAGTTTTACGGGATCTTTGCCCTGGTAAAGGATCTTTCCGGTCCGAAGTATCTCCATTAACCGGTCATACAGATCGTTCAGGGTTCCGACATTGCTTTGCACCAGGGCTTTCCGGTTTGTGAGAATTTGGTACTGCAGTTGCCGGTCTGCGTTGAGCAAAGTATAATCTTCCACCAGTTTCGCCTGAAAGGCATCGGTTAACCCCTGTTCGGCAAGCGCTGTTTTGTACTTCGCCACGTTTTTGTTCAAATCCTTCAGACTGTCAATCACCTTTTCAGGATCGGTGTGATTAATTCCCTTGCGCAACAGGGAGAGGCCGAAATCGGCAGAGGAGAGGTTAATGCTGCTACCGGCCATTTTAAGGTAGCCCTCCAGGTGCTTCACATGGTTCAGTAAAACATCCATACCCGCATGGAGCCTGTCGGTAATTTTTTTCATTTCGGCGGTTTCAGCGGCAGGAGAGAGCAATTCTTCGACTTTGGCAATTTCGGATTCGTAATTGTCCAGGTAGGTTCCGCTAAACTTGGGCGAGTAGGTGGTAAATTCGGCCAGGTCGCGTTTCAAACTAATGAGGGACAACCTGAGAATAACAGGCAATTCCTCGTCTTTGCAATTGTAACTGCGGTTCGTGTTCAAGTTCATTTAAAATAAATTTAAGGGATTAATAATAAATGTTTGAGAACTATTTGATAGTCAAACAAGATAGTCAACGGGAGATTCCAAGTCGCCCAATGACTTGCCTTCGCTTGACGAATCATTCCGGAGTTAATGTGAGCGGTGAATCAGCGGTTTTGGGTAACGCTTTTGTTGAAATTCGATGGAGACAGATCGTTGCAGGAGCAAATTGAATAACCAGGTGAGCGGTCAGAAGGATCAAAGCAGTTGAGTGCCGTTTTCTGTACATTAATACACAAATGGGGGAAGAGGTTACCCCTTTTGTGTGGTTTTTTTTTTGTGGGGAGGATAAAAATTATACGCCGCCAAGGCTTTATCCAAAATATTTGAAACCAATTTGGGCTGAAGCCCGTGCGCAGATGGTGGTTCTTAAGTCCGTAGCCTGAAGGCTACGGCTAGTCAGGTCTGACGAATGGCGAAACCGCCATAATCCAAATAACATGCATTCCGCAAAATGGGCATTGACTAGCAACGCCATTTATGGCGTTGGACATTTATGGCGTTGAACATTTATGGCGTTGAACGAATGAATGATCAGAATTCCGGCTTTAGCCGAAAAATTGGCAATGACCAACACCACCCAGTCGTTCCCGCCACAATTTTCTCCTCCTTAAGTTTTGATCTGAATATAATTTTAAGTAAGTTTATCCTTCTTGTAGCACAAACTTCCCCCGCATCCCGCCGATGCTATGCCCTCAAAGACAAAACATGCAGCGGAAATAAAGGAGATATAGCCATTGAGTGAATACCCTACCTTTGAGATCGCACATTAACAACACCTGTCGGTAACCATGAAAAAATCAACTGCCAATAAAAATAGTCCTGTTTCTCAGCCTTCGGAAGTAATTATTTCAAATAAAATCAGTTTCCCCATTGTTGGTATCGGTGCATCGGCTGGTGGATTGGAAGCATTGGAGCAGTTTTTCGGAAATGTGCCGAAAAATTGCGGAATTGCTTTCGTGGTCATTCAACATCTTGATCCAAACCACGCAGGAATTATGCCCGAACTTTTGCAGCGGACTACAGAGATGAAAGTGCTTCAGGTAACCGACCACCTGCGCGTTCAAGCCAATCAGGTATATGTAATACCACCAAACAAAAGCATGTCGATATTAAACGGCTGTTTGCATTTGTTTGAGCCGATTGAATTGCGTGGTTTGCGACTGCCGGTAGATTATTTTTTCCGCTCTCTTGCCCAAGACCAAAACGAAAAAAGTATAGGTGTTATTCTCTCGGGTATGGGCAGCGACGGCACCCTGGGTCTGAAGGCGATAAAGGAAAAAAACGGCCTTGTCGCGGTACAGGATCCATCGACAGCAAAATTTGACGGGATGCCGCAAAGTGCAGTCAATTCTGTGATTGTTGATATTTTGGCAACAGCCACGGAACTGCCCTCCAAATTAATCTCATTTCTTAGACTCAGTCCGACCATGGCGCAGAACACCAAGATTGATGATAAAAGCATAAGCAACCTCGAAAAAATTGTGATTTTGCTCCGGGCACAAACCGGACATGATTTTTCGATGTACAAAAAAAACACCCTGTTCCGGCGTATCGAACGGCGAATGAGCGTGCACCAAATTGATAAAATTGCCAATTACGTCCGATTTTTACAGGAAAACCCCAAAGAACTGGATATACTTTTTAAAGAATTACTAATTGGGGTAACCAATTTTTTCCGGGATGCTGCGGTGTGGAAAAAACTGAAAGAAATAGTGATCCCCGATCTATTTAACGAATTGCCCAACGGGTACACTATACGGGCATGGATTACGGGCTGTTCCACAGGGGAAGAAGCCTATTCGCTGGCCATCGTTTTTAGGGAGGCCTACGAAAAAATAAAACACAATAAAACCTTTACCTTACAAATTTTTGCCACCGACATAGATAGCGATGCGATTGAAATAGCCCGAAAAGGCTTGTTCAGCAACAATATTGCTGCCGATGTTTCGCCCGAGCGGTTGAGCCAGTTTTTCTCCAAAGATGAAAACGGTTTTCGTGTAAATACTGTCATACGCGAAATGGTGGTATTTGCACCTCATGATGTGATAAAAGACCCGCCTTTTACAAAGTTGGACCTGCTTTCGTGCCGCAATTTGTTAATTTACCTGGAACCCGAATTGCAAAAAAAACTGATGAATTTGTTTCACTACAGTCTCAATGCCGGTGGAGTGATGGTGCTGGGCAGCGCCGAAAACGAAAACTCTCAAAACAACCAATTTGTCCCGCTCGATGCCAAACTAAAACTCTACAAAAGTTCTGTAATTTCTTCAACCAACGATATAACGGACTTTCCAAGTTCATTTACCCATTCAAAGGCAATAAAACCTAAAGAAATAAAACCTGTAAAAGTGGCAGAAAACATTCAAATTCTTACCGACCAATTGCTGTTGCAGCGTTTTGCACCCGCCAGTGTTCTGATTAACCCGGAAGGCGACATCTTGTACATTACAGGCAAAACAGGCAAGTATTTAGAACCCGCAGCAGGCAAAGCAAACTGGAACATTTATGCCATGGCACGCGAAGGTTTGCGCAACGAACTTCCGGGGGCCATACGCCGGGCAAAACAAAATTACGAGGCAATAAAATTGCACAATGTAAAAGTTGGAACAAATGGCGGAACACAGTATGTTGATGTAACACTTCAACTCATCGAAAAGCCCGATGCGATAAAGGGAACAATCATTGTTATCTTTTCTGATGTGGCAAGTATTCCAAGACCAAACATCCCTAGAACAAAAAAAGGAAATCTTTCCACCATAAGGGAACAGGAATTAGCCCTGGAGTTGCAGCGCGCCAACGAAGAGTTGCAAAGCACACGCGAAGAGATGCAGACTACCCAGGAAGAATTAAAGTCGTCGAATGAAGAGATGCAATCGACCAACGAAGAACTTCAATCCACCAACGAAGAACTTACCACCTCGAAGGAGGAGATGCAAAGCCTGAACGAAGAACTGCAAACCGTAAATATTGAATTGCAAAGCAAAATAACCGAATTTATGGTGGCCAGCAACGACATGAAAAACCTGTTGAACAGCACCGACATTGCCACCCTGTTTCTCGACAAAGAATTAAATATTCGTCGCTTTACCGATTCAATTACCAAATTGTTCAAATTACGGCCTACCGATATTGGCCGGCCGTTTACCGACATGGTCACCGATTTGTTGTACCCCGAAATAGCCGGTCATGCCCTTGAAGTATTGCGCACGCTTGTGTTCAAAGAAACCGACATTTCAACAAACGATGGGCGGTGGTTTACCGTCCGGATCATGCCCTACCGCACCCACGACGACCACATTGATGGGCTGGTACTCACATTTATTGATATTACCAAAGCAAAAAAGCTGGAAGCCGAATCAGCAACAGCAAACTGCAATGAAAGGGGAAAGCAAGCATCAGATTTAATAATCGCTGACCAGGAAGTTGTTTTTCAGCATGATGAGAAAGAAAAATTACAAGCCGAATTAAATAAGGCAATAGAGCTGTTAAAAAAACATAATCTCTATAAACCATGAACAAGCAAAACGGTAAACCTGAAGATGCTGCATTGCTTCGCAAAAAGGCAGAAGAAAAATTAAAATTACGCAGAGACGTTGCATGCAATGTCTCTACAGATTCAAAATCAGAACCCGACCTGCTGAAACTGATTTACGAATTGGAAGTGCATCAGATCGAACTCGAAATGCAAAACGAAGAACTTGTCATTGCAAAGGAAAGGGCTGAGCTGGCAGAAGAAAAATATACCGAGCTCTATGATTTTGCGCCTTCAGGGTACATTGCACTCTCCAAAAAAGGTGAAATTCTGGAACTGAATTTCGCTGCCGCCAATATGCTTGAAAAGGAACGTACAAAACTGATAAATAAGCGATTTGATTATTTTGTTTCGGTTGATACGCAAACGACCTTTAATCTCTTTTTAATCGATGTTTTTACAAGCAAAGTAAAATTAAGCTGCGAAGTAATCATAGCCACCGAAGGCAATTTGCCGATTTATGTAAATATCGACGGTATTGTTAGTCAGAACAATGAATTGTGTCTTTTGACTTTGAATGATATTACAGAAAGAATTCGTGCAAAGAAAGAATTACAGGCAAGCGAAAAAAAATTCTGGACATTGTCGGAAAATTCCCCTGCAGTTATTTACAGGATGCTGCTTAAACCCTCTATGAAATTTGTTTATGTAAGTCCGGTAGTAACTGAAATTACAGGTTATACACCCGAAGATCATTATGCCGACCCTGACTTAGGCTTCAAACTAGTACATCCCGACGACCGGATGATCCTTGAAAATTCAACCCATAAAACACAGGGTGAACCAATTGTAATGCGTTGGGTAAAAAAAGATGGAAAGACCATCTGGACAGAACAGCGAAATGTATTGGTTTTTGATGACGAAGGTGATCCGATCTCCATTGAAGGAATTGCAATAGATATAACTTTACAGAAGGAGGCAGAAATTGAGCTTATCAAAGCCAAAGAACAAGCCGAAGAAAGCGAAAAGAAGTATAGGCAGCTGTACGATTCAAATCAAATGCCGATCTCAATTTTTGAAATTGATTCGTTGAAATTCCTATCGGTAAACAATGCCATGATGCAAAAATATGGCTACACCAATGAAGAATTTCTAACCATGACTATTCTGGATATCAGGCCTCCATCCGAAATAGAAAAAGTGAAACTAGCGGCCAGGAAAACTGATGAAGGTCTTGTAAATGCCGGCATATATCTTCACAAAAAGAAAAACGGAGAAATCATCCATGTGGAAATTATCAGGTGCGAAATAGTTTACGATGGGAAAAGGGCAAAACTGGTTTTTGCCAATGATGTAAGTGAAAGAATAAAGATCGAGCAGGAGCTTTTACAAGTCAACAATGAATTACAAACAGCCATTGAGCAAATCAAAGAAAGCGAAGAAAAATACCGGAATATTGTTTCCATTTTACCTGATGGCGTAGTTATACATCAGGAGGGCATCGTTGTTTTTGAAAATGAGTCGGCAAGAAGAATTTTAAAAGCCAAAGATGGTGAAAGTTTAATCGGTAAAAATGCGATTGATTTTGTTCACCCAAAATCCAGGCAATTAGCCATTGGTCGCATTAACAAAGCGCTTACAGACCATCTGCAAGCCAATCCTATGGAGGAGATTTTCCTGGATTTTGCAGGTAATTCTGTTGATGTACTGGTTACTGGCATTCCAATTAATTATGAAGGGAAAAACTCAAAATTATCTGTGTTTACCGACATTACTGAACGAAAGCAATCAGAACTTGCACTTAAACGGACTCAATCACTCCTGAAATCAAGTATTGAAAGCCTGCAGGACAATGTGTTTCTCGCAATTGATAAAAACTATTGCTACCTGAATTTTAACAAAGCACATTGGAATGCAATGAATTTCGCCTACAATGCGGATATTCAGATTGGCTTAAATACATTGGATTTTATTACCAATGATGCCGACAGAAAAAAAACCAAGGAAGGCTATGACAGTGCAATGAGTGGAAAGGCCCTATCGCAGATTGCAATGTACGGTGATGAAAAACCGGCCTATTATGAAAGCTTTTTTAATCCGATTTATGATGAGAACAATCATATTATTGGCGCCACGTGCTTATCCAACAACATCAGCGCACGTTTGCAGTCAGAGGTAGAGATCAGGGCATCACAGCAATTGTTGAAAAAAGTCCTGTCAAGCCTGCTGGATGCAGTCTTCATTATTGATGCCGCTACGGTGGAGATCATCGACTGCAATCCGGCTGCTACAACGATCTTTGGCTATACCCGTGAGGAGATGATGGGTAAAACAACTGCATTTATGCACGTTGACCTGCAAGCCCTGGATCAATTTAGGCACCTTCTCTACTCCGCTGTAGAAGAAAAAGGATTCTTATTCCTGACGGATTATCATATGAGACGCAAGGATACCAGTATTTTCCCAACAGAACATAGTGTAATACCCATCTATGACGAAAATGGCAAACGAACTGGTTGGGTAAGTACCATACGCGATATAACCGAACGCAAACAGGCAGAAGAAGCAATAAAAAAAGCGGGGTTTCACTATCAGGCGCTTATTGAAAAAGCTCCTGATGGTATTGCACTTATCGGTGCAGAAGGGAACTTCAAATATACAAGTCCTGCTGCAAAAAAAATGTTTGGCTATAACCAAACGGATGAAGTTTCGGGCAATCCAGCCGAACACACGCATCCTGATGATTTACAAATGGTAGTGGTAGAATTGGGAAAAATATTTGGAGACCCTTCCCATACCCCTACCCTTGAATATCGGGTTAAAGACAAAATTGGCCAATGGCATTGGGTAGAAACGACCTTCAGCAATTTGTTGGCTGATCCGAGCGTAGAGTCAATCGTGCTGAATTTCCACGACATCACCGAACGTAAGTTGATGGAAGATACACAGGCTTTCCTGTTGCAAATCAGCAATCCTGGTTCCGACGAAAATTTCTTCGAATCACTGGCAAAATACCTTTCCCAATCCCTTGACATGGAGTATGTCTGTATTGATTTGCTGGAAGGGGACAGGCTGACTGCCAAAACACTTGCCATATACAATGAAGGGAATTTTGACCCGAATGTCTCGTACGCGTTGAAAGACACACCCTGTGGAGAGGTGATAGGAAATCACATTTGCTGTTACCCGCGAGAAGTCCGCAGTTTATTTCCTAAAGATAGTGCACTTGAAGATATAAAGGCCGAAAGCTATATTGGCACTACGCTTTGGAGTTTTGATGGTCAACCAATCGGACTAATTGCCGTTATTGGTCAGAAGCCATTGCAAAATCAGGAATCGGCCGCTGCAGTACTAAAACTGGTATCGCTGCGGGCTGCAGGCAAACTGGAAGCAACACTGGCAGAAGAAAAGGTAAGGGAGAGCGAAGAAAAATTCAGGGTTCTAATAAAATCTACCTCAGTTGGCATTTACCTGACCGACTTAAATGGCAAATGTACTTTTGTCAATCCGAAATGGTGCGAAATGGCTCAGTTGACCTATGATGAAGCCTTGAGAGATGGTTGGATCAATGGAATTTATGAGGAAGACCGTGAGAAAGTTTTTGAAAACTGGCAGAAAATGATTGCCTCTGATGGAAACTGGGGCTATGAATATCGCTTTGGTACACCCGAAAATTTATCTTGGGTTTATGGAACAGCAAAAAGTTACAAAAATGAATCCGGAGATATTGTAGGTTTTATTGGTTCCAATGTTGATATTACTGAGCGGAAGCAATCGGAAGCAATCATCAGGGATATTATTGAAAAAAATCCGATGTCAATTCAGATTCTGGATATGGAAGGTTATCAGGTTCAGATAAATCCGGCACATACCAAGCTTTTTGGAGTAGAGCCACCATCCAACTATTCAATTTTCAAAGATTCACAATTATTGGCCCACGGATTTGTCAAATTTTTCGAACGGATTAAAAAAGGAGAAGTGGTTTACTTCCCCGATTCCTACTACAATGTTCATGATGTCGACCCATCCTACCCTAATTCTCCGGTATGGGTTAAAGCACTGGGCTTCACCTTAAATGATATGAGCGGGAACCCCTATAGAATAGTTATCATGCATGAAAACATTACTGAACGCAAAAACGCAGAAGCATTGTTGAATGATATTATTGAAAATAATCCGATGTCGATTCAAGTTGTAGATAAAGAAGGATATACGCAAAGAGGCAATCCTGCTTTTGTCGAACTCTTCGGTGCTGTTCCTCCTCCTCATTTTTCAATTTTTGATGATTTAAAAAGTAAAAGCACTGAATTGGGAAATTTAGTTTCGCTTGTTAAAAATGGAGTGATTGTGCATTTGCCGGATATCTATTTCAATGCACATGATGCCATTGCAGAGGCACCCGATATTCCGCTTTGGATTCGGGCACTGATATTCCCCTTGAGGGATACTTCAGGTAATCCAGAACGTTTTGTTTTCATGCACGAAAACATTACAGAACGCAAGTTTGCTGAGCAGGAACTTATGAAAGCAAAAGAACTTGCTGAAGAAAGTGAGAAAAAATTCAGGGAAATGGCAGAGCTGTTGCCACAGATAGTTTTTGAAACTGATGTACAGGGTAATCTCACCTATGTAAACAAGTTCGCTTATAAAATGACTGGCTATTCTGAACAGGATTCGATAATCGGTAAAAACACTTTGGATTTTTATATCCCTGAGGATAGGGAAAGGGCTTTGCAAAACATTAAGATGAACTTTACGAGCGGAAAACACCTGGAAAGCAATGAATACACCATGATTCGCAAGGATGGTTCCACCTTTAATATTTTAGTTTACTCAAATCCCATTTTTAAGGATGCTAAACCTGTTGGGTTGCGGGGAATTATTGTGGATATTTCTGAACTGAAGCAAACAGAACAGGAATTAATCAAAGCAAAACTTCATGCCGAGGAAAGCGACCGCCTCAAATCAGCATTTTTAGCCAATATGAGCCACGAAATCCGCACACCAATGAACGGGATCTTAGGTTTTTCCGAATTACTGAAAGAACCCGGCTTAACGGGGGATCAACAGCAAATGTATATTGGCATCATTGAGAAAAGCGGACTACGCATGCTCAACATCATCAACAACATCATTGATATTTCGAAAATTGAAGCCGGGCTTGTTAAACTATACATCAAAGAATCAAACATCAACGAGCAATTCGAATACATCTACACTTTTTTCAAGCCTGAAGTGGAAGCCAAAGGGATGAAGCTCACTTTCAAAAATACCCTTGCTGCAAAAGAGGCGATCATCCGCACTGACTCCGAAAAACTGTATGCCATCCTCACCAATCTTGTGAAGAATGCCATCAAATACACCAACGAGGGTTCCATTGAATTTGGGTACAACATGGTAGAGACGTTGCATGCAGAGACGTTGCATGCAACGTCTCTACTTGCAACGTCTCCACATTCGTTGCAATTTTATGTAAAAGACACAGGTATTGGGATTCCAAAAGAGCGGCAGTCAGCCATATTTGAGCGTTTCATACAGGCCGATGTATCGGATAAGATGGCCTACCAGGGGGCTGGTTTGGGCCTGGCCATCACCAAAGCTTACGTGGAGATGCTTGGCGGTACAATTTGGGTTGACAGCGAAGTAGGAAGAGGATCCACCTTCTATTTCACCTTACCCTACCATGCAGGACCGGATGAAAAGAAAGCGGTTGGAAAAGCTGTTACGCTGCCAAACGAAAGGAATCAGGTCAATCCCAAAGTTCCTGGACTCAACATAATCATTGCAGAGGATGATGAAACATCTGAAATGCTTATTTACATCACCCTCAGAGAGTTTGGCAAGGAAATTGTCAAAGTTAAAACAGGCATTGAGGCGGTAGAAATTTGCCAAAATAGACCAGACATAGATTTAATACTTATGGACATTCAAATGCCAGGTTTGAATGGCTATGAAGCCACAAAGCTGATCCGCGAGTTTAACAAAAACGTCGTCATCATCGCACAAACAGCTTTTGGAATGTCCGGAGACAGGGAAAAGGCTATAAATTCGGGATGCAACGCCTACCTGTCCAAACCCATTGATAAAAATGAGTTGTTGTCATTGATACAAATGTATTTTGGGAAATGATCCGGGAATAAAAGTGCCTAAAGTGAACTAAAGTGCCTAGAGTGCCTAAAGTTATGGTTTCCCTACAACTTAACATTGTGGCGTAAGTACTTTAGGCACTCTAGGCATTTTAGGCATTCTAGGCACTTAGTTCCACTTCTCAAAAACTTTTTTATTTTTGTTCTCTATGGCCATAACTATCAGAAAAGTAGAAAACAAAAAAGATCTCCGTCTTTTTATCCATCTGCCTGCAGAAATTCACAAGGAGCATCCCAACTGGGTACCACCGCTTTACATGGACGAGTGGGATTATTTCAACCCGAAGAAAAACGGATTGTTTGATCATTGTGAATACCTGCTCCTGCTTGCCTACAGGGGTGATAAATGTGTGGGGCGCTGCATGGGGCTCATCAGCAAGGATTACAACCAATCGCACAACGAGAATTATGTTCGTTTCTCCAACGTGGAGACATGGAACGACCAGGAAGTATTTGATGCCTTGATCAACCATGTGGCAGCGTGGGGGAAATCCTTTGGAATGGAAAAGATCATTGGTCCTTTTGCATTTTCGGACAAGGATCCGCAGGGGTTCTTAATCGAGGGATATGACGAGCCTGTCGTGATTGCCTCCAACTGCAATTTCCCCTATATGGTGAATTTGACAGAAGCTTCGGGCTTTACCAAGAAGGTGGATTGCGTTGTCTACAAGATTCCGATCCCGGATGAAATACCCCCGCTTCACCAAAAGATCCTGGAACGTGCAGAGAAACAAAATACCAATTTAAGGTTACTGGAATTCACCTCCAGGCGGAAAATCAAACCACTCATCCATTCTGCCCTTGAGCTGGTGAACAAAACATTTGTAGATATCTATGGATTTGTACCCTTCAACGAGAAGGAGATGGATGATTTTGCCAACAAATACCTCTTCCTGATCAATCCAAGGTTTGTGAAGCTGATCGTGAATGAGCAAAACGAGCTCATTGCCTTGTTTATTGCCATGGCAGATATCAGCGAAGGCATCAAAAAATCAAAGGGCTATTTATTTCCTTTCGGAATATTTCACATTTTCGCTGCCGCACGCAAGACCAAGCAGGTTAACCTATTGCTGGGGGCCATCGACCCTCGTTACCAGGGCCGGGGACTGGATGTCTGGATGGGGTTGAGTCTCGTCAGATCTGCCAGGGAGGCCGGAAAGAATGTCATGGACTCTCACCTCGAATTGGAGTACAACACCAAGGTACGGGCTGAGATGGAAAAATTTGGCGGAGTCGTTTACAAGAAATTCAGAATTTTCCAGCGGGATATTTAGCAGCTGATTGAAATTATTACACAGAGTTTTTATGACTCCTTGATGATACTGATCATGTCATTGAAATTGTCGCTTTGTGCAAAATTTACAAGAGAAAAAATGAGTAACACAGAGAGAAAATCGCTAGCGATTTTCCAACTCTGTGTTACTCTGGGGTTTCTCTAATAAAATTACCCAATTGCAGAAATTGTCATAAACCTACCATTTTAGATTAATAGACATTTATACTCTGTGTAATAAATTTAAACAGTCTTAGCAGCTGCCTAAGAGAATGATACAGAGGATTTGTAACTCCTGCACCTGGAGGAAATTATCCACATTGCATTGAAATCACCCTTTCTACAGACCAGGGTGATTTCTGTTTTGTATGAAACCAACCTGGCTGATACTATCCTATTGGATCACAGACCTCCAAAATCAAACTATAATACTGGGAATGTGCGCATTAAACCAAATCAATCGCCATTCTCTGCTATCTCACTCCCCATCTGCAATATTTGTAATGATTCTAAATTTCTATCCGGCGCCAATCAAAGGAATGGGAAAGCATGAAATTTTTCCAAAAATAAATCTGACATATCATCATATATCACTACTTTACTGATAGTTACACACCACCAGGTTTACCTTGATGGTACGTATCCATATACTACCTAACAAGTGATACCCCAAGCGGTAAATGTGCCAAGAATTAAAATTATTCTTAAATTTGACCTGATGGTCTGACCAACTTAGCTAAGTCAATTCATACCCGTGCATGAACATTCTTTTTATTTTGATAGGAGTAAGTCTTTTTGCCGCCCTGATTTTTTTGGCGATGTTCATTTGGGCTGTTAAGACCGGACAATACGAAGACAACTATACGCCTTCTGTACGTATATTGTTTGAAGAGGAGGATGAGGATACAAACACGAAACAATCAACTAAATAGTACTCATTTTTAAACCGCTTATGGAAATTCAAAAATTTAATTACGACAATGCGATTGTAAGGAATTTCATCTTTGCAACGCTGGTGTGGGGCGCCGTGGCTTTGTTGGTAGGGTTGGTTATTGCTTTGCAACTTGCCTTTCCTGTACTCAATTTCGGATTAGAGTTTACTTCGTTTGGAAGGGTCAGGCCGGTGCATACCAATGCAGTGATCTTCGCCTTTATTGGCAATGCCATGTTTGCAGGTGTTTATTATTCTTTGCAAAGGGTATTGAAAGCACGTCTGTTCAATGACGTGATTGGAAGAATTCATTTTTGGGTATGGCAATTCATTATTTTGCTTGCAGCTGTCACCCTGTTGTCAGGCATAACAACCGGTAAAGAGTATGCTGAACTTGAATGGCCGATCGACCTGTTGATCGCAGTTGCATGGCTCTCTTTTGGCGCCAACATGATCGGAACGGTGATCAAACGTCGTGAAAAGCACATTTACGCGGCTGTTTGGTGGTATCTGGCTACCTTTATTGGGGTTACGATTCTCCATGTCGTCAATTCAATTGAATTACCTGTTTCCCTTTTGAAAAGCTATCCGCTCTATGCCGGTGCGCAGGATGCCGTCGTACAATGGTGGTATGGGCACAATGCGGTTGCCTTCTTCCTTACCACTCCCTACCTGGGTTTGATGTACTATTACCTTCCGAAGGCTTCGGGCAGACCCATATACTCCTATCAACTTTCCATCATCCATTTCTGGTCGCTTATCTTTCTATACATGTGGGCAGGACCTCACCACCTTTTGTTCCAGGCATTACCAGACTGGGTGCAGGCTTTGGGTGTTACCTTTTCCGTGATGCTGATTGCCCCATCCTGGGGTGGTATGGTGAACGGATTGCTGACGCTTCGTGGGGCATGGGACAAAGTAAGGGAAGATCCGGGACTGAAATTCATGGTAATTGCCTTAACTGCCTATGGAATGGCCACTTTCGAGGGACCAATGATGTCGCTCAAGAGTGTCAATGCGGTCAGCCACTTTACAGACTGGACCATCGCCCACACCCATATTGCGGGGATGGGATGGAACGGCGGCATTATTTTCGCCATGTTCTACTGGTTGGTTCCCAAACTGTTCAAGACTCCTTTGCACTCTAAAAAAATGGCCAATACCCACTTTTGGATTGCTACCCTTGGAATTCTGCTTTTCGCCATTCCTCTTTATTGGGCCGGCATCACGCAATGGTTGATGCTCAGGGAATATACCACAGACGGTTTGCTGGCTTATCCAATTTTCATGGAGACTACCGTGCGTATTCTTCCCATGTACCACATCCGGATTTTGGGTGGAGTGCTGTACCTTACCGGATTCATCATCTTCCTGATCAACATGATCAGGACCATCAAAATTGGTCAGATTGTTGCCAACGAAGCAGCCGAAGCCCCTGCTTTGGTCAATACAGCCACCCGCGCCGAAAGTGGTGAAACACCACATCGCTGGGTCGAAAGAAAGGGTGTTCTGCTTGCGCTCTTCATGTTTATTGCCCTGGCAATTGGTGGCATCGTAGAGATCATACCGATGATGAAGGTTCAATCCAACATCCCGACCATTTCGACTGTGACCCCCTATACCCCGCTGGAATTGGCGGGTAGGGATATTTACATTGCCAATGGGTGCTACAATTGTCACTCACAGCAGGTTCGTCCGCTAAGATTCGAAACTGACCGTTATGGTGAGTACTCCAAAATCGGGGAGTTTGTGTACGATCATCCTTTCCAGTGGGGTTCCCGCCGTACGGGTCCGGATCTGGCAAGAGCCGGTTATATGGGTAGTTCTACCTATAAAACAGCCATTTGGCACATCAACCATTTTGAGAATCCTACCATGGTTGTACCCAACTCCATCATGCCAAACTATGCATTCCTCTCAAAAAAAGAGGTGGATGTAAACATGTTACCGGCAAAGATCCGGGCAATGAAGATGTTGGGGGTTCCTTATCCGGATGGATTTGACGCCAAGGCTATTGAGTCTTACCTGGCAGATGCCCAAAAAATTGCCGATGAGCTGAAATTGGCCGGTGTTGACATCAAGCCTACCAAGGAGGTCATTGCAATGATTGCCTACCTTCACAAGCTCGGAAGGGATATTTCACCTGCAGGCTCACCTGCTGCTAACACAACAAAATAGCAAACCATGGGATTTGTAGGCGAAACTTTAAAGGGAATTGATGGAATTCAGTGGTATTACATTGTCGGTATCCTGCTTTTTGTTGGATTGTTTATAGGGGTGGTGATCCACACCTATACCATTCCCAAAAGCGATCTGAACAAGTTTAAATCCTCAATTTTCGAACAAGAAGAGTTAAATAAATAATTAAAATAATTTCAATCTGTTCCTAACAACAGAAAAACATCAAAGTATTATGACAAATAACATTCAAAATGATAAGTTTTTTACCGATCACGATTATGATGGCATTCAGGAGTTAAACAATCCTTCTCCTTACTGGGTGCTGTTTTTATTCCTTGGTACCATTGTCTTTTCGCTCTTTTATGCGGTTCACTATTTTGGTTTTCCCAACAACGGAAGAGACCAGATCAGCGAATACAACAAACAGATGGCCTTGGCAGGCAAGCAATCATCCGATCAGGGACCATCGGACATGATGGCTGCTGCCGTCTTCACCAAGGAGCAGATGGCAGAAGGCGCCAAACTATTTACGGAGAAAGGTTGCATTGCCTGCCATGGTATGAAAGGTGAAGGAAATGCAATCGGTCCAAACATGACCGATAAGTTCTGGATCCACGGATGCAAACCGGCCGAACTGGCGAAAGTCATCACCGATGGTATTCCTGAAAAAGGGATGGCACCCTACAAAAGCATGATGACCGATGCTCAAATTAGAAGTAGCGTCGCCTATATCTTAGGCACACTGGTCGGATCCAACCCCCCAAATGCAAAAGCCCCGCAAGGAGTCGAGTGTAAATAAGCCCTATGGAAAAAAATAGCGATCAGGATTTTCGGGACCGCCCGAATAACATTGACGCTTCCGGGCAGCGAAAGTGGATCAATGCCAAACAGCCCAAAGGCAAGTGGTATCTGCGAAGAAATATTGTCGGATACATTTTGCTTGCTTTTCTGATTGTAGCGCCTTTTCTCAAAATTAAGGGGCATCCCTTCATGTTGCTCGACATCCTCAACCGGAAATTCTACATTTTCGGTCAGATGGTCTTTGCTGAAGATACCTACATATTGGCACTTGTAATGGCTGTCACGGTGGTCTCCATCGTGCTGTTCACCGTGATATTTGGCCGGTTGTGGTGTGGATGGGCCTGTCCGCAGACCCTGTTTCTAGAACTGGTCTACCGCAAGATTGAATTTCTTTTCGATGGAAACGGAAGAAAGGGCAACAGAAGCAAGGGAGCGACTTCGGGATCAGGATGGCGCTTTATCGCCAAACATGCCATTTTTGTGATCATCTCCGTGTTTTTTACCAACGTATTCCTGATGTGGTTCATTGGTCCGGAGCAGTTGTGGAAAATCATCTCGGAGCCAATCGGTGATCATCTGGTTGGATTCCTTGTAATGATCTTACTCTCAGGCTTCTACTATTGGGTATATGCCTTTTTCAGGGAGCAGATTTGTACCCTGTTCTGTCCCTATGGCCGAATGCAGGGGGTCTTGCTCGACAACAATTCCATTTCTGTTATTTACGATTACAAACGCGGAGAACCCCGTAATTCAAAAGTAACGGAAGGCGGGGATTGCATCAATTGCCTTCAATGTATCTCCGTATGCCCTACCGGGATTGATATCCGGAACGGCTCTCAGTTGGAGTGCATCCATTGTACTGCCTGCATCGACGAATGCAACATCGTCATGAAAAAGATCGGCAAACCATACAATCTTATCCGCTACGACTCCTTTCAGGGTATCGAAAGTGGCAAAAGATCGTTTGTAAATGTCAGATCCTTGGCCTACACCTTCGTTTTACTCGTACTGATGGTCATTCTGGCCCTCACGGTAGGTAAAAGAGCCACCATCGACGTTACCCTGTGGCGTGCACAGGGAACCCTCTACCAGCAATTGGACAGCGTAACCTACTCCAACATTTACCAGATCATGTTTCTGAACAAGGGAAATGAGCCTTTGGAGCTAACACTCAGGTTGCTGGATTCGCAGGAAGGGGAGATCAGCATTGCAGGCGATAAGATAAATTTGCCTCCCAATGGGAAACTGAAAGAGGCGCTGATTATTAAGATGAAAAAGAGCGCTCTCAAGGGGAAAGTAACCGAATGTAAAATTGGCCTCTTCAGTGGCGACCAGTTAAAAGAGAGTGTTACGACAAATTTCCTGGGACCCTGAAAATTTTGGTTCCATGCTTTACTTGGTGTACCTTTGTGCTATGCCATGTGTTATTTGGGCTAAAAAAAAATGTAACTTCACTCCAAATAATACCAGTGATTTCACAAAGGTGTGATGAGCTATTTCATGGCTTCATTGTTACATTAATCTGAACAGTAAATCATCATGAAAATCAGTTGGGGAAAAGGCGTCGTGATATTTTTTATCATCTTCTTCATTTGGATATTTCTCTTTGTGTTTTTTGCCATGCGCCAAAACCTTGATCTTGTAACTGATGACTATTACCAGAAAGGGGCAAAATACAGTGGGCAGATTGAGATCAACAAAAGATCATTGCCTTACCAGGATAGCCTTCAAATTTATACCACCGAAAATCAGATTCAGATCAGGCCATGCAAACAACTGGAATCTTCGGCCGATTCTATGGAGGTCTATTTTTTCAAATCCAACGATAAAACAAAAGACATCCGGTTCAATTTCCAAAAGGGGGATTCTGTTTTGGTCGTTGACAAGCGCATGCTGGTGCATGGAAGGTACCAGGTTTTTATCACCTGGAGCTATCTTAACCAAAAGTATAGTGTTGTAAAAGTTGTAGATATTCAATAAGAAGTGCCTAAAGTATTTAAAGTGCCTGGAGTGCCTAAAGTTAGGGACTCCGATCAAATCAGGATTATGGCCCAAGTACTTTAGGCACTCTAGGCACTTTAGTCACTTTAGGCACTTTTAAATAAATATATAATGACCATTCTGATTACCGCCTTTCTTCTGGGCCTTATGGGAAGCCTGCATTGTGTGGGCATGTGCGGACCACTGGCCCTGAGTTTACCCTTGCGGGGTAAGACCTTGTTTCTGAAAATCTGGGGAAGCATGCTCTGGAGCTTTGGAAGAATTGTCACCTACAGTATCATGGGAGCCCTGTTCGGATTGATCGGAGTCGGCTTCAAATTGATTGGCTACCAGCAGATCATCTCTATCGCTGTTGGTGTAACGATGATCCTCTCTGTTATGCTGCCAGCCCTTTTCAAGAAAATTACCTTTGGCAGTCTAAGCTCCATTTTCAATCCAGTTAGACGGGGAATGCAAAGGTTGTTTCAGGAGAAGAACAACCGGGCACTCTTCCTGATCGGCATTTTCAATGGACTCCTCCCCTGCGGACTCGTTTACATGGCCATTGCAGGATCCATCGGAGCTGCAGATCTGCCTCTGGCCATTGGGTACATGGCGCTTTTTGGCCTGGGGACACTCCCCTTGCTGCTGGTTGTTTCGCTGTTGGGCAATGTTGTCAGCCAGACCATTCGGCAACAAATCAACAAGGTAGTTCCGTTTGTGGTGGTATTGATCGGCATCATTTTTATTCTCAGGGGCTCCAATCTGGGTATTCCCTACTTGAGTCCGCCGAAGGCGAAGATGACCCCATCCATGCACATGAAGGCAGACACTGCCAGCGTTACGAAAGCAGTTAAAGCATCCTGCTGCCACACAGACAGTGCTGAAGTCAAGTAAATCTTAGCAGTTAAAAATCTCAAGCCCAATGTCTTCCGAAAACCAATGTGACCACTGCGGAGCAGACTGCGGAAAAACTCCTGTTGTTTCAGGAGATCACCGCTTTTGCTGTAACGGTTGCAGCATGGTTTATGAGATCCTTCATACCAGTAAGCTAACCCAATACTATTCACTGGAAAAAACGCCAGGGATCAAATTGGAGGATCTGAATTACGACAGCAAATATGCCTTCCTCGAGAAAGAGGAGATACAATCCAAGTTGTTCGAGTTCAGGGAGGGAGATATTGCAAAAATCACGCTCTACATTCCTGTAATTCACTGCATTTCATGTATATGGTTACTCGAACACCTCAACAAACTCAATCCGGGTATTCTTAACTCGACCGTCAATTTTATCACCAAAAAGGCGACCATCACCTTCAATACCACAGAGATATCCTTGCGTCAATTGGTGGAGCTACTGGTGGCCATCCATTACATCCCCGACATCTCGCAGCAAACACTGGAAAAAAAGGAAGCAGAAGAGTCCGGAAATAAAACGCTGCTTTACAAAATTGGGGTTGCCGGATTTGTCTTTGGCAACGTAATGCTCTACAGCTTACCTGAATACCTGAACCGACAACCTTTGGGAGAGTCTTTGGGAACCTTTCTCTATTTTATGAGCTATGCTTTGCTAATTCCATTGGTATTTTACAGCGGAAGCGATTACATCATATCTGCCTGGCAAAGCCTGAAACGGGGGGTCATCAACATCAATCTGCCCATTGCCCTGGGAATTATCACCCTTTTTGTCGTCACTACCGTGGATGTCTTCACCCTGAAAGGCCCCGGTTATTCAGACTCTCTGGCCGGATTCCTCTTCTTTCTGCTTTTGGGACGATGGTATCAAAGTAAAAGCTACGAAGCGCTCACCTTCGACCGCAACTACAAATCCTATTTTCCGGTAGCTGTCAGTAAGCTGGTCGACAACCTGGAGCAAAGCACGCTTTTGGAAGAGATAGCTCCGGGTGATGAATTGCTGATCCGTAACAAGGAGCTGATTCCGGCGGATTCGATACTGATCAATGGGACTGCGCTTATCGACTACAGCTTTGTCACCGGAGAATCTACCACCATCCGGAAGAACAGTGGGGAATTTATCTATGCCGGTGGACGACAAACCGGAGGAGCCATTACTGTAAAGGTCGAAAAGACCGTAAAACAGAGCCACCTGACACAGCTTTGGAACCAGGAGGAGGAGAAAACCAATTCCAGCAAATCGATCGTCAACATGACCGACCGTTTGAGCGTCTCCTTTACCATCATCATACTAATCCTGGCAGGACTCGGATTCGGATGGTGGTTCTGGCACCAGGATCTTCAGATGGCCCTCAAGGTCTTTACCTCGGTCCTGATCGTGGCCTGCCCCTGTGCACTCTCCATGTCGCTGCCCTTCACGCTGGGCAGCTCCATGCGGATCTTCGGCAAAAAAGGAATCTATCTTAAAAACACGACGGTCATCGAAAAGATGGTGCAGATTGACACCATTGTCTTTGACAAAACAGGCACCATTACCAAACCGGATGCCAACAAGGTAAAGTTTGTGGGAGATCTGCTCACACAAGAGGAACTTCAGATGGTCTACTCCATCGCCAGGCAGTCGACCCATCCGCTGAGCAACGCCATCGCCCGGAATTACCAGTATCTGGAGACACTTCCCACCGAAGGATTTGTGGAAGTAGCGGGAAGGGGAACCTTTGGCAAAGTGAGTGACCATGCCGTAAAAATGGGATCCAGGGAATACATCACCGGATCGGCACCCGCAGCTTCACAGACAGCATCACAGGTATATCTCTCTGTCGATGAGGTGGTGAAGGGATATTTCACCATAGAAAATCAGTACCGGGAGGGATTCGATACTTTGATGAATGAATTGAAGGGCCACTTCGACATCTACCTGCTTTCGGGCGACAACGATGCAGAAAAAGAGAAACTATCCCGCTATTTTGATCCGGCGAAAATGTTCTTCAACCAGCAGGCGCAGGAGAAGATGGATTTCATCAAAAAACTGCAGCAACAAGGTAAAAATGTATTGATGACAGGGGATGGCCTCAACGACGCGGGAGCCTTCCTGCAGAGCGAGGTAGCGCTCTCCATTGCCGACGACATCTACCACTTCTCCCCTGCCGGGGATGCCATCGTGGAAGCCTCCAAACTGGGACAGCTGTACAAGTTTATCCGCTTTGCCCATCAATCGCTCACCATTGTGCGCATCAGCTTTGCCATCTCTTTCCTTTACAACATCGTGGGCTTGTCCTATGCCCTTTCGGGAGAGCTCTCGCCGGTGGTAGCCGCCATCCTGATGCCCATCAGTTCCGTTTCGGTGGTTGCGTTTGCCACTTTTGCCACCATTTGGAGGGCAAGAAGGTCGTTGTAAGATTGAGCCAATTATTTTGACCTAATTTCCCTTAACATTTGTGAGACTCACTCGAATTTAATTCAACATAGAATAAATATTACTTAAATTTGGAATCTAAGTGTTGCCAAAAAACAACTTAAAAGTATAGTTGTAACTAAACTAAAATGTCTATATTTGCTTTATCCTATATGGAGGAGATTGCTGGTAGAATTAAAATTTTCAAACTGCTCGTAAACAACAAATGTGAATACGATGAATTTGAAACTCAAATTAAGAATGAAAGTTCCTACTCTTCTGAATTGATAACCATCCAAGCAAGATTGCATGAAATTGCTGATGGCAAACTTTTACCAAAGGAAAAATTCAGAAATATTACACTAAAAAAGGAAACATCAAAAGAATATGAAATTAAAACCAGACATCTGCGAGTCTACCTTTTTCACGAAGAGAAAACCGGAAGGATTATCGTATGTGGAGGAAAAAAAGTAACACAATTAAAAGACATTTCACATTTTCGCTGCTTAAAAAAAGAGTATTACAATCAATTGAATAAATAATTATGCTTAAACAAGAGGAGCTAGTAAATAGACCTGAGTACTGGCTCGAAACCTTACAAAATGAAATCTTTCGCCAGGTTTCCGACTACCTGGAGCTGAATAATATGTCTCAAACTCAATTGGCCATTCAACTTGGAGTTTCTAAAGGTTATATCTCCCAGGTGATGAAGGGGCAATTCAATTTTACCCTCAAAAAACTCATAGAGCTTTCATTGGCTGTAGGGAAAGCGCCCGCAATCGTATTTATACCACTGGCTG
This sequence comes from Tangfeifania diversioriginum, assembly GCA_945873105.1. Classification (GTDB taxonomy): domain Bacteria; phylum Bacteroidota; class Bacteroidia; order Bacteroidales; family Prolixibacteraceae; genus CAINVV01. Next base: position 27,164 of record CAMCBW010000056.1, read on the forward strand.
AATTCACGCCAACCGAACACAATAAGGTTGCTTCCTCTGCATCTCAGACATTGAACAGAGTTGCAGATCCAATAGAACCCTATCCATCAAGCGAAAAATAAAACCATCCTATTTCCATTTAGCGATGAATGTTTTCTGAATGTGATATAACCCTAACAATTGCTGAATTACAAAAAAATGTACACATCCCGACGTAAATTTATCTCCACCTCACTGGCCGGCGGATTAGCGGCTTCGCTGCCCATTTCCGCAATTGGCTCAGAACCTGCTCCTGATCGGGCGCAGACCTATGCCCAATTGGATGAGATCCTGAAAAAGCCTGTATTGAAAAGAGCCCTTTTTAATGCGCCAATCATCATTGAATCACTGGATCTACTGCGTTACAAGGATAGCTTCCTTTGCAGGGTCCGGTCGAAGGATGGCGCCGAAGGGTGGTCGTTCGCCAACGACGGTCCGATGAAGACCTTCTATCCGGTATTTACCAACCGGTTGCAACCCTACTTTATCGGGAAGGATGCCAGAGATTTCGAAGCCCTGCAGGAAGAGGTCTATGTGTACCAGAGTAACTACAAATTTCAGAGCCTGGCACTGTGGGTTCCCCTGGCTACCATCGAATTTGCCATCCTGGACATGCTGGGAAGGATTGCCGGCAAATCCATGGGTCAATTGATTGGGGAGATCCACCACCCCACCGTAAATTTCTACCAGGCCAACAGCGAGCGGGACATTGCAGGGGAAGATGTGCTTAAACACCTTCAGGAGGAGGTGGCCTCCTCCAAGACCAAAGCGCTGAAATTTAAGGTGGGTGGACGGATGAGCCATCCCGAATTCCCGGTAGGCAGATCCGACAAATTAATTCCGCTGATGCGCAAGACATTCGGGGACAAGATGCATCTTTTTGCCGATTCCAATGGCTCCTACGATGCCGCAGAAGCCATCCGGATCGGAAAATTGCTGCAGGAGTACAAATACGATTTCTTCGAAGAACCTGTTCCATTTGACTGGTACGAAGAGACCAAACAGGTGGCTGATGCATTGGCCATCCCCATCTCCGGCGGGGAACAGGAGGCCAGCATGCACAACTTCAGGTGGCTGATTGCCAATGATGCCCTTCAAATTGTGCAACCCGATGTCTACTATTTTGGCGGAATGATCCGATCCATGAGGGTGGCTAGAATGGCTGCACTCCTTGGGAAAAAATGCACCCCCCATATCTCTGATGGATTTGGATACCTCTACATGATCCATTTTGTTTCCGCATTGTCCAATGCCGGCGAGTTCCACGAATTTAAGGGGGACAACAAAAAGATCCCCGTCGAGTGCAAAACCTCCTCCCTGAAAATCGCTGACGGGGCAATGAAAGTTCCTACCGGACCCGGCTCCGGGGTGGATGTTGATCCGGACTACCTGAAGAGATACCAAATAGTAAGTAAATGAGGTTGATTCACAGCAATAATTAATTCTAAATTCAATACAATAAACACAATAGTTGACAATAGGTATTCATTTAAACTATTGTGCCTGTTGTGGCAATAAAAAGGTACATGAACCGAAGATTTTTTGTTAGAAATAGTCTGTTGGCAGGAGTCACCTTTGGCTACCTTCCATTTACAGCTTGTAACTTTTCTCCGAAGGAAGCAACGTCAAAAAAATCCCCGAATAAATCAAATTTGGATGAATTGACCATTCCTGAAATACAGGAAAAGGTAAAAGCGGGACTATTGACCTATGTCGCCCTGACAGAGATTTACCTGAAGCGGATTGCGGAGCTGGACAAAGCAGGACCGAAACTGAATGCTGTCATAGAAATCAATCCGGATGCACTGGCGATCGCGGAGAAGATGGACCAGGAGCTCAAGGCAGGTAAATGGAGAGGTCCGATGCATGGCATTCCTGTCCTAATCAAGGACAACATTGACAGCGGCGACAAGATGCAGACAACTGCAGGATCATTGGCGCTAGTCGGAAATATCGCTACTGAAGACGCTTTTGTCCTGAAAAAGCTTCGGGTGGCAGGGGCTGTCCTGCTGGGCAAAACCAACCTGAGTGAATGGGCCAACTTCAGGTCGACCCGGTCGGCCAGTGGCTGGAGTAGTCGTGGCGGGCAAACCAGTAACCCTTACGTAACTGACCGTTCCCCCTGCGGATCCAGCTCGGGTTCAGCCGTCGCTGTTTCAGCCAATCTGTGCGCGGTCGCAGTTGGCACCGAGACAGATGGTTCCATTGCCTGTCCTGCCTCCATGAACGGGATCGTGGGAATCAAACCTACGGTAGGTCTGGTAAGCAGAACAGGCATTATCCCGATCTCTTGCACGCAGGATACTGCCGGCCCCCTGGCCCGTACCGTGACGGATGCAGCCCTCTTGCTGAACAGCATGACAGGCGAAGATGCTGCTGATCCGGTAACCTCAAAAAACGGGGATCAAAAGATTGACTATTCGAAATACCTTGATGTCAATAGTCTTAAAGGCAAAAGAATCGGTGTGGAGAAAACATTCCTGAAACACCACGAAGGGATTGACAAGCTGTTGAAACAAGCCTTGGTTCAAATGGAACAGGCCGGTGCTACCATTGTGGAAGTTGAGTTTATGGATAAAACCGCAGAATTTGGCAAGGCAGAATTTGAGCGGCTCGAGTTTGAATTCAAGGATGGCCTCAACAAATATTTGGCTGCCTCCAACTCCAAAATAAAGTCCTTGAAGGAACTGATCGCCTACAATATTCAAAACGAGTCGTCGGTTATGCCCTGGTTCAAACAGGAGCTACTCGAAAGTTCGGAAAAGATGGGAGACCTGACCAGCAAAGGGTATCTGGCAGCCAATCTCCGGCTTAAACAACTCAATAGCTTTCTTGACGAGTTGTTCTTGAAAGAGGATCTGGATGCACTTTGCGGTCCGGCCACAGGAACTGCCTGGTGCAACGATACCATCAATGGCGATCACTGGACCGGCTATGGAGCCTATACTCCGGCAGCCATTACCGGTTATCCTTCCGTGACAGTGCCCATGGGATTTGTTGACCATCTTCCGGTAGGACTCTCCTTTCTTGGAAAGGCATTTACTGAGCCTCAACTGATCGGTATCGGTTATGCTTACGAACAAAAGTCAAAAAATCGCAAAGTTCCTGAATTCCAAACCAGTATAAAAATCTAAAACGTTGTTTGCCAACAAATCCAACAAAACAGAATGAGATACACTTTAGCCCTCTTTTTTCTGGTTCTTGCACTCGCCTTACATGGTCAGAATAACAACCAGATAACCGGAAACGAAGACCATTTGAACGGTGTAAAAGCTGAACTGCTCAAAGAGTGGCCAAAAAACCGGACCATCAACCTGGTGTTCCATGGTCACTCCGTTCCGGCGGGTTATTTCAAGACCCCGGTGGTCAATACTTTGGAAGCTTATCCATTCCAGGTGCTCAGGTTGCTGAAGGGAATCTATCCGCTGGCAGTGATCAACATCATCAACACCTCTATCGGCGGAGAAAACAGTGAAAGTGGCGCCAGAAGATTCGAAACAGAAGTACTGGTTCACCGGCCGGATGTACTTTTTATCGACTATGCCCTCAACGACAGGAGAATCGGTCTGGAAGTCGCCGAAAGGGCATGGGAATCGATGATACAGAAAGCGCTGAAAATGAATATCAAAGTCATCCTGCTGACGCCCTCACCCGATCAAAAAGTCAACATTGCTGAACCTGGCAACCTGCTTGAGCAACATGCTGTTCAAATCAGGCACCTTGCCGAAAAATACGGCACAGGCCTGGTTGACAGCTATCAACTATTTCATCAAATAGCAGCGAAAGGAGATTCAATCGTCCGTTATATGTCGCAGGTGAATCACCCGAATGAAAAAGGGCATCTGCTGATTGCCAATGAGATTCTGACCTATTTCCAGTAAAATGCACTATAAGGCTTTGTTCTTTTTACTCTTTGCAGCAGTGGCCGGATTTGGTCAGCCAGACATGGTTGCACCCTTTAAAGCCTGCAACCTTCACGGTAGTTGTACCATTTACGATTACAAAAATCAAAAGTGGATGATGAGCGATCCGGCGGATGCTGAAATTGCCAGTTTACCAGCATCGACATTTAAGATCATCAACCTGCTGATTGCCCTGGAATCGGGTGTCGTTAAGGACGAGAATGAGGTTGTAAAATGGCCAGGGGCCACTGACACCACCCGCTATGGCTATCGCCCAGAAATCTACAGGGATATGACGGTCAAAGAGGCTTTCGAAGTATCCGCTGTTTGGGTCTTCCTCGATATGGCCAATAAAATAGGCAGGGAACGGTACCACCATTACCTGTCGGAATGCAACTATGGCAATGCCGATCTTTCGGAGAGTGGTCCCGACTTCTGGAACCTGGGACCGCTGGCTATTTCGCCGCACAACCAGGTAGAATTCTTGGTCAAAATGCATGAAGATAAGTTACCTTTCTCCAAAAGGACTCTCGACATCGTGAAACGGGTGATGGTAACTGAGCAGAAGGAGGACTATACCCTTCGTTCCAAGACCGGATGGACCCGCGAGAACGGAATGGACTCCGGTTGGTGGGTTGGTTATGTGGAAAGAGGTGACAATCTTTACTTTTTTACTACACGTATCACCAAAAAGCGAAGTGAAGTAAATCCTAATTTCGGCAACTGCCGGAAAGAGATCACCAAAAACATCCTGCGACAACTAAAAGCAATTGACTAAAGCAAAAATTCAAAAATCTATCGCATGATTTAAAATTATTGCTACATTTGCACCTCAATTAAAAATGACTCCGTAGCTCAGCTGGTAGAGCAATTGACTCTTAATCAATGGGTCGTGGGTTCGAATCCCACCGGGGTCACAAATAGAAAACACAGATAATCAGAGGAATACAGGAGGTTAAAACCGAAAGTATTCCTCTTTTTTTTACGAAACCATGCTAAATCATGCTAATATTTGCTTATATTTGATGCTAATTCTGTGCAAATTCTGTGCAGATTCAATGTAACAAAATGGCAAAAATTAGTCTTGTAATTATTCCTAGTCGCCCAAACCGCCATGGTGAATGTGTGGTCATGCTCCAAATATCAGCTCATCTGAAAACTATTCGTGTCCCAACTGATGTAACCGTAACAAAAGAAAATTGGATGAAAACGGGACAAGTCCTTGGAGGAAAAACAGGAGATAAACTTGCTTTATCTAAAAATATCCGACTTACACAAATTAAGAATGGTAGCGATCTGAAGATCATCAACAACCAAGACAAAGTGGATCTGATGGATGTAGATCAACTAAAAAGTTTCCTTTTATCAGAAAAAGAAATAGTGGAAACAGATTTTTTCATTTACTGTGAAAAGAGGATTAAGGAACTTAAATCCTTAAAAAATGAAATGTCTGCTAATCTGCTCAATTTTACAATGGAGAAAGTCCATGAGTTTTGGGGCAAAGAAAGGCTTGATTTTAATGAAATAACCATAAGATTTTTGGAGCAATTTGAGTCATATTGCCTGAACACTCCTAGAAAAACTCAAAAAAAGCTTAAGCCAGAAGATCCGAAAGAAGTCTTAAAACCTATGCAAGTAAATGGTATCGCTGTTTATATGAGATATATTCGCAGTGTTATGAATGGAGCCATTAGCGATAATTTGACAACAAATTACCCTTTTAGAAAATTCAAAATCAAAACAGAGGTAACCCGCAACAGAAATCTCCCTCTCCAGTCAATGAGAGCAATTAGGGATTATACCTCAAACGATAAAAGACAAGAGATTGCAAGAGATGTATTTATGCTTCAATTTTTTCTTCTTGGAATCAACACGAAGGATCTTTTCTACCTAACATCGAAAGATGTAATAGATGGAAGGATTCAATACTTTCGTTCAAAAACAGGAAGGTTTTACAATATTAAAATCGAAAAAGAGGCTCAAGCAATCCTGGATCGATACAAAGGGGAAAAGTACCTGTTATGGTTTGCAGATAAGTGTCTAACAGAGCGGGAATCAGAAAAAATAAAACATTCCAGAATAAGCCAATTCCAATATAAGGACGAGACTGCTTTTGGTAAAATGATCAACAATAATCTTTCCACGATCCAAAATGAACTTAAAATAAACCCACAGGTTAAAATAACCTCCTATTATTGCCGGCACTCAGTTGCTAGCATAATGAGGGAATTGAGTATATCAATCGATGATATTTCCCTCTGCCTGGGGCACTCTTCACCAGAAAAGAAAGTAACCAGAATTTACATCAATGAAGACTTTGAGAGGGCAGATAAGGCAAACCGAAAGCTGATAGACTACTTAAACAAGGATTGCAAAGTTGCCGACAAACCCTCAAAACCTCCAAGAAAGAAAAAAGCATCCCCTGCCTTTGTCTGACAGGGGATGTAAAACCCTTCAAATCAATTTCCAATTGATTAAGTAAACTTGCCACCACCCACCTTGAAATTTGGCACTATCCAGTTGATAAAATTGTCAAGCAGTCCGAAGATCTTGTTA
>CAMCBW010000057.1 GCA_945873105.1 Tangfeifania diversioriginum
TCGGCCTGCGGTTGATCGAAAAAGGAGTAGATGCCATCTGGTTTGGCGATGATTTTGGTACCCAGATGAGCCTGATCATACCACCCGAAACCTTCCGGGAGCAGTTAAAACCCCATTATACCAGGATGATCGACCGTTTCAAGGAGGCAAAACCGGATATCATCCCCATCCTCCATTGCGATGGAGCAGTGGCCGAACTGCTGGACGATATCCGCGAGATGGGATTCGAGGTGTTCAATCCGGTGCAGCCGGGTGTTCCAGGTCACCTTCCCAAAGACATGAAAGAGCGTTTTGGAGACAAATTTGCCTTCTGGGGAGCCATCGACCAGCAGGATTTGCTGCCCAAAGGCACCGATGAAGAGCTGGAGCGTGACACCCACGAAAAGATCACCATCCTTGGCAAGGGTGGTGGCTACATGATTGCTCCGGCACACATCATGCAAAACGATGTTTCCCCCGATAGGGTATTGCTTTTCATCGAACTTTGCAAAAAACACGGGAAATATGTCAATTAAAAAAATCCTGATCACAGGCCTGCTGGTCAGCCAGCTATCCGGAGTTGCCTTGGCGCAGGAAAAATACAAGGGAGCTCCTGTATTGCCAAAAGAGCTGAAGATCAGCTATCCCAAATCTAATCCCCTTAAAAAAGCGCTGCTCCCGTTACCTGAATCAGCCATATTTAAAATGGAGGGATACTATCTTTGGGATCCATCGGTGATCAAAGTCGGGGATACCTACCACCTCTTCTGCTCACGGTGGCCGGCAGAAAAAGGAATGCAGGGGTGGAGGGAAAGTCATGCCATCCGCGCGACCTCCAAATCCTTGTTTGGCCCCTACCAATTTCAGGAAGTGGTGCTGCACCCCTCCAACCATCCCTGGGCCACTCAAGCCGTCCACAATCCGAAAATTACCAGGGCGGGCAACAAGTACCTGCTTTACCACCTGGGCATTCCGCAATGGAAAACTGGATTCGCCTTTGCTGATTCTATCCAGGGTCCCTGGACCCCGGTCCCTCAACCGGTCATCGCCACCAACAATCCAGCTTTGCTGATTCGGGAAGATGGCAGTGCCTATGTGGTGGGAAAATACAAACCCAAACTGACCCGCGATGGCAAATGGGATGCCAACATGCAGGCCTTCGAAGCCATTGATTACAAGGGACCCTATCAATTGGTGAAAGATACCCTGAACCGCCTGCCCAACAATTTCGAGCTGGAAGATCCAACCATCTGGTGGGCCAACAACAGGTACAATGTGATCTGTACAGACTGGGAAGCCAAAGTCACCGGTGTGCAGAAATCCGTTGTTTACTATACTTCCAAAGATGGTATCAACTACGAGCTCTACTCCCAAATTCCCTTGTGGTCCCAATCTGAACCCGTTCCGATGGAACATGGGAAAACCATGCCGGTGAGAGGAATTGAGCGGCCACAGGTTTGTCTGAACGAAAAAGGGGAGTTGATTGCCCTCCTGGCCTCCATCTATCCTGCAGTAGAAGGTCCGACCTACATCATGATCAGACCGGTTAAAAAATTTGTTCCCAAAAACCGGTAGAGACTGATTACTGGGAAACTGAAGAAACCTTTCCAAAAATTTCCAACCATGGATTCAAAAGCCGTTCTGCTATTCATCGCCTGTCTGTTTGCTGGTTTAACTTCTGGGGCACAGCAAAAATTTGACCCAAAGCATGTGGAGATTGCCCTTGCCAACGGCCAGCAAGCCAACGAAGGATTTGCCCGCAGCCTTTTGTTTGTAAATGGATGGTTAAAGCATACTGACCCTGCAACCGGATTGATCCCCACCAACCTCGACAGGGCAAAAGATATCTGGGAACCCCACAACTCTGCTGCCGATAATTGGGCCTTCATGGTGCTGACAAGTTATTTGCTCGACAAAGGGCTCTACAACGGGAAGATGCTGGAGATGCTCAACACAGAACGCAAACTCACCTCCAGGGTCAAATCCCTGCCGGATACCTGGTCATTTTCGAAGCAAGGTTTTAAAACAGATAAGCCAGACATGAACTGGGTAATCTTTGGAACTGCCGAATACATGAAGGACGGCATCCTGCCACTTTGCGAGTACATCGGCAACTCGCCCTGGAAGGATCGAATGATGGAGATGCTAGCCGATATGCCTGAATACTACACGATTTTCAAGGAGATCGACCAGTTGGGCGGCTACAAGGTGGCCTCCGAGGAGGTCAATGGCGACATGCTCCAAACCCTGGTCCGGACTTACTGGATGACGGGCCAGCAAAAATACCTCGACTGGGCCACCTTGATTGGCGACTACTACATGTTGGGCGAACGCGACCTCAGTACCCTGAAATACCTTCGGCTGCGCGACCATGGCTGCGAAATCATCGGTGGATTGAGTGAATTGTATGTTACCTTGAGCTTTGTCAATCCTGGTAAGAAAAAGAGCTACCAGGAACCGCTCCACAGGCTCCTCGACCGCGTTTTGGAGGTCGGCAGGAATCCCGACGGACTCTTCTACAATGGGGTCAACGCGGCCACCGGTGAGGTAGTTGACAAGGGTGTATCGGACAATTGGGGGTATGTGTACGATGCCTTCTATGCAGTTTACCTGATCGACCACACCGAAAAATACAGGAGTGCTTTCCGCTCCATGCTTAAAAATCTCAACGAAAAATACCGCAATTTCGCCTGGGAAGGCAAAAGCCACGACGGCTATGCCGATGCCATCGAGGGTGGAATCAACCTTTTCAACCGGGAGTCCAACGAGGATCTGAAAGCCTGGATCGAAAGCGAGATGCAGGTAATGTTCAAAATGCAGCAACCGGATGGCATCATCGGTGCCTGGCACGGCGACGGCAACTTTGCCCGGACTGCCATAATGTACAGCCTCTGGAAAACGATGGGAGCCACCCTCCAGCCCTGGCGCAGCGATGTGGTGCTGGGCGCAGAAAAAGTGGGAGAAGAAACGCTCTTTGTCCTTACTGCCGAAAAAGAGTGGAATGGAACACTGCTTTTCGATGCACAGCGCCACAAAACCAACATGGGGCTGCCCATCGACTACCCACGCATCAACCAGTTTCCCGAATGGCTGACGGTACAACCGGACAAACAATACCACATCACCTCCTCTTCAAAAAATATTTCGGGGAAATACGACGGAGCGGAACTACTCGAAGGGTTGCCAATCAAATTGAAAGCCGGCAAAAAATTGATTTTGTCGATAAGATGATTACAATGAAGTAATTGTTTTATAATCAACACTTACAACCTGTTTTTTCGCTGAAGCAAATATTCAACCATAGAAATTGAAAATATAAAACCGCAGAGGACCGCAAAGTTTTTACGCAGAGTCCGCAAAGTATACCCAAGACAACCTCTGCGGTTCTTTGCGCCTACTTGGCGAACTCTGCGTTAGATATTTGACTATTCAAGCCTAATGCAACAACCATGAAAAAGAGCGTTTTACTATTTGCCACCATCCTTTACGCAGCTGTTTCGGCTTGCACCCAAACGGTCCAACCCAAATCAGGATTCCTGGAAGAAAACATCCGATTCGCCGTTGCGCAGGAAAAACTTCAGGTGGAAGCCATTGAAAAATCAGGCAAAGTATTAAACCCAAGGACCGTGGCCAACGGCAAAGTGAAATACATCCGGATGGAGGACTGGACCAGCGGATTTTACCCCGGAACCATGTGGTACCTGTACGAACTTACCGGAGATACCACCTGGAAAACCATTGCAAAAAAGCAAACAGAAGCGATCGATTCGGTCAAATTCCTCACCTGGCACCACGATGTGGGATTCATGATCCAGTGCAGCTTTGGCAACGGATTGCGGCTGGGAGAAGAGAACTACAGGGAGGTGGTCATCCAGGCTGCCAAATCCCTCTCTACCAGGTTCAGACCAGTTGCCGGGGTCTTCCAGTCATGGAATGTCGACAAAGGCTGGCAATCAGAAAGAGGATGGGAGTGCCCGGTAATCATCGACAACATGATGAACCTCGAGTTGTTATTCAATGCCACGCGACTTTCGGGCGACTCTTCCTTCTACAAATTGGCAGTCAGTCATGCCGACCAGACCATCAAAAACCACTACCGGCCCGATTACAGCTGCTACCATGTGGTGGACTACAGCCTGACCGATGGAACCGTCCGCAACCGCCATACCGCCCAGGGCTACGCCCACGAAACCTCCTGGGCGCGGGGTCAGGCTTGGGGAATCTATGGTTTCACCGTATGCTACCGCGAAACCCAGGATCCAAAGTACCTGCTGCAGGCACAAAAAGCCTTTGAATTTGTGGTCCACCACAAGAACTTCCCGGCAGATTTTGTTCCCTACTGGGACTTCGATGCACCCAAAATACCCAACGAGCCGCGCGATGCCTCCGCTGCTGCCATCATGGCCTCCACCCTTTACGAACTTTCAGGCTACGGCAACGGAGCCTATTACCGTGGTTGGGCCGATAAGATCACAAAGAGCCTTGCCAGTCCGGCCTACAGGGCCAAATTGGGCGAAAATGGGAATTTCCTCCTGATGCATTCCGTTGGCAGTATTCCGCACGGGGCAGAGATCGATGTGCCGCTCAACTACGCCGACTACTATTTCCTGGAGGCATTGTTAAGATCAAAATAGTTAACTTTGAATTTGACACTAAAAATATTATCACACCAAGTCAGAAGGGAAGTCTGAAAGGTTGAATTACCGGAATAAACTCTTTGTGAATCCTTTGTGTCTTGGTGACTTTGTGGCATGAAAGAACTATGATCAACAGAACTTTAGACTAAATTTTATGGAACAAAACCACACATTAACAGAAAGTGACAACTCTCCCTTTATCCAAACCAACTCTGCAGCCATCCGGATCTGGCACTGGCTCACCTTTCTTTTTGTAATCGCCTTGATGATAACGGTCCTGCTGGAATCCACCGTATTGAACCAAAGACAAAACATTCCGGTGGTTCAGGCCGAGTTGCAGAAAAAAGGGGTAACGGTCAATAACAACCAGGCTCTGGCAGTGTCACATCTTTACGCTGAAAAGATGTGGGACCTCCATAAACTACTGGGGTATGCCCTCACCTTCCTGGTCCTTGCCAGAATAGTCATTGAAGTGACACAAAAAAAAGAGGAGGGAATGAAATTCAGGTTTGAAAATGCACTGCAGGGGCTTCAGCAATCGGGAGACAACAACAAGGATCTGTTGCACTACCTGTTGGTAAGAATAAGTTATTCAGTCTTTTATCTGGTCTTGTTGGCGATGGCGACGACAGGCATGCTTATTGCCTTTGGATCAGACCTTGGAATTTCCGGTCCGGTCAGGCATACCATCAAAGAGGTTCATGGCATTTTCCAGTACCTGATCTATGCTTTTGTCGCCTTCCACCTCGTAGGAGTAATTCTGGCCGAACTCAAAAAAGCCAAAGGCATCGTATCCGGCATGATCAACGGCGGGAAATAACACTTTCAGCTTTCCCCCTCTGTGTAACGCTGTGCTTCTCGGTGTCCCTCTGTGTAATATTTTCCTGACCGTAAAAGCTGATGCTGCCTCAATCCAAAATCCAAAATCGAAAATCCAAAATCGAAAATTGCTTCATTGGTTCACATAAAAGTACCTGATCCTGCAGGCAGTCCCTTTGCTTTGGGGATTCTTCTCCGCCAAAACCTTGAACTGCAACCTGTGTTTGCCTGGCAATAAATTGTATCCCAGCGTATAAAACCAGGGCAGGTGCAATTGGGCGCTCCAGGCGGTATAAAGATCCTGTTTCTGCCATTTGCCCTTGTCGATGCGGTATTCGATTGTCCCTGCATCCGAACCGGCAGCCACGGCGATGCCCACGGCATTGCCCTCAAATTCGAAGTTCAACATCCCGGTAGGGGCTTCTGCCACCAACATCGGCACATTCACGAAATCGGGCCGGGTACCTGTCTTGTCTGCAGGTTTCCAACTGGAATCCACCTTCCATCCCTTGGACGGCTTTATCGTAGAGGCAGGGACCAGCTTCCCCCTGTTGTAACATCCCTCAGCCAACTTACCAGGAAGGTTGTATGCCAGCACTTTGTCGTCTTCGGCTACAAACCCGCTCCAGCAAAAATCGAGGAATGACTTCATGGACCTGAAATAGACATGGTGGCCAAAAGGCGATGGATGTAAATTCTTGAAATCCTTTTCCCAACTGAACTCCCCGTTGTCGATCCGCTCCGTCACCTCTTTGGCCAGGTTGATGGTGGAAACGCCATAGTGGACCGCCACCTTTTCATGGTTCTGAATCTCGGCAGGAACGATCCCCTTTCGGTATTCTGTCATCTTTTCGGGATCCACAAAATGCATTATTACCACCTCCATGGCCGGATTTGACTCGCGTGCATGCCGCACAATTCCCTCCATGCCCAGCACCTGGGCCTCCGTGGAAAAACCATTGGCCCGGTCGTTGACGGCAGCCTCTTCAAACAACAGATCCACCTTCCCTTTGGCCAGCACATCCCTTTCGAAGCGGAAGGCACCGGGTGTTGTCCCCATGGAAGAGATGCCTGCCGCAATAAACTCAAATTTGGTATCCGGAAAACGCTGCTGCAAGTAGGCACAAATACTGTCTCTCCAGCCTGAACCCTGTGTGATGGAGCCGCCCAAAAAGGCAACCCTTCCCCTCTTCTCCCTTTCAAAAACGATCCGGGCATTTGGCAACTTGTTCCGGTAGGCATGATAGTTCCTGCTCTCCAGGGGAATTGGCACCTGCGGATAGCTGTTCCAAATAAAATCGACCCCGGCCTTTACATTGTCAATCGGAAAGTGGTGCCCCTGTAGGGTCTGCTTCCCTGCCGTATTGGGATAAACCGTCGCTGGACCACCCAACCGGATGTAGCGATTAACAAGCTTGTAGCTGTTCTCCTCATTGGGTACAATGCTGTCATTCAAACCAATTGAATGAAAGAGAGGTACTTTGGCGGCAGCCAGTTTGCCCAGGTTGTCAATGGGATTATCCTGGTAAGCGATTGCTTCCGCTTCGGACTTAAACTGGTAGGCCATCATCAGCTGTCGCCACGAAGCCGAATCTCCCTTTGCACCCAGTTTGCCACCCGGCCAGCTTTTGAAGTCGCAGACGGGAGCTTCCGCATAGATGCAACTTACCTTTTCGGGATACTTCCTGGCAAAATTATAAATGTACAATCCACCACGGCTCACCCCTTCCAGAGCCACTTTGGGGTTCAAACCATGTAGAGCCGTCAGATATTTGTGGAAATTGTTCCAGATCTCCACACATTTCGGAGAGCCAAAGAGATAGTCTGTATTGATGTAAGCTACATGGAATCCCTTTCTTACCAGGATGCTGTCCATCTCGTAATGCCAGTCCGGGAAACGGGCACGCCATACCCACGGCTTACCAGGAGCAACTTTGTCAGGAACAATGATACGGCAATCGCGGCGATCCAGCTGAAAATCGTAACGGGTCAATCCATGCCATTCAGTTTTTTTCCCGGGGTACTGTGCATTCGCTACCGCGATAGTCTTACCGGTGAGCTGTTTGGCCATGCAGGCAGCCATAAGTCCGGCCCCCTCTGCATTGGGATGGATCTGGTCCGGGAAAAGGGAACCCTTTCCGCTCAGGGCCGAATAGAGGTCGATTACCTGCAAACCCTCCTCCCTGGCCAGTTTCTCGACTGCGGGAATCACGCCATGAACCAGAATTGAATCGTTGATCCCCCAACGGCTGGCAAATACCGGTACCGGTTTGCAGAGGTAAATGACGGGATGAGAAGAGAGCTTCTTCAACTCTTTCACCATCGACCGGCTATCCACCAGAAATTCATTCGCATATTTCCAGTTTTGGGGTTTCGTATCGTTGGTTCCCAGCTTGATGATCACTACATCCGGCAAAAATGCCTTTGCCTCGGCCCAAGCCTCCTCTTTCCAAAAGGGGAAATCACCTTTTTTCAGCATGGTCCTACCTCCTACCCCAAAATTACGAACCATCCACTGGTCGCCCAGCATCCTGCCAAGCTGAGAAGGGTAGGAGTCCCTCGGCCTGTCCGGAATGCCTGAGCCATAAGTAATGCTGTTCCCGATACAGGCCACCTTGACTGGAGCACTGTATTTGGCAGGATCGATGGGTTGGGAGAATCCTGAAATGTACAATAATCCGGGGATGAAAAGTAAAAGAATATTTTTCATGGGTATTTTAGCTTTTTGTTGTAATACTAACCAAATGATTCCTACATTTTTCCAAAACTTCAATTATGGTTTCAGTTTATTTAGCTGTTCTGTAAGCTCATCCAAATCCTGCTGGTCGGCCTGGCAGGCTTCAAACGATTTTCGTCTTGCGTCAAATTCACCATAGATTATTCCAACTGTTTCTTCCATTTCGAGCTTGCCTACCGATCCGGCACCGGTCAATATCTTCCTGTCGCTGGAGGTTAAAATCCGGTCTACGTTTTCTTTCCAGAAACTGGTGGCTAAATCTATGCGGTCTTTTGCACGCAATTCTGCCGTTTCCAGGAAGATAACCACCAAGCGGTTAAGCGTGTCAATTTCATCGGCAGTCAGGTAGTTTTTTGCGGTATAAATATCCTGCTTCCTGACGATACCCCCCTTCCAGGAAGTAAGCGCCATATTAGGTTGTTGGGCATTGGCACGGTTAACAATGATTTCAGCAGCAGTTTGTCCGGTTACCGCATAGAGCAGTTTGTTTTGTGTTTCGGCAAAAAACATCTGGGTAGCTTTGTCGGTGGGGTCATAATCGCTGCTCAGTGCAAACAGGTCGCGTACTTTTTGGTAAAACCGTTTTTCGGAGGCACGGATATCGCGGATGCGTTCCAGCAACTCATCAAAATAATCGGGGCGACCATCTGGATTTTTGAGACGTTGGTCGTCCATCACAAAGCCTTTTACCATGTATTCTTTCAGAGTGGTATTGGCCCAAATCCTAAACTGTGTGCCCCTCTTGCTCCGTACCCGGAAACCAATAGCAAGAATCATTTCAAGCGAATAGAATGTAACCCGATAATCTTTGCCATCGGCGGCAGTTGTTAAGTAATCCTTAATAACTGAATTTTGATTTAACTCTTCATCTTTCAGTATGTTGGATATGTGCATACTGATATTTGGCACCGAGGTGTCAAAAAGTTCAGCCAATTGATTTTGGTTCATCCAAACCGATCCATCTTTGGCATACAAGGATACTTTGGCTTTGCCATCGACAGTATGATAAATGATAATGTTCTTTTTCTCTTCAGTCATTCTTTTCCCCTTTCTTTTCCTGAATAGTTATAGCTGTATAATCCGGTCGATGCTGACCCCGGCCGACCCATATAAAATTAGATCATTTTTTGGGGTTTGCAGGTTATTCCCAATACAATCCAGCGAATGATCACCCCCTCAAATTGAAAAGAGAGATTTAAAAATCCACTGTGACTGCTCTATAAAAAATGTCTCTCTGAGGTGAAGCCCCAAAGATAACATCTCCGAACCGATGCTTCGCTTTACAGTGGGGCTTTTAAATTTTAATGCCTTATCCAACGTTCGAATTTTAGTTGTATATCCTCCTGCCATCCTTACAAGACTTTCTGGGGATGTTCATTACGATTCCGACAACTGCCAAAGGTCATCTGGACATGTTCAAAGAATTTCTAGGTACCGTCAATTGACTTCTAACAAGGTTCAAAGCATTTCTAGGTACCGCCAGATGACATCTAACCACCTACAATCCATTTCTGGATACCGAAATCGGACATCTTGTCATGTTCAAAGCACTTCTGGGAACCTATAATGTTATTCTGGCTCTATTCCGGGTTTCCAAACTCAAAGTACCCCAAAATTTGCCATTCCAGACCAGAAGATTATTTGGTACGGAAGCATTAACCTGTTAAGCTATGGAAGCGCAGAAGAAAGTATGATGCGGATTATAAACCCCGGTATTGCTTTTGAACTGATAGAGAGTATTGAAAAATAATCTTCAGGACTATTGACGGTCATAACAATATCCCTTCTCTGGCAACGTTTTTGAAGAGTGGAGAGTACACCATCCTACTCTTCCAATTGTCTTTTGGATAAATAATTGTTGATATGATTTGTCCGGATTCCAACTCAATGTCATACAATTCATCTCTAAACTTATCTTCAATCTCATTGGAGACCTGGTTGTCATCAACCAGAATGAGGATATTCCAATCCGAATCTGATCGAAAATCACCTCTGGCTCGCGAACCAAACAAATAAGCAACAGCTTTGGAATCTTTAGCCTGAATAGATTTCTTAATTCTGTTTTGCACTTGGTCGTTTCCCATTTCTATTCGAATATCTACCAAAAGTACACATTTGTATCAGCAATTTCCACTTCATTAAACGTTTTAATATATTTGAAGTCTATAGTTTGATTCATCGCTCAGGAACCGTCTTACAATCAAAACCACCAACATGAAAAAACCCATCTCTCGTTCGCTTTTCCGAAAACCTTCTCTGCTGTTCTGCCTGTTGCTCATCGCAATCCAGACCCAAGCCCAGGATCCGGCATCCTACACCACCAATTGGCCCTCCTGGCGCGGGCTTTACAATATCGGTGCAGTGGCAGGTGGCAACACACCTGTAGAATTCAGTGAGACGAAGAACATCAAGTGGAAAACTGAAATCCCTGGCAAAGGGCATGCAACCCCCATCATCTGGGGCAACCAGATCATCGTTCAAACCGCTGTTGCGACCGATAAGAAGGCAGAGAAGACGGATCCTACCGCTCCCGCAAGTCCGATGTCCCCAACCCAAACCGATCTGGTTCACCAGTTCAAGGTGATTTCTGTAGACAAAGCATCCGGCAAAATAAACTGGCAAACAGTGGTCAAAGAGGAAACACCGCTGGAACGTACCCACGACCTCGGCAGCTGGGCCTCCAACTCTCCGGTCACGGATGGCGAAAACATCTATGCCTTCTTCGGTTCACGTGGTCTCTACTGCCTTGATTTCAAAGGAAAAGTGAAATGGGAACGCGATTTTGGCCAGATGGAGATCGTGGCAAGCTTTGGTGAAGGCAGCTCACCAGCCGTTTACAAGGACAAGGTCTATGTGCAATGGGACCACCAGCAGAAGTCCTACCTCTATGCCCTCGACAAGAAAACCGGTAAAGAGGCCTGGACCGCCGAGCGGGAAGAGATCACCTCCTGGGCCACTCCGCTTGTAGTCGAAGTCAACGGGAAAGCCCAACTCATCACCGCAGCTACCAACAAGGTCAGAAGCTACGATGCCGAAACAGGAACCATCATCTGGGAGTGCACTGGGCTTACCAGGAACGTCATTCCAAATCCGATGTACGCCGACGGGATCCTCTACATCATGAGTGGATTCAGGGGCAACGCGCTCAAAGCCATCGACCTCGCCAAGGCAAAAGACAACATCAACGGCACCCCGGCCATTCTCTGGGAATACAACCAGGATACCCCCTATACGCCAAGTCCGGTCCTGATGGATGGAAAACTCTATTTCCTGAAGGGAAACAATGGGGTAATGACCTGCCTGGATGCCAAAGATGGCAAGGTACTTTACAGCAACCAAAAGCTGGATGGCATCAACAACATCTTCTCCTCCCCTACCGGGAACCGCGACAAACTCTACATCGCCGGAACCAATGTGGTCAACGTGGTGAAAGCCGGTGGCGAATTCTCCATCCTGGCCAAGAATTCACTGGAGGATACCTTTCATGCTTCCCCCGTGATCATCGGAGATCAACTGTTTCTGAGGGGATTCAAATATTTGTACTGTATCTCTGAGAAATAATCAAACTAAATTTTAATAAAATAGTTTATCAGACAAATACTATTCTGCCACAAAGACACCAAGCCACTAAAATTTCACAAATATTTATATATCAAGATTTTGATCTTTTGTCATACCTTAGAGACTTGGTGCCTTTGTGGCATTTTAATACACAAATCTTACGGATTAGAATTTAACTGTATTCTTCATCTTTCCAAAGGTTGGATCAGGATTGCCTCTCCCCCGGATGCCTGAAGGGAGATGTTCAACACCGTTTTTGAATTTACCGCCTGCTTTTTGATCCCAACATGGGTTCGGGTTACGGTTTTAGGGTCATCAGCATAGATCGTCGCTTCATACTTTTTGGCCGGATCCAGGAAATCCAGTGGCACTTTCAGCTCCCTTGCTTCCGTATTGGTGATGCAACCCACAAACCATCGTTCCTGACTCCTCCGGGCCACGGTGATGTATTTGCCAATCTCCCCATTGACGATTTTGGTGTCGTTCCAGGTGGTGGGCAGTTGATCCCAAAAAGCAAGCTCAGGTTCATTCTGGTAGTCATCTGGTTTGTCGTACCAGTACATCCATTGCAGCGGGCTGTAGTAAACAACCGGCAAAGCCAGCTGGTGGGCCGGACTGTTTTTAATGTGCCGGTCGGGGTGACCAAACTCCTTCCGGTAAAAATAGCAGTAGGTATAATCAGCCGCACCCGCTACAAAGCGGGTAAAGGGCAAAATGGTATTGTTCACCGCATCCGGCATCTCCTCATTCCCACGGATCCCCTCCTGGGTCATCAGGTTGGGATAGGTACGGCTAAAACCTGTGGGGCGGTATTCATCGTGGATGTCGACCATCAGGTGGTATTTGGCGCACTTCTTCACCGCCTCATGGAGCCAGACGCTCCACCGGTGTGAACCGACCTGCACAAATCCAAATTTGACTCCCGCGACCCCCCACTTTGCGTACAGTGGCAAAATCGTATCAAGCTGAGCCGCCAGCGCACGCTGGTTGACATAGACGATGACACCAATGCCTTTGGACCTGGCATACCGGATCGCCTCCTGAAGATCAAGATCACCCTTTGGATTTCGGCGGGGATCAACAGTGACTGTTGTGGCATCCGACAACGGACTGTTTTCGTACCCATACCAGCCCGCATCGAAATGAATGTATCGGATTTTCCGGGCTACCGCAAAATCCACCAGCTTCCGGGCACCGGAGGTGGAAAGCGTCACCTCCCGCATCACTTTGCCCGGCTGGATCCAGGATGGATCCTTGATGGCGCAGGGAGGATTCAAGTTCAGGATCAGGCTGTTGTTGGCCAGCAAATCCACTGCCTTTTCTGCCACCATAATCACCCGCCAGGGAGAGTTCAGCGGAGCGATCTCATCCACCACTCCATACATCGAACACTGGATGGAGTTGGCCTTACCAGGATTTAGCCTGAACTTGGTTCGGGCATAGTTTACCATTTCTGCCTCTGCCAGGCAGGCAAACAACCCATTGGGCAACTCCAAAGTCAGCGGACGGTCCGATTCGTCGGGCCAGTTTTTCAAAGGCAAAAGCTGGTGGAGCGATTGTGCCCTAGGCGTAAACCACGCCATCGTATTTTCCTGGAAATTGAACTCCGTAGATTCACCGGTGATGTGCAGATAGGGCCCTCCATTCTCATTCTCTGCGAATCGGTACCGAAAGGCTATCCCAGAATCGTAGGCCCTCACCACCAGCTGAAGTACAGGATTCTTCCTGTTTTCCCGTACAATGTTTAGGATGGATTCGTTGTAGCAATCCCGCACCCGGTCGTGTTCTCCATAGACAGTGGACCAGGTTGTATCATGCAACTGGATCGTCCCCGGAGTCATCACAAGTTGCTTGTCCCAGTTATCGCCATTGCAACTGATGCCCAGTTTTGACCACACTACTACCGGTTTATCCCTGAAATCAATCCGATACTGCAGGGTACCATCGTTTTGCAGGGTGAAGCACAACTGACGGTTGGGAGATTTGATCTCAAATGGGACTGCGGCCTCTACGTTCACGAAGAGAAGATAAAATAGGCTGAAAAAGAATAGTTTGGCAATTGTATTCATAGAAATATTTAGATATTGAAGCGATATCCACACTTGGCAAAATTGATCAATTCCCACCAGGACACAAAGTCACAAAGGTTCACTAAGTAGCAATTGCATTTATCTACACATTGTGAAACCTTGGTGCCCTGGTGCCTTTGTGGCTATTTTTTTTTAAAATTATAAAAACCAGGGATAAACCGTACCCGGCAAATCCGAAACGGAGTTGCTGATCATATATTTTCTTCCGATACTGATCTCCGCAGCCAATCGCTCCAGTTTCCGGTAGTCCTGTTCCACCGGCTTTTGCTTTACCTCAAATGCGATCTCCTTGTTCAGGACAAAGTCAATCTCTGCCTTGTTTCTCTTGTTGTAGAAGCTCAACTCTCCCCAATTGGCCAATTGATTGGCCACTGCCGTCTCCAGCAACTGTCCTTCCGTGACTTTCGTCAAGAGGTGAAGGATGCCTGTATCCGAAAAATAGACCTTCTTGCCACCTGCCACACTCCGGTCGATGCTCCCTGAATATTTTGGCACCAACTTCAGGAAAAATATTCCCTCCAGAAATTCAAGGTAGCTGTACACCTTGACCCTGTTGATGGAAAGCTCAGAAGCGAGTCGTGTCACATCAAGCATACTCCCATTTCGTGCAGCCAGCAGAAGGATCAAATCACGTAACTCCCTTACCTCCCTGAGTTCGGTAAAGACCTTGATGTCCTTTTCAAAAAAGGAGGCAAAGATATTCTTCAGTATCTGCTTTTTGGTCTCGCTGTCAGTTGTAAGAGCCACCTCTGGAAATCCGCCAAATTCCATGTACTCTTCATAAAATTGTTGGTTTTTAACGACCATGGCCCTGGATTTTGGCGCCAATACCTCCTCCAGTTTCTCTACAGGGCCAATTTCCGGAAGGATGCCCTTAAAGTGCAGAAATTCCCGGTAGGTCAATACCGGTAATACATACAAAAATTTGCGCCCGCTGAGTGATTCAGGGAACAAATTGCGCAGGTAATAATTGGAGGAACCCGTCACGATGAATTTTACCCCATAATGATCGATCAAATATTTAATGATCTTGGTAATAGCAGGCAAATTTTGGATCTCATCGATGCAAACCAAAAGTCGTTCGGCATCTTTCAGATCAGACATCCCTGCCAAATCCCTGTAAACAGCATTGTAATCCAGGTTTTCAAAAACCATTTGGTCCAGGGGATTGTCAAGGTCAAACCACAAGCGCTTTCCCTCAAACTGATCGAAAAGCTGCCGCATTAAGGTAGTTTTTCCAACCTGTCTCATTCCCGTAATGACAAGGGCATTCTTGTGGTAGAGCTGCGGAACTATCCCATAAAACAAGGTTCGCGTAAGCATATATTTAATTTATTTTTTACAAACATACGCATATTTGTAATAATTTCTTTACAAATATACGCATATTTGTAAAGAATATTTTACATATTCACATTTTACATCCCTCTTTTTCTGTAAATAACAGGAGAAACACCCATTACCTTCCTGAAAACACGGGAAAAATAAAACTGGTCGTCGAAGCCAATTTCCCGTGAAACATCCGCCACCAACCAGCCGGGATGGTCCAACAAGCGGCAAGCCCGCTGCACCTTCAACTGGATGAAGTAATCAATGGGAGAGTGGCCGGTGCTGTTTTGGAACAGGCGCGAAAAATGGGAGGCCGACAAGCCTGTAGCTGCCGCGATCTCCTGAAGTTTTAACTTCCCTGACAGATGTTCCAGCATAAAGCTGATTCCCAATCCAACAGGATCATTTTCAACTGGTTCCCTCACCAAACGGAATTGGCTCAGGTGGGTAAAGGAGGCCAGCAGATGTGGAAGGCATAAATTGACATACTCCAGTGTTTCAATGCCAAATCCCCGGTCTAGATTGCGGAAGATCTCAGAGAAAAGATCGATTCGGTCGCCATTGCGGGAGCTCTTTGAACGATCGATGGCAATAGCCTCACATGCATAATGATTGAAATAGACTGACTTGCTTCCTGAAAAATGGATCCAATAGATAGTCCAGGGATATCGCTCGTCCGAATGATAGGAATGGGCCATCCCCGCAGGAACAATAAAATATTGATCAGCTGCCAGTTCGTGCGCATTTTCGTTGAGCCGGATCACTCCTCTCCCTCCTACACAATAGATCAGGATAAACTGGTTGCTCCCGGTTGGCCGCTCCCTGAAATGGTGCCTTGCCTCCGGGTAATAGCCAATGTCGGTCAGGTATAAATCTGACATCAAAGGATTGCCTTTGACAAGGCCCAGAATCCGGTCGGGAATGACGAAACTGATTTGACCGGGAAAACCCTCCTCCTTCTTCATCCTAAATGGCAGAATTATTAATGTTCATATTTAACAGAATTAACAAATTCCTTAACGAAAAGACAAAAATATCTCAATTTCAGTGGGTAAAAAAATATTGTACAACATGTCCATAATCCGGCAAAATGATCATATAATCCATAAATTCATCAAATCTTTCATTCCTTGGGTGCATTTGAAATGCTATTTTTGCTTTAACTAAACTTCAGACTTGTGGACAGATCAAACTTTAACCGTCAGTTTATTCTGGGAATCACGCTGGTATCCGCCATGGGTGGACTACTTTTCGGCTATGATTATGTCGTAATCGGGGGAGCCAAACCTTTCTACGAGCGATATTTTGAAATTACCAACTCACCTCACCTCCAGGGATGGGCCATGAGTTGTGCCCTCATCGGCTGCCTTATTGGTGCTTTGGTTTCCGGCTATCTGACAGACAGGTTTGGCCGCAAAAAACCCCTGATACTGGCTGCCTTCCTTTTTACCATTGCGGCAATTGGAACAGGTGCCTTCAATTCATTCAACCTATTTATCCTTTTCCGGTTGATCGGCGGACTGGGCATTGGACTGGCTTCCGCCGTTTCACCCATGTACATTGCCGAAATCTCTCCTGCCTCCATGCGAGGCAGATTGGTTTCCATCAACCAGCTTACCATTGTCATTGGCATACTGGCGGCCCAGATTGTCAATTACCTCATTGCGGAAAAAGTTCCGGAAGGAGCTTCCGACCTGACGATACTTAACTCCTGGAATGGCCAAACAGGCTGGCGCTGGATGTTTTGGGCAGGAACCTTCCCTGCATTGGCATTCTTCGCACTATCATTTTTTATCCCTGAGAGTCCGCGCTTCCTGGCCAAATCAGGCAACTGGAGTGCCGCAACCAGAATCCTAAAACAAATCGGCGGGACCCAGTATGCCCAGGAAGCACAAACGGAGATCGCCTCCACACTCCATGGAAATAGTTCAAAGATCGACTGGAAATCCCTGACTTCTGCTAAAGTCAGACCAATACTGATACTGGGGATTGTTCTGGCAGTATTTCAGCAGTGGTGTGGCATCAATGTCATCTTCAACTATGCAGAAGAGATCTTCTCCTCCGCAGGCTATTCAGTCAACGATATGCTTTTCAACATTGTCATCACCGGCACTGTCAACCTGGTATTTTGCCTGATCGCCATGCGGATGGTGGACAGCTGGGGTCGGCGTAAACTGATGTTGTTAGGTTCACTGGGACTTGCCATGATCTTCTTCTTCCTGGGAGCTACCTACTATTTTGAACTGAAAGGAGTCGCTATCCTTGCGTTGGTGATGCTGGCCATTGCCACCTATTCCATGACCCTTGCCCCGATTACCTGGGTGATACTCTCTGAGATATTTCCCAACAGCATAAGGGGAGCAGCCATGGCCATCGCCACCACCTCCCTTTGGATCGCCTGTTTTGTGCTAACCTATACTTTCCCAATCCTGAACAAGCTGCTGCATGCCAGCGGTACCTTCTGGCTTTATGCCCTGATCTGCATTTTCGGCTACCTCTTTATCCTGAAAAGACTGCCCGAAACAAAAGGAAAATCCCTCGAAGAGATTGAAAACAAATTAACCCGTTAAATTGTATCCGCCATGAAAAAAATCTGGCTGTTATCCTTGCTCTCCTTCCTATTACTGCATGCAAATGGGCAAAATTTCCTGGTCAGCTCTCCGGATCAAAAATTGAAGGCATCTATTGAAATCAATGGAACCATCCGCATCAAAATGCAAAAAGGAGAACAGCGCCTCCTCGAATTGCAGGGAGTTTCAATGGAGATCACTGGTGCAACCGACCCCTTTGCCCAACTGAAGGTATCCAGGAGTACGCAAAAATTTGTGGACGAAGAGGTAATACCCGACATTCGGGAAAAAAGTGATCTATACAGGAATTGCTACAACGAGCTGGTGATCCGCTTCAAATCCAACCATGCACTGACCATCAGGCTATTCAATGAAGGATTGGCCTACCGCTTTTCATCCAACCTCAAGGATAGCTTGACCATATTAAAAGAGAACCTTTCCATTCTGCTCCAGGAGAATGACTCCTTAAGGTTTCAGCCTGCCAAATCCTTTAACTCCTCCTACGAAACACCTTACGAGCATAAGAAAATTGCAGCCGTTGAAGAAGGAAAACTATGCCACTTACCGGTCCTGGTTGAAAAGCCAAACGGAACATTTATCATGATTACAGAAGCAAATCTTTACAACTATCCCGGCCTCTGGTTGCGTGGTACCGGAAAAGAGGCACTCACCGGGACCAATCCCACCTATCCCAGGACCTATTCTTACAAGGGCAGTGCCTATGTACACGGCCAGGTTGCAGAGCGGGAAAATTTCATTGCCAGGGTGGCAGGGACAAGAGACTATCCATGGCGGATTTTCGCTGTTGCGGATGCTGAAGAGGGACTGATCAACAACCACATGGTCTACCTATTGGCAACACCAACCGAATTAAAGGATCTCTCCTGGATAAAGCCGGGTGTAGTGATGTTCGACTGGTGGGCTAAAAATAACATCTACGGGGTTGATTTCAAAGCCGGTATCAACACCGAAACCGCCAAATACTTTATCGATTTCTGTGCAGCCAAAGGTTTCCGTTATTTTCTTTTCGATGATGGCTGGTCTACTTCGGAAAATTTGCTCCGTGAAATACCAGGCTTGAACATGCCCGAAGTAACCGCGTATGCCAAATCCAAAGGGGTGGATGTGATGCTCTGGGTGATCTGGCACTCCCTCTACAAACAGTGGGACCAGGCCTTCGATCTGTACGAAAAGTGGGGAATCAAGGGGATAAAAATGGATTTCATGGACCGGGATGACCAGGTTATGGTGGAGTTTTACGAGGCGGTAGCCCGGAAAGCCGCTGAGAAAAAGATGGTACTCAATTTTCACGGGGCATACAAACCTGAAGGGTTAAGCCGGAAGTACCCCAATCTACTTACCCGTGAGTCGTTGATTGAATTTGAGTATAGCGGTTGGAGCACCTGGGATAATACCGAACACCACAATCTTTTGCCCTACATCCGGATGTTTACCGGAGCCATGGACTATATCCCGGGGACCATGCGAAACTCCACCAAAGAGAACTTTCGTGCAGTGGGTGATTACCCGATGGGACAAGGTACCCGGGCCCACTCCATGGCACTTTTTGTCATACTCAGCAGCCCTATGGAGATGTTGCCCGATTCTCCCTCCGACTATTACAGGGAAAAAGAGTGTTCCGATTTCCTTGCAAGGATTCCCGTAGAATGGAACGAGACCCGTTTGTTGCAGGGTAAAATAGGCCAATACACCATCCTTGCCCGCAGATCTGGTGCAAATTGGTTTGTAGGAGCCACTACCAACAATACAGCACGAAAATTTGAACTGTCCACAGATTTTCTGAAACAGGGGAAATACCACATCACCCTGATCGAAGATGGGATCAATGCCAACACCAGGGCAGAGGATTACAAGATGAAAGCGTTTGATTTCACCTCCGGTGAAACCCTTAAAATCAACCTGGCAAAAGGTGGTGGATGGATTGCCCGGATCACGCCTGTAAACTAATGGTCATTCCTTGGATTAACCTATAATACAAACTGTTATGATTAAATTTAGACTCATAATCTTGTCGATTTTTCTGACAATAGCTGCTTTTGGTCAAACCACATCCAACAAAATCGATCTTTCAGGAACCTGGAAATTCGCCGTCGATCCTGGTGACAAAGGGATCACAGAGAGATGGCATGAAAAGAATCTATCAGATTCCATCGTCCTACCCGGCTCTATGTCAACCAATGGGAAAGGGGATGAAGTTAACCTGAGAACCCAATGGACCGGCCAAATAGTCGACAGTTCCTATTTCAAAAATATGGAATATGCAAAATACAGGGAACCTGGAAATATAAAGATTCCATTTTGGCTGCAATCCCTGAAACACTACCAGGGCGCCGCCTGGTTCCAGAAAGAGATCATGATACCAACTGGCTGGAAAGGTCAAAACATCCGGCTTTTCCTCGAAAGATGCCACTGGGAAAGCAGGTTGTGGGTTGACAACCAGGAGGCAGGCATGCGCAATTCACTGGGAACGCCGCACTCCTATGATTTAACGCCCCTTCTTTCCCCCGGGAAACATACCTTGACTGTTTGTATAGACAACCGAACCAAGGAGATTGATCCCGGACTCAATTCACACAGCATCTCCGACCATACCCAGACCAATTGGAACGGCATGGTGGGACAGCTCTATCTCGAAGCCAAATCACTGATAAACATTGACAACATCCAGGTTTATCCCGATTTAGCAGGGAAAAAAATCGCCGCCAAAATTAAAGTTCAAAATCCTACCGGGAAAATTGCAAAGATAAGTATCGATCTGAATGTCAATGGAGTTTATCCTGCTTACATCAAAACAAACGATTTCGAACTGGGCAACGGAGAGAATCTCCTGACCATGAACTTCTCCATGGGAGACAGCATCAGACCCTGGAGTGAGTTTCATCCAGACATCTACAAGTTAACTGCAGTTTTGACTGAAAATAACACAAAGCAGACTGATATCTTCAAAACCACCTTCGGGATGCGGGAAATTAGTTCCAAAGGCAACCAGCTCCTGATCAACGGGAAGCCCCTCTACCTGAGGGGAACGCTCGAATGTGCCATATTCCCCAAGACAGGATATCCACCCACCTCAACGGAAGAGTGGCTCCATATCTATAATATCTGCAAGGCGCATGGACTAAATCACCTCCGTTTTCACTCCTGGTGCCCCCCTGAAGCGGCCTTCGAAGCAGCCGACCAGGCAGGATTCTACCTGCATGTGGAGTGCTCCTCCTGGTGCAACCAATCCACCTCCCTGGGGGATGGAAAACCTTTCGACAAATACCTCTACGAAGAGAGCCAACGTATGGTGGAAGAATACGGAAACCACCCCTCCTTCTGCATGATGGCATACGGGAATGAACCTGGCGGTCGCAATTTCAAGCCATTTTTGAGCCAATTTGTCACCTACTGGAAAGAGAAGGACAGCCGGAGAATCTACACCTCCGGAGCCGGATGGCCCGACCTGCCCGAAAACGATTTCCTCAGCAATCCGGCTCCCAGGATACAGGGATGGGGTGAAGGGCTGAAAAGCATCATCAATGGCGCTGCACCAACCAATGCTTACGATTGGTCGGCCAAAATCGCCAAACTCACACAGCCGGTAGTAAGCCACGAAATCGGACAATGGTGCGTCTATCCAAATTTTAAAGAGATTCCCAAATACGATGGTGTTGTCCGTGCCAAAAACTTTGAGATCTTTCAGGAAACCCTTCAACGCAATGGCATGGGACAACTGGCCGACAGCTTCCTGCTTGCCTCAGGCAAACTGCAGGCACTCTGCTACAAGGCAGACATCGAAGCGGCGCTGCGTACAAAAGGATTTGCAGGCTTCCAACTACTGGATTTGCATGATTTTCCAGGTCAGGGCACAGCGCTCGTTGGGGTTCTCGATCCCTTCTGGGAAGAGAAAGGATACATCACCCCCAAAGAATACAATCAGTTCTGCAATGCTACGGTACCCCTGGCCAGAATGAAAAAATTCATCTATACCAGCAATGACATTTTTGAAGCCGTTGTCGAGGTTGCTCACTATGGTGATTTCCCATTGGCAGGATGCACTCCGGAATGGAAAATTACAGATCAACAGGGAAAAACGGTGAAGGCGGGAAAATTGAAAACCTGCGACATTCCACTGGGCAATGGGTTCCAGCTTGGAACCATCTCTTTGCCCCTTGCCCTTCGGAACAAGGCTGAGAAGCTAAAATTGGAGGTAACCGTTGCTGCATTCACCAATAGTTGGGATTTCTGGGTCTATCCGGCAAAAAATGATCCTATGGCCAACGAAGAAAAAATCAGGGTAGTTACCTCCCTGGATCAGGCCACCCAAAAACTGCTGGAGGAGGGTGGCACCGTATTGCTTACCCTGAAAAAAGGAACCTTAAAGCCTGAATTTGGCGGAAACGTGGCCATAGGATTTTCAAGTATCTTTTGGAATACTGCCTGGACCAAAGGACAACCGCCCCATACACTGGGCATCCTGTGCGACCCTAAACAACCTGCACTGGCAGATTTTCCAAGCGAATACCACAGCAACTGGCAGTGGTGGGATGCCATGAGCCACTCCGGAGCCATCAATCTTGCAGCCTACCCCTCAGAAATAAAACCATTGGTCCGGGTGATCGACGACTGGTTCACCAACCGTCCGCTGGCACTCCTTTTCGAAGCAAAAGCCGGAAAAGGCCGCATACTTATTTCCGGAATCGACCTTGTCTCTGATCTGGGAAATCGTCCCGAAGCCCGGCAACTCCTCTACAGCCTGAAGAGATACATGACTGGCAACCAATTCAATCCAACTACTCCGGTAAGTGCCTCTATCATTCAGAAACTTACAAATTAAAATGGTTAACCTTTAAAAGGACACATCATGTTAAGGAAAATATTTTTTGGTTTACTGATTGCATTTTTTGGAATAGCGACTATTCCATTTGTTGCCAACAGCAATGAGCGATATTCTCCAATTTCTTCAGATGAAAAGGAAATATGCACACCAGTCCCATCGAAGTCACCCCGCATCAATGGGCCCCTTGTCTATGGATGCAGACCAGGCAATCCATTCCTCTACAGGATCCCTTGCCAGGGCGATCGACCCATCAGTTTTTCAGCAAAAGGATTGCCCCGGGGGCTAAACCTGGATTCGGAAACAGGAATTGTCACCGGAACTACCCCAGAAAAAGGTGAATACAAAGTTGTTTTTCAGGCAACCAATGCCAAAGGGAAAAACAAAAGGAGCTTTAAGATCATTGCAGGGGACGAACTCTCACTCACCCCACCGATGGGCTGGAACTCCTGGTATGTCCATTACAACAGGATCGACGACAAAACCATGCGCCAGGCGGCAGATGCGATGATCTCCAGCGGAATGGCAGACGTTGGCTACCAGTATGTCAACATCGACGACTGCTGGATGAATGCAGAAAAGACACTGAAATACATGCAGGATTCCACCCGTGTAGGCCCGCTGCGAGACAGTGGTGGCGATATTCTCCCCAACATCCACTTCCCCGACATGAAGGGTATGACAGATTACATCCATGCCAAAGGACTAAAAACCGGTATTTATACCTCCCCCGGACCAAACACCTGCTGCGGTCTGGCAGGATCCTACGGACATGAAGAACAGGACGCTGCCCGCTTTGCCGCTTGGGGCTTTGACTTTCTGAAATACGACTGGTGCTCCTATTCAAGGATTGCCGGGAAGGAGCCGTCGCTGGAGGCCATGCAGAAACCCTACCTGCTGATGGGCAATGCCCTGAAGAAGCAATCCCGCGACATCGTCTACAACCTATGTCAGTATGGCATGGGTAATGTATGGGAATGGGGAACGAAGGTCGGTGGTCATTGCTGGCGCACCGCCGGCGACCTGGGATTCGAACTCGACCGCTTCTTTGCCGTGGCACTAAAGAATGCAGAACATGGAGCCTATTCCAAACCCGGTTCCTGGAACGATCCGGACTACCTCCAGATTGGCATGTTTGGCTCCCAGATTGGATCCAATTTCACCCTGCCTCAGCCTTGTAAACTGACAGCTGATGAACAGTATTCCTACATGTCGCTCTGGTGCCTGATGGCAGCGCCACTGATTTTCAGTGGGGATATGTCAAAACTGGACGATTTTACCCTCAACATCCTCTGCAATCCGGAAGTGATTGAGGTCGACCAGGATCCTTTGGGTAAATGCGGAACCGTGGTGATGCTGCCCAACGACTGCTTCCTGATGGTCAAGGAGTTGGCCGATGGTTCAAAAGCTGTAGGGCTGTTTAACCATGGCAAATCGGAATCAGAAATCACGGCTGACTGGAATGCCTTGCAGTTAACAGGAAAACAGACTGTTCGAGATCTGTGGCGGCAAAAAGAGTTGGGAAGATTCGCTGAAAAGTACAGTACAAAGGTTCCTGTTCAAGGTGTGGTGATGCTCAAAATCAGCAAAATTAAATAGATCAGCTTACAGTTAAAGTCATGCAGACAATTGGCAACGATCCATTCTCCTCCCATTCAGAATGGAAAGGGGAAGCATTTGCTTCAGCGTGGTACCAAAAAGTGATCATTCCTACCTACGGCATAGGAAAACCCGAAAAGAATCCAATGTTTCTGGAAAACCGTGTCTACCAGGGTAGCAGTGGAGTGGTCTATCCTCACCCGGTCATCGAAAAAATTCTGGATACCAGGGAAGAACGCGAATGGAATGCTATCTTCCTCGAAAACCAATACCTGAAAATAATGATCCTCCCAGAGTTGGGAGGCAGGATCCAGATGGCCTGGGACAAATCCAAACAGCGTCATTTTGTCTACTACAACCAGGTCATCAAGCCGGCATTGGTTGGATTGACCGGACCCTGGATTTCGGGTGGCATCGAGTTCAACTGGCCACAGCATCACCGTCCCTCCACCTTCGAACCGGTCGATCACGCCATTGAAGAGAACGAGGATGGAAGTGTGACGGTCTGGTGCAGCGAAGTGGAAAGAATGTTCCGTACCCGTGGGATGGCTGGTTTTACGCTCTATCCTGACAAGGCCTACCTCGAAATAAAGGTTAAACTATACAACCGCACCAACTTTCCGCAGACCTTCCTCTGGTGGGCCAATCCGGCTGTCAAAGTCAACGACGATTTCCAGTCCGTCTTCCCACCCGACGTACATGCAGTCTTCGACCATGGCAAAAGGGATGTTTCAGAATTTCCACTGGCAAAGGGTACCTATTACAAGGTTGATTATTCGCCCGGAACTGACATTTCGAGATACAAAAATATTCCGGTCCCAACCTCTTACATGGCCATCAACTCCAAGTACAATTTTGTCGGAGGTTACGAACACGATTCGCGGGGTGGATTGCTGCACATCGCTAACCACCATGTTTCCCCGGGCAAAAAGCAATGGACCTGGGGACACAGCGATTTCGGCCAGGCATGGGACCGCAACCTGACGGATGAAGACGGACCCTACATCGAACTGATGTGTGGCGTCTACACCGACAACCAGCCCGACTTTTCCTGGCTGATGCCGGGGGAAGAAAAAACCTTCTCCCAATACTTCATGCCCTACCGGGATATCGGGGTCGTAAAGAATGCCACCAAGGAAGCCATGGTCAATTTGGAATTTGGGGAGGGAAAAGCAACATTGAAGATTTTTACTACTTCCATACATCTGAATGCAAGGATCGTGCTAAAGATTGCAGGCAAAATTCTACTGGAAGAGTTGTTCGATTTCCACCCGGGAAACTCCTATGAAAAATCAGTTCCAATTTTGGCATCAGAAGACCCAAAGTTGCTCAAAATCGAAATCCTGACCTCTGGAAACAAACTGCTTGTAGACTGGCAACCCGAACCTGACCAGCATAAACCGATTCCGGAGGCTGCCAAACCAGCCAGGCTTCCTTCAGAAATTGAAAGCAATGAAGAGCTCTTTCTGACAGCCTTACACCTCGAGCAATACCGCCACGCCACCTACGATCCCCGCGATTATTACCTTGAAGCCCTCAAAAGGGATCCACACGACAGTCGTTGCAACAATGCGCTCGGCCTTTGGTACCTGCGTCGGGGCCAATTTACGCTGGCCGAAAGTTATTTCATCACAGCGGTCGGGACAATTACCCAGCGCAATCCAAATCCCATCGACGGAGAAGCCTTCTACAACCTTGGACTTGCCCAACTCTTCCAGGGAAATGAACAGGAAGCTTATGACTCCTTCTACAAATCAACCTGGAATGCCGCCTGGATGGAAAACAGCTATTTCCAGCTGGCCAGGATCGCCACCAAAAGAGGCAATTGGGAGGAGGGGCTGGATCTCATCGACCGCTCCCTCCTCCGTAACTGGCACAACCACAAGGCAAGGCAACTGAAGGCAAGCATCCTCAGAAAACTTGGCAGGACTGCCGATGCAAAAACACTAATCGAAGCATCCTTAAAACTGGATCCATTTAATTTTGGCGTCCAATTCGAAAAGCACCTCCAACAACCTGAGAGTGTCGCAGAACTGTCAGGTTTAATAGCAGGAATCCGCAGTAACATCCATACCTATCTGGAATTTGCCCTCGATTTTGCGGCAGCCGGGCTGTACGATGAAGCCATCGAACTGATTGACCTTGGAATCCGGGAACAAAAAGATCGTCCGGTTTACCCATTGGCCTGGTACTTCAAAGCCTGGTTCTGCGAGCAGAAAGGCAACTCTGCGGATGCATTGGCCACCTTGAACAAAGCTGCGGCCGCTTCACCTGACTACTGCTTCCCCATTCAGCCGGAAGTTGTGGTAGTGCTGGAATGGGCCAAAAAGAAAAATCCTGCAGATGCCAAAGCTCCCTATTACCTGGGCAATCTCTGGTACCACCACCGCCAATATGCAGAAGCGATCGAAAACTGGGAATTATCTTCCAGAATTGGCGACAGCTTTCCAACCGTCCACCGAAACCTGGCCCTTGCCTGTTTCAACAAACTAAATGACCCGGAAAAAGCATTAACTGAATTGAAGCGAGCCTTTGAACTGGATCCAGCAGATGCCCGCATCCTGATGGAACTCGATCAATTGTACAAACGGTTAAATTTCGCTCCTGGCATTCGACTTGATACCTTAAAAAAATTCCCGCATCTGGTTGATTTGAGGGATGATCTTTACCTGGAGCACGTCACCCTGCTTAACACCCTTGGATTCCATGAAAAGGCCCTTGGACTCCTCTCTTGCCGCAAATTCCACCCATGGGAGGGAGGGGAAGGGAAAGTCACTTCCCAATATGTATTCAGCCTGACAGAGTTGGGTAAACAGGCCATTGCAGCAAAGAGATATGAGGATGCAGTTTCAAGACTGCAGGCCGCGTTCATCTATCCCGACAATCTCGGTGAGGGAAAACTCTACGGGGCACAGGAGAATGCCCTGTTCTATTGGCTGGGTTGTGCTTACCAGGGTGTTGGAAATACAACGCTGGCACACGAATGCTGGCAAAAAGCCTCCACCGGGATCAGTGAACCCCTCCCTGCCATCTTCTACAACGACCAGCAACCCGATACCATTTTCTACCAGGGACTCGCCTTTATCCAACTCAATCTGCCGGAGAAAGCAAGGCAACGATTCGAAACCCTGGTAAACTTTGGAGCAATTCACCTGGACGATCCCTTCAAACTCGACTATTTTGCCGTTTCCATGCCAGACCTGCAAATATGGAATGACGACCTGACAAAGCGGAACAGGCAAAACTGCCTGCATTTGATTGAATTGGGCAGGGAAGGACTCAGGCGACTCAAAGATTAAACTTCCTGCTTACCAGGAAAGTTCCTCCATCATCTTCCTCCGGGAGGACAGTTCTCCAACAGGAATTTCTTGCTGATGGTGGAAAGATGCTGGGAGGTCCCTTCCCCCTCGTAAATTCCGTGCGACCGCATGGGATAGGCCATCATCTGAAATGGCTTGTTGAAGCGAATCAGTTCATTGAATAGCTTCTCCGCATTGGCAAAATGGACATTGTCATCACCGGTCCCATGAATAACCAGCAGGTTCCCCTTCAGGTTTTTGGCATGCGTGTAGGGGGATCCGGCGATGAAATCTTCCCTCGTCTCTGCAGGAATTCCCATGTATCGTTCCTGGTAAGCATTGTCGTAAGCCAGCTGATTGGCCACCGCAGCAACGGCAATCCCTGTTTTGAAGATTTCAGGGTACTGGAACATCATGTTCAAGGTAGAGGAGCCGCCACCACTCCAACCGTGTACTGCCACCCTGCTGGTATCACAGAAACTCCATTTCAGCACCTCTTTGGCACCCATGGCCATATCCCGTATATTCAACCGTCCTACCTGACGGTAAATCGATTTCCGCCAGTCGCGGCCACGTGGAGCCAAGCTGCCGCGGCAATCTACTGCCACATAGAGATACCCCATGTCAGCTACATTTCCGCCAAACTGACCTGACCTTCCCAGTCTCGAGTTGTCGAAGACCGTACATCCCCATGGTTCCCCATAAACATAAAAGAATACGGGATATTTCTTCGCAGGATCAAAATCCTTGGGCTTTGCCATCCACCCATCCAAGATGATACCATCTTCGGTGGTAACCTTAAAAAAGGAGATTTGCTTGCCAAATGGATCCTCTTTTAAATTTTTCTCCAGACTCTTTGCAGGATCAATAGGTTGGTGGTCTGGCAATGCAACCCATTCAGAACCTGGCTGGTATTGATAACCCGAGAAGGAGTGCCTGCTCCATTTCCCATTGGGAGAAACCAGGTAATCATTGGTCCCCGAAAATTTTGCCGGAGTGATCCGCCAGGGAATGGTGCTTCCATCCAGTTTTGTGGCAAAAAGATAACGCTGGGTCGCATTTTCGGGTGTTGCCGCAAAATAGACCAGGTTGTTGGGTTCATCGATCAGGTAGAGTTTGATCACATCAAAATTTCCCTTGGTAACAAGACTTTCCTTCCCATCCATCCCGATGCGGTAGAGGTGACGCCATCCATCCTTTTCGCTGGCCCATACAAAGGCCTTGCCTCCTTCAATCCAATTCCAGCCAACGTTTGTGTTGGTATTCCAGGTAGCCTCAAGGTCAACCCAGGCCTTGTCAGTATCGCTCCACAACACCCTGCATTTGCCATCGTTGCTATTCGCCAGCCAGATTTTTGAGACATTCTGCTTGCGGTTGAGTTGTTGAAGGATCAATTCGTTGTTCGAAGACCATTCCATCTTGGTGAGGTAATGTTGCCGCGGGTCTCCTTCTACATCCATCCATTTCGTTTTGGAAGTTGCAACATCTACCACACCAACCTTGACTGGCGAAGGATCTTCTCCTGCTTTGGGATACTCTACCGGAACCGTAAAGGAATAGGTCGAATCGGTGGTGTTCAGCATCAGGTAATTCCGTACTTTGGATGCATCAACGTTCCAATAGGCGATCCGGGTACCATCCGGGCTCCACCTGAAACCATCGGTGCAAAACAACTCTTCGGCATACACCCAATCAAAAGTGCCATTGATGATACGATCTTCAGTACCGAAGGTAAGTTGCCTGATCTTGCCACTCTTCACCTCTTCGACATACAGATTGTAAACCACCTTCTGATTGGAACGGTTCTGGTAGACATAGGCTACGTTTTTCGCATCCGGAGAGAATTTCGGATACATGAGACAGTCAGGCTGAAGACTTTTACCCAATTGTACAATTTCTCCCTTTTCCGAATTGTAAACCCATACCTCACCAGTTGTCTTGTGGTATTTTGTCTTCGTATTTATTTTCAGTAAAACACTCCTGCTATCTTTTGAGAGCAAGAAGGAAGAGATGGTACGAGGCTGCTTTTCATCCCTGGGTATCACCTTGTCCAAATCATACAAAATCTTTTTGGACATGGACGGAAGTTCTGTCAAAGTGATGGTGTACTTTTCAACCGAAGCATAGCTGTTTCCGTCAGCCATCCAGGTGACTCCTCCCATCCCAAAGGGTTGGGCCATTGAAATAGTCGCTACGGTAATCAAGAGGCTCAGCAAAAGAGATCTTTTCATTTTTTGTGGTACTTGTGTATGGTTAAAATGGAAATAGGATATTACTACTTGTAACTTAAGGTTTGGCCCTGATATACTGGAGAGGCCATGCAATTTCATCCTTCAATTCAACTGCAGCTTTGAAAGGAAAGTAAGGCTCCCTAAGTGATTCACGCCCGAACATGATTAGGTCTGCTGCCCCACGCTCCAGAATCTCTTCTGCCTGAAGGGGATCTGTAATCAGACCCACTGCACTGGTAAGAATCCCGGTTTCTTTTCGGATAGTTTCGGCAAACTTTACCTGGAAACCCGGCCCCACCGGTATTTTTACATCAGGAAGCAATCCTCCGGAAGAACAATCAATGAGGTCAACTCCCCTTTGCTTCAAAATAGCCGCCAGCTTGACCGCTTCCTCCGGATTCCATCCATCATCGGCCCAATCAGTAGCAGAGATTCGGACAAACAAGGGAAGATCCCTGGGCCATTCGCGCTGAACCCCATCCAGGATCTCCAGCAAGAGACGAATCCTGTTTTCAAAACTACCCCCATAATCATCCGTTCTGTGGTTACTGAGGGGAGAGAGAAACTGGTGAACGAGGTACCCGTGGGCAGCATGTATATCCAGCAATTGGTAGCCAGCCTCCAAAGCCCGCAAGGCTGCAATAGCGAAATCGGCCACTACTTTTTGAATTCCGATAAAATCCAAAGCATCGGGCACTCCATCCGAGGCATAAAAAGGCATAGCCGAAGGAGCCACAATTGACCATCCTCCCATTCCCGGCGTGATTTGCCTGCCCCCTTTCCAAGGCTCAGAACAAGATGCCTTTCTCCCGGCATGGGCCAATTGTATCCCGGAAACCGTACCTTGCTCCAGAAGAAAAGAGGTGATCTGCTTCAATTTCGCCACATGCCCTGGTTGGTACAATCCCAAATCACCCGGGGTAATCCGTCCTTCTGGAGAGACTGCTGTTGCCTCCTGAATAATCAATCCGGCACCTCCGACAGCCCGGCTGCCCATATGCACCAAATGCCAGTCATTGGCGAATCCATTCACTGCGCTGTACTGGCACATGGGTGAAATGGCAATCCTGTTTTTCAAAGTGACGCTTTTGAGGCAGAGTGGAGAGAGTAATTTTGACATAAGCTTAAATTGGTCTACCAAATATCGTGAACGTTATTCGAATACGAAAATAATCATTGTTTTAGGAAGATAAACATCTTTATTTGCACCGAATTAAATTAAACGTGGGAGGATTTGCAAGATTATCACCGGTCATCAAAAATAAGTTGTATAATATTGATATTAAGCTATATAATCAATTTTAATATTGCGATTATACTACAAAACGATACGATAAAAAACCAAGTTCGCCAATAAAAACTATTTGCAATATTTTTGAGTCAGGTATCAAGCAGTAATTAAAAACTTTCAAAGAGTTTTTGTGTTGAGGCTGGTAACGAGATGATCAGATTGGATATCTTTTCAGTAAGGGAGGGAAGATATTTTCTGAGGTGATTCAAGTTATCAGCCTTAAATTTTTTTAAAGAGAGGGATCCAATCGGATTGCCTCTTTCTTTTTGCGACAAATTTATAATTTAGCTGCTCACTAAAATTCCGTTAGGATGGCAAATGAGAAAAAAGGAAAAGTAGTGCAAATGCTGAGTCCCGAAAACTACATCAGGCAAAGGGCCCGCACATTGCCCATCAGCGAATGCAGGGTAAACAAAGAGTGGAAGGAATCGGGGCTGGCCGATGTGTTGGTCGCCCGCAGGCACACCAACAACAATCTCACTTTCGGCCTATTCCTGGTCGATTTAAAATGCCTGGGGGTAAAAGATGCCACCTGGCGTTTCAATGTACCCGAAAGCGAATACCAGGAGTTTCTCGATCTGATGGATAGAAATATAGATAATATAAATATTCCTTACCCCCTGGCACACAACATTGTTCTTGCCGGCATTGAATTTGCCGGGGAGTACGGGTTCAAGCCTCATAAAGATTATTCTTCAGTAGCGCAATACATCCTGGAAGAAGATACGGATGAGGTGGAACTGATTGAAATAGAATGTGGTCACAATGGCAAACCTCTCTACCTACACGGACCATCTGAAAGTGATGCTCGGGTAAGGCAGATCATTGCCCAGCTCGACCGTATGGCAGGTCCTGGTAACTACACCATCATTGATGAAGCAGATTGGGACCCGGATCTGGAGGAGGACGAAGATAAATGGGATGACGAGTTGGATGAGGAAATACAGCTAAACCTTCAAACAAAAAGTCCTGGCCTTCAGTTTAAAGTTCAGATCCAAGGGATCAACAATCCCCCGGTATGGCGAAGGTTGATTGTTCCGTCGCACTACTCCTTTAGGCTGTTCCATGAAATTATCCAGGAGACATTTGGCTGGTGGAGTGAACATCTTTATGCTTTCTCGCCCGGCGGATGGAATTCGTCTCCACAGATCATGGAAATAGATGAAGAGGAAGATGATCTTGGAAAGGGAAAGAAGATGGAATCGTCGGAAACGCCTTTGTCGGAATATTTCAACAAAAAAGGACAAAAATTCCACTACATCTATGATTTTGGCGACAACTGGGACCATCAGATTACACTGGAGAAAATTGTAGAGGAAGAGATCAGCCAGCCATCTTGCACCGACGGTGAAGGCCAATGCCCGCCCGAAGATTGCGGCGGTATCCCCGGATACGCAAATCTGAAGATAGCGCTCGCCAACCCTGCCCATCCCGAACATGAAGAGCTGAAGGAATGGCTTGGACTGGATGAAGAGGAAACCTGGGATCCTGCGGAATTCGAACTTGAGGATACCCATGATTCGTTGGCAAAACTTTTTATGCCAGATCCGAAAACCAACATGGGGGAATAATTTAGAGGACTAAAGTGCAGATTGGTAAGTGTTTCAAATATCGTTTAACTTTGGTACATGATCTACAACAATTTATCCGACAATGGACTGTTCTTCCCGAAAGAGGCACCCAATTCCATAGTGCTACTAGCCAATCCCTGCAGTGATTTTATTGCAATCTACCCTCCTCTGATTAATTCATCCAATTATGGAAAGAAGAAATTTTATTAAAAATGCCACAATCGGATCAACGGCAATTGTTTCAGGAATCGGCCTTCCGGCTCTTGCCCAGAAAAAATTTGAAAGTCGGCTTGATTGGGGCATTCAACACATTGACATCATCCGAAAACCCACATAAATCAAAAGAGGCTGTCTGAAAAGGCAGCCTCTCTTTTTTATTGACAAGTAGCTGAAAATTGATATTAATTGAAAATCATTGACCACTCATGGCTATAATTGAGTATAGAGTCAAAGATTTGGTTTTTAATGGTTGATTTTGCTACTTTTAATC